>CADAHS010000004.1 GCA_902787825.1 uncultured Ruminococcus sp. | reverse complement strand
TGCGGTTGGCAGACTATTCCCGACCCCTTGAGGGGTAGTGTCCGTATTAAGCCCTTATAGGGCTTTCGCAAACCACCCGTTTAACGGGTGGTTTTGATTTATATTATTGATTATTTGCTGATAAGTGCCAGGGTATCTCTTGCGATAAGAAGCTCCTCGTTTGTAGGAACGATCCATACCTCGACCTTTGAATCAGCAGCTGAGATCTTACACAGCTTGCCTCTGACAGATGCGTTAACTTCCTCATCAAGCTTTATTCCGAGGAAATCCATATCCGAGCAAGCCATTGAACGTACCAGCGCTTCGTTCTCGCCGATACCGCCTGTGAACAGTACAGCGTCAAGTCCGTTCATTGCAGCAGCGAAAGCACCAATGTATTTCTTGATCTCGTATGTGAGCATTTCATTAACAAGCTCTGCTCTCTTGTTTCCCTTTTTAGATTCAGCGATAATATCTCTGTTGTCAGATGAAATGCCTGAGAGTCCAAGGAATCCGGATTTCTTGTTGAGATACTCACTCATCTGTGCCGGTGTAAAACCATGCTTTTCAGCAACAAAATCAACAGCTGAAGGATCAACGCTTCCGGAACGAGTTCCCATTATAACACCATCAAGAGGAGTGAATCCCATCGTTGTGTCAACAGACTTACCGCCGTCAACTGCTGTAATGGAAGAACCGTTGCCAAGATGGCATGAAACGATCTTCAGATCCTTGATATCCTTGCCCATAGCATCAGCAAGGGCAGCAGATACAAATCTGTGCGATGTACCGTGGAAGCCGTACTTTCTGACGTGCAGCTGCTCATAATCTTCATAAGGCAGACCGAACATATAAGCCTTTGGAGGCATTGTCTGATGGAAAGCTGTATCAAATACGACCACCTGCGGAGTTGTTGCCGGCATAACCTTCTTACAAGCTCTGAGAGCGAGTGCGTGAGCGTGGTTGTGAACCGGTGCAAGCTCAGCAAGGCCGTCGATCTTGTCAATAACTTCGTCAGTTACAAGACAAGCCTCTGAGAATACCTCAGCACCCTGCACGATCCTGTGACCAACTGCCGAGATCTCGTTCATGGAGTCTATAACCTTTGTTTCACCTGTGGTAAGAACCTCTACAAGCTTTTCAAAAGCCTCTGTGTGAGTAGGGAAGTCACAGTCAGCTTCAAGCTTTCTGCCGTCACCCGTCTTAGCACTTACATGACCGCCTATGCCGATCCTGTCACAGTTGCCCTTTGCAATAACAGACTCGTCTGTCATATCAAGAAGCTGATATTTCAGTGATGACGAACCTGCATTTACTACTAATACCTTCATTAAGAAATACTCCTCTCAAATAATTATTCAAAAATACTGTTGCTTGACTTTAAAGCTACAATATAATATAATATCAGTATATCATATTTGCGATAAATTTCAAGTGTATTTTGCATAAATATGCTATTTAATAAAAAAAGTTTTTATTCTTTTAATATTTTAGGCAATGCTGACATCCGGAGGTGGAGAAATGCATATCGCTGGTGTTGTTGCTGAATATAATCCTTTCCATAACGGACATAGATATCATCTTGAAAAGACTCGTGAAATGGGTGCGGATCGTATCGTCGTTGTAATGAGCGGTGATGTAGTGCAGCGTGGAGATGTCGCTATCTATTCCAAATACGATCGTGCGCAGATAGCGATAGATCAGGGAGCAGACCTGGTAATCGAGCTTCCTGCACCGTACTCATGTTCTTGTGCGCAGGTGTTTGCTCTGAATGCGATGAGACTTTTTGCAGGATTGGGAGAAGGAGTTGTAAATTCTATTTCTTTTGGCTGTGCCTGCGCAAGCGCAGAGCTTCTTGAAAAAGCTCAGAGCGAATGTGAAAAGCTAAGCGACAGTGAAGTGTTCAAGGAGCTTATTTCCAGCGGACTTAGTTATCCAGCCGCAATGCAGGCTGCTGCTGAAAAGAATTGCAGTGATATCAAAAATGTACTGAATGATGCAAACAATATACTTGGTATTGAGTATATAAATGCTGCAAAAAGTGTTGCACCGTGGATAAAGCTTATGTGTATACAGCGCAGCGGCGCTTTGCACGATGATCTTGAGGTCAGCGACGGCTTTGCAAGCGCAACAATGATCAGAAAGATGATCAAACTGGGATCTGACCTTTCTTCTGTCGTTCCACAGCTTCCGCAAAGCGAACCTGCTTTTATCGAAAACATGGATAAGGCTCTTCTTTTCAGGATAATCACTGCTGATGAAGACCTTATCGAGGAATTGCCGTTTATCACCAAAAGCCTTGAAAATAGGTTTTTCAAAGCTGTTCAGAGCGGACCGAGAAGCGTTGCAAAGTTTGAAGAATCTGTAAAGAGCAGGGATATAACCATGGCAAGGATACGCAGAATGGTGATACACCTTGCTCTTGGTATCAATGCTCAGGATATGCAGATACCCGTGCCGTATGCAAGAATACTTGCTATGAGCAGTAAAGGTACTGATATTTTGTCTGCTGCCGGTAGCAGGACCCTCAACTATGATACCTCGCTGAGCAAGCTTGAAACAGATAATGATTGCAGGCGTGTGGCACAGCTTGAATGTAATGCTGTCAGATTGCGTGAAATGTGTGCAGGACAGCTTCCGCAGAATGAATACACAAGAAAGTTTGTTATCCGAAAGTGACGTGAGATAAATGAAAGCCCCTCGAATAGCTTTTAGCCTTCTGTTAGCGCTTTTGTATTCTGTTTTTGCACTTGAGCTCACCGCCTATGCACAACAGGGAACTACTGTGTCAAAGTTGGATCCAACTGTTTCAGGTAAAGTTACACCTGTCAGACAGTCACCGATGAATTCAGGGCTTTGCTGGGCATACGCAACTATTGGAAGTATTGAGCAAAACCTTATATACAGCGGACTTGAGAATGCTTCAGTTGATCTTTCGGAATCCTCACTGGTCTGGTTTTCGACCGATTCCGAGCATTTAAAGCCGGAGGCAGAACAGCGGTATTCAAACAGTTACATAATCTCTCCCGTGTTTGCCATGTCAAGACTTAGCGGCATCCAGGATGAAAGAGATGAGCCGATGTACCTGAATACTCCACATCTTAACCCTGTATCTTATTCTCAGAACGGTCTTTGTACTTATGAGCTTGAGAAAATGGAGAAGATCAGGTCAGATAAGGATACGATCAAAAAAAAGATATTGGAGTATGGTGGAGCTGCAGTTTGTTATTATAACGATGACAGCTGTTTCAGCAGCGACCATAAAAGCTATTTTCAGAGATCAGGCACCAAAGAAAATCACAGTGTTACTGTCATTGGCTGGGACGATGATTACAGCAGAGATAATTTTGGTGACATTAAGCCTGATAAAAACGGAGCATGGTTGGTAAAAGGTGTATGGGGTACACGTCACGAAAATGGCTTTTACTGGATCTCATATGAAGAACCGGAGATGATGGATTTTTATTTTTATAAAGTCACCTCACCACGTTCGGATAAAGTCTACTCCCATAACAACGGCAGTAATATGATGTATGCCTCTGCTAAGAATACCATACAGGCTGCAAATGTTTTTACCGCCGGGTCTGACGAAAAACTCGAAGAGATCTCTTTCCTTGTAGCGGACAATGGCGGAGAAGGTACTGACTATACTATAAAAGTTTATAAGGGGCTTAAAGACGCTTCGCCAGTTGGAAATGAGCTTTGCACTGAAATAAAAGGAAATGTTGTGTATGACGGGTATTACAGTATCAAGCTGCCGTCAGCAGTGTCGCTCTCAAAAGATGAAAAGTTTTCTGTTATCGTTTCTTTGAGATCTAAAAACGGACATAACTATTTTGTCTGCGAGGATGCACAGTGCTATGCTCACGAGGGAGAAAGCTATTATTGCAACGAAAGCGGAGAGTGGATGGATTGCCTGCACACGCAGTTCAGAAATGCTTATATAAATGCATATACCACAGTGAACGCTAAACCGTCAGAGGATCATTTAAAAGAGCTTGTTGATAAATACGCAGGCACCAAAGGAATGCAGCGTGTTATTGACAAGGCAAAAACCGTTTTAGAAAAGCAAACTCCTTCGTACAGGGAGATATCCTATGCCGAAAAGCTTATTGAAGCTGCAAGCAATGAATGCAGCAGCTATACGGTCATTACTACTGTACAGCAGTGGAATGAGTTTGCAAAAAGTGTGAACGACGGCAATCAGTATCGAGATAAAACAGTTGTGGTGGAAGCTGACCTCGATTTTAAAGGAAAAGATTTTGTCTGTGCCGGGATAAGTGAGGACAGATGCTTTAATGGATATTTTGATGCTAACGGACATACGTTCAGCAGTTTTACACTAAGCTACGACATTGATAATAATTGCGATCAGCGAGGAATATTCGGGTATATCGGTGTTTATGCCAACATAACCGACCTTGTGGCTGTGAATGCCGATGTAAGTACAGATAAATCAGGTGGTATTGTTGGTGTTTGCGACTGTGGCACCATTACACGCTGCGGATTTAACGGAAAACTAAGCGGTAAAGACTGCGCAGGCATAGTCGGTGAGTTAAAAAAAGGCACGATCAGCGATTGTTATTCAATAATTGATGATAAAAAGGGAAGTGGGATCGCTGCTGTGGTGAATTCTCATGAGCTGTATTGTGTGCGTAACTGTTTTTCAAATACCAGTGACGATCTATCACAGGTTCGCCTTGTGAACAGCAGCGAAGAGCTTGTAAAGATGCTTGATTCAAATGGCGGTGACAATAAAAGCTTTGAGCATTTCTTCATTAATGATAGTATTGTCAGACCGTTAGAGTATGTAGCCGGACACAATGATCCTGACACACAAACCGGTAAAAATAGTTCTAAACCGTTAGTGATCTTTATTTCATTGTCTGTTGTTTTACTTACCGCAGTTTCAATATTTATAATAAGATTAAAACGTAAAAAGCGTTAATAAAATATTTATAATAGTGCTATTGGAATAGGACTTAAAGTGTGATATAATGATTTGATAAGAATAATAAGCTATCTGAAAGGTTGGTATTTATATGAAAGCAGTAGTTACAGTCATCGGTAAGGATGCAGTTGGTATACTTGCAAAGGTAAGTACAAAGTGCGCCGAGTACAACGCTAACGTTATCGAGGTGACACAGTCTGTTATGCAGGAAATGTTTGCTATGATCATGATGGTAGATATCTCCAAGCTGAACAGCGATTTTGCAGCAATGGCAGAGTCACTTGAGAAGCTCGGTGAGGAAAATGGACTTAAAGTTACCGTAATGCACGAAAACATATTCAACTGTATGCACCATATCTGATGAGAGGATCTTGACAAAAATGATAAACGTATATGATATACTTGAAACCATACGAATGATACAGGATGAGTGCCTTGATATAAGAACGATAACTATGGGCATCTCTCTGCTTGACTGTATCGACAGCGATATAGATGTTGCCTGCAAAAAAGTCTATGACAAGATAACAACAAAAGCAGCTCATCTTGTTGAGGTGGGCGAGCAGATCGAAAGAGAATACGGTATACCTATTATTAATAAACGTATCTCCGTCACACCTATCGCTATTGTTTCAGCCGCATGTAAATGTTCACCTGTCAAATTTGCCAAAACTATGGATGAGGCTGCTAAGGCTGTGGGCGTAAACCTTATCGGCGGATACTCAGCGCTTGTTCCCAAGGGCTTTTCTGCTGGTGATATAGAGCTTATCAAGTCTATACCTGAAGCTCTTGCCTGTACCGAGAGAGTATGCTCTTCAGTAAATATCGGATCAACAAAGACGGGTATCAATCTTGATGCCTGCAAAATGATGGGGCAGATAGTAAGAGAGTGCGCAGAAAAAACTGTTGATAATGCTTGCTTTGGCGCTGCTAAACTTGTTGTGTTCTGTAATGCTGTTGAGGATAATCCGTTCATGGCAGGTGCTTTTCACGGAGTTGGTGAGCCGGATTGTATGATAAATGTTGGAGTATCGGGTCCGGGCGTTGTCAGAGCCGCTTTGAAGAAGTACCCTGATGCGGATATCACAAAAATATCAGATGTTATTAAGGAAATATCCTATAAGATAACCCGTGTAGGACAGCTTGTCGGAACGACTGCTTCAGAAAGACTTGGCGTACCGTTTGGCATCGTTGATCTCTCTCTTGCACCAACTCCTGCTGTGGGTGATTCTGTCGCTCATATTCTCGAAGAGATCGGTCTTGAAAGATGTGGAACTCACGGAACTACAGCCTGCCTTGCATTGCTCAACGATGCAGTTAAAAAAGGCGGAGTAATGGCTTGCTCAAGGATCGGAGGACTTTCAGGTGCGTTTATCCCGGTTTCGGAGGACGCAGGCATGATCGATGCTGCAAAGAGCGGAGCATTGTGTATTGAAAAGCTTGAGGCTATGACGGCAGTTTGCTCGGTCGGCCTTGATATGATATGTATTCCGGGCGATACTCCTGCGGATACTATCTCAGCTATAATCGCAGATGAAGCCGCTATTGGAATGGTGAACAACAAAACAACAGCAGTTCGTGTTATCCCTGCGATCGGAAAACAGGTCGGCGAGGAGCTCGATTGGGGCGGTCTGTTTGGCTGCGGACCTGTAATGCCGCTGAAAAAGGAATCTCCAAGCAAGTTTATAAACCGTGGAGGTCAGATACCTGCACCACTTCATTCTCTGAAAAACTGATGTTATGGATATACAAATTATCAGAGCTGACAGAAATGATCTGAGCAAAATATTGCAGCTTCAATACCTTGCATATCAGAGCGAAGCTGATCTGTTCGGCAGGCGTGATATTCCGCCTCTTCAGCAAACTCTGGCTGAGGTCGTTTGTGAGTTTGAAAAGGGGATAGTTCTGAAGGCGGTCGATGAAAGCGATGATATCATAGGCTCTGTGCGTGCATATGAACATGACGGTACTGTTTTCATCGGCAAGCTGATGGTTCACCCCGACCATAGAAGAAGGGGTTTGGGGAGCAAACTTTTAACTGAGATCGAGAATTGTTTTCCGCACGATCGTTTTGAGCTTTTTACAAGCACACGAAGCGAGCATAATATCAGACTTTACGAAAAGCTCGGATACAAAGAGTTTGACCGCAGAGCTGTTGATGATGAGCTTGTTTTTGTATATATGCGCAAAAACATCTGAATCAATGCATCTTTGCTTTATATGAAACATTCAATAGAAGGGACACTGTGAAATGATCCTGAGCATTAACACAAATTACACCAAGGATACTCCATTTGAAAAACGCATTGAGCTTATAAAAAACGCAGGCTTCAAAAGCGTAATAATGTTCTGGAACGGCAGCGATGTTTTTCAGAACGAGCTTTTGTGTGTAAAAGAAAACGGCTTGCGTATCGAGAGTGTTCATGCACCTTTTCATATGATGAACAATCTTTGGACTGACACTGACCCTCTGGATAGTCTTATAAAACTGCATGGTGCTATTGACTCGTGCCACAACTTTTCAATCAAAAGCCTTGTTGTGCATTGTACTGACACCATTGCACCACCGCCTGTCAGCGAGTGCGGAAAGACTTATTTCAAGGGTCTTGTGAGATATGCCAAAGATCTTAATGTCGATCTTTGTTTTGAGAATATTGAACGTCCCGAATACCTTGATACGATATTCAGCGAGTGCGATGATACCAACGTTAAGCTGTGCTACGATATCGGTCACGAAAATTGTTTTTCTAAAGGCAGTGATGTGCTCTCAAAGTACGGTGACAGACTCAAAACACTGCATATCCACGATAACGACGGCACCGCCGACCAGCACGCTATACCTTTTGACGGAAATATAGATTACACAAGTTTTATTGAAAAGCTTAAAAAGCTGGATTATTATGGAGTGATCTCTCTTGAGGTCATGCGTGACAGAAGCGAACTATATAACGGTCTAAGCGATGCAGAGTTTCTCGCAAAAGCATTTGAAGCCGCAAAGAAGCTCTATGAAATGAGACAGGGGTGATAGGTTGGATTTAAAAGGACTTATCGACTGTCATACTCATTGCAGATTCTCGCCCGACGGTCAGGACGAGCCTTCAAAGCTTGTTGAAAAAGCTGAGCAGCTTGGTTTGAAAGCTATCGCTGTAACAGATCATTGTGAATGCAACACCTGGTTTGAGCCTGAATATTACGGTATAGACAGCAGTAAGGCGGATCCGGACGATATCGTTATGTACAACTGCAAAAGCTTCCACGATAGCAGCTTGCAGCCGATGAATGAATTGAAAAAACAGGATCACGGCGAACTTGTTCTTGTCCACGGTATCGAGTTTGGTCAGCCGCTTCAGGCTGAGAATATCGCAAACGAGCTTGTAAATGACAAGAGAATAGATTTTATTATCGGTTCGCTGCACAATAATTCGGGAAAACCGGATTTTTACTATCTTGAATATGATAAGATGTCTTTTCAGCAGATAGATACTTTGCTGAAAGAGTATTTTGAACAGGTGCTTGAAATGTGCATTTGGGGAAAATTTGATATACTCGGACATCTGACATATCCGCTGAGATATATCAGCGGAAAATACGGAATAAGCGTAGATATACTGAGATACCGCAAAACGATCGAAAAAATATTCACAACGCTTATTTCAAACAATAAAGGCATAGAGATCAACACATCGGGACTATATACAGATCTGAAAAAGACGATGCCCGATGCGCAGCTTGTAAAGCTTTATAAGGACATAGGGGGAGAGATCATATCCATCGGTTCTGATGCACACCGAGCCGAAGATGTCGGCAGAGGTATAGCTCAGGGAGCGCAGATCGCAAAAGACTGTGGATTTGATCATGTGGCGTATTTTAAAAATCATGAACCTGTATTTGTAAATCTCTGACAACAACTAATAAAGGAGTATTTGTATGATTAAAAAGATCGTATCAGCAGCCGTGGCATTTTGCCTGTTGTTCGGCTCAGCAGCCGCCCTCCCCGAAAACTATTTTGTAAACGAAACATCTATCTCCGCAAGTGCGGAAGACTTTGAATATGAAAATTTTAAATGTTCTACTCTGTCAGACGGAACAGTAGCGATCACAGGTCTGAAAACTATTGTCGCAGAGGTTGATATTCCTTCCCAGATAAATGGAAAGAATGTCACAAGCATTAAACTTTCAAAAGCTTTAGCTCCAAACATGGTGACGACAAAAGTAACTATACCAAATACAGTAAAAACCATTGAAAATAATGCATTCATAATGATGCAAGCAATAACATCTCTTGAAATTCCGTCCAGTGTAACAAAAGTTTGTTCGGGAGCATTCCAAAGATGCATCGGATTAAAGACAATTACATTCAAAGGAAATTACATTACCTTTACTGTAAATGAATCTAATGGTTCTTACAGTACTTTCAATGGTTGTTCATCACTTCAGAGCGTTGCTATCCCTAATGGAGTTACATCAATAGCAGGAATGTTCAGCAACTGTACAAGTCTTACTACAATTTCTATTCCTGCAAGTGTTACAACTATAGGTCTGATACCCAGCGGTCAATATGTACCTGATGTCCCCACTGTATTTTCTTCATGCACAGCGCTAAAAAGCATCAATGTTGATTCCAATAATCCAAATTACTGTTCTGTAAGCGGAGTGCTGTACAATAAAGCAAAAACCAGTCTGCTTTACTGTCCTTCCGGAGTTACTTCTGTTACAGTTCCCGGAACACTGACTGCTATCCCAGACGAGGCATTTTATAATAAGCCTAATCTTCAAGAGGTTACACTGCAAAACGGAATTACGACGATCGGCAAGTATGCTTTTGCCTGGAATCCAAAGCTTGCAAAGGTCACACTCCCAGATACAGTTAAAACTATCTATACCGGTGCATTTAACTCCTGCACATCACTTAAAGAAATAACTATTCCCAAAAGTGTGACTACTATCAGCGAAAAGGCTTTAGGATACTATCGTACATCAGAAGGCGGCTCAGATCTTAAAATGAGCGGTCTGAAAGTTTACGGCTACACAAATTCAGCTGCTGAATCTTACTGTTCTAAAAATAAGCATATCGAATTCATTCCTATCGGTTCAGTAGCCTGCACCCATACATACGGCACGCCTACATGGACATGGAATGGAAATACATCTGCAACTGCAACATTCACCTGCTCAAAGTGCGGCGACAAGCAGACTGTTACAGCCAATTCCACTGTTTCCTCAAGTAAAGCTGCCACCTGTACAGCCGCTGGATATAAAAAATACACTGTTACCGTAACATTCAACGGCAAAAACTATACAACACCGACCGCCAAGACGGAAACGATCGCAAAAACAGGTCACAACTGGAATACTCCAACGTGGAACTGGAATGGTACTTCTTCTGCAACAGCTATCTTTACTTGTTCTAAATGCGGAACTTCCCAGAGCGTTAAAGCTTCTTTATCATCAAAGACTACAGCCGCAACCTGTACATCAAGCGGAAAGACCGTCTACACTGCAACAGCTAAAATAACCAACAATACAAAAACAGCAACCACTACCAAAACAGTAACCATCGATGCACTTGGTCACAAGTGGGGTTCTCCGAGCTACGTCTGGACACAGACATCAAGCGGATATACCTGCACTGCAACAAGATCCTGCTCACGCAACTCTTCGCATAAGGATACTCAGAAAGTCACTGCATCATATGCCGTAACAAAGCAGCCGACTCAGACTGCCAATGGTGTTGGTACATACACTGCTAAGTTCACAAGCTCAGCCTTCACCACCCAGACCAAAACTGTATCCATTCCAAAACTCAACCATACCCACAGCTATTCAGTATCATGGAAATGGAATGGAACATCTTCTGCGGCTGCGACCTTCAAATGTACAACTTGCGGCGCTTCAAGCACAGTAAATGCGACAATTACAAGCACAACGACACCTGCTAACTGTACAACTGATGGCAAGACAGTTTACACCGCAAAAGCTACCTATGACGGCAAGACAGAAACAAACACCAAAACTGTAAGCATCGCTAAACTTGGACACAACTACGGTCAACCGAGCTGGAAATGGAACGGAACATCTTCTGCAACCGCAACCTTCAAATGTTCAAGATGCGGCGCTTCAAGTACAGTAAATGCGACAATCACAAGCACAACGACTCCGGCAACCTGTACGACTGACGGCAAGACAGTTTATACCGCAAATGCTTCGATCAATGGCAAGTCTTACACAAACCAAAAGACCAATACCATCAGCAAAAAGGGTCATAAATGGGGAAGTGTCAGCTACAAGTGGGCTTCTGATAACAGTACCTGCACCGCTTCCTGTACTTGTCAGAATGATTCGAGCCATAAAAAAACCGAAAACGCAACAGTTTCATACTCAGTTACCAAGCAGCCGACTCAGTCATCTGCCGGAGAAGGAACTTATACTGCTAAATTCGCAGATTCCGCTTTCGCTGCTCAGACAAAGAAAATAACGATCCCTGCAACTTCGCATACTCATAGCTATAACGTTTCCTGGACATGGAACGAATCAAACTCCGCAACAGCAAAGTTCACCTGCTCCTGCGGCAGCACCCATTTTCTAACTGATTCATCACCCAAAACCGTTTCAACTACCGCAGCGACCTGTACAGCTAAAGGAAGCAAAACTTGTACAGCAACTGTTTCCTTCAATTCAAAGACATATACCAATAAAAAAACATTTACTCTTAATGCGTTAGGTCACAAGTGGGGAACACCAACATATTCATGGTCAAGTGATAACAAGTCATGCACAGCGACAAGAGTTTGTCTTAACGACAAATCCCACAAGCAGACCGAGACTGTCAAAACAGCGTATAAGGTTGTGAAAGAGCCAACAATAACAGCTGAAGGTTCTGCAACATACACTGCAACATTCAAAAATACTGCATTTGCAAAGCAGACCAGGACCGTAAAGCTTCCTGTCAAAGCGCACACTCACACATACGCAAACCCGACCTGGAAATGGAACGGTACAAGTTCTGCAACCGCAAGCTTCAAGTGCACACAGTGCGGCACTGTAAAATCAGTAAAAGCAACTATCACTCATAAGACGACTGCTGCAAAATGCACCACGAATGGCAAGACGGTTTACACTGCAACTGCAAAACTCAATAACAAGACCTACACCAATACAAAATCTGTGACAATTAAAGCGCCCGGTCACAAATGGAGTAAGTGGTCAACCGCCAAGAAAGCGACCTGTACAACAAATGGTAACAAAGCTTACTGGTACTGCTCGACCTGCAAAAAGTATTTCTCCGACAAAAATGGCAAGACCGAGATAACCAAGGAAAGCACAGTTATCAAAGCAACTGGTCACAAGGTCACGAACTGGACAACCAAGTCGTTCAACGTTGACAAGGGCACATCTATTCAGACGGGCAAGTGCACACAGTGCGGCAAGGTTCAGACCCGCACAGTCAAAAATGCAGTCGTTCGCTATGCCGGCGCAAACAGATACGACACCGCAGCAATGCTCTCCAAGGCAAGCCACAAGACAACATCTGACACGGTAATAATCGCCGACGCAATGACCTTCCAGGACGCACTCATTGCAGTGCCGCTCGCAAAGGCGTACAATGCTCCGCTTTTGCTTGCGAACCCGAACATCGTTACCAAGCAGACCGAGGCAGAGCTCGCACGCTTGAAGGCAAAGAAAGTTATTATCGTAAACACTAGCAACGCTTTGAAGAGCGGAACGATCAACGCTCTGAAGAATAAGTACAGCACTCAGATCATCAGAGGAAATAACTGCTTTGAGACATCAAAGAGAGTCGCAGAAGAACTCCAGAAGAAAACCAAAAAAGCACCGACAGATGTTTTCTTCACGACTAACAAAGCGTTCGCAGACGCACTTTCGATCTCACCTGTTGCAGCTCTCAAGGGCGCACCTATCCTCTATGTTGACCCAAGCAAGAAAAATCTTGACAGCAACATTCTCGCTTACCTCAACAAGGTCAAGGGCAGCATCAAAAATGTATACATCGTAGGCGGTAAAGTTGCTATCCCGACTGCACTTGAAAATAGTATCAAGAAGGCGCTGCCAAAGAAGAATGTAAAGAGATTCGATGGTGCTCAGAGATACGAAACCTGCGTGATGATAAACAAGTATTTTGCAAGTCTGCTTAATTCTAAAACTGTATGCGTTGCAAAGGGACTCGATTTCCCTGACGCACTCGCAGGAGGCGTGTTTGCAGCAAATCAGAAAGCGCCGCTTCTGCTCGCAGACAGTGCACTCAGAGATGCTCACAAGAGCTTCCTGAAAGACAAAAAACCAAACAAGCTCTACATCTTCGGCGGCACAGTAGCCGTACCCGACAAGCTTGCAAAAGAAGTCGCAAAAGCATCGGTTTGAACAGATTTCACAATAAAGCCCACTATTATATAGTGGGCTTTGATTATTATGTTGAAAATGCCCCCAACTTTATTGACTTTAATTAATCATTGGATTATAATAAACTTTGTACGGGCAAAACTCGTTAAAAAATAAAAAATAGGGAAAGGTGAGTAATCAAATGCAAATGAAAAAGAAGATCTTGTCTATGACTCTTGCGTTGTGTATGGTCTTTGGTTCAGCTGCTGCACTTCCGGAAAGTCAGATAGTTGACCAGACAGCAGTCAGTGCAAGTGCGGCAACAAGCGATTGGTCATATTCGACTACGACAGGCGGTATCAAAATTACCAAATATAATGGTAAGCAGGCTAAAGTAACAATTCCTTCTAAACTCGGTGGAAAGGCTGTTGTTTCTATAGGCTTTAATGCATTTAGTAACAATACGACGCTTACTTCTGTTACTATCCCCGATTCTGTTACCGAGATCGACGGATCATTTTATAAGTGCTCCAACCTTCAAAATGTAAAAGGAATGAAGAAAGTCAAAAATATCGCATCGGGAAGCTTTAGCTACTGTTCAAAACTTACAGGCATTACTCTTCCGAATACACTTGAAACGATCGGAAGTTATACTTTTGAGCATTGCACATCTCTTAGATCTATATCGATCCCTGCTTCGGTAAAAAAAATTTCTATTAATCCTTTTACACATTGCACAAGTCTTACTGCAATAGATGTAAAAAAAGGATCAAAGTACTATACATATGCAGGCAATGCTCTTGTGACAGCTGATAAGAAAACACTTATCGCTGTACCTGGAGGAAAGAGAAGTTATAATATTCCAAGCACTATTACAAGTATTAATTCATACGCATTTGAGGGCTGCTCAAAGCTCACGTCTATTACTGTACCTAAGGGCGTTAAGACCATCGGTACAGACGTATTCAGTTATTGTACATCACTTCAATCCATCTCACTTCCATCTGGATTAACTTCCATTGGATCATGGGCATTCAATAATTGTACTTCCCTCAAAGCTGTTACACTTCCCGAAGGTATCACATCTGTTAATTCATATTTATTCAACAGATGTACTAATCTTCAGAAGGTAACTATCCCAAGCACCGTTAAAAACATTACTGATACAGCTTTTTATGGATGCAGTAAGCTCACTAATCTCTCTGTAAATTCCAAGAATAAAACATTCTGTTCTATCAACGGCGATATTTACAGCAAGAATAAGAAAACTCTTGTTCTTTGTGCAAGAGGAAAGACAGCATTGACCATTCCTTCGTATGTAACAGCAGTTGACGATCACGCTTGCGCTGATTGTTCCAAACTGGGTTCGATCACTATTCCCGGCAGTGTCAAGAGCTTTGGTTCGTATGCTTTTGAGAATACACCATGGATCAATGCCCTCAGAAGGAAGAATCCTGCTATTGTTAAAAACGGCGTTCTTATTGATGCTCGTAAATCAACAGCAAAAACGTTTGTCGTTCCAAGCGGAGTAAAAGTAATAAGCAAATATGCTTTTGCAGATAATACTACCATAACAGCAGTTGTTATCCCGGGTTCTGTTAAGACTATCCGTGAGGGTGCATTCTTCAGGTGTTCAAAACTTGCAAGCCTCGTTATTCCTGACACAGTAACTTCGATCGAGAGAGGTATTGTCAATGGCTGCGATAAGCTTGTTACTTTCAAGACCGGTAACGGTATCAAAAAGCTTCCGGGATTAACCTGCGGAGGCTGTGATTCTCTGCTCAATGTTGTGATAGGCAAAAATGTTACAAGCATCGGAGAGCAAGATTTTGCTGAATGTAAATCACTTGCTTCGATCGAGATCCCTCACAATGTTACAAAAATCGGCAACTTTGCATTTGCTGAATGTGCAAAGCTTGCAGACGTAAATCTTCCTTACTCTAAGCTGACAATAGGAAATGGTGCGTTTTACAAGTGTAATAGCCTTAACAGCATTGTTGTTCCCGATACCGTAAAGAGCATCGGTTACAGTGCATTCAGCAAGTCATCTTATGCAACCACAAAGACAAACCCTGTCATCTACGGTTATAATAAATCTCTCGTACAGAAATATGCAAAGAGTAATATTCATACTTTCAAGACCCTTCCTCCATATCAGAGGATAGCCGGCGACAACCGTTACGGTACTGCTGTTGCAATCTCAAAGCAGTCATTCAAGTCTACATCTAAGTATGTGATCCTTACCACAGGTATGGATTTCCATGATGCACTTGCAGCTGTTCCTCTTGCAAAGGCTTATAACGCACCTCTGCTGCTCACAGCTCCGAACGCTTTGGTAAAGGATACACTTACCGAGATCAAGAGACTCAAAGCTAAAAATGTTATAGTTGTTAATACAAAAAACGCTATCAACTCAAGCGTCATCAAGTCACTCAAGAATAACAAACTTTCTGTTACCAATATCAATGGCAATACTTCATTTGAAACTTCAAAGAAGGTTGCTGAAGCTCTCCAGGCAAAGGTAAAATCCAACACCAAGAATAAGACCACAGCTCCAAGCAGTGTGTTCTTCACCACAGATAAGGCTTTTGCTGATGCACTTTCAGTTTCTCCTGTAGCTGCGCTCAAGGGTGCTCCGATACTCTATGTTGACCCGTCAAAGAAAACTCTTGACTCAAATATTACTTCGTATCTTAAAAAGGTTAAGAGCAGTGTAAAGAACATTTACATCGTTGGCGGAACAGTAGCTATTCCAAAGGCACTCGAAACCAGCATCAAGAAAGCTCTTCCAAAAGGTAAGGTTACAAGATTTGCCGGTGCCAACAGATATGAGACCTGCGTTCTTGTAAATAATCATTTTAAGAAGGATAAGACCCTCACTTCCAAGAGCATCTGCGTTGCAAAAGGACTTGATTTCCCTGATGCACTCGCGGGCGGCGTATATGCTGCTAACAACAAGGCTCCGCTGTTCCTCGCTGATAATACTCTCAGCGCAAAGCAGGAATCTTATCTCAAAAATAAGAATTCTTCCAAGATCGTTCTGTTTGGCGGCGTTGTTGCTGTTCCGGACAAGATCCTCGGAAAAGTCAGCAAAAGTTCAGTAAAATAATCTGATATTCAACTGCTGTCCGTTCCTTTCGGGCAGCAGTTGTTTGTATATACAGCCGATCAGTATTGACATTTTCACTGTTAAGTCTTATAATTGTTAAAGAGTTTTAAATTACTATCCGGTCAATTTACGGCTATGGAGGCTGAACATTTGGAAAATAAGGAAAAGAATAATCCGATAATTACAACAGTATTCATTTTGATGATCGCTGCTGTTGTAGGATTTGTAATATATCTTGCTTCAAATTATGCAATGAAGTTGTACAACAAATACTGGAAGGACAATAACCTTTGCTATTGGTTTGACCTGAATCATTTTGATACTCAAAGCATTGATCCTGATGACTATATCTCTGATGATAAAAAACTTCGCAGCGATGTTCTCAGCTTGCTTGAATGTACAATGCATGGTGAAAACGGCAAAAGAGAAGAGCTGGAGATCAAAATATCTGAATCTGAATTCAGAACGCTTGATCCTAACAGCCTTGTTAACGATCCTGTGAAAACACTCTGCGGTTACAATAAGTTTTTGATACTTGAAAGCGGGAATAAAGCTATCGTTATCTTTGATTATTCAAGTGTTCCGAAAGACCTTAAAGAAGCGGAAAAATTCTGTCTGGATAGCTATAAGATAATGCCTTGTAACAGAGTTTATCTTGAGAAAGAAAACGGTGTATGGACTGTTGACGATGTGTATATTGTTATGTAGTATCATATATAGATAATAGATATATAGATAACGAAAGGAGCTGCTATAATGACAAGATCAGACCTTGAAGCTATGATAAGTCCAAACGAAAACATACTGTGGAGAGGGAAGCCTCAAAAAAAGTGTTTTATTTTTGAGTGTATTTTTAATCCTATGCTGTTCTTTGCCATTTTATGGGCGGGCTTTGATATTTTCTTTATTGTAATGGCGAGCAAAACTCCCACCGATCAGGGCGGAGAAAGCATCGGCGGATTTATGTTAGTTTTCTTTGCTTTTCATCTTATGCCCGTATGGATTTATCTCGGAGGCGTGCTTTTCTCTTTCAGAAAATACAAGAACACCGAGTATATTATCACTGAGAAAGGTATCTATATTTCCGGCGGAGTTTTTACATACAACTGTCAGATGAAATCATTTGCCGAGCTTTCCAATGTCAATATCCACAGAGGTATCTTCGATCAGATGTTCGGCGTTGGTGATGTTATACTTACAAGCGCCAATCTTATACAGTTTGCAGGAAGCTCAAATAAGTATTCAAGAAGCCTTACTCTTTGCGACATCTCAGAGTATCAGGAGGTTTTTTCGCTCGTAAAGCAGCTGCAAACTGATATCTATTCCGATACTATGTACCCCAACGACCTCAGACCGCCTGAGAATCACGGATATCAGACGAAGTACAGAGGCAGAATGTGAAATTTAAGCTGTCGTAAAAATACGGCAGCTTTTTTAGTACTTATATGACTAAAAGCGCAATCATATGCACATCATATATACATAAGTGTTCGGAGGAAGTGGTGTTTGTTGAGAAGATACGGCGAATTGCTGACTGTTTTTATAACAGGAGGTCTGATTTACGGCGGACTTGAAGTGATCTGCAGAGGTCATACTTATATCTCAATGGGCGTTATAGGCGGAATATGTATGGTAATACTGCACTTTCTTAATGACGAACGCAGACAAGGAACCGGCCTTGCAGTGTCTGTGACGATAGGTTGGATTTTTATTGTTTCGATAGAGCTGTTTTCGGGAGAGATACTTAACAGAACTTTGAAACTGCACATCTGGAGCTATAACAGCTCTCCGCTGAATTTTGACGGTCAGATATGCCTCGTGTTTTCAATTCTATGGTATATACTCTCTTTCGTCGGGTTGTTGTTCGATGAATTTATCAGATCAAAACTGTTTCATAATCATCATATCCCAATACTTGCCCGTTATCATAAATATATATAGGCAACACCGCACAATGGTCATACGGTATCGCTTATAAAAGTAAAAAAGGCTGCGGTTCACATTCCGACAGCCTTTGAATTAAAAACCTGATTTTTTGTTGTATACCTGAATGCAGAATCCACAGGTCACTTCAAGCTCGGTCAGATCTTTCAAACGTTGAATACCTTCTGCCGAGGTCTTGTACATATAAGGAGTCATTGAGAAAAGATCGAGAATATCTTTTGATGACTCAAGATGACATTTGTATTCATAGATCTCCTCATCTTTCATATCAAATTTGTTCAGACCATATTTATTAGGCTTGTTCTCATATGGCTCATCATATGCAATGCTTTTAAGCTCAAACAAGTGCCTCGGAGAAGGTGATACAACAATAAGCTTACCGCCTTTTTTTAATACCCGTGCATATTCATCATTTGAAACCGGTGCAAAAGTGCTTATCACCATATCAGCCATACCTTTTCCGAAAGGAAGCTCAAAAGACGAAGCAACGGCAAATTCACAGTTGCTGATCCCTTGATTATGTACTCTTGTCATACAGTGTGAAACAGCTGCCTTTGAGATGTCAACACCAAATATTTTTGCATATGAAAGCTCACGGGCGTATATGCAGGTGTAAAACCCTTCGCCGCAGCCACTGTCGATCACAATTGGGCATTTAGTGCTGTTGAGTTCCTTTGCAGCGATCCCGGCGATTTTTTGTGCAAGCAAAAGATAGTGACCCTTGTCAAGAAAATCAGTCCTTGCCTTGACCATTTCTGCGTTATCACCACAGTTTTTGGGATTTCTTTTGTTTGTAGTCAGCAAATTTACATAACCCTTCCTGGCAATATCAAAGCTGTGTCCATTCTGACAGTGCCATACGTTATCAAGCTTTTTAAGTCTTTTTTTACAAACAGGACAAATATACATTTTAATATCTCCAAAATCAATTATTGTTTACTTTTCTTGAAAATACGTTGTTTATGCAATTATTATATCATTGATCAGACAATAATTCAAGTACTTTGTCAATAAAGCAATGCGCTTGACAAGTCTTGCAAAATGTATTATAATATTAAAGATAATAAACTAATGCGTTGACGGAATTATCCGGGTGCTTAACGCTTCAGAGAGAAGACGTTTTGGTGAAAGTCTTTGCGTTGAGTCCGGTGGCTTACCTGAGCTGCGCTGTGAAAACAGTGCCGTGTGCCTGCGTTAAAGGCTTTGAGTGGTCTTTTCATTCTGAAAAGGCAATTTGGGTGGTAACACGGAGTTTCTGCTTCGTCCCATGCTTGGGGCGGAGCATTTTTATTATTTATGGAGCTGTGTATATGAGAAAATTCATCTGTCCTGTTTGTGGCTGCCGAACGCTGCTTAACAGGGGCGAAAACGATATCTGTCAGGTCTGCTACTGGCAGGACGACGGGGAATACGATGAGAATATCCCGAACGAATGCAATAGCGGTGTAACAATAAAACAGGCAAGAGCTAACTTTTTGAAATATGGTGCTTATGACAAACAGTTCAAAAAGAGTACCAGAAAGCCTGATAGGTATGAAATAACTGATATCTATATGAAACTTATCAATAATAATGGAGGAATTTAAAATGGAATGGACAAGTCTTAACGACCTGAGAGAATCATACCTCAAATTCTTTGAGAGTAAAAATTGCCTGCGGCATAAGAGCTATCCGCTTGTGCCTCAGAATGACAATAGCCTTCTGCTCATTGTTGCAGGTATGGCACCGCTGAAACCGTATTTTACTGGTCAGGAGGTACCTCCGAGAACGAGAATGACTACCTGTCAGAAATGTATAAGAACAGGCGATATCGAAAACGTAGGAAAGACTGCAAGACATGGTACATATTTTGAAATGCTCGGAAACTTCTCGTTCGGTGATTATTTTAAAGACGAGGCTATCGCCTGGGCTTGGGAGTATGTGACCGAGGTACTGAAGCTGCCGAAGGAAAGACTGTATATTTCAGTATACGAAGACGATGACGAGGCTGAAAAGATCTGGCACGAAAAAGTCGGAGTTCCTATGGATCATATCTTCCGTATGGGTAAGGAGGATAACTTCTGGGAGGCAGGAACAGACGGTCCGTGCGGTCCGTGCTCAGAGATCTATTTTGATCGTGGAGAACAGTATGGCTGCGGAAAACCGGACTGTACAGTCGGCTGTGACTGTGATAGATATATGGAGTTCTGGAACCTCGTGTTCACTCAGTTTGAAAGACATGAGGACGGTACATATACACCGCTTAAACAAAAGAACATCGACACCGGTATGGGACTTGAAAGACTCGCTGCACTTATGCAGGGCGTTGATTCTATCTTTGATGTTGATACAGTAAAAGCGATCAGGGATAAGGTCTGTGAAATTGCCGGCTGTGAGTACGGCAAAGAGTATAAAAAAGACGTTTCTATAAGAGTTATAACCGACCATATCCGTTCAGTGACATTTCTTGCATCAGACGGCGTTCTGCCATCAAACGAGGGCAGAGGCTATGTTATGAGAAGACTGCTCAGACGTGCTGTCCGTCACGGAAAACTGCTGGGTATAAACGGAATGTTCCTTAAAGACATCGTTAAGACTGTTGTTGACTGCAACAAGTGTGAATATAATGAGCTTGAAGAAAAATACGACTACATCGTTAAGGTACTCACCACTGAAGAAAAGAACTTCAACACTACTATTGACCGTGGAATGAAGATCCTTGATGATTATATCGAGCAAATGAAAACAAGCTCAAAAACGGTTCTTGACGGCGAAAGCTGCTTTAAACTTTCTGATACCTATGGCTTCCCGATCGACCTCACAAGAGAGATACTCGAAGAAAAGGGATTGTCTGTTGATGAGGACGGATATAATGCCTGCATGGACAAGCAAAGGAAAACAGCAAGGACCGCAAGAGGCGGCTCAAAATATATGGGTGCCGATGAAACGGTTTTCCATAAGATGGATAAGACTTTCTCAACTGTCTTTACAGGATATGATACCCTTGACGGAGCAAGTGAGATAAAGTATCTTGCGACCGATGATGAGCTTGTTGAAAATGCTGGTGTCGGCAGCGAAGTCTATATGGTCTGTGCTGAAACTCCATTTTACGCAGAAAGCGGCGGACAGGTCGGTGATATAGGCGTAATTTCGACTGTAAGCGGTAAAGCTGAAGTGCTTGACGTTCAGAAGGTAGTCGCCGGTAAGTTCGCTCATAAGCTCAAAGTTACCGAGGGCGCTCTCAGCGTCGGACAGAAGGTCGAGCTTCACGTTGATAAGAAAAACAGAAACGATATTATGAGAAACCACAGTGTTGCACATTTACTGCAAGCTGCACTGCGTGAGGTTCTCGGAGATCATGTTCACCAGGCTGGTCAGCTTGTTGATGCCCACAGAGTCAGATTTGACTTTTCACATTTTTCAGCTATGACTGACGAGGAAAAGATGAGAGTCGAAGCTATCGTTAATGCCAATATCCTCAAGGGACTTGACGTTGAAACAAAAGAGATGCCTATCAAAGAAGCCGAGAAGCTCGGAGCAATGGCGCTTTTCGGTGAGAAATACGGCGAAACTGTAAGAGTCGTAACTATGGGAGATGAGCAGGAGATCGCTTCAAGAGAATTCTGCGGCGGTACTCACGTTGATAATACATCAAGGATCGGACTTTTCAAGCTTATCTCTGAAGCTTCTGTTGCAAGCGGTATAAGAAGAATTGAGGGTGTGACAGGCAGGGGAGTCCTTAAACTCGTTGCTGAACATTCCGATGAGATAAGAAAAGCCGCTGCAATACTTAAAACAGCAAATCCGCTTGAACTTGTGAACAGATGCTCTGCTGTTATGCAGGAGATCAAGGACCTCGAAAGAGAGCGTGACGAGCTTCAGTCGTCTATCAACGCCATCAGATCAAAATCAATTATCGATAGCACGGTTGATATAAATGGTGTTAAAGTCGCAAGTGCGATGCTTTCAAATATAAAACCAGACGCTCTGAAGAAAATGGCTGAGGATATCAGATCTCAGTTTGATGATGTTACAGTCGTTATCGCAGGCATCTGCGGTGACAAAGCAAATCTTGTTGCAGCTGCTGGTAAGAATGCTGTTGCAAAGGGTGTGCATTGCGGAAAGATCGTTGGAAAAGTTGCTGCGCTCACAGGCGGTAAAGGCGGCGGAAAGCCGGATTGTGCAATGGCTGGTGTCGGCGACAGGTTCAAGATCGATGAAGCGCTTGCTCAGGTAAATGATGTAGTATCAGAGTTTATAAAATGATATGAAAGAAGGTACATAAATGAACGATTGTCTGTTTTGTAAAATAATTGCCGGTGAGATCCCGTCTAAAAAAATATATGAGGACGATACTGTCTTTGTATTTGAAGATATTGCGCCTACAGCACCGATCCATTATCTGTGTATCCCCAAGCAGCATATCTCTAAGCTTAATGAGGTGAACGAATCCAACAGCGGCGTTATTGCTCATATTTATGAGGTCATAGCGAAGCTTGCCAAGGATCTTGACCTTAAAGATGGATTCAGAGTAGTTTCCAACTGTGGTGAACAGGCTGGACAGAGCGTATTTCATATTCATTTTCATCTTCTTGCTGGCAGACCGTTTCAGTGGCCTGCCGGCTGATAAAACGGGCGGGTATTATATCCGCCCTTATGTGTATGATCTGATCTCGCTTTAATGAGGTGACAGCTGTGGTAAGAAAGGGCTTCTGGTGCGGTATTTCATTTGTTGCAGGTCTTTTACTTGCCGCTGCTTTCAGCGTAAGTCTTTGGTGGATATTTGCCATCAGCATTTCTTTGCTTGCGCTGATCGGAGCTTTTGCATTCTCAAAATTCCGGCGCTATTTTATCGTCTGCGGTATATGTACAGTCATCGGTTTGATATACAGCACACTGTATACTCACTTTGTGTATGATAAGATCATAGCTGCCGATAACAGTGTGATAACTGTCGAAGGCTATGTCAGCGATTATAATTATATAGGTCACGGACAGGGCTATCTCACGGTGAAAGGCGATGTCTGCGGTCATAGTACAAAGATATCATTTCTTGTCAACGACGATGATTATGAGTACTATGATAATGTAAAAGTTACAGGCAAGGTCAGTGTATTAAAAGATACTTACAACTTTCAAAGTCAGAGATTCTATTTCAGTCAGGGAGTTTTTCTGAGAGGAAACGGCGCAGCAAAGGCTGAATTAACAGGCTCAAACTCTCACCCTCTGCTGCGTGGGATAAAAAATTACAGCGACAGGATATATAATACGATTCTTGAGTTTTCGGGAGATGAAGAAAAAGGCTTTCTTGCCGCAATGCTTTGCGGTGATAAAAGTGAAATGGATCCGTCATTGAAAAATATGCTTTATCGAAACGGTATCGGTCATATCTTTGCAGTCTCGGGAACTCATCTGGTCGTTTTCTGTTCGATCCTTTTCAGGCTTCTGAAAAAACCTGTAAAGAATAAGAAAGTCCGCAGTGTTATTATGCTGATTCTTGTCTGGGGCTTTGTGGTGTTTTCAGGGATGTCAGTCTCTGTTATCAGAAGTGCTGTTATGATGAGCATAGTTTTTATCTCCGATCTGAGTCCACGCAGATCGGACAGCGCAAACTCTCTTGGCATAGCTGCTATAATTCTTTGTGCAGCACAGCCTTACTGTGTTTTCTCAGCATCGTTTCTGCTCAGCTTTACAGCTGCGTTTGCAGCAGGAACTGTTGCTCCTTTCTTTACTAAAAGAGCAGGTCTTGAAAAAGCAGTATACCCACTGAAACTTTTCATCTATTCAACAACAGTGAGCCTTTGTTTAGCTCCCGTTTCGCTCATAATGTTTGGCGGATATTCAATTATAGCTCCATTGATCAATGTTTTGCTGATCCCGCTTTGCACAGCTGCACTATTTCTGTGCTTTTTCGTTGCTATGAGTGCCGGTGTGGTTTTTCTTGCAAAACCACTTCTGATTGCTGCGACATGGATAATTAAGGCAGTCATCGCTGCGGTCAGAGTTTTCTCCGAATTATCTATCCTTTACATCACTGCTGACTCATTCTGGGCAGCAGCTATCATAACAGTTTTAAGTATATGCGTGCTTATTTTTGCCTGTACCCGCAAAAAGCCTCTGTTATCTGCGATCGCAGTTGCAATAGGAACTGCTGCTTGTCTGTTATGCTCGTGCATAAATACACTGCTTGCATTCGGAAGATCAGAGTTTTATATCTTTGCCAATAAGAAAAGCTGCACTGTTGTTGTTTGTGAGTCAGAAAACGCATTGATCTTTGATATCGGCAGCAGCGGTAAATATCTCAGTGCAGTTGAACGTGTGTTTGACAAAAAGGGTATACGCTTTGTAGATGCCGTGTTTATCGAAAAAGAACCGTACTACACTATCGGAAGATATAAGAATACGCTCTATCCATCTGCTGAGGTATTTCTTAGCGCAACAGAGCTTTCAGTACCGGATAAAGATGCTTATTTATTTGATAATAACAGTACCATGGAACTTGGAGAAGTTGTCGTGTCAAGACTTGAAAATTGCTTTGAAATAAAGTATAATGATAATGTATACAGATTTTGCAGCGACTGTTTTTATATTGACAATGACAGATATGATACCGATGGTGTCAGCGTTGCATTCTCATCAGACGAAAAAATCGTAAGGAGGCTTGACTATGAGCTCACTGTCACCGACATTGCTTGGTAAACAGATAAGAGAAAACAATATAAGCAAGCTTTATTACTTTTACGGACATGATGTAACTACGCTTGAAGCATTTACCAAAAAGCTTGTTAAAAAGCTTTGCCCGGAAGCAAGCCAGACAATGAACCTGCATAAGTTTGACGGCAAAAAGATAGATATTCCTGCTTTTGCAGATGCCTGCCAGGCATTGCCGATGTTCGCTGACAGGGTGGTCATAACCGTTAACGATCTCAATATGGACAATGTCAATAAGGACGACGGAGATTCGCTTCGCAAGATACTAAAATCACTTGAAGAAGGCACAACGGTCATTATTTACGCTACTGCCGCCGAGTTATATAAGAATAAAAAGGCACTTACAGATAAAAACAAACGTTTCTGTGAGTTCTGTGATAAAAATGGCATTGTGTGCGATTTTGCGCTTAAAACAACGCAGGAAATGGGTCGTGCTATAGCTACTGAGCTTAGCAAGCTTGGGTGTACTATCTCAAAAAACAATGCAGAGTATATAGCCGAGCTTTGTCTATGTAATACCGGCTTTGTAAAGCAGGAAATAAAAAAGCTATCCGATTATGCTCAGCAAAGAGAGATAACAAGGGACGATATAGACCTTTTATGTATCAGACACGTCGAATCAGACGGTTATTCTCTTGCAGTAAATGTACTCAGATCAAGAGCAGATCTTGTCTTTAACCGCTTGTATGAACTTTCGATGCAGAATTATGAACCATTCGAGATTCTTGGAATAATCAGTTTTTCAATGACAGATATGTACAGAGCAAAACTTGCAAGATCAGGAGCTCTTACTGTTCAAAATGTCGTGAATGATTTTGATTATCCCAAAAACAGAGAGTTTGCTGTCAGAAATATGTTCAACGACTGCGCAGGTTTTTCGATCGAAAGAATAACAAAGACTATCGCAATTCTTTCTGATACTGACCTTGCTTTGAAAACCCATTCTTCAGGAAAATCTTCTGATATGCTTACACTTGAACAAGGACTTGCAAAATGTATGGCTCTGAGGTGCTGATATGCAAAAGCTCAAAGTTTCACAAGTGATGATAGTTGAAGGGAAGTACGATAAGATCAAGCTCAGTTCAGTCGTTGACGGAGTGATAATCTGCACCAATGGCTTTCAGATCTATAATGATTTTGATACTGTCAGTCTTATCAGAAAATATGCTGAAACTAAGGGAATAATAATCCTTACTGATTCTGACTCTGCTGGCTTTCAGATACGAAATCATCTCAAAAGCATTATAAGTGAGGGCAGGATAACAAATCTGTATATTCCTGAGATCTTTGGAAAAGAGAAGCGCAAATCAGCGCCGTCAAAAGAAGGAAAACTCGGCGTTGAAGGTATCGACGCTCAGCTTATAAGAGAAGTCTTTGAAAGATCCGGTGTGCTTGATAATACAGATCCTGACAGGGAAGTTCTTACCCGCAGTGATATGTACAAGCTTGGCCTTAGCGGAAAACATGATAGCTCTGCGCTCAGAAAAAAGCTGTGTCAAAAGCTCGAGCTGCCGTTAAACCTGTCCGCAAAAGCCCTGCTTGAATACCTCAACACTGCATTTTCAAAAGAAAAAGCTACTGAACTAATAATCGGTTTAACCGATGAATGATAACTTTTTTCAACAGCCGAATACTGAAAGGAGAGATCGAAATGATCTACAATAATCTGAATCTGATAGACCTTAATGATTATCCCGTTTCATGGTGGGAAAAGCTTCTCACATTGGCTCACGAGATAATAAGCGACCCCTCAAAGTATTCCAAAGCCTGCGAGGGCAAAATAATGGGTACTCTTTTTTATGAACCTTCAACAAGAACTCAGATGTCCTTTCAGACTGCAATGCTCAGACTCGGCGGAACCATAATTGGTTTTGATAATCCTGCAACATCTTCTGTTGCAAAAGGAGAAAACCTCAAGGATACGACAAAAATAGTATCAGGATATGCTGATGTTGTCGTAATGCGTCACCCTACCGCAGGTTCTGTTAAAGCAGCTGCTTTGACTGCGGACTGTCCCGTTATCAATGCAGGCGATGGCGGACATCTTCACCCGACACAGACCCTTACCGATCTGCTTACTCTCAAAGAAGAGAAAGGTCATCTTGATAATATGACCATAGGCTTTTGCGGAGATCTCAAAAACGGACGCACTGTTCATTCGCTCATCAAAGCAATGACTTGCTATAAAAATAATAAATTTGTGCTCATATCAACGCCGGAGCTTTGTCTGCCTACATATATCAAAGATGTTCTCTCCGCAGGCGGACACACATTTACTGAAGTTACCGATCTTGACAGTGCAATAACCGACCTTGATGTGCTTTATATGACAAGGATCCAGCGTGAGAGGTTTTCAAGTGCAGAAGAATACGAAAAACAAAAGGGAAGCTATATCCTGGACTGTTCAAAAATGGCTCACGCAAAAGGCGATCTTGTGGTTCTTCATCCACTGCCAAGAGTTGACGAGATAGCTATTGAGGTCGATGACGATCCCAGAGCAATGTATTTTAAACAGGCAAAATACGGAATGTATATCCGTATGGCGCTTATACTTACCGTTCTTAAAAACTCTGATAAACCTGCTGCACTTATTACCGGCAGTGAGCATATCCATCAGCAGTGCTCTAATCCAAAGTGTATAACGCACCAGGAAGCTTATCTTCCTCACTATTTCAGAGGAGAAGGTACAACACTTGAATGTGAATATTGTGATGAAAGAACTCTTGTAAAGTAAAAAAACTGCACCGAGCTATTAGCAAGGTGCAGGACTGTTTTCAGTGAAGTTTAAAATCAGAATTAACGTTTTTCCTTATTTTTTTGAAATCTTCAAAAGCTTCAGTAAGCTGCTCACGAGTCCTTTCAAGACCCTGTTCAGTAAGCTCCTCATGAAATTCACAAACAAACTCATTTACCAGAGTATAGCACTGAGTACCATACCAGACCTGAGTGTGAAGCTCCTTTAATGCAGGGGTGTTCTCGTCTCCTTTTTGGTTGACCGGAGTGATCCTGTAACTGAAATCTGTGTAAAGACTGCCCGTCCAGATGTTCTTCTGAGTAAAAAAAGCGATAGTGGGCAGATCAAAATATCCTTTAAGCATTTATTTCACCTCATAAGAATTATACTATATTATTTAAGATTTTTCAATAGCTGATACTATATTATTTATAAATTGAACTCACTTTGAAAGGACATTGTATGGAAAAAATCAATGAAGTTTTAAAAGTAATTGATGATTATGTATGGGGACTGCCTCTGATAATCGCCCTGATAAGCGTCGGAGTTTTTCTTTCTTTCAGGGTAAAGTTTCTTCAGATATTTCATCTGCATAGAGGCTTTTACTTTATGTTTAAAAAAGAAAAGGGAGGAAACGGCGGAGAGATCTCCAGCTTTGCAGCACTCTGTACTGCACTGTCTGCTACAATAGGAACAGGAAATATCGTCGGTGTAGCAACTGCTGTCGGAGTTCTTGCCGGCGGACCCGGAGCATTGTTTTGGATGTGGGTGGCAGCCTTTTTTGGTATGTCAACCAAATATGCCGAGTGCTTTCTTGCAGTAAAATATCGTAAAATTGATAAAGATGGACACTCTCTCGGCGGACCGTTTTATTACATAGAGTACGGTATGGGCAAAAGGTGGAAATGGCTCGCAAAACTATTTGCATTTTTCGGAGCTTGCGTTGGGCTTTTCGGCATTGGAACTTTTTCGCAAATAAATGGCATTACCTCTGCTGTTCAGAACTACTTCGACCCACAAAGAGGAACAACAATCACTATTTTCGGAAAAGAGTACACTCTTGCCGTAGTAATATCAGGTGCGATCATCACGATCTGTGCTGCACTTGTAATAATCGGCGGGATCAAGCGTATTTCAGGCGTTGCACAGATCATCGTACCGTTTATGGCTATCCTTTATGCATTTGCTGCTGTTAGCCTTATCGTTATCAATGCGCAGAAACTTCCGAATGCTATATCTGCAATATTCTCAAGCGCCTTTAATATGAAAGCTGTCGCAGGCGGCACTATCCCTATGATGTTTGTTGCAATGCAAAAAGGAGTTGCAAGAGGTATTTTTTCCAATGAAGCGGGACTCGGATCTGCTCCGATCGCCGCAGCAGCTGCAAAAACCAAGGAACCTGTACGGCAGGGGCTTGTTTCAATGATGGGCACGTTTATTGATACGATCATAATCTGCACAATGACAGGCTTGGCAATAATAATGATGGGAAGCTATGAAGCCATCAACCCTGTAACAAATGCGCCTTATGAAGGCGTTGAGGTTACGACCCACGCATTTAAAAACGGTTTTTCATTTTTACCTTCAAGTATTCCTGCATTCGTAATGATGCTGTGTCTTGTTTTCTTTGCATTCACAACTATTCTCGGCTGGAATTATTACGGCGAACGCTGTATGGAATATCTGTTTGGCGGCAAGAAAAAAGCGGTTTCACTGTACAGATACCTCTATATCGTTGCAATAGCCTTCGGTCCCTATATGACAGTCTCGGCAGTCTGGACTATCGCTGATATTTTCAACGGTCTGATGGCAATTCCGAACCTTATCGCATTGCTTTCACTGAATAAAGTCGTCGCTAATGATACAGATGCATATATTTTAAAACTGAAAAGAGCACAGATCTTAAAAAAGTTAAGAGCAAGGAGAACATAATTATGCAGCTTGAAACTCAAAGACTTCTTCTGCGCCCGTGGATAGAAAGTGACAGCGAAAGCCTGTATGAATATGCAAAAGACCCGGATATCGGTCCTATCACAGGATGGCAGCCGCATAAAAGCGTTGAAGACAGCCGGCAGATAATTAAAAGCGTCCTGAGCAAGCCTCATACATTTGCGGTTTGTTTCAGATCAGATAATAAAGCTATCGGTTGTATAGGTCTGAAGCTTGGAGATGATACCGATCTGACTGAACGAGACAACGAGTGTGAACTTGGCTATTGGCTGGGAAAACCTTTCTGGGGGCAGGGAATTATCCCCGAAGCCGTGCGTGAAGTGCTTCGTTACGCTTTTGAAGATCTGGATATGACTGCTGTCTGGTGCGGATATTACGACGGCAACGAAAAGTCAAAGCGTGTCCAGCACAAATGCGGCTTTGTATATCAGTTCACAAGCCACGATGTAGATGTTTTACAGATGAACGAAAAACGTACTGGTCATGTAAGCCTCCTCACTAAGCAGGAATGGCTCAAAAATAAATAATGATAAAGCCTTGCTTACCTTAAATGAAAGCAAGGCTTTTGTTATTCCCGATCAAAGTGTTCAAGCAGAAATTTTGCCACAGCATCATCGTTGTTTGAAGCTATAACCCCGCAAGCAACAGCTTTCAGCTGTTGATCTGCATTTTTCACCGCATATGCTTCATCAGCGATTTCAAACATATCTATATCATTCACACCGTCACCAAATACAACAATTCTGTCACAGTCGGTAATTTGTGCAAGCTTTCTGACCGCATTCGCCTTTGAAGCATCCTTTGGTATGATCTCAAGCCATTGTTCACCTGAATAAATATCGCTCTGATAAAAACAATGGAATTTATCCTTGTATTTATCATACAGCTCTTCATGCTTTTGCGGTTCGTCAATGCAGGTAAAATAAAAGATCTCGCCCTCGGTCATCTCTTCAAAGCTTTTTACCGGTCTGTCCCGTGGATCACCTGACCTTGTTAATACAAACTCGTGTTCAGCTTTACTTATCATTGCTTCAATATAAGAAAACTTTTCCTCACCATCAACAAATGAATAAATGATCGGGTACACATCGTTTTTAACCATATCCTGTGCAAGCTTTACCGCAGAGTCTTTTTCAAAAAAACATTTGTGAAGCAGCTTTCCTGTGGCATTATCCCTGATCATAGTACCATTGTAGATAATAAGGGGAAATTCCGCCGTCAGACCTTGCGTGACCTTGTGAGATGTATTAAACGAGCGTGCAGTTGCATAAGAAAACATCATACCCTTGTTTACAAGACTATTTATAGTCTTGTTAGTAAACTCAGATGTTTTCTGGTCAGTTCTTAGTAAAGTACCGTCAAGATCGGAAACATAAAGCGTTTTCATATCATCACCCCACAAAAGTATAACATCAATAAAACTCACTGTCAATAATACTATAAATGTCAAATTCATAAAAAGCTCTTGAAATATGCACTTTAATATGATACAATCATAATTGTAAAAGTTTATCGGAAAGGAACGATTAAAATGACTTACAAGGAAAGCTTTATCAAATTTATGGTTGACTGCGGTGTCCTCACTTTTGGAGATTTTACTCTTAAAAGCGGAAGAAAAGCACCTTATTTCGTAAATACCGGAAACTATAAGACCGGTGAACAGCTTGCAAAGCTTGGCGAATTTTATGCAGAGTGTATAAAACAGAACAATATAGATGTCCAGACTCTGTTCGGACCTGCCTACAAAGGCATACCGCTTGCAGTTTCCGCCGCTGTTGCGCTGTACAACAAATTTGGTATCAAGGTAAGCTATTGCTTTGACAGAAAGGAAGTCAAAGATCATGGCGAAGGTGGTATGTTTGTCGGCAAAAAGCTTGAAGACAACGAGAAGGTCGTTATCATCGAGGACGTAATGACTTCAGGCAAGGCTCTCAGAGAAGTAATGCCCAAGCTTACAGAGTCAGCAAATGTTAATGTTACAGGCATGGTCATCACAGTTGACAGAATGGAAAAAGCGCTTGATTCTGAACTTTCAGCAGTCGAGCAGGCTTATAAGGACTTTGGCGTAAAGGTATATTCAATAGTTAATATCAACGATATCATTCAGGCGATCAGAGATGGGATCGTTGATGGAAAGCAGTATCTTGATAAGATGCTTGAGTATAGAAATACCTACGGTGTAAATAATGATTGATTTAGTTACAGAATGAAAACATTTGTAATTCTTTTGTAGGAATATGTAACTTGTCTGTTGTTGAACTTTACGGAACATATGTGTATAATGATAAATGTAGGACAAGAAAGGAAAAAGAATGAACACTAAGACTAATACTCTTAGCTCGTTTCATCCTCTCCAAAATTTTTACACAAGCAAAAGGTAGCCAAAAGGCTGCCTTTTTGTTTTCCAAAAATAAGACTTAACACCACTTGAAATTCGTCAGTATATGGTGTATAATATTATAGTGTAATATTGAATGGAGGAAGTCAGATGACCACAAAAACAAAGAAAAAAAAGAACAGATACAGATTAGGTATCGTTATAATAGTCAGCCTGTTTATACTTATAGTATCATTTGTAGCATATATGAATAATACTACTCTTGAAGATGTGCTGAACGATAAATATGACAATAATATCGTCGTTCACCAGGATGATTACGCTCAAAACCAGAGCAGCTGATATTATGATGAAATCAAGTTTTCAAGGACTGTTTTAAACAGTCCTTTTTCTATTGATTTTTTCAGTTAAATGTGATATAATTAATCAAATAGATGTCACATTTTTAGATATTATACCAAATGAGGTGATGATGTGTACGATATTCTCGTTATTGGAGCAGGTGCAGTCGGCTGTGCAGTGGCAAGAGAGCTTTCTAAATATAAGCTTTCTGTTTGTGTAGTCGAAAAGGAAAGCGACGTTTGCGAAGGGACTTCAAAAGCTAATAGTGCGATCGTCCACGCCGGATTTGATGCTAAACCAGGCACACTGAAGGCGGAATTAAATGTCCGTGGAAGTAAAATGATAAAAGAGCTTTCAAGTAAGCTTGATTTTGCTTATAAGCAAAACGGCGCTATGGTGCTTTGCTTTGATGAGGCTGATGTTGGAAAGCTCGAAGAACTCAAGCAAAGAGCAGTTATCAATGGCGTTGATGGGGTCAGTGTAATCTCAGGTGAAGAAGCCAGAAAACTTGAGCCCTCACTTTCAGATAACGTTAAGGCAGCTCTTTGGGCACAAACCTCAGCAATAGTCTGTCCATTTGAAATGACACTCGCTTTTGCTGAAAATGCATTTGCAAATGGCGCTGAGTTCAGGCTGTCCACCAAAGTAACCGGCATCAGCAAGAATGGAGATACTTTTAATGTTAAGACCGATAAAGGCAATATCCAATGCAAAATAGTTGTAAATGCAGCAGGCGTCTTTGCTGATGAGGTACATTCAATGATAAGCTCACAGCCTATGAAGATAGTCCCAAGACGAGGCGAGTATATGCTTATGGATAAAGCAGCAGGCGGGCTTATTAGCAGGACGATATTCCAGCTTCCGACTAAAATGGGCAAGGGTATTCTTGTTACACCGACTGTACACGGAAATCTCCTTGCTGGACCGACGGCAGAAGATCTTGATGATAAACAGGATGTATCAACCACCAAGCACGGTCTTGACGAGGTCAAAGCCAAAGGTTCGCTTTCAGTAAAGAACATTCCGTTCAACAAGGTCATTACAGGGTTTTCGGGACTTCGTGCAGTTGGAGATACAGGAGACTTTATTATCGAACAAAGTGATATCAAAGGCTTTATTGATGTTGCAGGCATCGAGTCTCCGGGGCTTAGTTCTGCCCCTGCAATAGGTGAATATGTGTGCAAGATCATTTCCGGTATTATCGAACTTGTGCAAAAAGATAACTTTATTGATACAAGGAAAGGGTTAGTTCATTTCTTTGATCTTTCAAATGATCAGCAGAATGAACTAATCAGCAAAGATCCTTCATACGGAAGAATAGTTTGCAGATGTGAATATGTCACCGAAGGCGAGATCCTTGATGCGATAAACAGACCGCTGGGAGCAACTACTCTCGATGGAGTTAAAAGACGTACCAGAGCTGGTATGGGCAGATGTCAGGCTGGATTCTGTTTACCGACTACAATGGCTTTGATAGCATCAAAGCTTGGGATCAGTTTAGCTGATGTAAAGAAAACAGGTGCATTTGATACAGACAGGAGGCAGGACGATGAATAAATACGATCTTATTGTGATCGGCGGTGGTCCTGCGGGAATGGCTGCTGCACTTGCCGCAAAGAAGGCAGGTATTGATGATCTGCTGATCATTGAGCGTGACAATGTTTTCGGCGGTATCCTTAACCAGTGTATACACAACGGATTTGGTCTGCATACTTTTAAAGAGGAGCTTACCGGTCCTGAATATGCCGAAAGATACGCAGATATGGTAATTCAGCAGAATATACCTTTTGAACTTGAAACTATGGTGCTTTCACTTGAAACGACCACTGACGCAATGAAAGCGGTGACAGTAATCAGCTCAAAGCGAGGTGTACAGACTTTGTACGCTAAAGCTGTTATACTTGCTATGGGCTGCCGTGAAAGACCAAGAGGTGCATTAAATATCCCCGGTTTCAGACCACAGGGCGTTTATACAGCAGGTACAGCGCAGAAACTTGTCAATCTACAGGGCGTGAAGATAGGTAAACAGGTTGTGATCTTAGGTTCCGGAGATATTGGACTGATAATGGCAAGGCGAATGACGCTTGAGGGAGCAAAGGTCTCTGCTGTTGCAGAGCTTATGCCTTATTCAAGCGGTTTGAAACGCAATATCGTTCAGTGTCTTGATGACTATGGGATCCCGCTTTTGCTTAGTCATACTGTGGTTGATATCAAAGGCAAAGAAAAGCTTGAAGGTGTCTATATAGCAAAGGTCGATGAAAAATGCCAGCCGATCCCCGGAACCGAAGTATATTATCCATGTGATACACTGCTGCTTTCCTGTGGACTTATTCCGGAAAATGAACTTACCGTTGGCGCTGGAGTAATGATCGACCCAAGAACCAATGGAGCTTATGTTAACGAGAGTCTGCAAACTAATGTTAACGGTGTGTTTGCCTGCGGAAATGTACTTCATGTTCATGATCTTGTTGACTTTGTATCTGAAGAATCACAAAGAGCTGGCGAGAATGCTGCAAGGTTTATTCTTAATGGCGGATCTGAAAGTGGAAAAACCATAGAAGTGAAAGCAGGCAACGGTGTCAGATATACAGTACCATGTAGGATCAATATTGACAATGCACCTGAACTAACTCATATACGTTTCAGAGTAACAGGTGTGTATAAAAATGTTTCTATTATACTCAAAAGCGGTGATACAGAGCTGATGAGAAAAAGATCTCAGATACTTGTTCCCAGCGAAATGGTAGATCTGATAATCCAAAAGAATAAGCTTTCTGATATTGACGATACAATAGAAGTATTCGTTGAGGAGGTGCAGAAATGATAAAGGAACTTACTTGTATCTGTTGTCCTATGGGCTGTTCACTAAAAGCTGAGGTAGAAAACGACGAAGTCATATCTGTATCGGGAAATAACTGTATAAGAGGTGAAAATTACGCAAAAAGTGAGATTATTGCTCCGGTAAGAACGGTAACAACAACAATTATGTCAGATTCGGGTATCCCTGTACCGGTTAAAACCAAGGATCCGGTTGCCAAAGGAAAAATTTTTGAAACAGTTAGTCAGATCAAAGAAACAAGCGTCCATCTTCCAATAAAAATGGGGGAGATTGTAATTAAAAATGTTGCAGATACAGGTGTTGATATAGTTGCGACAAGATCTGTAAAATGAAAAGTCTGAAAACAAGAGGGGGAGGATAATATGAATATAGCCAAGGTCATTGTTAATGAGCAGAGCAGTATCAGGGTAGATGCACAGAATAAACTGTATTTTGACCCTTTCAATCTTCCTGACGAACCACAAAATGCTGACATTGTGTTTATTACACATGAGCACTACGACCACTTTTCTCCAAAAGATATTCTGAAAGCGTCTAATGAAAAGACGATATTTGTTGTCCCTCAAAGCATGAAACACACTATATGCAAAAAGTGTGATGTCCCTATGGAACGTGTTTATCCCATGGTCGGCGGACAAACAGCACTTATAGCAGGCTTGCCTATACAGGCAGTTGCAGCATATAATATTAACAAACCATTTCACCCCAGAAGCAACGGATGGTTAGGGTATGTTACAGAAGTCGAAGGCAGCAAATTATATGTGTGCGGTGACACCGATGACACGACTGAAGCAAGAGCTGTGAAATGTGATATTGTCTGTGTACCTATTGGCGGAACATATACAATGGACGCAAGAGAAGCTGCTTCATTTGTAAACTCTATAAGACCAAGGATCGCTGTTCCTGTACACTATGGAGCTGTTGTCGGAAAACCATCAGATGCTGACACGTTTGAAAAGCTTGTTTACAAAAACATTCCTGTTTGCAGAAAACTATTCTTTTAACATAACCTGAAATAAATAAAGAAAGATGCCCGTGAGAACTATTCTGTACGGGCATCAAATAATTATATAGGATCGTTTATTACTTTATCATTTCTTTGGTTTTATCACGAATTTTCTGCTCCTCATCTTTAACTGAGCCTCCTTTGACAGATAATACCTCAACGACCTGCGCATCAGGTTCAAGATCCTTTATCGTATCAATTATTTTTGAGAATCCACTGCCTTCATGGGTCACATACACAAATATGTTCTTTCCTGAAAGATCATATTCGTCAAAGAATGTATATACAGGCATCGGCAGATCGTACCACCAGTTCGGAGTAACAAGCCAGATCGTGTCCAAATCTTTAACATCAATACTGTTTTTCAGTTTTGGCCGTGCCTTATCACCCTGTTCGTTCTTCGCCTGATCTACAGTTGAATCGTAATTTTCAGGATATTTTTCCTCAGTAACGATCTCAACCGTTTCAGTATTTACCTCATCTGCGATCCATTCAGCAATTAGCTGTGCATTGCCTTTTAATTCACCATTCTCACGATTCAGACTTGCACTTGTAGTTACATCAACATCATCAGCAAAATCCGTATTGCCAACTCTGCTGAAGTAGACAACAGCTGAATTGTTCACTGGTTTTGGCTGTATACTGTCGTTATTGCTTTTGTCGCCGCAGCCGGTTAGAATAGCTGATAAAAGAGCGAAAGTAGTTATAATTGCAGTACCATATCGTTTCATAGTTTTCTCTCCTTATTCTGCAAGCTCGATCCTTACGTCATATTCACCCTGAAGTGAGCTGATCTTTTCAAGCTCACAGGTTATAACGCCGATATTCACCTGATTGCCATACTGCTCAGAGGATTCCTCATCTTCAAAGAGTATCGTAAAATACGGTGCATCTGTCGCATAGTCTATATCCCCGTTAAGCCAACCATAATGAACACTATCCTTATCATATGGTAGTTCCTGTGTAACACCGCAGAAATCGTGCGAATATCTGCTTACCTTTTGTGTGTAAGGAAGTTTAGCTATCAGTGCTTTTGCGGTTTCTGAATCGTTAAGAACACCGGGTATCACCGTATCGCCAAAATACATATTGATCTTCGTTCCATTTTTAGGAACATTTCGTGTAGGCATCTTTTTGTCTTTTGTTTGCATATCTGCACCATCTTTTGCAACAGATTTTTTCTCGCTCGCTGACGACTGAGACTGACTTGCATTATCTTCCTTTGAACTTGAAGAAGAACTACCGCACGATGACAGAAGCATCGCCGAGATCATCAACATGATCAATACTGCTCTGATTTTTTTCATTTTTACAACCTCCAATTATTGTTTATTTTTGTTTTTTTAATTATATCACACAGCTTATCGAATTACAAATACTTATATCAAATAACTTGATATGCAAATATGTTATAGACAAAATTGCTGAATATATACTTATTAGGCATAGTTGAATATTAGGTATAAGTATTTGTAATTCTATTTTTTATATGTTATAATAATAAAAAAATATAATAGTAATAATAAAAGGGGGAAACTATTTGAATCAGATTATTAAGATTACATTTTTCGTTCTAATGGCGGTCTGCTTTGTATCTTGCAGTTCAGATGGTAAAAACAAAGCCATAATCGAGAAGCAGCATGAAGCAATGAGCAACAATAGTGAAATTGATACAAATGCAGAGCAAAACAAATCACAAAACAAAGCTGATGTATCCGATGATAGTTCACGCTCGGATACAAAGGAGAAAAATATGCCTGAATTTGATTTTGATAAAAAAACAGTCAAACTTAACAGTGGATACGAAATGCCAATAATAGGGCTTGGAACATGGACACTTGATGATCGCACAGCAGAAAGCTCAGTGTACTCAGCGCTTAAAGACGGATATCGGCTCATAGACACAGCACAATACTACGGAAATGAAAAAGGCGTGGGAAACGGCTTAAAAAGAGCAGTGAATGAAGGTATAGTCAAACGTGAGGACGTTTTTATAACGACCAAGGTAATGCCTTCAAATTTTAACAGGGCTTATAGTTCAATAGATGACTCTCTCAGAAAGCTCGGGGTAGACTATATAGATCTTATGCTTATACACCAGTCGGGAAGTGGTGATGTGGAGGTCTACAAGGCTTTGTGCAAAGGAGTAAAAGATGGAAAGCTGCGATCAATAGGAATTTCCAATTACTATACCGCCGAAGAATATGACAGAGTAGTCTCGGGCGGAGATATAATGCCAGCTGTCGTACAAAATGAAAATCACCCGTTCTTCCAGAACAATGAATTGCAACAATATGTATCACAGTATGGTACTGTTGTCGAATCCTGGTATCCATTTGGTGGAAGAGGACATACACAGGATCTGTTCGGAAATCAAACAATTAAAGCAATAGCAGATGATCACGGGAAAACTCCTGCACAAATAATCCTGCGATGGCATTTACAAGCAGGGTATATAACGATCCCCGGTTCCCAGAACCCGGATCATATACTTGAGAATTACAGCATATTTGATTTTGAACTAACTGACGATGAGATGGAAAGAATGAAAAACCTGCATACAGGTCAAAGATATGAAAACTGGTAAAGGAGAAGATAATATGAAAGTACTGATAATCAACGCAAGTCCGAGGGTGAACGGAAATACAGCCACAGCAGTAGATGAGCTTTTGAAAACATTCAAAGAAGAAGGTGTCGAAACAGAGGTATGCCAGATCGGCAATAAGGACATCAGGGGCTGCATTGCCTGTGGTAAATGTGCTGAACTTGGACATTGTGTTTTCAACGATACTGTAAATGAGCTTGCCCCAAAATTTGAAGCAGCAGACGGGCTGATAGTTGCATCTCCTGTCTATTATGCATCTGCAAATGCTACATTAATAGCCTGTCTTGACAGATTGTTTTTCAGCACACCATTTGATAAAACTATGAAAGTTGGTGCCTGCGTAGTCGTTGCAAGAAGGGGAGGCTGTTCAGCAACCTTTGACGAGCTTAACAAGTATTTTACTATAAGTGGAATGCCTGTTGCATCAAGTAGTTACTGGAATAGTGTTCATGGCAGAGAGATTGGAGAAGCTGCATATGATGCAGAGGGATTACAGACCATGAGAAAGCTTGCAAGAAATATGAGTTTTCTGATAAAATGCATTGCACTTGGGAAGGAAAAATATGCAATGCCCAAAAACGAGCCTTGGCTGCCTACACATTTTATCAGAAAAGATCTTTCAGAACAATAATAATCACATATCAGATCATTATATAGTATCCTCTGCTCGCACACGAAACGTGATATAACAGGTCACGATTCGTGTGCGAATTTTTATGTTTTAAAGAAAAAAAGATAATTTCAAGCATATTTATAAAATCGGAAAGAAAAATAAGAAAAATAGCCGTGTAAAGCAATTTGCTTTACGACTCAAATGAAAATAAAATTCAAATGTTTTTTCTTTTGTGGATGATTGTTTTGTAAATATTCCGTTCACAAGAGTCTGTTTTTGAATTAGTTTTCAGTATAAACAAGCGTAAAATCGCTATTTTGCCTGTAAAGTAATTTGCTTTATATACCAAAGCGGATATTGTCTGTGTAATGTATATTTACTTTACGAAAAACAGCAAAAAAGAAAATGAAAGTCCGTTAAAAATGGTTAAAACTGTAAATTGTGCAAGCTGTACAAATATGTTGATTCTTATTTGGCAAAAAGCACATTGACAGTATCGGATAAATACTATATACTTTGAATTGTTCAATCCGAACCACAACATATTGTGGTCGGTATTCGACTGCTATTATTAGCTTACAGCGATAAAGTAAATCGTTTTTATAAAAATATGAAGACTTCGGAGGAAGAATTTATGATCATTAAGATAAAAAAGCGTGACGGTAGAACAGTTACTTTTAATATAGAAAAAATCGCTAATGCTATTTATAAAGCAGCACAGTCTGTTGGCGGCTCTGACCAGGAGGAAGCTCTTATACTTTCCGGTAAAGTCGTTGATATGCTTATGGAAAAGAATCTTACTTCTCCTACTGTTGAACAGATCCAGGACTGCGTTGAGAAGGTCCTTATAAATGAAGGTCACGCTGCTACTGCAAAGGCTTATATTCTTTACAGATCAGAAAGAACTCGTGCAAGAGAAATGAACACAAGACTGATGAAAGTATACGAGGATCTTACTTTCAAGTCTGCTAAAGATTCTGATCTGAAGCGTGAAAATGCTAATATAGACGGCGATACCGCTATGGGTACTATGCTTAAATACGGTTCTGTCGGTGCCAAAGAATTTTACGAAATGTATGTTTTAGATCCAGTGCACGCTAAAGCGCATGCAGAGGGAGATATTCATATCCATGATATGGATTTTTACACTCTTACTACTACCTGCACTCAGATAGATCTTACAAAGCTTTTTAAGAATGGTTTTTCCACAGGACATGGTCATCTGAGAACTCCAAATGATATATCCAGCTATGCTGCGTTGGCTTGTATTGCTATCCAGTCAAACCAGAACGATCAGCATGGCGGTCAGTCACTGCCTAAGTTTGATTATGATATGTCTGAGGGTGTTGCAAAGACATTCAGACACAGATATCGTGACAATGTCCATAGGGCACTTAACCTGCTTGGCGGATTTGATAATTCACAAGCTATAGCAAAAAAGCTTGTCGATCAGCTTGAAGAAAAAGGCTACGTTCCAACTCTTGCCAACGACAATGGGTATCAGGACGCTGAGGCTAAGCTTCTTGTTCAGATCGTTGATGCGCCGACTGTAAAGAAAATACAGAGTTTTGCATATAAGACTTCTGTAAAAGAGACTGACAGAGCAACTTATCAGGCTATGGAGGCTCTTATACATAACCTTAACACCATGAATTCTCGTGCAGGCGCTCAGACACCATTCAGTTCAATAAACTATGGTACAGATACCTCCATTGAGGGCAGAATGGTAATCAAGAATGTTCTTCTTGCTGAAGAAGCAGGTCTTGGCAATGGTGAAACACCTATTTTCCCGATACATATCTTTAAGGTCAAGGAGGGTGTAAATTTCAATCCTACTGATCCTAACTACGACCTATTCAAGCTTGCCTGCAGAGTATCGGCAAAACGTCTTTTCCCGAATTTCTCGTTCATAGATGCCCCATACAATCTTCAGTACTATAAAGAAGGAGATCCAAACACTGAGATCGCTTATATGGGCTGCCGTACAAGAGTTATCTCAAATGCGCATGATCCCTCAAGAGAGATCGTTACCGGAAGAGGAAATCTATCATTTACATCTATAAATCTTCCTCGCCTTGGTATAAAGGCAAATAAAAATATCGGTGAATTCTTTGATAGTCTTGATGACATGATGCAGCTATGTATAGATCAGCTCAAACACAGATTCAAGATCCAGTGCATGAAGAAAGTCAAGAATTACCCGTTCCTTATGGGACAAGGTGTCTGGATAGATTCAGAAAAACTCAACGAGGACGATACTGTTGAAGAGGTCCTTAAACATGGTACTCTTTCTGTTGGCTTTATCGGACTTGCAGAGTGCCTTGTAGCCCTTACAGGCAAGCATCACGGTGAAGATGAGGAGGCAAGAAAGCTTGGCCTTGAGATAATCACTAGAATGAGAGCCAGAATGGACGAGGAAACTAAACGGACAGGTCTTAATTTCTCACTTCTTGCAACTCCAGCCGAGGGACTTTCCGGTCGTTTCGTCAAGATGGATAAGAAACGTTACGGCGAGATCAAGGGCGTAACGGACAGGGAGTATTATACCAACTCTTTCCATGTTCCGGTTTATTATAATATCAATGCATTTGATAAGCTTAAAATAGAGGCTCCGTATCATGCTCTGACCAATGCAGGTCATATCAGCTATATTGAGCTTGACGGAGATCCGCTTAACAATCTTACGGCATTTGAAAAGGTCGTAAGATATATGAAGGAAGTCGGTATCGGTTATGGTTCTATCAACCACCCCGTAGATCGTGACCCGGTTTGTGGTTACACGGGAATAATCGGAGACAAATGTCCTAAATGCGGCAGGACCGAAGCTGAGCACAAACGGGTCTGCCATGAAAGAATCCCACGCCTCAAAGCATAGTCAAGTATGCTCTCTTTTTAGGGGCTTCGTTTCTGCTGTCAGGTGAAACGAAGCCCGATTTTTTTCTTTTAGATATGGAGGGATACCTAATGAAAATAAGGATAGCAGGCACTGTAAACGAATCTATCGTTGACGGCCCCGGTTTCAGATATACGATATTTACACAGGGCTGTCCTCATCACTGTGAAGGCTGTCACAATCCTCAGACACATGATTTTAACGGCGGTAAAGAAGTCGATACAGATGACCTTTTCAATGAAATAATAAAGGATAAACTGCTTGACGGCGTTACATTCAGTGGGGGAGACCCTTTTTGCCAATGCAAGCCGCTTACTGAGCTTGCCAGAAAGATCCGTGCTTATGACGGATTCATCACTCCACTCAACATAATCTCATACACCGGTTACACATATGAATACCTTGTGGCTAATGCTGATGAAGAAAACGGTTATATGGAGCTTTTGAAAGAGCTTGATTATCTTGTAGATGGACCATTCGTGCTCGCTAAAAGAAGTCTTGAGCTTAAATTTATGGGAAGTTCCAACCAGAGATTTATTGATGTCAGGCAATCACTGGAACAAGGAAAAGCAGTTGTTATTGAACCATATTAAAAAATGGAGGTTGTTGCATTAGCAATAGCCTCTTGTCATTTATGTGTCCTTCGTCCTGCGAGATAATCAAGGCTCATGTGCGACCTGTTTTTATGAATGACATAATGCTTGTATAAGCATTCATATAGATGATTTCAATGGAGGTGTCGGTATGTATTCTGAGATATACTTACTATTTTATCGTGTTTAGGACGGCATATGTCGTCCTTTTTCTTTTTCAAATATGAATTAAATACTTGATAATAGTATGATTATATGCTATACTCATCTTTTAGAGGGTGATTGTATGAGTATTACTCTAACCGAGATCAATAAATCTGAGGCTATAAGATTTATGGGCTATGGCAAAAGCAAGCCCGATGAGGTCACACTCAGAAATATAAATGAGTGTGAAAAGGCTTTGCTTGAAGCAATAAAGCCTGAATATGTCTACCGTGTTTTTAATATCAGCCATGCCGAAAACAGCGTTAAAATACTTGGCACATCTCTTGAACTGACGGGAAAAGACATCTGCAAGCATCTTAAAGGCTGTGATAAGGCTGCTCTTCTGGCTGTAACGGTTTCAGGCGGTGCTGACAGGCTCATAAGATACTATTCAGCCTGCGATATGGCGAAATCTGTAATTGCTGATTGCCTTGCAAGTGCAGCTGTTGAACAGGTCTGTAATGAGGTCGACAAAATAATAAAGCTTAATTCAGGATATAAATATCAGACTTGGCGGTTCTCTCCGGGGTATGGTGATCTCCCTGTGGAGGTCCAAAAAGATTTTCTTGAAGTACTCAATGCCGGAAAGCGCATCGGTTTAAGTGCACTTGAAAATTGCATGATGGTACCGACAAAGTCTGTCACTGCAGTCATCGGTCTTTCAAATAATGAGATTAGTAAGGGTATGCGAGGTTGTGTATGCTGTAATATGCGTGATAGATGTGCATACAGAATAAGAGGTGAGCATTGTGGATTTTAAGGAAATACTAAAAAAAGAATATATTGTACTCGATGGTGCTATGGGAACTATGCTGCAGGCAAGCGGTCTGAAGATGGGTGAAACTCCCGAAGCATTGAATATACAAAATCCACAGTTACTTGTGGATATCCATAAAAAATACATAGAAGCTGGTTCTGACATTGTATATGCCAATACATTTGGAGCAAACAGATTCAAGCTGCAAAAATGCGGTTACAAAGTTGAAGAAATAATCCCTGCTGCTATTACAAATGCACGCAAGGCTTGTGAGGGCACCAAAACACTTGTTGCACTTGATATAGGACCTATTGGTCAGCTTCTTGAACCTACAGGAACGCTTACTTTTGAAGAAGCCTACGATGTTTTCAAACAGCAGGTCATCGCAGGAAAAAATGCCGACCTGATCGTTTTTGAAACAATGACTGATCTGTATGAGCTAAAGGCTGCAGTGCTTGCGGCAAGGGAAAACACTGATCTGCCTATAATATGTACTATGACATTTGAAGAGAATATGCGTACATTCACAGGCGTCAGTGTAAGCTCAATGGCGTTAACTCTTGAAGGACTCGGAATCGATGCTATCGGTGTAAACTGTTCACTTGGACCCAAAGAACTTTACCCTGTGGTCGAGGAAATGTGCAAATGGACAAATTTGCCGGTTGTTGTAAAGCCAAATGCAGGTCTTCCTGACCCTGTCACCAACGAATATAACTGTTCACCCGAAGAATTTGCTCAATATGCAGAAAAGCTTCTGCCGCTCGGTGTAAAGATACTTGGCGGCTGCTGCGGAACAGACCCGGATTATATACGAGCTCTTTGCTCAATGCTTGAAAATAAAACGCATATCAAAGTTGATAAGACAATACACTGCGCAGTTTGCAGCCCGACAGCCACGGTTGTTATAGACCGTCCTAGAATAATAGGCGAACGGATAAATCCAACAGGTAAAAAGCGTTTCAAGGAAGCACTTGCTTCCAATGATATCGGTTATATACTTGGTCAGGCAATAGAACAGGTACACGCCGGTGCAGAACTTCTTGATGTCAATGTCGGTATGCCCGGTATTGACGAGAAAGCTATGATGATAAAGGTTCTGAAGCAGATCCAGGGAGTTGTAAACGTTCCGCTTCAGATCGATACAACGATGCCCGAAGTGCTTGAAGCAGCATTGCGTGTATATAATGGAAAACCAATAGTTAATTCAGTAAATGGTGAAGAAAAATCCCTTTCCACTGTTTTGCCGCTTGTAAAGAATTACGGCGCCTGTGTTGTTGGTCTTACTCTTGATGAAAACGGTATACCTAAAAAAGCTGAGGAGCGTTTTGCGATCGCTCAGCGTATCCTTGACAGAGCTTTGAAAATAGGAATAAAAAAAGAAAATGTGTTCATAGACTGCCTGACACTTACAGCTTCAGCAGAGCAGGAAGGTGTTCTTGAAACACTGAAAGCTGTTGAAATGGTCAAAACCAAGCTCGGTCTGAGAACAGTTCTTGGTGTTTCCAATATAAGTTTCGGTCTGCCAAACAGAGAGCTTGTAAACAGCACATTTCTGACCATGGCTTTGACCAAAGGTCTGGATCTTCCAATAATAAACCCCAATGTGGCTTCGATGACGGGTGCGGTCAGAGCTTATAAACTTCTGTCAAACATTGATGTCAACTCCGTTGAATTTATTTCTAACTATAACGGTGTGCAAAATACAGCCGCAACAAGTGGTTCAAACTCAGCCGTTGATCTTCCGTATGCTCTTGAGAACGGACTTAAAGATGAAGCAGCGAGCCTTACTGCAAAATTGCTTGAAGAACACGAACCGATGTATGTTGTAAATGAAATGCTGATCCCGTCGCTTGATAAAGCAGGTGCGGAATTTGAAGCTGGAAAGATATTTCTTCCGCAGCTGATACAGACGGCCGGTGTCGCTCAGGTTTGCTTTGAGGAAATAAAGAAAAAGATACTCTCCACCGGTGAAAAGACTGTATCAAAAGGAAAAATCATTCTTGCAACGGTCAAAGGAGATATTCACGACATTGGAAAGAATATAGTAAAAGTTCTCCTCGAAAATTACGGATATGAGGTAATAGACCTTGGCAGGGATGTTGATTGTCAGCTCATTGTTGACGAAACGATCCGCAATGATGTTCACCTCGTGGGTCTTTCGGCACTGATGACCACAACTCTTGTCAGTATGGAAAACACCATCAAACTGCTCAGACAGAATAACGTTGACTGCAAGATAATGGTCGGAGGTGCAGTTGTGACCGATGATTATGCAATGCAGATCGGAGCGGACTACTACGCTAAAGACGCTAAAGAATCAGTAGATATAGCAAAAAGAGTTCTTGGATAGATCAAATCCCCGGGTCGACCGGGGATTTTTTGTATATTATTCCACACAGCTGTCAATAATCATATCAAATTCAATTCCGGAGGAATTAATATGTCAAGAAATCTATCAAGAGTAAAAAGATCTGTTATCATCGGTTTTGTGAGTGTACTTTCTCTTATGATGATAGCACCACAACAAAGCAAAAATGGCGATCTGCAAAGCTGGTTCATAACTGCAAAACCTATTTTTGAATCTGATGAAAAAGATGAAAACTTCAATATTATTTCTGATAATGAATACGATGTAGAGATCCATTTCGGACTTTTCGAATTTCTAAAAGATCTTTTCAATTAGAGTACATTTTATTGTACTGTTATATTTCTGTTTTTGTTGACAAATCTGCCTATAAGTTGTATACTGTTATTGGCGAAAAATGTCTGAAAGGGGCGCATTTCATATGATCAGATTTATAAACGGCGGCGTAAACAGCGACCGTGAGGAACAAATTCTTGATCTGATAAACGTTTCTGTGAGTAAAAACAGGGAAGTTATAGTTATAATACCGGATCAGTACTCCTTTGAATATGACAAAAAGCTGTATAACAGGCTTGGGGCGATCAAATTCAACAAACTGACTACTGTTGGTTTCAACAGGCTTGCTGATATACTTGAAAAAAAATACGGTAGTCTAAGCAGTTCAGGCAATGCTGATGATAATTCCAAATTTATACTTATGTACAAAGCAGTCAGAGAACTGAGAAGCAAAAAACAGCTTGGTTATTACACAACACTTGCAGATAAAAGTGGTGTAGAAAAGGGTAATTTCATAACTCAGCTTATAGAGATCGTTCAGCAGCTGCGTGAAAGCGGTATCACCTGTGAAATGCTCAATAATGTGATATTGAAGCTTAATAGTACTCTATCGCAAAAAATGAACGACATCTCTAAGATCTATTCCGAATATATGAATCAGCTTGAAAATGCAGGGCTGCACGATTCGATATCAGCTCTTTCAACCGCCGTAAAGATCGCTCGTGAAAACGAATTTTTCTGCGGTAAAGATGTCTTTGTTGATGCCTTTTCAAGCTTTACATATGATGAAATGAAAATGCTTGAACTGTGCATTGCTAACGCTGAGAATGTAACTTTCTCCTTTGTAATTGATAATGATTCTGTCAAAAACACAATACACCCTTTCCGTCTTCCGGAACAGACCTTTGGTTTGCTTAAAAATGCTGCACAGAATAAGGGATATACTGTCGTACAAACCAGTGAACAGGGTTCTCAGAGCAAGGATATTGCATATCTCGGTAAAAACCTTCTCAGCATCGGTAAACACAGCTATGATGAAGAATGCGGGAATATCAACATTCTTTGCGCTGATGATATTTATTCTGAGGCTTCATATGTATGTGCCTGCATTTCACATCTGGTCCAGAATGAAACCACATATTCCGATATTGCAGTTGTTGTCAGAAATATAGATGAATGTGCGAGCGTATTTGAAGGAATGATGCAAAGATACGATATCCCGTTTTTTATCGATCAGCAGGAACGTATCAGCTCATCGGCGATCGTACAGTATTTCAACTCCGTTTTCAAATGCCTTACTTCTCGTGAATACAAAACAGAAAACATACTCCGAATGATAAAGTCGCCATTTTATTCTCCCAAAAAATACCTTGTAAACGAGATCGAACAGTATTGTCTCAAATGGAATATTGATGGAGAAATGTGGACTAAAAAGTTCTTTGGACTTGATGAATCACTGATCTACAGCAAAGAAAAGCAGGAGATCAACGACGGGAAACAAACGCCGAGATACATAGATATGATCGAAAACGCAAGGCTCGGCATAATCAGTCCTATTGAAAAGATGAGAGCACGCTGCGCAAGGGGAGAACTTCCTGCTAACGAAATTTGTGAAGCTTTTTTTGAGCTTCTTGCTGACCTTAACGTTTCTGACAGGACATATTCGGTTGTCAGACAGGCTACACTCAATGAAAACGAAACACAACTTGAGCTATCAAGAGAGCTGCGCCAGCTATGGAACTCCGTGCTAAGCGCAGTAAAGTCGATCTACGACTGCCTTGGCAGTGACCCCATATCACTGCATCAGTTCTATGAACTTTACCGTGTTATGCTTTCTCAGCTCAGCGTTTCTTCACCGCCGCAGAAAATTGATTGTGTAAGATTAGTTGATGCATCGCATTCAAGACTTGATAATGTAAAAATAGCTTTTATCTGTCAAGCAAACGATGGTGTTTTTCCAAAAACGTTTTCAAACAACGGACTGCTATCTCATATTGATGTTAGCAGCATTCAGAATGCGTTGAATGACCTTGAGAAAGACCTTGTACGCAATTTCAGCGGTGATGCCAGAAATGCCTTTATGCGTGAGGATCTTGCCTGCTATAACGCCGTGTCTCTTCCATCGCAAAAGCTTTTTGTTACTTATGTCACAGCGGATCTTTCAGGAGAAGAAAAAAGGCCTTCTGTGTTGATCAAAGAGATACTTAACTGCTTTGATGACCTTAAAATAAAAAATATCTCTGAAATATCTCCAGATTATTTCTGCACTTCATACAAGTCAGCTTATCACGCTGCGATCGAACATTTCAGGGACAAAACAAGTACCATTGAGTCGATCAAAATGTCACTTGACCAGACATCGTACTACAAAAAGCTTACCTCATTAGTTAATGCAGATAAAGTTCTTGTAAGCAATAAAACAAAAGCTGATAAAACTGTTTCTGCGTCTTTATTTTTCAAAAACAATGAAATGGAGATATCCGCATCTCAGCTGGATACTTTTTTCAAATGTCCTTTTGGATACTTTTGCAGCTACGGTTTAAAACTGCGTGCACCTCAGAAGATGGAACTCAATGGTATCCAAAGAGGAAAGCTGATTCATAAAGTTCTTGAAAATGCTTTTTCGATCAAAGATGATGAGAACAAATTAATTATTCTTGATACAAAACGATCTGACGAGTTTATCAGCAATATTGTACAACAAAGCTTTGATGAATATATGACAGAGGAGCTGAAAGGTGATTTTGGAAAAACAAGCATTTTCATGTTTGATCTCAAAAGGTTGATGGCATACGCCGAAACAATCGTAAAGTATGTCCGTGACGAACTTTTACATTCAGGTTTCAGACCGGTCGCTGCTGAATATAAATTTGGCAAAGATGATCAGGATACCAGTATCAAATTTACACTTGACAGTGGTAAAAAGCTTAGCATCACCGGATATATCGACAGACTGGACATCTTAACAGAAAACAACAAAAAATATGTACGCATCATTGATTATAAATCCGGAAAGATCGAGATCAATTATGCGTTGCTCCAGTGCGGTCTTGATCTTCAGATGCTCATTTATCTTGATTCCTACATGAAGAGCGTAAAAGAGAAAACCGATATTAAACCGGCTGCTGTTGAGTATTTTTCATTCGGTGAAAAAGCTTCATATCCACTTGACAAAAACACCCTATCGACTGAACAGGAGCGTATCATAAAAGATGATCTGCTTGAAAAATACAAGCCAAAAGGTTATGTTGCCGATCTTTCAGAGGTTGTGAATGCTTTTGAAAAAACAGAGCATAAAGACCCTTATGTTTACACACCTTTCAAGGAAAAATCAGGAAGGATCCCCTATGAGGAACTGCAGGCATTAAGGCAGTACGCTTGTGAAAAAGTCATCGAATTTGCCACTTCGGTTGAAAACGGACAATTTCCGATGAAGCCTGTAAATAACCAGTGCACTTATTGTGACTATAAAACAGTATGCTGTAAGGAAAAGTACGATGATTTCATTGATACACAAAGACATGGCAAAGAGCTTGCGCAGGATCTTAAAGATACTCTTGCAAGGATAATGGAAGAAACCGACAAGGAGGAGAACAGCTGATATGAGCAACATTGAATGGACATCGGCACAAAAACGTGCGATCGACTATCGAGACAGTGGTGTAGTCGTTTCTGCTGCTGCCGGAAGCGGAAAAACAGCAGTGCTGATAGAGCGTCTGACTCAGATGCTTCTTGATGAAAAGAATAAGATCCCAGCTGAAAACCTTGTTGCGGTAACATTTACAACTGATGCTGCTGCACAGATGAAAGACAAGCTCAACGATGCATTTGATAAGGAAATAAACAAGTGCTTTGGTGAAATAGGAAGTTTGGAAACTCCAAAGGCGAAATGGCTTCTCGAACAAAAAAGCAACCTTCAGTTCGCAGTTATATCAACAATAAATTCGTTCTGTTTTAGTTTTGTTAAGGATCACATATCAAAATTTGATTTTCAAAGCGGACTTCGTATTCTTGATGAAACAACCGGTCAGATGTATTTTGAAAAAGCAAGAGACATCGCACTTGCAGAGCTATGTGAAAACGATGAACCAAAGTACGAAATTCTCAGAAATGCCTTTGATTCAGTAAAAAACAAGCTTGAATCAGTACTGTACAGCCTTTATAAATTCATGCGCACTCTTCCGTTCCGTGAGGTATGGGTAGAGCAGGCTCGTCTTGCTTACAAGGATGAAAACATGATAAATAATCTGATCAGAACCTATAAAGAAAACATCGTTTCTGATCTTGATTTGATCGAAAAAAATATCGAACAGATGAATCTTCTTATAGGAAAAATCCCCGATATCAAGCAGGCTAATACGTTAAGAAACTCTCTGACAAAAGCTTGTTTTGCATTAGGTGATATGCTCGGAGATGTCAGAAAAGCTTTTGCCTCAGGTGAACTGAAAAGATACCTTGAAAGTGTAAACACCAAGAATAAATTGAAAAAACCATCTCTTGGTAGTGTTAAGTATCTTGACGGAGCTGATCCATATAAGCTTTCCATTCTTACTGATGTTTGTAAACAGGCAGAAGATATTTTTGAAAGCACCAAAAAAATATTTAATAATCTTGAAACAAACGGCTTGTTGTCAGATCATACAATAAGAGATAACCTTGCAGATATATTAAATGTATTTGATATACTCGTTGAAGTCGTATACAATATAGAATATCATTGTCACGAAATGAAGCTTGAAAGCAACAGTGTTGAATTCGCTGATGTAGAGCTTATGACGAAACAACTACTCGTTGAGTATAAGCAGGGTAGTATAGTCCGCACGCCCTTGTGCGAGGAGATACGCAAAAACAAGATTTACAGGATAATCACCATTGATGAGTTTCAGGACGTAAACAATCTTCAGGAGCTTATTTTTCGTGCATTGTCAGACTCTGATGATCTTGAATACATGGGAAAAAATGCTTTTATTGTTGGAGATATAAAGCAGGCTATCTACCGCTTCAGATTAACAAATCCATACCTTTTTGTTAAAACTGTCAAAGACGCACAGAACAAGTGCGGAGGACTTGAATTGATCGACCTTCAGGAGAATTTCAGAAGCAGGAAAGGGGTAATTGATTTTGCTAATTTTCTGTTCTCAAATATTTTGTTTGAACAGATCGGCGGAGTGAAATACGACGAGTCACAGGAGCTTCACTTCGGGGCTAAAAGCTATCCTCAGGTTTCTGACAGCGATAAAAACAGTAATGTTGAAATATTGTTGATGAACGAGCACGATGATTTCAACTCCGAAAATTTCAGCGAAGAAAACCTGTTAGTTGCAAAAAAGATAAAGGAGATCCTTGAACCATCATCAGGCTATACGGTTATGGATAAGGATTCAAAGCAAATGCGTCAATGCCGTCCGAGTGATATTTGTATCCTGATGCAGAAAAACGATGAGATAAGACGAATGTCAAAAGCACTTGAAGCTGTCGGATTAAAAGCGTTTTCTCAGGATGTTGAGGGTTACCTGAAGGCAAGCGAGATCACACTTGTGCTCAATATACTCAGAGTTATTGATAACCCGATGAACGATATAGCAATGACATCTGTTCTGATGTCACCGGTTTTTAGCTTTGATGCGACGCAGATGCTGACTATCCATTCGCAGCGCATAAGAAAGAACAGAAATTTCCCGTCGAGTATATACTCGGTCTTATCAAATGCACATCTGTCTTTTATTGATAAAAAAACTGAGGATATAACCTACGACAGAGTATTTGATGATGATCCTGTACTACAAAAAAAATGCAGCGAAGCATTTGTTATGCTTGATAATTTTGCATACCGTTCAATGAGTACAGATCTTGAAAGACTCATTAGATACATCTTTGAAGCTACTGATCTGATCGCTCTGACATCAATATATCTTGACAGTGATAAGAAACGTGCAAATCTGCTCTTGTTCATGCAATACGCAAAAGCTTATGAAGGTTCAGGCAACGAAGGGGTTTCAGGGTTTCTCAGGTTCATTGACTCTGTTTTCAAAAATGAAAAAGCTTTCAAACAAGCTGCAAAGATCACATCTTCTGGCGACTGTATAAATATTCAGACCTATCACAAATCCAAGGGCTTGGAGTATCCGTATGTTTTCCTGTGTGAGCTTACTAAAAGCATTACACACAAAAATGATGAAGAAATCGTAATGCATTACAAGATCAGTGAAAGCGAAGATGATCTCAACAGCTTTGCTTTTGAAATATCCGATGAAAAGCTTCATATCAAAAAAACCAATCCATATTTCAAACTGTTGCATGATCAGAATGTTATTGAAGAAAAAAGTGAAAAAATGCGGCTGCTGTATGTCGGCTGCACAAGAGCAAAAGAAAAGCTTTTTATTTCTTGCTCACCCAATCACAACAGAGTTACAAATGTCGTATCTGCAAAAAGAAAGCTTGCTGGTCTGATGCTGGAGCTTTATGCAGACAGCACTGAACAAAATGTACATAGCTTTATCACCAAATGTAACAGTATGCTCGAATGGATCTTTTGCGGCCTTACGTTTGCAAATTGCGGAAGCAGTATTGTCAACTGGCTTGTCGATCCAGAGAATACTGAAAGCGAGAGCAAAAGCTTTGATACCGACCTTATGAAAGACAAGCTCACTGATCTTTTCTGCAATCCCAGAAAAACTGAGCTCAAAGCCGATATCAAGATAATCGAGCTTGATAAACCTGAAAATAATGATAAGGCTCATGCACAGACTGTAATGGCAACGCCTGACCCGGTTCTCGCAAACAAGCTCAAAATCGAATATTTAAAGCGTGAAAATGCCATTAAAGATACCCTGAACATTGCTATGCTCCCGTCGAAGCTTACAGTTACAGAGATAGTGAGCAACGAGAATGAAAAGATCGCTGTGAAAAGCGAAAATCAAAATGGTGAATACGCCGTAAACATCAACCCTGATTTTTTCCCGAGTCTTCCAAAGCTCGATGAATCCAGCAGCCGTTTTACTGCCGCACAAAGAGGAACATTTACTCATAAGTTTATGGAACTTGCAGATTATAACAATGCTGTCAGAAGCGTTAGTGATGAACTTAATAGACTAGTAACGCATGGATTCTTCACCGAAGCTGAGGCGAAGGGTGTATATGTTGACAAACTTGATTTATTTTTTGCAAGCCGCTTTTATAAACGTATGCATAGTGCATCAGAGATCATTCGTGAAAAACAATTCATGGTCGCAATGAAAGACATATGCATAGATGACAAATACCGCAGTATCACCGGAAATGAAGGAATAATACAGGGTATCGCCGACTGCGTTTTTAAAGAGCCGGATGGATATGTTATTGTCGACTATAAAACAGACAACTTCCAAAGCGAATCAGATATGGAGAAATACAGTACACAGCTTGCTTTTTATAAAGCCGCACTTGAATTGATTCTTGGTGAGGAACTTCCTGACGGAACTATAAAAAAAGCTGTTATCAAAAGCTGTTATATTTACTCTTTCAAGCTCGGTATTGGCAAGGAGTTCGTTTTTAATGAATGAATACAAATGTAAAAAATGTATGAACGCCTTGACAAAAGTATTTATGTGTAGTATAATTTACTGGTAAACAAAGCAGAACCTGATCCGTTCTCACCTCCAGCTAACGCAAAGAGGTCAACATTCAGATCACATTTATGTGGTATTTATGCGGGTACGGATCTGTTTTCTGTACCCGTTTTTCATTTTGTTTTTGGAGGTGCTGCGTCATTAGCAACAGGGAACATCAGATCAACGAAGAGATCAAGGATAAGGAAGTCCGTTTGATCGACGTTGACGGAAGTCAGCTTGGAATAGTAAGTGCAAGTGAGGCTTTGGAACTTGCGTTTCAGCAGGATCTTGACCTTGTAAAGATCGCTCCTCAGGCTCAGCCGCCTGTGTGCAGGATCATGGATTACGGCAAGTTCTGTTTTGAACAGACCAAACGTGAGAAAGAAGCTAAGAAGAATCAGAAGATCATAGACATCAAAGAAATAAGAATGTCTTCAACGATCGATACTCATGATTTTAACACTAAAGTTAATCAGGCTGTAAAATTTCTTAACGGCGGAGATAAGCTTAAAGTTTCTGTAAGATTCAGAAAGCGTACAGTTGCTCATCCACAGTTTGGAGAGGAACTGCTTGCAAAGTTTAAGGAAGCCATATCTGAAGTCGGTGTTGTTGACAAGCCAGCAAAAATGGAGGGACGCAGTCTTGTGATGTTCGTTTCTCCGAAGGGTTCAAAGTAAATTAATTAAGGGAGGATAAATCAAAATGCCAAAGATCAAAACACATTCCGGTGCAAAAAAGCGTTTCAAGGTTACAGGCAGTGGCAAGGTAAAGTTCCAGCATGTAAATAAGAGACACAGACTTACACAGAAGGATCACAAGCGCAAGAGAATTCTTCGTGGCGCTGCAGTAGCAGACAAATCAAATCTCGCAAACATCAAGATCCTTGTACCTTACAAGTAATAACGAGTTGTAGGGAAACAAACTAAAACAATTTCAGGAGGTAATAACTATGGCTCGTGTTAAGGGAGCAATGATGACTCGTAAGAGAAGAAACAAAACTCTGAAGCTTGCTAAGGGATATTTCGGTGCCAAGAGCAAGCACTTCAAGATGGCTAAAGAAGCCGTAATGAAGTCAGGACAGTATGCATATATCGGAAGAAAAGCAAGAAAGAGAGATTTCAGAAAGCTGTGGATCACAAGAATCTCAGCTGCTGCAAAGCTCAACGGCATGAACTATTCAACTTTGATGAACGGTCTTAACAAGGCAGGCATCAGCTTGAATAGAAAAATGCTGTCAGAAATAGCTATCAATGACCCCGCAGGTTTTACTGCGATCGTTGAAAAGGCAAAGGCTGCTCTTTAATAAATACTAACACGCATGTTTTAACGGATATGCGTGTTTTGTTATATATTAAGGTGCCAAAATCAGGGAAAAGGCGGCGGTATCGATGCATATAACAAGCAGGGACAATCCTAAAATCAAACACTTTGTTAAGCTTGCAACAAGCAAGAAGTACAGGCGTGAAGCAGGTCAGTTCGTGCTTGAAGGAGCAAGGTCATGCAAGGACGCTTTTGATAGCTGGCTGCAAAACGATCTTGTAATCAACGCCTGCTTTGCTACAAATAAAGCACTTGAAAAATATAGTGATTATATCGACAGCTCCTGGTTCGAAAGCTTCGATCAGTTTTACACGATAGATGAGGAGATCTCACAAAAGATCTCCGATTCACAGTATCCGCAGGGTATATTTGTTATCGCTGAATATTCTGAAACAGTTCTTTCTGGGGATTTACTTGACGCTAATGGGAAATATCTTATACTTGATGATCTTCAGGATCCGGGAAATGTCGGGACACTTCTGAGAACAGCCGACGCTGTTGGCGTTGATGCAGTTATCATGTGTAAAAACTGCTGTGAGCTTTATAATCCAAAAGTTCTCAGATCGGCAGTCGGTTCGATATTCAGATTAAACATCTACTCAGCCGAGAATCTGAATATTGTTGCCAAAGCATTTAAAGAACGTCGTATCAGGCTCTATGCCTCAGTGATTGATAAAGATGCTGTTTCAGTAACGAATGCCGGGCTTGGAAAAGGCTGCGGTGTTGTACTTGGCAATGAGGGTAATGGGCTCTGTGCTGATGATATTTCACTTTGCGACGAAAGAATAACTATCAGAATGCACGGCAATATTAACTCGCTCAATGTTGCTACTGCCGGTTCGATCATACTTTGGGAGATGTGCAGAGGTGATGATCTTTGAATGATAAACGAATAGTCTGGCTTTTGCTGAGAATGATATTCGGTACAGGTAACGCCCGCATATGGGAACTTTCGGCAAACTACGACGATCCACAAGAGTTTTATAAAGCAGTTATGGATCATGAGGTAAGCGGCGTTACAGATAAAGAGTATAAACTCGCAGATAAGCTGACGCAAAATGATGCTCAGAAAATTCTTGATGATTGCATTGACAAGAATATTAACGTGTATTGTTATGAAAGTGAGGGCTATCCTCAGATACTGAAATATATAGCGGATCCTCCTGCTGTACTATTCAGTTACGGTAACCTTGACTTTTTAAACCATTCATGTATAATCTCAGTTGTCGGAACAAGAAAGCCGTCTGATTATTCTATGAACATATGCAGATTTATTTGTAATGATCTGATAAGCAAGGATATTGTTCTTGCATCGGGCTTTGCAAACGGAATCGACCGCATCGCAAATGATGTTTCTCTTGAAAACAACAAACCGACTATCGCTGTCTGCGGTACTGCTCTTGATCACGATTATCCGGAAGGAACTCTTGATGTGAAAAAGAAGATCGCTCAGAACGGGGCAGTAATATCTGAATTTCTGCCAGGCGAAAAACCGTTTGGCGGTGCATTCCAGCTCAGAAACAGAATACTCGTTGGTATCTCAAGAGGTGTTGTCTTCATCGAAGCAAGTATCACAAGTCATGGATTAAATAACTATAAACACGCTACTTCACAGGGCAAACCTGTTTTTGTAGTTCCGCCGTCAGATCTGGAGGATAAAAGATACTTTGGACAGAGGTATCTTTTAAGGAACGAATGCATTCCTCTTTTTAATGCCGAGGATGTTGTATACAGACTTGCACTTGATAACTTCGATAGTTTTCCTTTCACTAAAGATCTTGGTGAATTCAGTCTGCCTGCTGATGATTCGGATCTTTACAGCAGGGAGGACAAAGAAGTAAAACAAGCAAAGACAGAAATAAAGCCTGATACAAAAAACGAAGCACCCGAGAATAAACCGGAAATCGATTATTCTGAACTTGATGAAAATGAAGCTTCAATATGCAAAGTCCTCGAACAAGGAAGGACACTTGCTGACGGTATAAGTCTGAAAACAGGTCTTGATATCTCAACTGTACTCTCAACATTGACAATGCTTGAGCTTGATGGTGTTGTCAGAAGTTTACCGGGAAATCAGTTTGAACTTGCAAATTAACACAAAGAATGGAGAATAATCTTGTCTAATCTAATTATAGTTGAGTCACCAACCAAGGTGAAAACAATTAAGAGATACCTCAGCGGTGATTATGAGGTCGTTGCATCAATGGGACATCTGCGTGACCTGCCAAAATCGAAACTCGCTGTTGACATAGATAATAACTTTGAACCTATGTATGTCAATATCAAAGAGAAGGAATCTCTTATCAAAGAAATAAAAAAGAAAGCCAAAGCCTGTGACAATGTTTATCTCGCAGGAGACCCTGATCGAGAAGGAGAAGCAATTTCATGGCATCTCGCACAGCTCCTCGGACTTGATCTTTCAGATAAAAACAGAGTGACTTTCAATGAGATAACACAAAGCGGTATTAAAGCCGGCATGGCTAATCCAAGAACTATTGATCTTAATCTTGTCAATGCACAGCAGGCAAGAAGAATACTCGATCGTATCGTTGGTTATAAACTATCTCCGTTTCTCTGGAGAAAAATAAGAAGAGGTCTCTCCGCAGGAAGAGTGCAATCGGTAGCAGTAAAAATGATCTGCGACAGGGAAAATGAGATCAGAAATTTTCAGTCGCAGGAATACTGGTCAATAGACGGAAAGTTTATTGCCAACGGCAGCAGAAAGTCATTTTCCGCAAAGCTTAATACAGTTGATGGAGAAAAAGTCGAGCTTGTCAGCAAAGAACAGACCGATATTATTCTTAAAAGACTTGAAAATGCACAATTCAGTGTCGATAAGGTTAAAAAGAGCGTTCACAAAAAAACACCGGCTGCACCATTTACAACATCGACATTACAGCAGGAAGCATCAAGAAAGCTTGGTTTTCAAGGCAGAAGAACAATGAAAACTGCACAAGAGCTTTATGAAGGTGTCGAAATAAAGTCAATGGGACAAACAGGTCTTATAACATACATGAGAACTGACAGCCTTCGTATATCTGACGAAGCAAGAAATGCCGCAACTGATTTCATCAGAGCAAAATACGGAGATAGCTATCTTCCGGAATCTCCACGAGTGTATAAGTCAAAAGGAAATTCGCAGGATGCTCATGAAGCAATAAGACCTACTCACCCTGAGCTTACCCCCGATGAGGTAAAAGCAAGTGGCGTGACCAACGACCAGTATAAGCTTTATAAGCTCATCTGGGAAAGATTTATCGCTTCGCAAATGGCTAATTGTCTGATGGATACTGTTTCTGTTGACATCATTGCAGATAACTGTATTTTCAAAGCAACAGGCTACTCCGTAAAATTTGACGGATTTACTGTGCTATATGAAGAGAGCAAAGACGAAGATGGCGAAAAGAAAAATGTTCTTCCGCCAATAAAAAAGGGTGACACTGTCAACGTTAAATCACTTGAAGGCAACCAACATTTCACTCAGCCTCCTCCGAGATACACAGAGGCTACACTTGTCAAAGCGTTTGAAGAAACAGGTATAGGCAGACCTTCAACCTACGTTCCCACGATCACTACTATTCTTGCAAGGAATTACGTCGAGCGTGACGGAAAGCAGCTGAAGCCAACTACTCTTGGCGAAGTAACCAATGAACTTATGAGCGAGCATTTCAAGAAAATAGTTGACGTAAAATTCACTGCTAATATGGAAAATAGTCTTGACCAGGTCGAAAACGGCAAAAAGAGCTGGATTAAAACTCTCCAGGATTTTTATGGAGAATTTGATCGTGAGCTGAATGATGCTGAAAAAGCAATGGACGGAAAACGTGTCAAGATACCAAGCGAGCAGACAGATCAGGTATGTGAAAAGTGCGGAAAGCCTATGGTCATAAAAATAGGCAGATATGGCAAGTTCCTTGCGTGCTCAGGATTCCCGGAGTGCACCAACACCAAAAGGATCGTTCAGGAAATGAACGGAAAATGTCCATTCTGTGGTAAAAAAATACTACTGAAAAAATCCAAGAAGGGAAAGAAGTATTACGGCTGTGAGGACAACCCGAACTGTGAGTTCATGACATGGGATCTTCCGACCGAAGAGACCTGTCCAAAGTGCGGTTCTACGCTGTTTCAAAAGGGTGGAAAGCACGGATTGCTTCTTTGTCATAAGCCCGATTGCGGCTACGAAAAGGATCTGAGCAATGAAGGTTAAGGTCATTGGAGCTGGACTTGCAGGTGTTGAAGCAGCCTGGCAGCTTTCTAAAAATGGGATTCATACTGAACTTTATGAGATGAAACCCGAAAAATATAGTCCGGCACACAAATACAAAGGATTTGCTGAACTTGTATGCTCAAATTCCCTTAAAGCAGACAGGATCGATTCAGCCGCAGGAATGTTAAAAGAAGAAATGAGAAAGCTTGGTTCGCTGACTATGCAGGCTGCACAAGCTTCAAGAGTATCTGCCGGCGGTGCGCTTGCTGTTGACAGAACTAAGTTTTCTGACTATATCACTGAAAAGATCATGAACGATGAAAGCATTACTGTTATAAATCATGAGGTCACTCAAATCCCTGACGGTGATGTTATTATTGCAACCGGTCCGCTCACAAGCGATACGCTTGCAAAAAGCATTAAAGAGCTTTGCGGCGAGTATCTTTACTTTCACGATGCAGCTGCACCGATAGTTACATTTGACAGTCTTGATAAACAAAAAGTGTTTTTTGCATCAAGGTATGGCAAGGGAGAGGCTGACTATATCAACTGTCCGATGAACAAGCAAGAGTATCTTTCGTTTTATAATGAACTTGTAAACGCTGAAAGTGCCGAGCTGAAGGAATTTGACAAAGAACATTTCAGCAAGGACGGTTTTAAAGTCTACGAAGGCTGTATGCCGATAGAAGTTCTTGCCAAACGTGGCGAGGACACAATGCGATTTGGTCCTCTGAAGCCCGTAGGTCTGACGGATCCACGAACAGGGAACAGACCATACGCTGTCGTGCAGCTTCGTGCAGAAAATTCAGCAGGCAGTTTGTATAATTTAGTAGGATTTCAGACCAATCTTAAATTCGGAGAGCAAAAACGTGTTTTTTCAATGATCCCAGGACTTGATAATGCTGAGTTTATGAGGTACGGGGTCATGCACAGAAATACATTCATTAATTCACCGAAACTACTCACAAAACAGTTTTGTATGCGTAACAATGAGCATATCTACTTTGCTGGACAGATAACCGGAGTTGAAGGATATATTGAATCAGCAGCGAGCGGGATCTTTGCCGGGTTAAGTATGTCAAGAAGCTTGCGTGGACTTGAAGCGATCGATCTCCCGCAAACGACGATGCTTGGTGCTCTGGCAAATTACATTTCCGATGAGTCGGTGGACAAATTCCAGCCGATGGGGTGTAATATGGGAATACTGCCCGAATTGCCCGAAAGGATCAGGGATAAAAAGCTTAAATATAAAATGATCGCCCAGAGAGGTCTTGATGATCTTGATGAAATCCTGAAGCTTATTAAATGAGGAGGTAAGCAATGAATATTGTAATAGATGCTTTCGGCGGAGATAATGCACCGCTTGAAGTAATAAAAGGCTCAATAAAAGCACATAATGATTTTAGCGTAGATGTTACACTTGTTGGTGATGAGAATAAGATCAGACAGTGCGCTCAGAAAAACGAGCTTGATATTTCGCAGCTTAAAATAAAGCATGCCGATAGTGTTATAGAAATATGCGATAATCCTATGTTTATCCGAACCAGCAAAAAGGACAGCTCAATGGCTGTTGGTATGAGAATGCTTGCACAGGGTGAGGGCGACGCTTTTGTTTCAGCCGGATCGACAGGCGCACTTGTTGCCGGTGGATCGTTCATTGTAAAGCGTATCAAAAAAGTTAAGAAGCCTGCGCTTGCTACTATCCTTCCAACGGCAGGTGCACCAACGATGCTGCTTGACAGCGGCGCTAATACCGTATGCACCGCTAAAATGCTGATAGAATTCGGAATAATGGGTTCAGCGTATATGAACAAGATCATGAAGATCGATAAGCCAAGAGTTGCACTTGCAAACATTGGTGCAGAGGAATCTAAAGGCAGAGATGTTGACAAAGAAGCTTATCAGCTCTTTGAAAATGCTCCTGTAAATTTTATAGGAAATATCGAAGCACGTCAGCTTCCACTTGGAGATTGTGATGTTTGCGTTGCAGATGGATTCTGTGGTAATCTTATGCTCAAACTTTACGAGGGAATGGGAAAATTCTTCTCTAATGAGCTTAAAGGTATCTTCAAAAAGAATGTCAAGACAAAGCTTGCAGCCGCAATGGTAATGAAGAATATCAAGGATTTCAAGAAAAAGGTAGATTATTCAGAGTACGGCGGAGCGCCTCTGCTTGGCACAGCAAAACCTGTCATCAAAGCACATGGAAGCTCTGATGAAAAAGCATTTTACAATGCCATCAGACAAGCTAAGCTGTTTACTGAAACTAAAGTTATAGATACGATAGCACAGGCTCTTTCCGAACTTGATGATACCGATTCGGACGAATGACCCCGCTACATAGTTCAGCATATATGTAAACGTATGCTGACTCCAATAAAGGAGTGATAACATTTGAACGAGAAGGAAACTCTTAAACAATTTCAACAAAAGATCAATTATAAATTCAATAATGAAAGGCTGCTTTATGAGGCACTTTCGCATTCGTCGTTTGCAAATGAGAGCAAAAGACAAAGAAACAGCAACGAAAGGCTTGAATTTCTCGGAGACTCCGTGCTTTCAGTTGTAATTTCAGATTACATTTTTGAGCATTTCAAACATCTTCCGGAAGGCGAGCTTACCAAAATGAGAGCATCTCTTGTCTGTGAAAAGGCTTTATATGATTTCTCTAAAAAAATCGACCTTGGAGATTTCATTTTTCTTGGCAAGGGTGAAGAACTTACAGGAGGACGAGAAAGACCTTCGATAGTATCTGATGCATTTGAAGCTGTCATTGCTGCCATTTATCTCGACGGAGGGTTAAAAGCTGCCTCAAAATACGTCCTTTCATTTATTCCTGATGATATTAAACCACACAGTGTTGTAAGCTTTGTCGATTATAAGACCGCATTGCAGGAGGTAATTCAGAAAAATCCAGAGGAAAAAGTTGAGTACGTTCTTACAGGAGAATCAGGACCAGATCATGATAAGAAATTTACTGTCCAAGTAATGCTCAACAGCAACGTTATCGGAGAGGGAAGCGGACGTTCAAAAAAATCTGCTGAACAAAACGCTGCCAAAGAAGCGCTTTCATTAATGGGCTATGAAGCACAGTAACGTTTCGATTTTTGTTACTCACGTCGGCTGTCCGCATTTGTGTGCATTCTGCAATCAGAGAACCATAACAGGAACAGCTGAAATACCGCACGCCGATGATGTAAGACGTATCTGTTGTCAAGCTTATTCGCAGATAGCCGATAAATCACAAACTGAGATCGCATTTTTTGGCGGAAGCTTTACAGCAGTTCCGAAAGATTATATGCTTGAGCTGCTTGAAGCTGCCAATGAGTTTATAGGCAAAGACAAATTCAAAGGTATCAGGATCTCAACACGACCCGATTACATCAACGAAGATGTGCTTGATATCCTGAATAAATACAATGTCACCTCTATTGAGCTTGGTGCTCAGTCATTATGTGATGAAGTGCTTGAAGCTAACGAACGTGGTCATAGTGAAAATGATGTTAATAATGCGTGTAAGCTTATAAAGAATTACGGTTTTGAGCTTGGACTGCAAATGATGGTCGGTCTGTATAAAAGCAGCTATGAACGTGAACTTGAAACAATGAGGAAAATCATTGCTCTTTCGCCCAGAACCGTTCGCATCTATCCTGTTGTGGTGCTTGAGGGAACAAAGCTTGCACAGCTTTATAATAATAACGAGTACAAGCTTATGCCATTTGAAACTGTAGTTGATCTTTGTGCAGAAATGGTCTGTAAGTTTAAAAACGCAGAAATAGATGTGATCAAGCTTGGTCTGCATTCATCTGAGCTTGTACAAAACAATGTTGTTGCAGGTTATTATCATCCTGCATTCAGCGAATTGGTGTACAGCAGGATCATTCTGACAAGCATACTGAAATATGCTGTTGATAATAAGCTGAAGATGCTTGATATCAGTATTTGCAATCGTGACCACAGTATAGTTACCGGTCATAAAAGAAGTAATCTAAACGCCATTGAAAAAGCAGGGCTGAAGTGTAATATCCTGTCAGATAACACTCTTAACAGATTTGAGATAAAAATAAACGGAGATTATTTAGATGTATTTAAAATCACTGGAGATCCAGGGCTTCAAGTCATTCCCGGATAAGACAGAATTAAAATTCAATAAGGGCATTACGGCTGTTGTTGGACCCAACGGTTCAGGAAAAAGTAATATCAGTGATGCCATGCGTTGGGTAATGGGCGAACAGTCTACAAAAGCAATGCGGGATGAAAAAATGTCCGGAGTTATATTTCACGGCACGCAGACACGCCCAAAATCCCAGTTTGCACAGGTGACAATTAATATTGCCAACTCCGACCGTACTCTGAATTTTGACTCCGATCTCGTTTCGGTTTCAAGAAAGCTTTATCAGAACGGTGACAGCGAATATATGATCAACGGCAATGCCGTCAGGCTCAAAGATATCGTTGAACTGTTTATGGATACCGGTCTTGGCAGAGACGGATATTCAATAATCGGTCAGGGAAAGATAGCAGATATTGTTAAAGGAAGATCAAGTGACAGACGAGAGATCTTTGAAGAAGCCGCCGGAATCGCTAAACTCAGGCTGAAAAAAGAAGAAGCGCAAAAAAAGCTTACCGCTGCAGAAGATAACATTTCAAGGCTCAATGATATTATCAGTGAGCTTCAGTCACGTATCGGACCGCTGAAATCCCAATCTGAGAAAGCTAAGAAATTCAAAGTTCTTGATGATGAAAAGCGTGAACTTGAAGTGTCTGTATGGAATCACAGACTAAATGAGTATATGTCCCAGATCAAGGATTCACAGGACAAGCTCGATTCACTCAAAAATCAGTATAATGCACTCAGTGAAGAGCTTGCCGATGCAGATAATGCAATACTTGAAAATGCACAGAAAAGTGCTGAAAAGGTTGAAGAGATAGACGATCTTCGCAAACAGATACATACTATTGAAGAAAACAGCGCCAACTCCAAAACAAATATGGCTGTCATAGAAAATGATATCTCTCACCTTGAAGATAAAATATTACAGCTCAATGAGCAGATAGAACAGGCAAAAAGCTTCAGATATTTCAATACCACCGAGCTTGAAAAACGGCAAAAAGATCTTGAAAAGCTTGGTAAGGATCTTAAAGAATCCGATAAACTTATACAAGCCAAGGAAAATGAGATCAGCAGTCTTATTCTTCGATCAGAAGATTCTGATAAGAGCATCAGCGAAGTAAATGCCAATATCAACAGGATCTATCTAAAGAAAAATGAACTGAATTTCAAGCTTGAAAATGCAAAGAATAATATCTCTGACTATGATGAACAGCTTGCTTCGGCTTTGGAATCCAAAGCCGAGCTTGAAAACAACGAACGCCTCGCAAGTAAAGAGCTTGGCGAGCTTCGTACTGCACAGAGAAATGCCGACGATAAAAAGCAGGAATGTGAAAACAAACTTGCAGGACTTAATAAGCTTTTTGAAAATAAAAGATCAAAGCTTGATGAGGGCAGGGAAGAGTTTTCCGCTACACAGCTTAAACTCCGTGAACTGGATTCAAAGCTCGCAATACTCACTGACCTTGAAAACACAATGGAAGGATTCTCATACAGTGTAAAGCATATACTTAAAGCCTCCAAGCAAGGTAGGATAAGCGGTATCTGCGGTTCTGTTGCACAGCTTATTGATGTTAAAAGCGAACATACCGTTGCTGTCGAAACTGCTCTTGGCGGTGCATTACAAAATGTGATAGTTAATGACGAAAGCGTTGCAAAGCGTTGTATCAAAATGCTCAAAGACGACAAAGCGGGAAGAGCAACTTTTCTTCCAATAACCTCTGTCAGACCCAGAACATTTGAAAATAAAGGTCTAAATGAGCAGGATGGGTTCGTTGCAATGGCAAACGAGCTTATCAAAACTGATGAAAAATATATCGGCATAATCAGCAGTTTGCTTGGTAATGTCTGCGTTGCCGAGAATATTGACCTTGCTTCAACTATCGCAAAAAAATATGGCTATAAGTTCAAAATAGTCACTTTAGACGGGCAGCTTATTAATGCCGGAGGTTCATATACCGGAGGAAGTGTTTCCAAAAGCACAGGAATACTTTCAAGGAAAAATGAGATCGAGGATATCAGGAAAAAGAAAGAAAGTCTATCACAAAAGCTTACTGAACTTGATAAAAACATTCAGTATATGACTCAGGAAACTGCTAAGTTCTCTGCTGATATTGATGCTTTGAAAGATGAACTTGGTCAACTGAACAACGACTGCGTCAGATTTGATTCAGAGATCAGGCGAGTAAAAGACTTTGTAAGTCAGTATGAAAAACAGCTTGACGATATTGACCTGCTTATGCAGCAGCTGAAATCAAAGCTTGCATCGTCACAAAAGGAAATCAACGAAGTCACCGAAAGCATAACACAGGTCGATAAGGAGATAATTGAGCAGGAAGCCAGACTTACTGTTTCTCAGACACAACAGCAAGAGCTGAAAAATTCAAGAGAAAAATTAAGCGATGAACTTTCAGAGATGAAAGTGCATTCTACTGAGATAACAAAAGATATCCAGTCCTGCCAGCTTTCTATCCAGCAGCTCAAAAGCGTTCTTGAAAACAATTCTGATGAGAACGGAAAGCTTGAACTTATGGTCAACGAGTGCCGTCAGACGATCAATGACAAAAAGCTTGAAATCCAAAACACAGAGAAAGCTCTTGAAGATTCAGTTTTGGAGATAAATAGAATTAACGAATCTATTGAGCAATGCCAAAGACAGCACCTTGAATTTGACGCTGTTGTAAATGATCTCAGAAACAGATTCAAAAGTAAAATGGACGAGAAAGAAAACCTGTCCACCTCTATCACAAGAACTGAGGAACGATCAAATTCTATAAAAGAAAGCTTTGATAAGCTTGTTGCACAATTATGGGACGATTACGAACTTTCACGTTCTGATGCAGCTGAAATAGCAGTTGATCTTGATGATCTTGACGGTGCCAATAAGCACCTTATCGAGCTGCGTACAAAGATAAAAAATCTTGGAAATGTAAACCTTGGTGCTATCGAGGAATACGCCGAAGTTTCAGAACGATATGAGTTTATGACCGCTCAGCTCAGAGATGTCAACGATTCAAAGAAAGAGCTGCTTGATATGATAGATCAGCTCACTGAAAACATGAAGAGTATGTTCATTCAGACGTTTGAGGTCATAAATACAAATTTCCGTAAGATCTTTGCTGAACTTTTCGGCGGAGGAACTGCTGAACTGATACTGACTGACCCTGACGATGTGCTTGAATGCGGTATAGACATAAATGCGCAGCCTCCGGGAAAAGTCATTACAAATCTAATGTCACTTTCCGGCGGAGAACAGTCGCTTGTTGCGATCTCAATCTATTTTGCAATACTCAAGCACTCTCCATCGCCGTTTTGTCTGCTTGATGAGATCGAGGCAGCTCTTGACGATACAAACGTTGTCAAGTATGCTCAGTACCTGCATAGACTTACTGACAAAACACAATTCATCGCTATAACACACAGACGTGGTACTATGGAGGAAGCAGATATGCTTTACGGTGTAACGATGCAGGATAAGGGTATTTCAAGATTGCTCAGTATGAGCAGCGAAGATGTTAAACAAATGAAACTTGAATAGTTGCGGAGGATAATATGGGATTATTTGAAAAACTTAAAAATGGATTGCGTAAAACCAAAAATTCAATGATGGGTAAGATCGAAGGACTCCTAAAAAGGTTCTCAAAGATCGATGAGGAATTATTTGAAGAGCTTGAAGAAACTCTTATTCTGTGCGATATAGGTGTAAATACATCTGTAAAGATCTGCGATGAGCTAAGAGAAAGAGTCAAGAAAGAGAATGTCAAGGATCCCGAATTGATAAAAGATATGCTCAAAGACGTTATTACAGAAATGCTCGGAGAGGATCAGCCGCTTGATATGTCAACAACACCTTCTGTGATCCTTGTCATTGGCGTGAATGGAGTAGGAAAGACCACAACTATCGGAAAACTTTCATACTCGCTGCATAATCAGGGCAAAAAAGTAATTGTTGCCGCTGCAGATACTTTCCGTGCTGCCGCAATAGACCAGCTTGAGGTCTGGACTCAAAGAGCAGGTGTCGATATCATTAAGCACAATGAGGGTTCTGACCCCGCAGCTGTAGTTTTTGATGCTCTTACGGCGGCAAAAGCCAGAAAAGCTGATGTAGTTATCTGTGATACTGCCGGAAGGCTCCATAATAAGAAAAATCTTATGGATGAGCTCAAAAAGATAGCAAGAATTGTTCACCAGCAGGCGGAGGGATGCTCTCTGGAGGTGCTTCTTGCACTTGATGCAACAACCGGTCAGAATGCTGTAAATCAGGCTAAGCAGTTCAATGAGGTCGCTGATATAACCGGTATTATTCTCACAAAACTTGACGGTACTGCTAAGGGAGGTATCATCATCAGTATTACAGACGATCTGAAGATACCCGTTAAGCTAATAACTGTGGGTGAACAGATAGACGATCTGCAGAACTTTGTTGCCAAGGACTTTGTAAACGCATTGTTTGAGGAATAACAGGAGATAAATATGAGGCTAATAATAGCAAGCAATAATAAAGGCAAGATCAGAGAGTATAAACAGCTTCTTGAACCTCTCGGTTACGACATCGTATCTCAGCGTGAGGCAGGTATCAATATTGAGGTAGAGGAAACGGGTACAACATTTGCTGAAAATTCTGCATTAAAAGCAAGAGCTATTTTTGAGATAACTAAAAATGCTGTGCTTGCCGATGACAGCGGACTTGAGATCGACGCTCTGAACGGTGAACCGGGTGTGTATTCTGCCAGATATGGCGGCTGTACAAACGATGCAGAGCGTGTAGCACTTGTTCTTGATAAAATGAAAGACGTCCCAGATGAAAAAAGAACTGCGCACTTTGTATGTACAATTCATTTTATTGCACAAAACGGAAGTGAGATCGCAGTCGAAGGCAGAGTATACGGTAAAATAGGATATGAACCCGAAGGTGAAAACGGATTTGGCTACGATCCTATATTTATGTACGAAGGCAAGAGCTTTGCACAAATCGGAGCTAAAGAAAAGAATGCTGTATCTCACAGGGCAAACGCCCTGAAAGCACTGATCCAAAAGCTTACATCGCAGGAAGGTTGACACAATATGATAACACCAAAACAAAGAGCAGAACTTAAAGGATATGCAAACAGCCTGCCCGCTGCTTTCCAGATAGGCAAAGGCGGAGTTAATGAACAGCAGATCAAACAGATTGATGATTACCTCAGAGTCCACGAAATCGTAAAGCTGAGCGTACTGGATAATTCTCTTTATTCTGCAAGAGAGGCTGCTGAGGAGATCGCTTCAGGTATAAATGCTGACGTTGTACAGGTGATAGGTTCTAAGGCAGTTCTTTACAAGCCTAATCCAAAAGATCCTGTGATCAGACTAAAAAACAAGTGATGAATATTGCAATATACGGCGGAACTTTCAATCCGGTACACAAAGGGCATTATAATTGCCTCAGATCCGTGATCGACAGTATCAGCCTTGATAAAGTCATCGTTGTGCCTGACAGGATCCCTCCGCATAAATCTGCACAAGATCTTGTAAGCGGTAAAGACAGACTCAATATGTGCAAACTTGCATTTACAGATATGAAGCAAGTCGTCGTAAGCGATTGGGAACTCAGGCAGCAGGGCAAAAGCTATTCTGTGATAACTCTCAGACATTTTCAGAAGAAATATCCAAATGACAAACTGTTTTTTATAATGGGAAGCGATATGCTGCTGAGCTTTGAAAGCTGGTATGAATACAAAGAGATACTCCGTCTTGCAACACTTGTTTGTGTTTCCAGAGAAAACGCTGTCACTGACGAAATGCTCAAAAATCATGCTGATAGATTGATAGCTGAAAATGGTGGAGAGATTATAGTTGTCAAGACTGAACCGTTTGAGATATCATCAACTCGCCTAAGAAAAATGTTAAATAATTCTTCGGAATGCTATTGCTATTTGGATAAAAAAGTTGTACAATATATAACAGATAATAAATTGTATGGATCAGAATGAGGTCATTTAAGTGCTCGACAAAAAAATAATTGGAAAATATAAAGCGTATCTTAAAGAAAATCTTTCAAAGAAAAGATATAATCATTCAGTGAATGTTGCAGGTGCTGCTCTGGAGCTTGCAAGGCGATATGACGGGAATGCCGATAAAGCGTATATCGCCGGACTGCTCCACGACTGTGCAAAGGAACTTGATGCATCAGTACAGCTTGAACTGGCAGAATCGTCAGATCTTGATGTTTGTGAGATCGAAAAAACGGCTGTACCGCTGTTTCATGCCATAGCCGGTTCTGAACTTGTAAAAAAAGAGTTTGGTATATCCGATAAAGAGATCATTCATGCAATAAGATACCATACCGTTGCATGTAAGGATATGCCAAAGCTCAGTCAGATAGTCTATCTTGCTGATCTTATATCTGATGACAGAGATTATAAAGACGTGAAGAAAATGAGGAAATATGCTGAACAAAGTCTTGAAAAAGCTATGTATGAAGCGCTGAAATTTTCAATAGCTGACAGCGTTTCAAAAGGAAACTCTATTCCGGTTTGTACGCTTGAAGCTTATAATGACTTTGTTAAGATCATGAAGAATACATAACACTAAAGGAAAGGAGAGTATGATCTTTCATACAATAAATAACTATGGCTGAAATAACTACTGAACAGAAACTTAAAACGATTATCAAAGCCCTTGACTCAAAAAGGGCAGAGGATATACAGGCAATAAAGATAGGTGATCTGACGATCATTGCTGATTATTTCATTATCGCCGACGGTACTTCAAATACACATACCAAAGCGCTTGCCGAAGAAGTTGAATTCAAAATGACCCAGCTCGGAATTGAGCCTTCAAGAACCGAAGGCTATCAGGGACAGACCTGGATCGTTCTTGATTACGGCGATGTTGTAGTTCATGTGTTCTATAAGGAGACCCGAGACCACTATAATCTCGAAAGGCTATGGTCTGACGGAACTAATGTGGATATCTCTGAATATCTTGTAAAAGAAGAAAACTAATTTTACTGAAAAGGATTGATTATAATGCCTAATTACGATTATGCCGCAATAGAAAAGAAATGGCAGAAATATTGGGAGGAGCATGAGACCTTCAAAACAGATGTCTGGGATTTCAGCAAGCCAAAATTTTATGCGCTTGATATGTTTCCTTATCCTTCCGGCGTAGGTCTTCACGCAGGACACCCCGAGGGTTATACCGCAACTGATATCGTTTCAAGAATGAAACGTATGCAGGGCTATAATGTTCTTCATCCAATGGGATACGATTCTTTCGGGCTTCCCGCTGAGCAGTATGCTGTCAACACTGGCAATCACCCGAATGGCTTTACTCAGGAGAATATAAAGACATTTTCAAAGCAGCTTAAAGAACTGGGATTTGACTACGACTGGTCAAAAATGATCGCAACGTCTGATCCGGAGTTTTATAAATGGACACAATGGATCTTTGCACAGCTTTATAAGGACGGTTATGCAAAATACATAGATATGCCGGTAAACTGGTGTGAAGAGCTCGGCACAGTGCTTTCCAACGATGAGGTCATTGACGGAAAGTCTGAGCGTGGTGGTTTTCCGGTAGTTCGCAAAAACATGAAGCAGTGGGTCATCGACCAGCCTGCATTTGCGGAAAAACTTCTCGAAGGTCTTGATGAAATAGATTGGCCTGAATCCACAAAAGCTATTCAGCGTAACTGGATAGGCAAATCAACAGGAGTTGAGGTCGAGTTCGATATCGTCGGCGGAGGTAAATTCTCTATTTTTACGACCTGTATCGAAACAATTTATGGTATCACATTTATGGTTCTTGCTCCTGATGGTGCTATTACCGAAAGCCTCCTCGACAGAGTCCAGAACAGAGAAGAGGTACAGGCATATATCGACGAGACTAAGAAAAAGAACGATATGGACAGAACAGAGCTGAACAAAACAAAGTCCGGCTGTGAACTAAAAGGTATAACCTGTATCAACCCTGTCAACGGCAAGGAAGTTCGTATGTTCATTGGTGATTTCGTTCTCGCAAGCTATGGAACAGGCGCAGTAATGGCAGTTCCGAGCCACGACCAGCGTGACTTTGAATATGCTGTTGCGCATAATATTGATATGATCCAGGTCATTGACGGTGACGAAAAGCTCGGTCATGTTGATGTCAGTGAGTGTGCCTTTGAAAAGCAGGGCTATCTTGGCAAGGGCTATAAACTCATAAATTCAGAAGAGTTTAGTGGTATGACGGTTGAAGAAGCAAAAGAAGCTATCACTCAGAAGCTTGAAAAAATGGGCAGAGCCAAAAGAACCGTTAACTACCATTTCCGTGAGTGGATTTTTGCCCGTCAGCGTTACTGGGGTGAACCTGTTCCTGTTGTTCACGGCGATGACGGAAAGATCCATGTTCTGGATGATTCTGAGCTTCCTCTTATTCTTCCTGAGCTTGATGATTATAAGGGTAAAAACGGTAAAGCGCCTCTTGAAAATGCAACAGAATGGAAAAAGTATGATAATAATGGCATAAAGGGAACTCGTGAAACCTCTACTATGCCCGGAAGCGCAGGCTCCAGCTGGTATTACTTCAGATATATCGACCCACATAACGATAAGGAATTTGCTGATCAGGAACTTCTGAAGCATTGGATGCCGGTCGATCTCTATATCGGCGGACCGGAGCACGCAGTGGGTCACCTTATTTATTCACGCATCTGGAACAGATATCTGTATGATAAGGGTCTTGCGCCTACAAAAGAGCCATTTAAAAAACTTGTTCATCAGGGAATGATCCTTGGTGAAAATGGCATTAAGATGGGTAAAAGATTCCCGGAATTTGTGGTTAATCCTTCGGATATTGTCAGAGATTACGGCGCTGATACACTCAGGCTCTACGAAATGTTTATGGGACCTCTTGAGGTCAGCAAGCCTTGGAGCAAAAATGGAGTCGAGGGTGCAAGAAAGTTCCTCAACAGGGTGTGGAATTTCTTTACTGAGCCAAGCAATTTAACAGATACTGATGACGGAAAGCTCACAAAAGTTTATAATCAGACTGTTAAAAAAGTCACCGATGACTTTGAACAGCTTGCGTTCAATACAGCGATCAGCCAGATGATGATCTTTGTCAATGCAGTCTATAAGAATGAAAGCTGTCCTAAAGCTTATGCAGAAGGACTAATCAAAATGCTTTCTTGTATCTCACCGCATATCTGCGAGGAGATCTGGAGCATTTGGGGCCATAGCGATACTATCGCATACGAATCATGGCCGACTTATGATCCTTCACAGCTTATCGAGGACATTATCGAGATAGTTGTTCAGATAAACGGCAAGGTCAAAGCCAAGCTTAATATACCTGCTGATGCTGAAAAGGATACAGTTATAGCGCAGGCAAAGAGCGAGGGAAACATTGCTTCCATTATCGACGGAAAAACGATAGTTAAGGAGATATATGTTCCCAAAAAGCTCGTAAATATTGTAGTCAAGTAATCTGCAAATGTCACTCTGAACGGGTGACATTTGCTTTAATCAAGAGGTAGTCATTTTGAGTAAAACAGATCCGAAATCGCAAAGATATATCCAGATGACTCAGACACCTGTAAAAAAACTGATATTGAAACTATCTGTCCCGACAATTATCAGTATGCTCGTAACAGGACTATATAACTCTGCTGATACATTTTTTGTAGGCAAGATCTCTACCGAAGCCACCGCAGCTGTTGGCATAGTATTTTCGGTAATGGCGATAATACAAGCTATTGGATTTATGTGCGGACAAGGCTCGGGAAATTATCTTGCAAGAATGCTTGGTGCAAATGACAATAAGCAAGCAAATGAGGTCGCCTCGACCGGATTTGCATTGTCCCTGATTATCGGCTGCATTATCGCAGTGGTCGGTATATTTCTTGTAGAACCAATATCCGATCTTCTTGGTGCATCTGAAACAACAATGAACGACACAAAGAATTATATGCGCATCATTCTCATTGGTGCACCATTTATGACAGGACAGTTTGTTATAAACAACCAGCTAAGGTTTCAGGGCAGCGCGATCTATGCAATGTTCGGGCTGCTTGCCGGTGCAGCTGCAAATATAGTTCTTGACCCTCTGTTCATTTTTGTGTTTGACCTTGGAGTCAGTGGAGCTGCGTTAGCAACAGTATGTGGTCAGATAATGAGCTTTATCGTTCTTTTTATCGGCAGTAAACAGGGAGTAAATATCCATATCAGGATTGCAAACGTAAAGATCAACAGGCATTATATTATTGAAATAATCAATGGCGGAGTACCTTCACTTTTCAGGCAGGGACTTGCAGCACTTGCTACAATTCTTCTTAACAAGGTCGCCGGCGAGTACGGAGGAGATGCGGCTATCGCCGGAATGTCTGTTGCCACAAGAGTTTTGATGCTTGTTTCATCAGCACTTATTGGATTTGGTCAGGGATACCAGCCTGTGTGCTCATTTAATTTTGGTGCAGACCTGAAAAACCGTGTAAAAGAAGGATATTTTTTCTGTGTTAAATATGGTACATATTTTCTTGTGATCGTAGCTTCACTGTGCTTCGCTTTTGCACCTCAGATAATCACATGGTTCAGAGACGATCCTGAAGTTATAGAGATCGGTGCGAAGGCACTCAGATTTCAGTCAGTATCACTGCCTCTGATGAGCACGATAGTTATGACAAATATGATGCTTCAGAGTATAGGAGCAGGTGTCAAAGCATCAATAGCCTCATCTGCAAGAAACGGGATCTTTTTTATCCCGATACTGTTATTGTTTTCTGCAATGTTTGGACTTACCGGAGTAGAAGGTGCACAGGCTGCAGCTGATGTCTGCTCTTTAGCTCTTTCAATACCTCTTGGATATTCAGAGATCAAAAAAATGAAAAGTTAAATGGGGTGGTATTATTTGCGTTAAAAATGAAAAATGGAATTGTCAATTCTGCGGAAGCATTAATTCAGGCAGCTTTTGTATCGAGTGCGGAGCAAAAAAGCGTGGAAACGATGACGTTGGCATTTCACCTAAACCTGTTGAAAAAAGCAGTGATTACTCTGATAACATAGCAAATCATATTTTTGCGAATGTTCCTCAGCCGCCTGTATTGGGTATGATGAGCGAGCCGTTCTTTATGACGTTATATAAGACACGAAAGGATAATAGATTTCTTCTGAAGAGTCGATATAACTGCGGCTGCTATACCTGCTGCAAGATATTCAGTCCAAAAGAAATAACGACTTGGATCGAAGACAAATACGCTGTCTGTCCTCATTGCGATAACCCTACTATCGTTGGGGAGATTTCTTTTGAAAGTGTAGATCCGCAGATACTTGATAAAATCAATAGGTTTTATGTCAAAAAGGAGTGCGTTGACGGTTATACACCTGCGGGATATACTTATGATGATTCCCCGTGGATCTGTCCAGTATGTAAATCTGAGGTCAAAGGTGGACTTTATTGCTTTACCTGCGGAACAAGAAATCCGAATGCAATAAAGGACGAGCTCAATACCGCAAAGGATCCGGTCAGCTGGATTTGCCCTAATTGTGGAACAGCTGTAAAAAGTGCACATTTTTGTCCTGAATGTGGGACGGAAAAAATCTGAATCAGCTGTTTTAAGCTTCAAAACCGGTCAGAATGGTTTAATCCGAATGCTTTATAGCTGCAAGAAGAATAATTACGAATATTACGGGAGTGATAAAAATGAGGATAGCACAGGCTGAGCTGAACGAATTCAGCTTTGTAAAAAATATCACACAGAAAACTATAAATGAGATTTATCCGAAATATTATCCTGCGGGTGCAGTTGAATTCTTTTTACAGCACCACAGCGACGATAATATCATCAACGATATCAAGCAGGGGAAAGTATATATCCTTCAGAATGACTTTGATGAGTATGTAGGAACCGTTACCGTTGACGGCAACGAGATCCACAGGTTGTTTGTACTGCCGGAATTTCAGCACAACGGGTTTGGCAGAGCATTAATGGATCATGCGGAAATAGTGATTGCACAGAATTACAGTGAAGTCATTATTGATGCTTCGCTGCCTGCAAAAAGAATTTATAGAAAAAGAGGATATGTTGAAACAGACTATCGCACTATTATTGCCGATAACGGAGATTTTCTCTGCTATGATGTAATGCGTAAAGAGATCTGATTGAAAATTTGTGAAAAAAACATTAAAAAAGCACTTGACTTTATATGCAATATGTTGTATAATTAGTTTGTAATTGTACAGGTCGTTCATTTCTGTGATCTTTTAAGACAGAGTGGTCGTATCAGCGACTTTCGGAACGATGTTGGTTTCTGTTTACAGGAGCAAACGCCTTCACTATCACCTGAAATCACAGAAAGGCCGGTATATATTACCTCTGTCATAGGTGGCAAAGGGAGGGAATAGTTTTGGCAGAAATTCGTGTTGGTAAAAACGAAACTTTGGATACCGCTCTCAAGCGTTTTAAAAGATCATGTGCAAGAGATGGCGTTATTGCTGAGGTTCGTAAAAGAGAGCACTACGAAAAGCCTTCAGTAAAGCGTAAGAAGAAATCTGAAGCTGCTCGTAAGCGTAAATATTGATAATAGTTTTAAAAGCGGGCATTTTTATGTCCGCTTTTTCTTTGAAAAAAGGAGGTTATTAAATGAAACTTGCAGAAGCCCTTAATGAAAGAGCTGATATTCAAAGGAGGATCGCACAACTGAAAGCGAGACTTCTCAATAATTCTAAGGTGCAGGAGGGAGAAAAGCCTGCCGAAGATCCGAACGAACTTTTAAAAGAGCTGAATTTTTGTGTTCAGAGACTTGAGGAGCTTATTGCAAGGATCAATAAGACAAACTGTTATGCAAAAGATGGGTCAGTCAGTATTACCGAACTGATCGCTCATAAAGACGTTCTTGCGCAGAAGCTTGGGATATACAGAGATTTTCTCAACAGTGCCAGCGCAGTTGTAAACAGGATAACTAAAACTGAGATCAAAATACAGCCTTCTGTTGATGTAAGAGCTTTGCAAAAACAGATAGATATGATGTCCAAAGCGTACCGTGAAACAGACACAAAAATCCAGGAACTTAACTGGACCACAGAACTATTATGACCAGACCCATACTACAGCTGAAGGCTGTTGTGTGATGTATAATAATGCAGGTAACCAAAACAGGGCGAGTGCTGATCTCTGGGCACTGAGTGAGAATGAGTGCTCATCGGGCATCTCTGGGGGATGCATATCTAAAGCTTATTCCCATCAATGCTACAAATGTAATGTTATTCCTATTTAACACTTACTACCGACGCACTGACTGTTTAGGCGAGGGAGAGGACAGGGGACATATTATATACAGGAGAGTAAAATGTTGTTTTTTAAGCCAACCTATGTATTTAACGATATAACCGGCATAACCGTCAGATTTCTAAAGAAAAAGCATATCAGGGGCATTATCCTGGATATTGATAATACACTTACAACACATAATAATCCAATACCGCAGAAATCAAGTATTGATTGGCTGACAAGAGTAAAAAAAGCAGGAATAAAGCTTATTATCGTATCAAATAATAAGCCGCCGAGAGTGGAGCCATTTGCACGTTTGCTTGACCTTGATTATGTTGCAAACGGCAGAAAGCCACTTACCTATGGAATAAATGAGGCTGTAAAAAGGCTCGGAGAAAACAAATGTGATATTGCTGCGATCGGAGATCAGATATTTACCGATATAATGGGAGCAAATCTTGCAGGAGTGCGCTCCTGCTTTGTTTATCCTTTAGAGCCGGAGACCAGCTTGCCATTTCGTATAAAAAGAACACTTGAAAAACCGCTTCTGCCAAGCAGAAAACAGATCATAAGGGAGGTGTGAATATGCCGGCAAGATTCGGACCAGCAGGAAACAGCGAATATTTTGGCGCCAATTATAAATCCACGATCAAAGCACCGGGTTATCTTGAAAAAATGGGGCTCGATCACTATGAATATCAGTGCGGAAGGGGAGTAAAGGTCAGCGATAAGACCGCCATATCACTTAGAGAAAAAGCCGCACAGCACAACATCACGCTCTCCCTTCACGCACCGTATTTCATATCACTTTCAAGTATAGAGCCGGAAAAGCGTGATAACAGCATAAACTACATACTACAGTCGTGCGATGCAGCTAAAAGGCTTGGCGCTCAGAGAATCGTTATCCATTCGGGATCCTGCGCAAAGATCAGCAGGGAAGAGGCGCTTGAACTTGCTAAAGACACTATTACCCGTGCCAGAAAAGCTGCCGTTGAACAGGGTTTTGAGGATATAGTTTTCTGTCCCGAAACAATGGGCAAGGTAAACCAGCTTGGAAATCTGCATGAGGTTCTGGAACTTTGCAAGCTCGATGATACATTTTTACCCTGCATTGACTTCGGACATCTCAACGCAAGGGAGTTCGGCTATATCAAAGGGAAAGCTGAATATGAAAGCATTATCAATGAGATCGAAAACGCTATTGGAAGTGACAGAGCAAAAGTGTTCCATAGCCATTTTTCAAAGATAATGTTCACTGATCCTGGCGGAGAAAAAAAGCACTTGACGTTTGACGATAACCAGGGTTATGGACCTGATTATGAACCCTTAATGGAGATCGTTGCAAAAAAAGGACTAAGTCCGATCTTTGTCTGCGAAAGTGCAGGTACTCAGGACAAGGACGCATTGACTATGAAAAAGTACTATCTGTCTGTAAAATAAGGAGAAAAAGCATGAAAAAAATACTTGTTATCCACGGACCAAACCTTAACCTTCTTGGGGAACGAGAGCCGGGCGTTTATGGCTCTGACAGCTACGAAAGCATTAATAATGAGATCATTGAGCACGCTATAACTAAACAATTTCATTGTGAGGTGTTCCAGTCAAATCACGAAGGCGAGATCATAGATACGCTGCATCTCGCAAGGAAGTCTTTTGACGGCGTTATTCTGAATGCTGGTGCGTATACCCATTACAGCTATGCGATAAGAGATGCTATCGCTGCAATAAAGATCCCTGTCATCGAGGTACATATGAGCAACATCAACGCAAGAGACGAGTTTCGATCCAGATCTGTTATCGCACCAGTTTGCAGCGGTTCAATATGCGGATTCGGGAAACAGTCATATATACTTGCAGTGGACGCACTTTTCTATCAATGGAAAGCTCAGGAAAGCAGTGGAATAAAATGACCCATATCCAACAACTCATGAACAGCCTTAACGATATATGTGACTGCGGAATAATAAACGACACTGTCAATCGCAGATATTTCACAGGTATGAAATCAAGCGATGGAACGCTTGTTGTTTTTAAAGATAAGGCTTACCTTATCATTGATTTCAGATATATCGAAAAAGCTAAAAGGACTGCTAAGGGCTGTGAGGTCATATTGCAAAACAGACTGTATCATCAGATAAACGAGCTTATTACTATGCACTCAGCTTCATCTGTTTCAGTCGACACCGAGACCTGTACTGTTGATCAGCTCAACAATTACAAAACCGCATTAAAGGCGTCTGTATCTTCAGATAATAGATTTTCAAGGCTTATCAGAAAGCTTAGAATGATAAAATCTCAGGACGAGATAGATTGTATTATCGCTGCTCAGCGTATCGCCGAAAAAGGCTTCGAGCATATTCTTGACTTTGTTAAGGAAGGCAAGACCGAAAGGGAAGTGCAGCTTGAACTTGATTATTTTATGCTCAGCCATGGTGCCGAGGAGATTTCCTTTGACACCATCGCTCTCAGCGGAAGCAATACTTCTCTGCCTCATGGTGTGCCGTCAGATAAACCAATTCAGAAAGGTGAATTCGTTCTCCTCGATTTTGGTGCAGTTGTAAACGGATACCACAGCGATATGACCAGAACATTTTGCGTAGGCAAACCAAATGAAAAAATGCATATGATCTATGATATAGTTCTTAAAGCTCAACTTGCCGCACTTAATACAGTCAGATCCGGAATATCCGGCAGGGAACTTGATAATGTGGCTCGTGAAATAATATGCAAAGAGGGATTTGGTAATAACTTTGGTCATTCACTCGGACACGGCGTTGGTATGGAAATTCACGAAATGCCATATGCATCGCCCAGTAAAGAGGATATTCTCCATGAAAACTCAATAGTAACAGTCGAGCCGGGAATTTACCTTGAGGGCGAATTCGGTGTTCGTATAGAAGATTTTGTTGTCGTAAAAAACAACGGCTGTGAAAATATAACAAAGGCAGAAAAACAACTTATTATTATCTGAAAAGAGGATAATAATGACACTTGAAGAGTTCAAAGCAAAAGCAGACGATGAAGATTTCGCACCCGGTTGGGACGAGATCGAAGCTGCTTTTTCTGAGGTATACGGTGACACCAAGCCCGAGCATTTCGGCACTACTATACAAAGCCGCGCTATGTTCGGCGGCAACGAGTATCTTGACGGGTTCAGCGCATATCCGTCACCAAAAGGCTATTCGCACGTTGTAACCTTTGGAATGAGCGAGCTTTATTATGACGAGGAAAGCTTTGGAGGCAAGTTCAGCAAGTGGGGCTACGAAATGACGATAAAGCTCAAGGATACCGAGCCGAATAACTGCATATGGGCAATGAATATGATGAGCAACCTCGCAAGATACACATTCACAAGTAAGAGTTGGTTTGAGCCCGGAGAGTATGTCGGCAATGTCAAAGATCCGCAGTCGTTAAATCTCAGCAAGCCCGAAAGCAAGATAACCGCTCTGCTTATTGTCGCTGATACCGAGGTCAAAGGCAGAGAAACAATTTACGGCAGACTTGATTTTGTTCAGCTTGTTGGAATTACTACTGATGAATTTCTGAAAGTCAGAGAAAACAAAGAGCTTATCACGACACTTTTAGATAATCTCAAGGCTGATTATCCCGACCTCGAGACCGATATGAACAGAACCAAAAACTATATCTGATACTCTATCTTGTAAAAAAAGTATTAAAATCTGATAAATATCGTCAAAAGGGTTGCATTATAATCTGAAATGTGTTAAAATTATTATGTAGATATGTGCCCATGTGTTGGTACATTCTTTTCACCCGAATATTTTTATGGAGGTTTTATAATATGGTAACAGCAGGTGATTTCAGGAACGGAATGACTTTTGAAGAGGACGGCAACGTAATGCAGATCGTTGAGTTCCAGCACGTTAAGCCTGGAAAGGGTGCTGCATTTGTAAGAGCAAAGGTCAAGAACGTTATCAGTGGTTCTGTAATTGAAAAAACATACAATCCAACTGCTAAATTCCCAACCGCTTATGTTGAGAGGAAAGATATGGAGTATTCTTATAGTGACGGCGATCTTTACTATTTCATGGATCCTGAGTCCTACGAGCTTATTCCTGTAAACAGCAAGGAGCTTTCTGACAACTTCAAGTTTGTTAAGGAGAATATGATCTGTAAGATACTTTCTTATAAGGGTCAGGTATTTGGCGTTGAGCCTCCTTATTTTGTAGAGCTTGAGGTTACTGATACAGAGCCGGGTATCAAGGGCGATACAGCTACAAATGCTACAAAACCTGCAACAGTTGAAACAGGTGCCGAGATCAGAGTTCCTCTGTTCATCAACACCGGAGACAAGATCAGGATTGACACTCGTACCTGTGAGTACATGGAAAGAGCATAATTTAATATTAATTATATTAAGGAGGGCTGACTATGGAGCTTAGCAATAAGGTAGCTTATCTCAAAGGTTTAATGGAAGGTCTTAAAATTGACGATTCCACAAACGAAGGTAAGATAATCATGCTTATGTCTGACATTCTTGAAGAAATGGCAGAAGCTATCGAAGATATCGCTGAGGAGGTAGATCAGACTGTTGATCTGGTAGATGCGCTTGATGAGGATCTTGGCGAGCTTGAAGAAGATTATTATGAGCTTGATGAAGATGAAGACGATGAATGTGATTGTGATTTCTGCGATGATGACGAAGAAATGTATGAGTGCATTTGTCCAAGCTGCGGCGACAGGATCATGATCGGTGAAAATATCATAGCTGACGGCTCTATGGATTGTCCGAACTGCGGTGAAAAGCTGGAGTTTGATTTTGACGAGGACGACGATCAGTGATAAAATTCTGAATTGTATATTTGGTTTTTGTATTTCAGGGGTGGTGAAATTCCACACTGGTGGTGATAGGCTTTGCCTTAGTCCACGACCGCATAATGCGCTGAATCGGTGAGATCCCGATACCAACGGTAAAGTCCGGATGGAAGAAATGACAGAAGATTTGTTATCATTAAGCCCTGATGTGTTCAGGGCTTTTTTATTTGACCTTACTGCTGTTTCTCCCGATAATTATGTTATTGGAGGAATATCTATGAACAACAAAAAAAGCTTTTCGACAAGAAAAATGGTTATAATCGGTATGATGACCGCAATCGCAACTGTAGTTTACTACCTTGATTTTTCAGTTCCGTTAATGCCAAGTTTTATCAAACTCGACTTTTCAAATGTCATCTCTATGCTTACAGGCTTTGCGCTCGGACCTATTGAAGGTGTAGTCGTATGCTTGCTAAAAAACCTTATTCATGTTCTGATCAAAGGCTTTGGAACAACGATGGGAATAGGGGATATCTTTGATTTTGTTACAAGTGCGGTTTTTGTTCTTGTCGCAGCAATGATCTATAAACGGAATAAAACAAAAAAAGGTGCGATCGTGGCAACACTTATCGGTATGTCAGCCTTTGCTCTTATAAGCCTACCACTCAACTATTTTATAGTTTATCCGATATACTTTAAGGCTTACGGCGGAGAAGCTGCAATTCTTGGAGCATACAAAGCAATTATGCCAGATGTGAAGAATATCTTTGCAGCTCTTTGCATTTTCAATCTTCCATTCACGCTTATAAAAGGGGTACTTTGCTCGTTGATAACTCTGTTTGTCTATAAACCGCTTTCACCGATACTCAAAAGCAATAAAAATTAATTATTCAAAAAAGCTTCTTATAAGGGTAGTACCTATATAGAAGTTATATAAATCATGACTGTTTCCCAGCCGCATTTTTTGACCATAACTATTTTTTAACCCCGATGGTTTTATCCATCGGGGTTAAAAAATCATTAAGAGTTTTAGGAAAGGGGCTTGGGGAATAACCCTTTTGCAAAAGGGTTTTCCCCCAAAAACACTTATAATGCTTCTGTATAAGTACAGCACTTACCAAGGAGCTTTTTTTGATTAATTGACTAATTTTGAGTTTTATGATATGATATATATGTAGTATCTTAACTATTCTTATAGAACTAAAAAGGTTGGTGTTATAATGAAAAACTCAGCAACTTACAAAGCAACCGATATCATCAACGGCTTTGAGTGTCGTCCGGGTATTTATAGGCTAAACGGTGCATCTGCTATGCTTCACGCTGTTAATTTTACCGTCCATTCATCAAATGCTACGGCATGCTCTGTTGTTTTGTTCAACCGAGGAGAAACAGAACCTTTTGCTGAAATACCTATCCCTGACAGTTATAGAATAGGGGATACCTGGTCAATTATGATCTATGATATTGACATTTATGAGGTAGAATACTGCTACCGTCTTTCAGGCGAATACGACCCGAAAAAGGGACTTCTTTTTAATAGTAAAACAAATATTCTTGATCCATATGCACAGGCTGTCACAGGTCAAAGTGTCTGGGGAAAGCGTTCCGGTGCAACAGATTGTTACCATGGAAGAATATGCAACAATAATTTTGATTGGGGAAACTTTGAAAAGATCAATATCAACTTCAGCGATCTTGTAATTTATGAACTTCATGTCAGGGGCTTTACCAAAAGCAAGTCTTCCGGTGTGAAAAACCACGGAACATTCAATGGTGTGATTGAAAAGATCCCATATCTGAAAAAGTTAGGTATCAATACAATAGAACTTATGCCTATTTTTGAATTTGATGAACTTTATGAAGAAAGAGAATTTAACGGTAAAAAGCTGCTTAATTATTGGGGATATAACACCACCTGCTTTTTTGCACCAAATACAAGCTATGCTTCCGGGATAGAGTATAATCACGAGGGTGACGAGCTTAAAACACTGATACGAACCTGTAACGAAAATGGTATCCTTGTTTTTCTCGATGTTGTGTTCAACCATACGTCAGAGGGGAATGAAGACGGCTCAATCTTCTCATTTAAGGGACTTGATAACAATGTTTACTATATGCTCACCCCAGAAGGCAAATATATAAATTTCAGCGGCTGCGGAAATACCATGAACTGTAACCACCCGGTTGTACAACAGTTTATAATTGAATGTCTGCGTTATTGGGTCATCGAATATCGTGTTGACGGTTTCAGATTTGACCTTGCATCTATTCTGGGAAGGAGCGAGAATGGAACACCGCTTGAGAACCCACCGCTGCTCAAAATGATCGCTTATGACCCGATCCTCAGCGGTGTTAAACTAATCGCAGAAGCTTGGGACGCCGGCGGACTTTATCAGGTGGGAAGCTTTCCGTCATGGAATCGCTGGGCGGAATGGAATGGACGCTTTCGTGACGACATTAGATGTTTTCTCAAAGGCGATGATTGCAAAGCCTGGGCAGCAGTACAACGAATTACAGGCTCAACTGATCTTTACCCACCCGAAAGGAGCCATAATGCCTCGGTAAACTTTATCACCTGTCACGATGGATTTACAATGTATGACCTGTATTCATACAATCAAAAGCATAATCTTGAAAATGGTTGGGACAATACTGATGGCGATAACAGTATAACAAGCTGGAACTGTGGTATAGAAGGAGAAACCGATAATAAACTTGTCAATGATCTTCGTATTAGAATGGTTAAAAATGCTTTTGCAGCCCTACTTTGCAGCAGGGGAGCTGTAATGTTTTTCGCAGGCGACGAATTCTGTAATACACAATTTGGAAACAACAACGCATATTGTCAGGACAATGAGATATCATGGCTTGACTGGAACAGATTAAAACAATTCAAGGAGATTCATGACTTTGTTAGTGATATGATCGCATTCAGAAAAAAACATCCGGTTATAAGACATTCAACAGAACCTTGTTCATTTGGTTTTCCTGATGTTAGCGTGCATAATACTTGGGCGTGGAATAATGCATTTAACGATCACGATCATGTAATAGGTGTAATGTTTGCAGGAAAGGACGACAAAGGAAAAGATGACGCTGTATTTATCGGGATCAATTCATATTGGGAAAAGTGTCCCGTGCATCTGCCTGATCTGCCCGCAGGTTACAAATGGAATGTTGAATTCTACACCGACGTTCCACATAAAGCCGGAACGGATTACAATAAAATGATTGATCGAAAAATCAATAAACTAACGCTTGCTCCAAGAAGTGTTGTAATTGCTGCAATCAAATAATTGATAAAAAAGGAGTTGAAAATGGCTCCTTTTTGATTTTCATATATTTCATAAATAGGGCAGCAAGAATATTAACCATTGATATAGTGTTTCCTCTTTCTCGATAAGGTTTCACTAAATAAGAATTTAGTGAAACTTGGGGGAGCGCATTATTTATCATTAGCATGGATAATTCTTGACATATACCATATGTGGGTTTATAATATTAGTATACATAATAATCCGATTTGAGGAGATATTTATGAAAAATGAATACCTTGAAGATTGTCCGTATTATCTGAATGACTTTCTTACTTACATGAAAGTTGTAAAAGATCGCGGCGAACGAACTATTGAAGCTTACTACATTGATATCCGAACTTTTTTGAGATATTTATGCTTAAAGCATAATACTGCTTCAGATAAAGATTTTAGTGAGATCCCTATAAAGGACACGCCTATCGAATGGGTTGAAAACTTTTCACTCAACGACGCTTACATTTACCTTGGTTATCTTGCTCAGACAAGAAACAATTCAGTCACAACCCGTGCAAGAAAATGCTCGGCGCTTAAACAGTTTTATAACTACCTTTTTAAAAAGGCTGCTTTAATCCATAATAATCCTATGATAGATCTTGAACTGCCTCGTGTTAAGCAAGCCTTGCCTAAATATCTGACTACTGAGCAAAGTATTCAGCTTCTTCGTGATGTTGATTCAAAGTTCAAAGAACGTGATTTTTGTATTCTTATTTTATTTTTAAGCTGTGGAATGCGTCTTAGCGAGCTTGTCGGACTGGATCTGAAGGATTACAGCCCTGAAAACAGGACTCTGCGATTGTTTGGTAAAGGAAGAAAAGAACGTATCGTTTATTTGAATGACCCATGTATTATGGCTCTTGATGATTATATAAACAATTTCAGACCTCAAGTTGATGATAACGCTATTTTTCTCTCAGCTAATAAAAAAAGGATTAATAAGCGTCGTGTTCAGCAGATTGTCGAACAACAGCTCAAAGTCTCCGGTTTGTCAAATCTTGGCATCACCACGCATAAGCTTCGTCACACCGCTGCGACGATGATGTATAAAAACGGCGTAGATACGCTTGTTCTTAAAGAAGTACTTGGTCACAAAAGTATTGCAACGACGGAGATATATACACATATTTCAAATGTTGAACTTCAGAATGCTGCTGAAGCCTCACCGATTGCATCTATTAAAAAGAATAATAAATAAGAAACAAGCTGCCTTTTCAAATTGAGAAAAGACAGCTTGACTTATTTTTTCATTCTAATAATTGAATTTTTAGACGGTTTTAGATCAGAAGCTATTGAAAGTTTCATTGTTGCGTGATTTGCAGTATCTATCTCATTACCGTACTCATCGTAGATATGCTGAGCAACAAGCTTTATCGGCTCTGATTCTGGTGACAAGATCTCTAACTCGTCTCCCCTATTGAATTTATTACGCTGCTGCGCATATATTCTTCCGTTTGAGTACCCTTCAACAACAGCCACAACATCATATTCTCTTATATATCCGCCGTTTTCGTAATACTGGCTCTGCTTGGGATGTCCGAAGAAAAAGCCCGTGCAATAAGCTCTATGACTAACTTTGAAGACCTCATCCTTGACCCATTGTGGAAGTTTAAAATTATCAGGATCAGTTTTGTATATGTCCATAGCCTTTCTGTAAGCATTTGTGATTACAGATACATAGTACGATGATTTGGCTCTGCCCTCGATCTTAAAACTGTTTACACCAGCCTTTGCAAGCTTGTCAAGATGCTCGATAAGGCACATATCCTTTGCATTAAGTATATATGTTCCGCTATCGTCCTCAAAAACAGGATAAAACTCGTTTGTACGTTTTTCCTCCATAAGATGATATGCCCACCTGCAAGGCTGAGCACACTCTCCCCTGTTGGCATCTCTGTTAACGAGATACTGTGAAAGCAAACATCTTCCTGAAAAGCTCACACACATAGCTCCGTGAACAAAGCATTCTATTTCAAGGTCGCTTGGTGTTTTAGCTCTGATCTCGGCGATCTCTTCAAGCGATAGTTCTCTTGCAAGCACTACCCTCTTTGCGCCCATATTATAAAACTCATTTGCTGTCGCATAGTTTACTATACCAGCCTGGGTAGAAACGTGTATCTCCATATCCGGAGCATACTTTCTGACCATAGCAAAAACTCCGATATCATTAACGATAAGAGCGTCAACACCTGCATCTGTGGCATTTTTTACAAACCCCTCAAGCTGAGGGATCTCAAAATTTCTCGGAAGCGTATTGCAAGTCAGATAAAGCTTTTTGCCTCGCTCGTGAGTAATCCTGCAAGCCTGGGCAAGCGTATCTGCATCAAAATTAGCTGAAGCCGCCCTCATTCCGAAGCAGGTACCGCCAAGATAGACAGCATCTGCTCCGAAATCAAGAGCCGCATATAGTCTTTCCATATCACCTACCGGTGAAAGGACCTCAAGCAGGTCTGACATCAGATCACCTCATTATTTCAGGCAAGGCCGGCTTTCTTAAGATTTGCCTGATGTTCTTCGTACGTTCTTGCAAAGAACGTTTCGCCGGTAGAAAGGTTGTTACAGAAGAAGTAATAGTCCGACTTAGCAGGATTTAATACAGCCTTTATTGCTGCAAGTCCCGGATTGCATATCGGGCTTGCGGGAAGTCCTTCACAGGTATATGTATCATAAACGCTTGTATAAAAATCGATCGAGGTCTGGTCACTTGCTTTTTTCTGGATAACCTTTTCAATATACCTGCTCGATGTATCCGACTGAAGGTTCTTATATGTAGCAGGATCATTCATTCTGTTTACAAATACAGAAGCGACCATCGGCATTTCGCTTTCCTTTCCTGCCTCTAACTGGACGATAGACGCAAGGATCATTATCTGATTAAGGCTGAATTTGCTTGCCTTGACCTGTCGCATCAGATCAGCATTCAGAACTCTCTGGAACTGTTCACGAACGATCTTTGTAACATTATACGGAGTATCGTTCACATAGAAATTATAAGTTTCGGGAAAGAAATAGCCCTCCATTTTATAGAAAGCATCCTTGCTGACACCAAGATCCTTCTCAAAATCAAAGCCTTGATTTTTATTGAATTCAAACAAGAACTCATCAGCCTTGCAAACACCATTTTTCTCAAGCAGATTTGCAACATCAAGAAGATTCATACCCTCTGTGATAGTCACATTTACAGTTTTAAGCGGATCACGCAACGTTGCAAGTTTTTCAATAACATCTGAATAACCCATTGAAGCCTGTAATGTGATATCACCCGGATAGATCGTTTCAGGCTTTTCAATTTTAAGCGCAAGAAGGAAAAGTGTTTTGTTATTGATGATGCCATTTTCATAAAGAAGATCGGCTATGTTCTCATTCGTTGAGCCCTTTGGTATGTTAAAGATCACGTCATTATCTGACTTTCCAATACCGTAATACTCCGTAGCAACAGAGATTCCCGTTATAGCCAGCACGATCGAAACAGTAAGTATGATACAGGTCAGAATAATACCGCCAAAGATAGAGCCGTTAAAAGAATTTCCTTTTTTTGCAGATCTCTTTTTTCTCCTGCGTCTTCTTACCGGCATTTCATACCGTGATGATCTCTGTCGGCTTCTTGGCATTATCATTGTCGGAGCGCTGTCAATATCATCATCATATTCTTGCTCATCATAATCATCGTCAGAATACTGTTCATCATCATTCTGATCGTCGTCATATCTTTCATTTTCAAAGCTTTCGTCATCGTATTCAGCTTCACTATCAGATGCTGCACTTTCCGACTTATCATCATCAGAATCAGCAAGGATCTCATCGACTGTAAGTCCTCCGACTGATCCATCAGCCTTTTCAGTATCATGATCGCTATCGTCAGCAAGTATCTCATCAACAGTCAGACCGCCGGATCTTTTTCCGGGAGATGATGAGTCTTCACTGTCCTGAGCGAGTATCTCATCGACACTCAGCTTTCTTCTTGCGGAAACTTCTCCGTCAGAATCTTCAATATCCTCAGAAATCTCTTCGCTCAGTTCATCAGTATTACTGTTATCTGAACGATCTTTACCTGCTAATATTTCCTCCAGAGTAAGATCCTTGTTATCCATAAATCTCTTCCTTTCTAAAACCGAAATCAACACATTTTCTTTCGGTAATTAGGTGGTCAACGCAAATATCGAATTCATCGTATGGCAGTTCTTCACAGCAACAATCATCATAACAGATACCGACTTTCGTTCCTGGAAAGTCAGCTAAAAACCTGTCATAAAATCCTTTGCCAAATCCAAGCCTGTGTCCCTTATCATCATAACTAAGTCCAGGGACGACACAAACTGCACTCTTTGAAAAATCTTTCACAGGCTGTTCACCGGTATCAGGTTCAAGTATCCCAAAGCTTCCTTCTTTCAGCTGTTCAAACGAACTGATCTTATAAAACTCCATAATACTGGTGCCGCTGATACAACGAGGACAGAACACTGTTTTCTCCGTGAGTGCCTGCTTAATAACCGCAATAGTGTCGACCTCGATATCAAACGATACATATATAAGAAGCTGATCGCACATTTTATAAAAGCTGCTGTCAAGAAAAGCCTGAGTTACAGCCTTGTCATTTTCAAGCTTTTGTTGAAAACTCATTGAACTTCTCAGCTGTTTATAAAAAGCTCTGAGTTGTCTTTTATCATTCATCTGCACTGCATTCCTGCTCTGATACGCTGTGAAACTTCGTCACCTGAAAGAAGTTGTGCGAGTGTTAAGCCAAACTCAATACAAGCTCCTGCACCCTTGGCAGTAATGATCTTACCGTCAACGACAGCAAGCTTGTCCACGATCTGTGCGCCTTCAAGATCCTTCTCAAAGCCCGGGAAGCATACGGCTTTTTTGCCCTTGAGTAGTCCCTTGTGTCCGAGTATCGAAGGGGCAGCACATATTGCAGCTATAAATCTATCATTTTCAGCGCAGAAATCGACCGCTTTCTGTACCTGCTCATTCGCTTCAAGGTTTAGAGTTCCCGGCATACCGCCAGGTAATACGACCATATCAAGATCATCATCAAGGCTGATCTGATCACAGGTTATATCAGGTGTAACGGTAACGCCGTGCGAACTAACGATCTTTTCTGCACTCACACCTACTGTCTTTACCTCAAGCTTTGCTCGTCTGAGGATATCTGTCGGAGTAAGTGCTTCTATCTCCTCGAATCCATTTGCAAGAAAAACATATACCATATAAAGACCTCCTGATATGAAATGTATGTATTTATACTTTTGTACCAAGCTGCTTATAAAAAGCTGTTACCTCATTGAATTTTCCACAGCTCATTTTACCCTCAGGGCATCTGCCTGTCATAACGCAGGAAGGTCCTGCATTTTTAAATACATTTGGGGCAACTTCTTTGCAGATCCTGAGCATTTCATCAGCGACTGCCTTGATCTCCCACTGTGCTCTGTTACAGCAGCGGTGCTTGAAGAAGTTGAAAAGACTTCTAACATTCATAGTAACTACTATCTTTGTCTCACAAGCGTTGGGAAGCACGAACCTTGCATCCTCATTAGCTTTCTTTCTTGCTTTTGATCTTGCTTCTTTTTCATCAAATCCCTGTTCGATAAAGGTCTTAGTATGCTTTTGTGTAAGTATATCAGCAATTTTATTATAACTCTCAGTCAAATTAGCCATCTGCTTATCAAACTCTGCCTTGGCCTCAGCGTCCGCCTCGATTTCGGGAGGTGTGATGAACTCAAAACCGTTCTCATTTACATAGCGTTGACTTTTCTGAGAATAGGACGCTATCCTGTGCCTTACAAGCTGGTGTGAGCAGGCACGGGATATGCCTTCGATACCGAACGTAAAACTGACATGCTCCATAACGCTCTCATGACCGATCGAAGCAAGCATAGCAACAAAGCTCTCTACCTTTTCATTAGTAAGACCGTCCTTCAGTGACTCGATATCACTGGATGAATAGCAAAGTTTTGCAGCAGTAGCTATTATCTTTTCTGGTTCGGGTGTATGAGCGAGCAGTTTAACATTCATTTATAGACACTTCCTTTTCCATTCCATATACAGATTATATTATACCATTTTTTTTATAAATAGTCAACATCATTGCGACATTTTTCAAGCAAAAAAGGCAGGAGAAGATCCTGCCTCAATTATGGTATCAATTATTCATAAAAACGCCTTTTCTTGCATCGTCAATTAGCTGACCTGCATTTTCCAACAAAAGCGGTGTGATATTATCGCCGCCCATGATCCTTGCGACCTCATACCTGCGTTGATCTTCGTCAAGCGTTTTGACAGTAGTAACGGTTCTTTCACCAATGATACTCTTTTCGATCAGCATATGATTGTCAGCCATAACAGCGATCTGAGCCAGGTGTGTGACACAAAGAACCTGTCTGAATTTTGCGATCTGCTTCAATTTCATTCCGATCTTCTGGGCAGCCCTGCCGCTAACTCCAGTATCGATCTCATCAAAGACAAGCGTATTGATGGAATCTTTTTCAGCGATAACATTTTTCAGCGCAAGCATTATTCTTGAAAGTTCACCGCCGGAAGCGATCTTTGCAAGCGGTCTTGGCTCTTCACCGATATTTGCGGAAATAAGGAACTCAATATTATCAAGACCATTTACCGTCAGCTTGCCCGGCTTGTTATCAACAACGATCCTGACGTTAGGCATATTGAGAAATTCCAGTTCACTCGTAACCTGTTCAACAAATCTCTCCGCCGCATCTTTTCTGAATTTTGAAAGCTCCATCGCCTTTCTGGAAACGTCTGTAAGCAGCTCTTTTTTCTCGTTTTCAAGTCTTTGAATGTCCTGCTCGCTGTTTTCAAGACTATCAAGCTCTTTTCTTGAATCTTCCAGCGTTCTGAAAACATCAGCTAATTCCGGGCCGTACTTTTTACAGATCCGTCTGATATCATCACTTCTCTGGTTGAGCCAGTCATATCTTTTCGGATCAACATTGAGCTTATCGAGTATTGAATCCAGTTCCTGAGAAATATCCTGAAGCTCTATCTTTGCACTTGATAGTCTTTCAGACAACGCCGAGATTTCGGGCATGATATCTGAGTACTCCTCTATGCTGTCATTAGCAAGACTGATATTCTCGATAACTCCAGATGTATCATCATTACCGGCAATAATAGTGTTTGATGCATATATCGCTTCTGACAAAGCAACTGCATTTTTCGACAAAGCAAGCTCATTCTCGATAAGTTTATCCTCATCTTGTTTAAGGTCAAGATTTTCGATCTCATTGCAAATATCATAAAGCTCAGATATCCTGAACTGTTTTTGCTTGTCATTCATCTTCAGCTGATTTATCTGTTTAGCAAGTTTCTGAAGCTTATGAAAAGACTGCTGATAATCCTCAAGCATTTCTTGTGCTTCAGCGTAAGAATCAAGTATCTTTATATGCTTGTCCGCTGATAGCAGTATCTGATTATCATGCTGACCGTGGATATTTACAAGCATCTCGCCTATCTGTCTGAGCAAAGAGATGTTCACAGGACGGTTGTTTATCCTTGCAACGCTTCCGCCGTCCGAACGCACTTCCCTTTCAAGAAAAAGCTGGCCATCATCAATGCCAAAACCACCTTGTTCAAGCATTTGTACACATTCATCGGAAACATCTGTAAAAGCTGCCGTTATAACAGCTTTGTCCGCACCGGTGCGCACAATGTCCTTAGTGATACGCTGTCCGAGAATAGCATTTATTCCATTGATAAGAATTGATTTTCCCGCACCTGTCTCGCCTGTAAAAACGTTAAGGTCTTTAGTAAACCTGATCGACGCTTTTTCGATGACCGCAAGATTTTCAATGTAAAGTTCTGCTAACATTTTATATCCCCTGTTACTGTGAAGATAAGATTGAATTGAGCTCCTTCATAAGCCTTTCGGCATCATTTTCAGTTCTCATAAGAATGAAGATCGTATCATCACCCGCAAGTGTTCCGACAACATTTTCGATCCCCGTACTGTCAAGCTTTGCGCAAACTGCCTGTGCCATTCCGGTGTGGCACTTTACAACAACCGTATTTCCCGAATAATCAGCATTCAGGACAGCATCATTGATAAGACCAAGTACAACACTACCGCTATTTTTGATCTCAGCCTTTTTTAACGATGGGATACTGTATTTATAGCTTCCGTCAGGCGTAACAGTCTTAATGATCGAAAGTTCACGGATATCTCTTGAAATGGTAGCCTGAGTAACGATAAAGCCATTTTTTGAAAGTTCATCCTGAAGACTTTCCTGAGTATCGATCTTTCCGTCGGCAACAAGTTTAAGTATCATCTGATGCCTTTGTGATTTCATACGATCTCCCCTCCCGAAAACTCCTTTAAAGGCTGCATAAGCTTTTTATTTACAGATTTGAAGAAATTATCACCATTTATATCTATGATATCTACATAGCACTGTGATCTGCTTATGGTCAGCAGATCACCGCAAGACATTGCAAAAACAGTATTTCCGTCCACAACAACATTTGATCTGCAATCATCTTTAGTGTGGCATTTGACTTTAAGCACGCTCTGAGGGCCAAAGATAGTCGTTCTTGCAAACAGAGAATGCGGACAGATCTGTGTAAACTCTATACACTCCATCTCAGGCTCGATTATCGGGCCGCCGGCAGACATCGAATAAGCCGAAGCACCCGTAGCGGTCGAAAAAATAATACCATCAGCCCTGAGTGACGATATGATCCCACCGTTTCTGCTGACCTCAAAATCTGCGATCTTACAGCTATCGGATTTAGAGACAACAACATCATTCAGCGCAGTGAACTCAATGTGATCACCATTTTCATCACATATATCAGCTTTGATAAGCATACGTCTGCTGAGAGTATATTCACCCCTGACAAGTCTTACGAGTTCCGATATCTGAGTGTGTTCCAGCGAAGCCATAAATCCAAGTCGACCGCAATTAATACCAAGTACTGCCTTGCTAAGCTGAGCACATCTGACCGCACATTTCAGAATCGTTCCGTCGCCGCCTACTGCAACTACAACATCACATTTTTTAAAGCAGGAATCCTCAGATTCAAACATTACTCCGAGAATATCAGAAAATGTTGTTATGTATTCTTCACTGATATATACACTGCACCCGTTATTCAAAAGCATTTCACACGCCTGTCTGACATAAGATCCGCAATTTGATTTGCTTAGGTTTGGAAAAATAAAGACTTTCATACTTTCACCCGTTCATCTGAACTTTAAGAATGCTTCCTTAACAATTTTGCCGATATTGATCACATCGGCAGCTGATGTGCTTTTGTTCTTTGCAAGTAAGGCAAGATACTCAATATTACCGTCACCGCCTGTGATCGAGGACGGTATCACGCTTTTAACTATCAGACCCGTGCTCTGAAAACAAGCGATCAGTCGTTCAAGCACCCTGAAATGATCCTTTTCTGATCTGACGATGCCTTTTTTGTTAAGCGCCTGCTTCCCTGCCTCGAACTGAGGCTTTATAAGCACAACCATTTCACCTTTCTCATCAAGAAATTCAAAAAGCTGTCTTATCACCAGCTCAAGAGAGATAAATGACAGATCAACACTTATGAATTCCGGTCTGAATTCAAAGCTTTCAGCGTTAAGATCTCTTGCATTCACGCCCTCACAGTTGATCACCCGTTCATCAGCTGCAATTTTCTTATCAAGCTGACCATGACCTACATCAACTGCGTATACAAGTTTTGCGCCACGTTCAAGCAGGCACTGTGTAAACCCGCCGGTTGACGCACCAATATCTGCACATATCTTTCCGCTGACATCAATATCAAATGACTCAAATGCCGCTTCAAGCTTCAAGCCGCCACGTCCTACATACACAAGATCATCAGGCGCAGCTTGTATATCATCGGTTTCCACGACCTCATATGCAGGCTTGGTACAAACAGTGCGATTAACAGTGACCTTACCGGCTTTGATCATTGTCTTTGCTCTTTCCCGACTTTTGAAAAATCCATTATGGACAAGATAAACATCAAGTCTGCTCATCGTTAAGAAATTCCTCTATCTGTTCAGCCATTTTCTGAGCTGAAAAACCAAGCTCATCAAGCAAAACATCACAGTCTCCGTGCTTTACAAAATAGTCTATCGTAAACGCAGCGATATTATCACACACAGTTGAGTATTTCTCGCTTACTGAGCCATAATCATAGCTTTCCTCGAAAAAGAATGCAACATCGTATGCGCTAATAACATCAGCTATTTTTTCGCTTATAGGAAATATTTCAACAAGTCGCAGCACATCGCATTGAATATCTTTAGATTTAAGGATCTCAACTGCAGACATGGCGTTGCTGCAAAGTCTGCCATACGTTACAATAAGTATCTTTCCGCCTCTTTCATAATAAGAATATGAACTTGACGGCTTCTCATTTTTTATGATAACCTTTTCATTGCCTCTTGGGTATCTAACAGCAGCGATACAATCGTCCTCGTTTATTGCTTTTCTGAGGCAAAGTCTTAGCTCTTCGTAGTCAGAAGGAGAATAGATCTTAGTATTCGGGATACTTGACAGAAAACTTACATCGAATATACCCTGGTGTGTTTCACCATCATTGCCGACAATACCTGCCCTGTCAACACAGATCACAGCGTGAGCATGGCTTATCGCAAGGTCGTGAAGGATCTCGTCATACGATCTCTGCAAGAATGTGGAATAAACCGCAAACACAGGTATATACCGCATCTGTGCAAGTCCTCCGCAGAAGGTCACAGCGTGTTCCTCGGCAATACCAACATCAAAGAATCTTTCAGGGAACTGTTTAGCAAAATACTGAAGTCCTGTGCCGTATTTCATCGCAGCTGTTATAGCACAGACTCTCTTGTTCACTCTTGCAATATCACAAAGCTCTTTACCCATAACAGACGAATAGCTGTCACTTTCAACTATATCAGGGTTGCCTGTAGCGATCTCAAAGGAACCGATCCCGTGAAACTCGCCCGGATTCTGTTCAGCGGGTGCATAGCCCTTGCCCTTGATAGTATTGACCTGCACCAACACAGGTCTTTTAAGCTCTTTGGCAGCACGCAAACCATCTTCCAGTTCGGAAATATTATGACCATCAATAGGTCCGATATACTCAAATCCGAGGTCCTCAAACAATGTACTGCTGTGGAGCAAGGCATTCTTGAAAGCGTCCTTGGATCCTTTGATTATCTTCTTTACAGGAGATCCTATCACAGGAGTCTTATCAAGTACGTTCTCAACCGCACTCTTTGTTTTGTGGTAACCCTGCCTCGTTCTCAAAGTTGAAAGATACTTTGCCATGCTACCAACATTTTTTGATATAGACATCTCGTTATAGTTCAGAATAACGATAATATTTGTATTGCTCTTTCCGGCATTATTCAGGCCCTCATAAAACAGTCCGCCTGAAGAAGCTCCATCACCTACTATCGCAATGGCGTGGTGATCGTCCTGGTTAAGCTTCATTGCTGTAGCAATTCCCAGAGCAGCAGATACAGCATTTGAACTATGTCCGCTAATGAAAGCATCGTGAACAGACTCATCAGGTCTGCAAAATCCCGACAGCCCGTCTTCCTTCCTGAGAGTCGAGAATCTGCTTGCCCTGCCTGTTAATATTTTATGAGCGTATGCCTGGTGACCTACATCCCAGACTATTTTATCTCTGGGTGAATCAAATACCCTATGTACTGCCATAGTCAGTTCGACTGTTCCAAGGCTTGAAGCAAGATGCCCGCCGTTCTTTGAAACGGTCGTTATAAGCAGTTTTCTGATCTGTTTAGCAAGATCATCGCACTGCTGATAGCTAAGCTTTTTTAGATCGCCGGGCAAATTCAGCTTAAACAGATCCAACTTATTACCCATTTCTCATCTTCCAATCTATCTAATCAATTCCTTCTGCTGAGCAGATCATCTGTCATCTCGCTTAGGAACTCGTTATTATCAAATTTGCTCAGATATCCCAAAGCCTGCATCGTCAACTGTGCCGCTATCTGCTTAGAACGATCCACTCCCAAAAGCGAAACATATGTAGATTTGTTCTGCTCACTGTCGCTTCCGATCGGTTTTCCAAGTTCTTCAAAAGTGCCGTTCACATCAAGCAGATCGTCAACGATCTGGAATGCTCTCCCCAGCGCCGATGCGTAATCTGCGGCACTTGGGATCATTTCAAATTTTCCCGCAAGTATAACTCCCATAACGCAGGCAGCTTCGATAAGTGCGCCGGTTTTGCAGGATTGCAGCCTGTTAAGTGTTTCAATATCAATATCCTTTCCTTCACTCATAAGATCCATGACCTGACCGCCGATCATTCCCTCAACGCCAACCGCCTTGCTGAGTACGGATATGAGCATAACTGCTGCTTCAGCACTGATCCTGCCATCAAGCGCAGCATTAGAAATGACCTCAAATGCAAGTGTATTGAGCGCATCGCCTGCAAGCAGCGCAATGTTTTCCGGAAAAGCCTTATGACAAGATGGCTTTCCTCTTCTGAAATCATCATTGTCCATACATGGCAAATCGTCATGTATCAGAGAAAAAGTGTGGATAAGCTCTATAGCGCAAGCGATATCAATAATGCTGTCAGCATCTTTTCCACCGCACATACGGTAAAATTCAAGCACAAGCACAGGTCTTAACCTTTTTCCGCCAGCCATAAGGGAATATTGCATTGCTTCACAAACTATCCCCTGAAGCTCCGGCTTTTCCTCTGTAAACTTCAAAAGCTGCTTTTCGATCTCCTGAACATATCTTTCAAGCAGCATTTTATTTGTATCATTCATCAGTTTGTTCCTCATTCATATTCTTAACTGTCAGCTTAGCCTGCTCCAGTGTTTTTTTACATTTTACAGAAAGCTCAACTCCCTGTTTGTAGAGATCAAGCGACTGTTCGAGCGAAAGCTCCGAGCCTTCGAGCATTTTTACGATCTCACTGAGTCTTGACATATCACTTTCAAAGCTCATATTTGTTCTTCCTTTCGGGTAAGGTTGCTGATAACAGCGGTTGCAGATGATCCTGCGAAACGTATCGTAACAGTATCATTTTCATTTAGTTCTGAAGCCGATCTCACCACTCGGTCCTCCAAGCTGAGAATCGAATATCCTCTGGTGAGCACGTTGAACGGACTTAAAGCGTTGAGAGAGCCTGCATATTTTTCAAGAGCAAACTCGTTATTTCTTATTATGCCGTCAAACAACGTTTTAAGGCGTTCACTGAGCGTAATAACTCTTTGTTCGTTCTTTTCAAGAACTCTCTGAGGCGAACAAAGTGCAAGCTCGTTAGTTGATCTATCAAGCGTAGAACCAAGTCTTTCAAGTTTAGAAATAATAGCATTATCAAGTGACAGCTTTAGCTTTTCTATCGCTGAAACAAGCTCACCTCTGTCAGGAGTGGCAAGCTCAGCGGCTGCCGATGGCGTTGGTGCTCTGAGATCAGCAGCGTAATCAGCAAGCGTAGTATCAGTTTCGTGTCCGACAGCCGAGATGATCGGGGTTTTGCACTCGTGCACTGCTACTGCAGTTATCTCGGTATTAAAAGGCATAAGGTCCTCTAATGATCCCCCGCCCCTTGCAAGAATGATCGTATCAAATCCGCCGTTATCAGCCTGCTCCAAAGCATTTTTTATGCTCAAAGCCGCCTGCTCACCCTGCACCTGAGTGTGGTATATCCCAACAGTACAGATCGGAAATCTTCTCTGAATAATATTCAAAATATCCTGCAAAGCTGCGCCTGTCATTGACGACACGACCGCAATCCTTCTTGGAAACAGCGGTATAGTTTTTTTTGAAGATTCTTCAAAAACCCCCTGCTTGATAAGCTTTTGCTTAACTAACTCTATCTGCGTGTGCAAAAGTCCACTGCCAAGAGGTGTTATATCAGTGACAATTATCTGATACACACCGCCGGCTTCATAAACCTCAACATTGCCGATGACAAGCACACCCATACCATTTTCCGGCATAAATTTCAGTCTTGAAACACTGTTTGAGAACATCACTGCCTTGATACAGCTCTGCTCATCTTTAACTGTGAAATAAGCGTGTCCCGATCTGTAATTTACGCTGAAATTCGATATCTCACCTTTTACGCAAATACCCTTGAGCTTAACATCAGATTTCAGCTTGAATGCAACATATTTATTCAGTTGTGAAACAGACAAGACCGAGCTCATCAGATCACGCCCTCCTTTAAAGCGCCAAAAAGCGCAGTACCAACTGCGTTGTCACACGAAAACTCCGGCTCTGCAAAAAATCCGTTCAAGCGGGACAAAATCATCTTCTTTATAAGTACGTCCGACATAACGCCCCCGGCAAAAACCATTGGCATATCTCCATATTTATCCACTGCGTTTACACACATAGCACAGATCGTCGAACCTATGTATTCAAGGCAGTATTTTGCAATATCCTCAGCAGGATAGTCGCTGTTGTGCATATCTCTGCATTTGTTTTCCAATCCGGACAAGCAGCAGTCAAGCCCTTTGATCACAGGTCTGATTTTAAAATCGGCATTGCTTTTCGCAGCAAGCTTTTCAAGTTCGATCCCACATGGAAAATCCAAACCAAGCATTACGCCGACCCTGTCTACTGCCTGCCCTGCCTTTAGATCCAAAGAACCACCGATCTGTTCAATGTCAAGCACATTTTCTTTACACGGTGTGCATAAAAGCATATCCGTCGTTCCGCCGCTTACATGTAAAGCAACAAAAGACTTGTTTGATTTGAGCAAATCAAGCCTTTTGCAAGAATATAATGCTGCAAGTATGTGTCCTGTCTGATGATGCGTCCGATAAAGTCTTGCACCGCTTGATGACGCAATAGATACGGCTGCACATTCTCCGACAAGAAAACAAGGCATATATGAGTCATCAATATTTCTCGGAGCAGCTGAATAACTGACAGCATCAGCTTTATCAGTATTTTTGAAAAGCTTGCTCATCAATCCCGGAAGCTGTTTAGTATGGTGAAAAACCGCATCAGATTGTCTGATACCCTTATCACCGCTTTTGACCGGCAACAGTTTCCTTAGTGAAACTACCTCACCGCTTGCACTGTTAAAAGCAGCACACGAGGTTGTATAATTGCTGGTGTCGATCCCCAGATATATGCTCATTGCTCTTTATTGACCTTGTCGTCAAGCTTATCCTTTACATGATCGCTCTTTGAAAACGACCCGAGAACACCATTAACGAAAGAAACGTCAGAACCTAAGGCATACATCTGAGTAAGCTGGACAGCCTCACTTATTGCAACATTGACAGGCACTCTGTCGTCATACATTGATTCATATATCGCAAGTCTGAGTATGGCAAGGTTGACCTTTGGTATCCTGCTGACAGCACGCTTATCACTGAATTCAGCAATTATGCCGTCAAGCTCATCTGCTCTTTCATATATCTGCGCAACAATATCCTGAGCCTCTTCATTGAAATCGAAATCATCGACCTCTTTGGCTGCCTCAAATATCTCATTAAGCGGATCATCACGGAACAATTTTTCAAATGAGAGCAAAAATGCTGCTTCTCTTACACGTCTTCTTGGCGATGCCACATTAACACTTCCTTTAAAATCGTTATTACAGCACAAAGCCGACCTTTGCAGATATGCAAAAGTCAGGCTTTATTAGATGCTGTGTGCACACCACACACATTAATATTTACTCTTGCGACCATCAGACCGAGCATACTCTGGATAGAGCTTTTTACCTTTTCCTGTATAAGCTCAGAGATAGCCATAGCCTTTGATCCACATTCAAGAATTATACCGATAGTGACCGAAATAACATCGTCCACAAGACCGATCCTGATATTTCCGTAATTCTCCTGTTTAAGCCAGATCTGTCTTGGAGTCTTCATAACAGGAGCGACCGAATAGACTCCATCGATCTCGTTGATGCAGTTGATGATTATCTGTGCGATAACGTCCTGACTTATATGAAGGCTCTTTTCAACAGTTTCATTTTTATTGTTCATATGTATCCACCCCTTATTACAAAGATGTTTTTCATTATAATTCTCAGCGACACAACTCTGTATACTATACTTATAATCAGTATAACACATTTTGATATAACTTACAAGTGTTTTTACTGATTTTTTTATAAGTCGATAAGTTTTTTTGAAAAAGCTGTAATCAGGAGTAAATTGATACAGGAGCCCAGCGTTTAGGCTACATCGAAGATACGGATATTTTCATTTGCGACAGACACTTCTGAAAGCAGGATATCCTTTATTTTCGCTGCTTCGCTTGCCATCAGTCCGTCTTTTGAACCGGTCTTGACAACGATATTTGCACTTGTCCCGTCAAGATAAACGACGCAATCCTTAAAACCGGCAGCTTTAACAAGGTTTTCGATCTTATTTTCGGTTTCCATTAAGCCTGTCATTGTCTGAGCCTGCTGTGAAGCAGTCTTCTTTTCTTCCTCGGTGGAGTCTCCGCCTGAGATAATTGATTTCAGAGTCTGTACAGCATTATCTCTCGAGGTCGTTCTGTCTATTCTTGCCTTAGCAAAATAGTCGTCGCTCTCTTCTTTGGTATCTTTACTTACAAGCTGAGATTCGCCGTAATTTACTGACTGATTCTTAACAACATCTGTCGACTTGATATTCTTGCCGGAAGCTGAATATGCATAATTAATATAAATTGCAAGTCCAAGTACAAGCGTCATTCCTGCGAGTAGTATCTGTTTTTTACCGATGATTAGTGATGGTTTTTTCATTTGGATTACCTCTCTTGATTATTTTTTGCCTTCGACACATATTCTGCCGTAGGGCAGATTCAAAGCTGCCGAAACAGCTTTTATCACACGCTCTTTAACAACGATATCCCCACCTCCCCCACAAACCACAACAACTCCTCCGACTCTGGGTCGTATCATTTTTTTCACAAGTGCCTGCCTGCCGCCGTTGTTTTCAATAATAACTATCTCGTTTTCATATCTTTCATTCGATCCGCCGGAGTCAACATCTGCTGACCTTTCGACATTCTCAGCATAAACATATTCAGCTGTGCTTTCGACCGATACCATCACCTCACACTCACCCACGCCCTCGATCTTTTCAAGTATATCTTTAAGTTCATACATTATCTGCTGCTTGTATTCATCACCGTCGTCACTGAAATTCAGCTGTTCGGATGGCTCTGACGTTGAAGCAGCGCTTTGTGATGGCTTTATTCCCGACAATGCTATGAGAACTATACCAATTATGCCGGCAGCAACTATTATTCGGGTCATATTCTTTGATCCAGATAGGTTTTTTATTCTTTTTGATAAACTATTTAAACTCAACTGCTGTCACCTGCTGTCACGACCACCTCAGTCTGAGGCAGATCTTCTTTAATGAGTTTTGTTATAATTGTCCTGTCTCCCTGCTGCGAGCTTATCTGAACTTTTTTTATCTCTATCCGATTATATTCATCAAGCTCCGGGGTTATGATAATATTATCACATTTGATACCATTATCAGAAAGCTTTTTTCTGAAATGATCGCTGACTCTGGAACTGGCTTCATCAAGCACAGTCTGTTCGGTATATTTTTTGATCTCGCCATAAATTTTCTTATCATAATCGTATGTATATTCAGAAAGTCTGATCTTAAACTCTTTATTCATAAAAGGGGTGATAACGACAAGCACAAGAATTATCCCTATTATCAGATCCAGCTGTTTTTTCATTGATCCCTGCGGTGCAGCAATATCTACAAACGTGCTCACTATGCCGATCACACAGGCTGAGTATATTACAGTTTTTAGTATCTCCATTTACCCTCCTGCATTAAATGCTGTAAGCATTAGTATAGATGTTGCAACCGTAAAAAAGATCGCATAGGCAATGAGAATACTCATTGCTATCGAAAGCACTGAATTAATACTTTTCAACAGTTCAGCTGTCCTTGGCTGACCAAAGATCTCATTAACGCACTTGGCGAGAAAGATCACAAACTTTACAGCAATCACTGATATCAATGGCCTTAGTATTATAATGAAAAGCACGATTATTCCAATGCTTCCCACGGATGTCCTGATAACTCCAAGGCTTCCCTTTACAGATGAATATGCCTCAGAGACTGATGAACCGATAATAGGTATAAAGCTTGATGCGGCAAACCTTATCGCCTTTGACGAAACATTATCCACAGAAGCACCTGCGATACCTTGTATCGTCATAAGCCCTGTAAAAACTGTCATTATAAGTCCAAGCCCAACTGTTATGATCTTTTTTACACTTCCCGCAAAATCTGAAAATCTGAGTCTCGGATTAATACACGATACAAGCGTAATAGCAAGCAGAACACTGAGAAATGGCAGCAGGACCTTTGATGCGATCAGACCCATTATCTCGCAAACCATCAGCATTATCCCGAGATAACCGTTTGAACCAATGACATTGCCGCCTGCAAGCGTGATCCCTGAAAAAACCGGAAGATAAGCAATCAGATATGAGTTTATACTCTGGATAGAATCCTTTATCGCAGCAAAGCTCTTGGTCAGCGTATCAGTTATAAGCACGACAGTACACACAAGACACACAAGTTCAAGTATACCAGAAAGCTGATCTTTACCGGACGAAACTGAACCGATAATAACGCAAAGCAGTGCAACAGCAATTAATTTACCAAGTGTGACCAACGGAGCTTTGATTGCGTCTGTAAATATAGAAATGCCTGATTCAATTATATTTTTTGGTTTGATCTCACCCAGTTTCTCAGGTTTATCAACGCTTAAACCGGTTGAACTGAGCTGCTTTCTTACATCTTTTGATGTACCAGAATCAAGCTTTTTTTGAATATCACTGATAATCTTCTGAAAATCCTGCGGCTCATCTTTGTTCTCGCTCGCAAAGCTTAAAGGCGCTGAAATAACACTGAGCACCAATACTAACAGCAGAGCTGTAATCCTTTTCATTTTTCCCCTCTGTTTCAGACGATTAGACTTTTGACTATCTCAATAAATGACTTGAACAACGGTAATGATATTACCAAAACGGATATTTTGCCTGCAAGTATCACCTGCGAGGCAATGGCGTTTTCTCCGCAGTCCTTGCAGTAATCAGAAGCGAACTGAGCAAGATATGTTACTCCAAGACTTTTAAATATTACTTTTATGTACATATTATCTATCTTTGCGGATTCAAACAGTGAACTCACCGTTGAAAAGATCTGCGATACAAAACCTGCCGAATATATCAGAAGTATGACCGAGACCGTTAGTGTCAGTACCGTTTTTATCTGTCTGCTGTCGCTTTCAATGGCCTTGCAGGCGATCACAGATGCTATGCAAAATCCGCATACAGTCATAATATTCATCAGCTTAGCCCGAAAATCCTCTTTATTGTTTCAAAAAGATCTCCGATCTGATTGACTATCATAAACAGTACAACAATAAGTCCTGCAAGTGTAGTCATCATCGCCTGTTCGTCCCTTTCAGCACGTTTGAGAAGCTGATTGAGAACAGCTACAATTATACCTATTGCCGCTATTTTAAAGATAAGATCTATGTCCATGAAAGCTCATTCCTTCAAATCATCATTACAGCTGCAAATGCCCCGCCAAGAACGCCAAACGTCCTGGCAAACCTTGATCGCTTGTTCAACTGTTTGGTTTCTCGTTCAACGATCTCAGATTGCCGAGCACGAGCCATTGCAGCATACGACAGTTGTCCGCTGATATCTGTAGTTCCAAAATTTATAAAGAATGACTTCAGTATACTCATAGATTCTTCATCAGCCATATCCCACGCTCTGAGTTTGTCAAGCAAAGATCGTCTTATATCAGTATCATCATCAACATCGAGAAAAGAGAGAGATGAATACTCATTATTTCTGCGAAGTTGTTCAATAAGCTCTGGAAGTGTAATAAAGGAGTATTTAAGCATGATCGCTGTTTCAGAGTACATTTTCAGCAGCGTCCTTTGCAGCTCAAGCTTGTTTCTGAAAGAAACTGCAGCACTGTTTCCTGCCATAGCACCGGCAATTATAATAAACAAACTTCCGACAAGCTTTAACATATATTCTCCTTTTCATAGTTTTTATAGCTTGCAGTATTCAACAAGCCTTCCACATTGAGCTCCGCAGCCGAGCAAAGCAGCTGCATCAAACGCTTTCATTTTTATCAGCTTGGAAATAACCGGTTTGATTATTGCCTCATTTATATCGGTGCTATGGCATGAAGCGATTATCTTTACACCACTGTTAATTGCGTAACATAGGGCTTTCAGGTCTTCCTTGCTCCCGATCTCATCACATACAAGTACTTTGGGTGACATAACTCTGACCGCAGTCATAATACCTTCAAATTTGTTATAAGAGCTGAATATATCAGTTTTCATACCTACGTCATTGTGTGCAGCAGCATTAGATACTGATGCTATCTCGCATCTCTCATCTATCAGACAAACACTTTGCACATTACCGATACGACGTGTGATATCACGAAGTACTGTGGTCTTTCCGCTGGACGGCGGTCCAACAATCAGCAGGCTGCAAACACCATTTGAAAACACCTTCTGATATATCTCGTCAGAACAGCCGTAAATCTCCCTTGCGATTCGGATATTAACAGATGAGATATCCTTGATGTTTTCGATTTTGTATCCGTTGCTGCCATCAAGCACAGCCGTTCCGCAAAAACCCACCCTGCATCCGCCATTGATCGTTACATAACCTCTTGTTATCTCACGCTGAAAGCTATGCACGGAGTCTCTCAGAGCCAGCTTGTACACTATGTTTATGTCATCTGCTGTAACATCAAGTCCATTACCGGGATCTTCCGAGAGCTTGCCTGACTTTGACAGATAATACTCCTTTGAGGATAACGTAACAGTAAGCTTTCTGCCAAGTCTTAGTCTGATCTCTTGTATATTGCTTTGTTCATAGTCTGACATTGCTGTTACTGAACTCCTTATCCTTGAAGGAAGATAAGGCAGTACATAAGCGAGCTTGCTTGACTGTTTCATCTGACACGCCCCTTCTCTTACTTGTCCTATAAAATACTATGAGAATGCAAATCAATTTATTCTTATATATACAAAGCGATTCAGAATATCAGTTTTTTTGATATAAAGGTTGCATTGAAAATGAATATATGATATAATAAATTAAATATGTAAATGAGGAGAAATGAAAGATGTCGTACAACTTAAATGAAGACCAGAAAAAAGTGCTTGCGTTTTCGCAAAACGTTATCAGTCAGGTCAGAAAAGTTATTATAGGAAAAGATGAAATAATTGTCAAAGTCCTGCTTTGCATACTCTCGGGAGGTCATATCCTTATTGAGGATATTCCGGGTGTTGGAAAGACCACTCTTGCATTAGCACTTTCTAAAGCTCTTTCACTTGATTACAAGAGAATGCAGTTTACCCCTGACGTCCTTCCCTCTGATGTTACCGGATTTTCAGTTCTTGACAAGGACACTCACGAATTTGTGTATAAACCGGGCGCTGCAATGACAAATCTGTTCCTTGCAGATGAGATCAACAGAACATCTTCAAAAACGCAATCTGCATTGCTTGAAGTTATGGAAGAAGGTAAAGTTACTGTTGATGGTGTGACCCATAGGGTCCCGGACCCATACATAGTTATCGCAACACAGAATCCAATGGGTTCGATCGGAACTCAAATGCTTCCGGAATCTCAGCTTGACAGATTTCTTGTCCGCCTGACAATGGGCTACCCTTCATTTGATAATGAAGTAAATATGCTCAGATCCAAGAACACCAACATCTCGACCGATGCTGTACAGGGTGTTGCAACAGTCAACGAGATAATCCTTGCTAAAAAAACTGTTGATGAGATATACGTTTCTGACGAGGTTCTTTCATATATTGCAGCACTGGCAAATGCGACCCGAAAAAACAGCTATATCAAGCTCGGACTTTCACCGAGAGGCTCGATCGCCCTTTTGAAAATAAGCAAAGCTACTGCACTTCTCAAAGGCAGAGATTATGTTATACCGGACGATGTGCTCTATTGTTTTGAGGATGTTGCCAGACACAGACTTGTATTTGACTCAAAAGCAAAGATCAACGGAATCTCTCAGCAGCAGATAATCAAAAATGTTATTTCCTCTGTGCAGGTACCAAGGATAAACAAATAAGAAAGGAAGCACAATGTTAGTTGTATACGTTATACTGCTTGCCATATCGGTGCTGTTCTATATAATGTACGTTGGCAGCTTCTCGTTTTATCTTATGGTTTTTTTGTTCAGTATGCCTGTGATCCTTTTTGCACTCAATGTTTATATCTCACGAAAATTGAAGATCAGTTTCGTTCAGCCTATGCATAAGGCTGTCGGAAGATCGGCAGTTGTACTTGAGATACTCGTCGAGAATCCGACGATCTTCCCTGTCGCAAATCTTGAGATTTTTATTGAACACCAAAGTGCAATAGAAAGTAAGAATAAGAATAACATCACAAAGATAAATCTCCCTTTGATTTCAAAGGAAAGCCAATCACTAAAGCTTAACATAGCATCTATCCACCTTGGAAAAATAGATCTTAAAATAAATAAATGCAGAGTCTATGACTTTTTAAGGCTTTTCAAATTTAAAGTCAGAGGCAAAGCGTTTGAAGATGCATTAAGAGAAACTATACTGTTTGTATATCCGCAGTACAGTCTGATGGAAAACACGGTTTCAGATTACAGTGGCTATGGTATCGAATCGGACGAATATTCACCTGATAAAAAAGGTGATGACCCGTCTCAGATTTTCGGTCTGCACGAATATATTGAGGGCGATAAGCCTAACCGTATCCACTGGAAACTCACGGCTAAACAGGATCAGGTCATGGTAAAAGAGTATTCGCACATGATGACCTATGCCGTGCATATCTTTGTTAACCTGAATACAGGATCAGCAAAGGAATATGATGCTGTTATAGAAGGTGCACTGTCTGTATCAATGATGCTCACTGACCGTGGTATCGCCCATTCAATGATGTGGTTTGACAAAGCTTCAAAATCAATTATAAGCTTGAATATCAAGGACGAAGACGATCATTACGAATGCGCCGATCTTTTGATAAGATCAAAGACATACATTGATGCTGAAGCACGGATCTATCCTTTTACATCTCAGTCTGAACAGATCTGCTGCGGTCATCTGATCGTTTTTTCCTCAAAACTTGATGAAAAAGATATAGATTCTATCTCAACATCAGGTTGCTCGGCAAGGTATCTCTTTGCATTTGCAAAAACCGATGACGAGCCACAGACTGACATCACTACGCAAGAAAACGTCGGTATCATTTATATACGAAAAGACCATATAAGCGAGGCTTTTTCGGACATAGTATTCTGAACATAATCGGAGACGTATAGATAATGAAAAAGAAAAAGAAAGCGCTGCTTGACAACGGCTTTATCAGCAGCAACGGAGTCTGCTTCGGGAACGACATCACAATGAGCTATACAAAGCCTCATGATACGATATATTTTGCCATAGCAAGAGCGCTGTTTGCATTTTTCACGAGCTATGCTGTTATGAGTATGTTTGCGAGCTTTGTACTTAACGACCCTGAATATGGCGCAATGCTGTTTTGCTGCCTGCTGCCGGTCGCATTAATGTGTGTAATACGCTCAAAGAACACTGCAATTAAGCTGATCGGCATTTTGTTTATGTCAGTTTTCCTATTGTATTTTCTGGTAAACTTCGGCAAGATAATAGACGGATTCAAATGCACTGTATATTTTTACCTTCAGCATGCAAAACAACCAAGCGGAATACTTGGCAGCAGTCTCAGTGGGATAAGCATATACACATACCGGGAACTGTCATCATTTTTCATACAGTTCATGTCTGTGATCGTTTCAATTCTGATAACGATCGCAAGCGTGTACAGGATAGACTTTCCGCTGCTGTTTATAGTTACATTTCCGTTGTTTGAACTTGGTTTCTATTGGGGTTGGGTGCCTCCGCTAAGGACAGTCGTGATACTTGTTATCAGCTGGGTGCTGATGATATCACTGCATTCGATCAACCAGCGTACTAATCGTGCGGGGCGAATGAATACATTTGCAGTACACGAGAAAAAGCACACATATTACCTCACCTCAAACATCGACAAATCAAAAATATTCTTTGTCCTTTTCAGGTTTATAGCAGTACTGTGTGCAGCGGTTTTTATAATTATTATCGTTCTTTCCAACCTGCTTGGGCACGAAAGATCCGACACTGTAAACAGCTACAGAAGAAAGCTCACCAATGCATTCAATAATTTCTCACTGGAAGACCTCGGAGGTCTGTTCGCTGATTATGACGGTGGTTTTGATTTCTTTGGTACTAAAGCAGTTGGTGGAACAAACGGAGGAAAACTTGGCAACACCGATGGGATCAGCTTCAATGGTACTACTGCTCTTATAGTTCACACAAAACCGCTTAAAGAGACCCTGTATCTCCGAGGATATGTTGGAGGCGATTACAAAGATAACTGCTGGGATCCCGTAGAATACGAGGACAGTGAGGAATTTGCAAAAGAGTTTTCAGAAATCGGGATCAGTGCGCAGGATACAGATTATTTCAAGCTCACCGACCTGACGAATTTCTTAAATATCAATTCATCAATAAAAGATCTGACAGTTGATGACGAGATCACTGTAGAGGTAAAGGGTGCCAGCAGAAAATATGTCTATGCACCGTATGGCTCTTACTATTCTGACAGTGACCAGAAAAACTCTTATAAAATGCGTCCTTACTTTGAGTCTTATGTTAAGCTTGGAACATACAAATATTCTATCAGCTATCGAAGACCCGAAAATGACAGCTTTTACAGAGTACGCAATGCTTTAGCCGACCATAGTACATATTATTCCGTGAATAGTACTGTTCCTAAAGAGATAAACCAAAAATACGAAAAGTTCATTAATGATAAATACACAAAAGTCACTAATTCTGACGGACTTGAAAAAGCCTATAAGGAGATAAATGAAAAGTATCTTGCAAGCGGTGATAGAAGCTTCAGCAGCGTCTATTACGCCATTAAGCGTTATTTCTCAGATAATTTTCAGTACACGCTTGAACCCGGAAAGACCCCGTCCGACAGAGATTTTGTAGACTATTTCCTTTCTGAACAAAAGAAAGGCTATTGCTCATATTTTGCTTCGGCAGGCGTGCAGCTGCTCAGACGTTTCGGGTTCAAAGCAAGATTTGTTGAGGGATATGTAGTTATTCCCTCACTTTCTGACAAAAACTCACAGGAAAGCAGCATAGAAGTAACCGACAAATGTGCACACGCATGGACTGAGGTATATATTGATGACTTCGGTTGGACACACGCTGAGTTTACTCCGGGTTATGACGGAGATAATCCTAATATGACAGAAGATGAAAAGAATCCGTACAAAAATGATAGCAGCAAAAACGAATCATCATTGCCTGACAGTTCATCGTCTGAAATAGAAAGCAGTTCAGAATCAGTACCTGAATCAAAGCCCGAAGTAACGACCGCCTCCCAGCCTCAGCTGGATAGTTCAAGCAACTCTCAGTCAGACCTATCTTCTTCTGAGTCAGACAGCTCACAGTCTGCAAACGATCCGCAGAGTCAAGGCGGAAACAACAGCGGCAACGGTACAGGTACACAAAGCGGAACCGGCAATAATTCAGGTATTGGTCGTACAGACACATCATCAGTTGCAGACAGCAGTTCATCTGATCGTAATGCAGAAATGTCATCAACATTCAAATTAATAATGTTCATGCTCATTATCTCAGCATTGTTTATATTTGTAATGATTCTTAGGAGGATCCTTACGCTCAAAACGATGCAGGATAAGTGTGCTAATGGAAAAAATGATGACAGAGTCAGGTACATTCTTCGCTGCACACTGAAATACATCAGACTTCTTGACATCAAGGGCAGTGAAAATATTACCGATATGCAGCTTTGCGACCAGTTGAATTCTCAGCTCAAACAAAAGGAGATCGACATCACAAAACAGCTTGAATATCTGTTCACTATTGCAGAGGAAGCATTCATGGGCAACCACGAAATAACGACCGAGGAAGCTGATAAAGCAAATGAATATCTTTCATATATAGCTCATCAGATCATCAGACCAAAGCTTGATCCATTCAGATATTTCAGTGCTAAATTTGTTAGCTGCCTGTATTAATAATTCAAGCCCGGAAGACAAGTTCTCCCGGGCTTTTATGCATAAAAGAGCCCTGTATCAATCAGATACAAGGCTCTAAATTTATTGTGCTGTATCAAGCATAGTTAATGCTTTCATAAGTATGGCACATTCAAGACGTTTTTTCTGTATCTCACAGCTGAGCTTGTAAGCGTTGTGAATGTCACCTGCGTAGATATAGTTATTTGCATTACAGCCTCCGCTGCAATAGAATTTAGCCCAGCACTTTTTGCATTCGGGCTTTGAATAAACGTGCGCTGATGCAAAGGTGCTTTTCAGCTCCTCATTAAACGTGCCGTCGTTCAGGCTTCCCATTTTGTAATCCTCAATTCCAACGAACTGGTGACATGGGTAAATATCACCATTAGGAGCTACCGCAACATACTCGTTTCCACAGCCGCAGCCTCGGAGTCTCTTGATAGCACACGGGCCTTGATCAAGATCAAGCATAAAATGGAAGAAATTGATGAACTTGCCCTCAGCTCTTATTTTTTGAATCTTCTTCGCAAGTTCCTCATATTCATCAAATATTCTTGGAAGATCAGCCTTGGTAATTGCATAAGGCATTGTCGGGTCAGCCATTACCGGCTCAACTGATATCTGATCGAATCCCAGATCATAAAGATGCATAACATCATTAGAAAAATCCAGATTATACTTTGTGTATGTTCCTCTGACATACCAGTCCTTGTCGCTGCCTCTTTTCTCAACAAGCTTTTTGAAGTTCGGAACTATCTTATCGTAGCTTCCGGATCCGTCAACACGCACTCTCAGCCTGTCATTGACATCTTTTCTGCCATCAATGGAAAGAACAACATTGTTCATTTCCTTATTGATAAAATCTATCATTTCATCAGTTAACAAGATACCATTAGTGGTAATAGTGAATCTGAATTTCTTGTTTGCTTCTGCTTCTCTTGAACGTCCGTACTCAACGATCTGCTTGACAACATCAAAGTTGACCGTTGGCTCTCCGCCGAAGAAATCGACCTCAAGAAATTTTCTGTCACCTGACTTTTCAATAAGGAAATCAAGGGCCTTTTTGCCTGTTTCAAGGCTCATAAGCATTCTGCCCTCTTTGTAGTCGCCTGTCGAAGCAAAGCAGTACTTGCATCTGAGATTGCAATCGTGAGCAACGTGCAGACACATAGCCTTTATCGGCGAAGCAACAGATGTGAGTGCAAACTTCTCATAATCGTCCTCTGAGAAAAGGATCTTATCGTTATAAAGAGAGACTATCTCATCATAGCACTCTTTTATTTCGTCCTTTTCATACACCTTGCCCAGCTTGTCAAGTATTGTTTCAGGACACTTGTCCTCAAAAGGCGGTTCAACATTATCAAGCAGATCATATGTAAGATCGTCAATAATATGAACTCCGCCGCTGTTTGTATCAAGCAGAACATTATAGCCTTCAAGCTTATACTTGTGAATCATTATACTTCCTCCGTTTTATGCTTGTTTAGTCAAGTCAGAAATTCTTTCTTCAATATTGCATAGATATAAAAATCATTGTAACTTTCAGGATCATCTTTTTTAGGGAACAGCTCTTTATGCTCGGCTTCCCTTCTCATACCAAGACGTTCAACAAGATTGACCGACTTTGAATTTCTTGTATCTATCTCAGCAAATATTCTCCGCACGCCAAGGGTTTCAAATGCATATTTCAACATACCCATAATACTCTCGGTCGCATAGCCTTTCCCTTGAAAGCTTGCATTGAATGTATATCCAAGCTCGAAACTTCCGTTGCCTCGTTTTGAAAAGTATATCTTTCCAATGACCTTATCTTCCAAAACTACCGCAAAAAACTCATCGCTTTTTGAAAAGTTTATTGCTTCCTGTACACAAGCTTCTTTTGTAAATGCTTCGTAAGGTTCAAAATAAGTAACAACAGGATCAGTGAGTATATCGGCAAGATCACTATGGTCCTGCGGGACAAATTTTCTCACAGACAGTCGCTCGGTCTTGAAAAGCTCAGGCATAACAGATCCTCCTAAAATAAATTAAAGGGACATAAAAATGCCCCTTTAATCAGTTGCTTTGAAAATCAAGCCTCTCTCTCGCACTTCTGGTTAGCAACTGTGCAGGAAGTCTTGCAAGCTGACTGGCATGATGCCTGGCACTTGCCACAGCCACCCTTAGCAGCAGACTTTTTGAGATTAGCCTTGTTTATAGTCTTGATATGCTTCATATCCAACGCCTCCAATAATTATTATATTTATTATAACATAGTAGCGGACAGCGTTTATTAACATATTATGAACTATCAATAAATATTCAAATCAATATCTTCCGTTTTTTGAGTTGACACCTACCACACCGCCGATACCTGCAAATAAAAGTGTAAGTATAAGCTTTACCGGCATAGAAAAGCTCTCCGCCGCTCTTGAGAAGAGGTGACTCATCACAATTATTACTAAAAAAATGAAAATCCCGCACAAAATACCAAGAACAAGCCCGTTTCTTTTGCGGCGTTTACCGCTGATATAACCGCCCGAGAAAGCACCAATGCAAAGTGCGAATGTAGACATTGCTGAAAGTATGACATCAGTTGCATCGATCTTTGCAACTAAAAAACCAAGCAAAAGCAGTATAGAAACAACTATCACACAGGAGATCACAGCCGATCCAGCTGCTGTTGTTATCAGTGATGTCTTGGTATTCTTCAAAGTTTTGGAATGTCTCATATCTGCATCTCCCGGATATCAGCTTTAAATATTAGGTCACAGTCCTTCCTTTACAATACATATTCAAGTGCAGACAAAAAAAGAACTGCATTTTTCAGCAGTTCTAATAAACGATCATTTTTTTGTTTCTTCTTCATGAGCAGTTTCATTCTTAGCGATAGCCCACTTTTTAACACGGATCTTGCTTCTGTCTCCACCTGTCTCTATTACGACTGTATCCTCTTTAATAGAGAAAATGATACCAACGATGCCGCCGTTTGTAACTACCTCATCGCCGACTTCAAGGTTTTCTCTCATAGCCTGATCCTGCTTCTCCTGCTTCTTCTGCGGTCTGAGAATAAGAAGATAGAAGAAAACAAAGATAAGTATGAGCGGAATGAACGTCATAAGCAACGAACCTGTGGTCGCACCCTGCTGTTCTGCCAGTACACTAAACATTAACATCTTACCTCCAAACTAAACTAATCATCATTATAACAGATATTATCAAGAAAATCAATAGAATAACAAAAAATTAATTATTAGATTTTCCTTGGATAAACTTATCTATCTCGACAGCCGCTTTCTTTCCTGCGCCCATAGCGAGAATGACCGTAGCAGCACCCGTAACGGCATCTCCGCCGGCATATACTCCTTCTTTTGTAGTCGCATTAGATTCATCGACCACCAAACATCCACGCTTGTTAGTATCAAGTCCGGGAGTAGTCTTTTTGATAAGCGGATTGGGAGATGTACCGATAGCCATTATCACCGTATCAACGTCGATAGTATGTTCAGAACCTTTGATCTCCACAGGACTTCTTCTGCCGCTTTCGTCAGGTTCACCAAGCTGCATACTAACAACTTCGATCGACTTTACCCGATCATTTTCATCGCCAAGTATTCTCACAGGATTATTGAGTACCATAAACTCGATACCCTCCTGCATAGCGTGGTGGACCTCTTCTTTCCTTGCAGGAAGCTCGTCCATAGAACGTCTGTATACGATATATACCTTATCTGCACCCATTCTCTTTGCCGACCTTGCCGAGTCCATAGCAACATTACCTCCGCCGACAACAGCGACTTTTGACGATGGCAGGATAGGAGTGTCATAGCCTTCTTTATAGGCTTTCATAAGATTGATCCTTGTCAGGTACTCGTTAGCCGAATATACACCAATAAGGCTCTCTCCCTCAATACCCATAAATCTCGGAAGTCCTGCACCTGAGCCGATAAATACAGCTTCGTTGCCCATTTCAAAAAGCTCGTCCACTGAAAGAACCTTGCCTATGACCATATTGGTCATTATCTTTACGCCCAGTTTTTCAAGAGCATCTATCTCTTTGCGTACGATCGACTTTGGCAGTCTGAACTCCGGAATACCGTACATCAGTACACCGCCTGCCGTGTGGAAAGCTTCATAAATAGTGACCTCATAGCCAAGCTTTGCAAGATCACCCGCAGCAGTCAGACTTGATGGTCCGCCGCCGACAACAGCGACCTTATGACCATTTGGCTGCGGCTTAACAGTCTGCATTGTCTTGTCCATCATATAATCAGCACAGAATCTCTCAAGTCTGCCGATTCCTACAGGCTCACCCTTGATACCACGAATACACTTTCCTTCACACTGATTTTCCTGCGGACAAACTCTGCCGCAAACAGCCGGAAGTGCGTTCGTACTTTTGATTATATTGTATGCCTCTTCAAACTTTCCTTCAGCGACCTTTGCAATAAACTCTGGGATCCTTACATTCACCGGACAGCCTGTGGTGCAAGGCTTATTTTTACAATTAAGGCATCTTCCAGCCTCTTTCATTGCCTCCTGAGCAGTGTATCCAAGAGTTACCTCTTTAAAATTACACACACGCTCCTGCGGGTCTTGTTCTGCAATGGGAGTCTTTGTTAAAGTCATATCAGCCATTTCTCTTTCCTCCCGTCAGTCTGCAAATATGTTCTGCTTCCTGAACTTTGTATGTAGTGTTTCTTTTCAGAAGCTCATCAAAATCGACCTTGTGACCATCAAAATCAGGACCGTCAACACAAGCATATCTGATCTTTCCGTCAACGGTTACACGGCAGCCGCCGCACATACCTGTTCCGTCTATCATTATAGGATTGAGTGAGACGATCGTCTTTATACCATAAGGTTCTGTAAGCTTTGAAACGAATTTCATCATCACTACCGGACCGATAGCAACTACCTCATCATACTTAACACCTGACTCGATCAGTTCCTTGAGTTTGTCCGTAACAAACCCCTTTGTACCGTAAGATCCGTCATCGGTGCATATATACAGATTGTCAGAAACCGCTTTCATCTCATCTTCAAGAATGACAATATCTTTGCTTCTGAATCCGGCGATAACGTCTACCTCAACGCCCATTTCATGAAGTTTCTTGGCTTGTGGATAAGCGATCGCACAACCAACTCCGCCTCCTATGACTGCAACTCTCCTGGTTGACTCGTCATACTGTGTAGCCACACCAAGCGGTCCGACAACATCGCTGATACAGTCGCCCTCGTTGAGCATACCAAGAGCCATGGTGCTTTTACCGACAGTCTGAAAAATAATTGTTATTGTGCCTTTTTCGCTGTCATGATCTGCAATAGTCAGCGGCACTCTCTCGCCGAATTCATCAAGTCTGAAAATAATGAACTGCCCCGCCTGAGCTTTTTTAGCGATAAACGGAGCCTCTATCTCAAAAAGAATGACCTGCTCATTAAGCTGTTTTTTTCTTACTATTTTAAACATATCGTATTCCCCCGATCTGTTACAGCATTTAATCCGTAAAGATTATTATAGACTATTTCGGTAAAAAAAACAATAGTTATCGCCTTTATTCGCTTTCTTTGTAACAAAAAATTAACATTTGACGTCTATTTATACTTTTTTATCTGTTCTTTAATGCTGTAAAGCTCCCTGTTTGCACGGGGATCATCGCTAAAGAGGCTGTTGTAGCTATAAAGCGAAAATCCTTTACAGCTGTCCGAAGAAACTACATCGGCGATCTGCCTTGCAATTATACCTTCACCCGAAACAAACTCCTCATCTGTCCCGATAGTTTTATATACAGCAAGTCCCACAGTTAGCGTCACCTTGTCACAAGCAACGATTTCCTGCCAGTCTTTCATTGTTTTTAAAAACGGCTTCACGGCGTTATTATATCCAAAATAGATTTGCGGACAGATATAATCAATAAACCCCGGTTCTCCTGCCCACCGTTTGACATCAGCATAAAGATATATATAGTTATTTTCAATGTTTCCCTGTGGAGATACACCTACCTGTACATCGCTTTTGACCGCTTTCACCGCATCATATATCTGTTTAACCATAAGTGAGATGTTTTCAAGCCGCCACTGAGTAAGCGGTTTATCAGTCTTTGCGCTATAATAGCACGATCTATCAAAGCTTTCATCAGTTGTCGGATAAAAATAATCATCATAATGTATCCCATCAACAGCATAGTTAGCAGCGATCTCCGCTGCACCGTCAGCAATCAGCTTTCGGACTTCGCTGTAACCCGGATCAAGCCACAGATGTTTATCTCCGGAAACAGGACAAACATATCCGTTTGAGCTTTCAAACCACTGTTTGATAAGATATTTGTCGTCATATTCATCAAAGCTGTCCTGTGTTTCCAATCGAAGCGGGTTTATCCATGCGTGAACTGAGAGCTTGAAAGAATGGGCAATATTGACCATAATCTCCAGTGGATCAAAGCTCCCCTGCCTTCCTGCAAAGCCTGTGATATACCTTGAAAAAGGAAAAATCTTTGATGTATACACGGCATCTCCGAATGGTCTGACATGGATATAAAGCGTATTGCACCCAAGTTCAGATACATTTCTGCAAGCTGTCTGAAACGCTTGTGTAAATTCCCTCTCACTCTTTCCTGTCAGCATTGGCGCAAGATCAATGTATGAGATCCACACTGCTCTTATATCCTTGTAATTTATAGTTTGCGATGTTTTGTCAGCTGTTGCTTCAACACTTTTGAATTTTCCAAAAGGCTTGTCCATTTCGGGCACAACCGAATTCTTTATTATGAATTCACTCGGAACCGGCTTATTATCAGTCTTATTAATACTGCTTTCACAGCCCGAAGCAATAAGCATACAGATCACTGTACATATTATAACCACATATTTTTTCATTTCACACACCTCCGCCAAAAACAGTATATTATATCTGCTGACAGTATATGCGTGTGACTAAATAAAAAAAGCCGTACATAATTCATACGGCTTTTAAGGAAATATCACTTGTTCAAGTATTTATCGACAATATGTGTAAAATCGAAAGTCGCAAAGTAATCTGCCGGTGTCTCTGCTCGTCTGATAAGCTGAGTTGTACCATCCTCTTTAAGAAGGATCTCTGCTGAGCGAAGCTTTCCGTTATAGTTATAGCCCATCGAGAAGCCGTGAGCACCTGTATCATGGATCGCAAGAATATCACCGACCTCGATCTCAGGAAGCATTCTGTCTACCGCAAATTTATCGTTATTCTCGCAAAGTCCGCCTGTTACATCATATTTATGGTCACAGGGCTTATCCTCTTTGCCAAGCACAGTGATGTGGTGATACGCACCATACATTGCAGGTCTCATAAGATTGCAGGCGCACGCATCAACGCCGACATATTCCTTGTAAATATGTTTGAGATGCTTAACAGTTGTGATCAGATGACCATAAGGAGCGAGCATATATCTTCCAAGTTCAGTAAATACAGCAACATTGCCCATACCAGCAGGAACGAGAATATCGTCAAATGCCTTGTGAACGCCCTCGCCGATGGCAAAAATATCGTTCTGCGGCTGATCGGGTCTGTATGAAATCCCTATACCGCCCGAAAGATTGATGAACTTGAACTCAATACCTGTTTTTTCTTTTATCTCTACTGCAAGCTCAAATAGGATCCTTGCAAGTTTAGGGTAGTAAGCATTAGATACAGTATTTGATGCAAGAAAAGCATGAATACCAAAATACTTTGCGCCCTTCTGTCTGAGCAGTTTGAAGCCCTCGATGATCTGCTCATGGGTGAATCCGTATTTTGCATCACCGGGATTATCCATGATCTGATTTGCGATCTCAAATTTCCCGCCCGGGTTATAACGGCAACAAATTGTTTCCGGAATACCACAAAGCTTATCCAGATATTCGATATGTGTAAAATCATCAAGATTTATATATGCACCAAGCTCTCTTGCCTTGAGATAGTCCTCATCGGGAGTAACATTTGATGAAAACATAATATCGCTCCCGCTGAAACCGCAGCATTCACTGAGCATAAGCTCTGTAAGCGACGAGCAGTCAACACCGCAGCCTTCTTCTTTAAGTATCTTCAGAATATAAGGATTCGGAGTCGCCTTTACAGCAAAATACTCCTTATAGCCCTTGTTCCAGCTGAAAGCCTTATAAAGATCTCTGGCATTCTGCCTTATACCTTTTTCGTCGTAGATATGAAAAGGTGTGGGATACTGCTTGATGATCTCTTCAGCCTGTTGTTTTGTGATGAATGTTTTTTTCATTCTTAACTACCTCTCGATCATTGTGAAAACAGATTTTTAGATTATAAAATACAATAGAATAATAACATTTTTTTATTTTTTAGTCAAGAAGATGATCAAATATTTCTGATTTTCAATAGTTTTATCTACCTGCTGCAAGCTTGTATTGTATATTCATACAATTATTTGTAGAAAAATATGGTTTTTTACACAAACTCCTTGATTTTTTTTTTAGATTGGATTATAATAAGTATGTTTATTGTGATACGGAGGTGCATATAAACAATGAATAATGATGAAAAGAATTACAGAGACATAGATAACGAAATGACTAAAGAGATATCAACAAGTGATATTACAGGTAAGAAAAAGGAACCACCATACAGGATATTTGACCCGGACAACGAAAGACCTGTCCGCCGTGAACCGAATGGTCAAAGGCGCAGACCGAACAGAGGTCCTGACCAAAGGTCTGGCAGAAAGCCTTCTTCCAAAAACGAAAAAATCAAGAAAAAGGGCTGGTCAAAGAAAAAGAAAGCTATACTTATTGCTGCGATAATCATAGGTTTTTTGCTTATTGTTATCGGCGTTATTGTTGGTGTTATCTACCATTATATAAACATGATAGATGTAGTCACAGATGAAGAGGACAGCTTTGAGATACTCAGTTCCATCGAACCGGAAGAACGAGATCTCAAAAACTCAAAGCCCGATTCGCCGGAAGCAGATAAAAAAGCTCTCGAAGAAGCATTGAGAAAGAATCTTGAAGAAAACGAAAAAGAGTTAATGAGCGACGATAATGTGATCAACATTCTGCTCATTGGCTGTGATGCAAGATCGAAATCGGCTCGTGGACGTTCTGACAGTATGATACTAATGTCCATTAACAAGAATACCAAGAAGATCGTTATGACGTCTTTCCTGCGTGATACATGGGTATCCATACCCGGTGTCGGCTCACAAAGACTTAATGCAGCTTATGTATTCGGAGGGCCTCAGCTTCTGATAAAGACCATCAAGGCAAACTTCGGTATTCGTGTTGATAAATATGCCCGTGTAAACTTCTACTCGTTTATTGATGCGATAGATTCGATCGGCGGTGTGGATATCAACGTTACCGATGAGGAGCTTGAGTATCTCAACGAGTATGTAAGTCACGAAAACGGACTGCTTGGCAGAGATAAACAAAAGGACCATCTCCCCGAAAGCGGTAAGTATACACTCAATGGCGTGCAGGCACTTGCATATGCTCGTATCAGATACGTTGGCACGGACTTTGCAAGAACACAGCGTCAAAGGACGGTAATGAATGAGATCTTCAGAAAAGCAAAAGCTCTCAGTCTTTCTGAGCTGAACGATTTCCTTGAGAAGGTACTTCCAAACATCACAACAAACCTTGAAAAAGGTGAGATCTTCTCTATGATACTCCACGCTAACGATTACCTCAGCTACGAACGTACAGAAATGTCGATCCCTAACCTCAGTTCGTTCAAAAATATGATAATTGATGGAATGATGGTGCTTGGAATAGACTTTGACAAATACAAGGCTGATCTTAAAAAGAATATTTACGGTGAATGATAATATAGCAGGGGCTGAAAAGTCCCTGCTATTTTGTCATTATATGTGTTGAAATATTTCAAATTGTGTGTTATAATATATAGATGTGATATTATCAATGGAGGTGTCCGGATATGGATATAATTAAAGGCGATATTCTGGTGATGAAAAAAGAACATCCGTGTGGGAATAATCAGATGTATGTCCTAAGATCCGGCATGGACTTCAAACTCAGATGCACAAAATGCAACAGAGAATTTATGATACCACGCAGCAAGGCTGAAAAGAATGTAAAAAGAATCATCCGAGAGGCTGAATCATAGCTTGACTTCACAGATCAGATTATTATTTAAGGAGGAAAAGCTATGTTTGATAAATTAAAAGCAATAGAAGATAAATTCAATGAAATAAATGAAAAACTTATGCAGCCAGAGGTCGTGAATGACAGTACCCAGTACACTGCACTTATGAAAGAGTATAAACAGCTCGAACCATTAGTTACCAAGCTTAATGAGTATAAAAGTGTAAAAGAGTCGTTCGATGAGGCAAACGAACTGCTCGATCAGGGAGGCCTTGATAAGGATTTCAAGGAGCTTGTTCAGATGCAGTTTGACGAAGCAAAGCAGCAGCTTCCAACACTTGAGGAGGAGCTTAAAATACTGCTTTTGCCCAAGGATCCTAACGATGACAAAAACGTTATCATTGAGATACGAGGCGGTGCAGGCGGCGAAGAAGCTGCACTGTTTGCCGCAGCATTGTACAGAATGTATAGTATGTATGCCTCATCAAAAGGATGGCAAACCGAGGTAATGAACGAAAATGAGACAGAGCTTGGCGGATATAAAGAGATAACATTCAGCGTTTCCGGCAGTGGTGCATATTCACGTTTTAAGTATGAAAGCGGTGTGCACAGGGTTCAGAGAGTCCCTGAAACTGAATCTCAGGGTCGTGTGCATACATCTACTGCAACGGTCGCTGTACTGCCCGAAGCTGAGGAAGTCGAACTGGAGCTTAATGAAGAACGTGACATTAAAATGGAAGTGTTCCGTTCTTCAGGTGCAGGCGGTCAGCATATCAATAAGACTTCATCAGCTGTAAGACTGATACACATTCCAACAGGTACTGTGGTAGAATGCCAGAATGAACGTTCACAGTTTCAGAACCGTGAAAAAGCACTTAAAATGCTGCGTTCAAAACTACTTGACGAAAAGGTAAGAGCACAGGAAAATGAAATAGCATCAAACAGACGTTCACAAGTCGGCACAGGCGACAGATCTGAACGAATAAGAACGTACAATTACCCAGAGGGAAGAATTTCCGACCACCGAATCGGTCTGACGATATACAGGCTTGAACAGGTCCTCAACGGAAACCTCGATGAGGTCATAGATGCACTTGCAACTGCCGATCAGGCAGCAAAACTTGCAAGTCAGGAAGGTGAATAATATTGGATTACAGCAAAGCAAAGATCGAACACATAGATCAGCTCGTCCAGCTAAGACTTGATTATCTTGCAGAGGATCACGGATCATTATGTCCTCAGGAGTCTGAACAGATAGCATCAAGGCTCCCCGATTACTACCAAAAGCATCTGAACAACGATCTGTTCGTTTATATTTGCTGTGACGGAAATGAGATAGTTTCCTGTGTTTTTCTGCTTGTGACTGAAAAGCCATCAAATCCTGACTTTCTAAACGGAAAAACCGGTTCTTTACTGAATGTTTACACAAAGCCTGAGCATAGACATAACGGCTATGCAAAAAGGCTTTTAGAAATGATGCTTAATGATGCAAAACAAATGGAGCTTGACTTTGTTGAGCTTAAAGCAACCGAGGACGGCTACGGATTGTACAAAACAGTCGGTTTCAAAGACAGTGTCAGCAAATACCACAATATGAAGTTTGTTTTCTGACACAACAAAGGAAGATAAAAATGTTTGATACAAAGATGCTCTCATCTGACGAGGGATCAATAATCGAGGCAGTCAGATTACTAAAAAACGGCGAAGTAGTAGGAATCCCCACTGAGACTGTTTACGGTCTTGGTGCAAACGCCCTTGATGAATCAGCCGTAAGAAAGATATTTAAAGCCAAGGGCAGACCTGCGGATAATCCGCTGATAGTACACATTTGCGATATGGAAATGATAAAGCCGCTGGTAACGCATATTCCCGAGCTTGCATATAGATGTGCTGAAAACTTCTGGGCAGGACCCCTGACGATGATCCTGCCAAAAGCCGATATAATACCAGATGTGACAAGCGGAGGACTTGACACTGTCGGTATAAGGATGCCAAGCCACAAAACCGCAAAAGAGGTCATAAAAAAATGCGGTTTCCCTATTGCTGCACCATCGGCAAATCTATCCGGAAGTCCTTCACCAACAACGGCAGAACACGTTTTGAACGATATGAACGGACGTATCCCTGCAATAATCAACGGTGGGTTTTCAGCTGTCGGCGTGGAATCAACAGTAATCTCATTTGAAAATGATGCTATACGGATCCTCAGACCCGGCTTTATTTCTGCAGAAGACCTTTCAGAGATAACACAGAACATTATTATCGACAAAGGTGTTGTTGAAAAGGTCTCAAACAGATCTGTCGTTCGTTCTCCGGGAATGAAATATAAGCACTATGCTCCGAAGGCAGATATAACTATAATTGATAGCAGTCTTGAAGCATTCAAAGCTTATATAGCAAAGCATAAGACACAAGACTGTGTTTGTATGGCTTTTGATGAAAGTGATTGTGATGGACTTGGTGTGAAAACTGTCTGCTATGGAAATACCGATGAACAGCAGGCACATCTGCTGTTCGATAAGCTCAGAGAGCTTGACGTGATCGGCGCAAAGAAAGTATATGCAAGGTGCCCAAACAAAAAAGGTGTCGGGCTTGCAGTATATAACAGGCTTCTGAGAGCAGCCGCATTCCAGGTGGTGACTTTGGAATGAGTACCCTTATTGGATTGACCGGTCAAAGCGGTGCAGGCAAAACAATAATATGTCAGCATCTTATCGAGGCAGGTTTCGGAGTTATAAACTGCGATGAGATCGCAAGGTCGTGTACCATTGACGGCAGCGAATGCAATAAAGAACTTGCAAAGGTCTTCCCTGCTTGTTTTGACAAAAAGCTTTCGCTTGATAGAATGGCTATATCAAAGATGATCTTTTCAGATAAGCAAATGCTAAAAAGATTTGATGATATCATTTACCCTTATATCAACAGGCTCATTGACAAAAGAATATCAGAGCTTTCAAGAATGCATGATTTTATCGTTCTTGATGCCCCAACGCTTTTTGAAGCCGGTGCAGATAAAAAGTGCGATATCATCATAGGTGTTATTGCAGATAAAACAATTCGCCTCAAAAGGATCGTCAAACGTGACGGAATAAGTGAGGAGCTTGCATTGAAACGTTTTTCAAGCCAGCACACTACACGTTTCTATAAAAACAGATGTGATTTTATTATAGAAAACAACGCTTCATTATCTGAAGTCAAGAGCAAGTCACAAGAAATAATAACCATAATAAAGGAAAGAATAAATGGCAGCAGCAAAAAATAAAAAACGCAGAAAGAAAAAGAATAAAACCGCCAAAAAGGTCGCATTTATAATTGCTGTTGTATTATCAGTATTAATTGCTGCGGCAGCGATCATAATTGCCAACTGGAGAGAGATAGTTCAAAAAGCCGAGGATATTATGCCAAGTGCATTTACATATCCCACGAAATACGAGGAATATGTAGTCAAATACAGTAATGAGTATAAGACTGATCCGGTACTTGTCTATGCTGTTATAAAAACAGAAAGCGGTTTTGATCCAAAAGCTGAATCTGAAGTGGGCGCAAGGGGGCTGATGCAGCTTATGGAGGAAGCCTTTACCTGGCTCAAATTCAGAATGGACGACAAACGGGAAATCAACTTTGACTCAATGTACGACCCTCAGACTAATATCCAGTATGGAACCTATTATCTGAGCTTTCTTATGCAGCATTATGATAATAATATCGAGTTGACAGCTGCGGCTTACCACGGCGGTATCGGTGCGGTGGACGGCTGGATAGAAAGCGGAAAGATCGACAAAAATAACTTTGATACCTCTCAGATTCCTGAAACCAACGATAAAACAGCAGAATATGTCAGACGTATCCGTAAGGCATACAATAAGTACAAAGAAATACTCAAGGAGAAAAAAATAATTACTCAATAGAAAACGGAGGTAATAATATGGCAACTGAGAAAAAAACTAAGGGCGAGCAGCTCAGTGAAAAGCTGCTTTCCAAAAAGAAAAACGCTGTACTCAGGCTCAGCGAAAAACAGATCAAGGAAGCTGACAGCTTCTGCGAAGGCTATAAGAACTTTATGAACACAGCAAAGATCGAAAGAGAGGCGGTTATCGAGTCAGTAAGACTTGCCAAGGAAGCTGGTTTTAAGGAGTATGTCAAAGGCAAGAAGTATAAATCAGGAGATAAATTTTACTATGTAAACAGAGCAAAAGCAATAATTTTAGGCGTGATCGGTAAAGATCCGCTTGACAAGGGTATCAGACTTGCGGCTGCACACATCGACTCACCAAGGCTTGATCTGAAGCAAAACCCGCTTTATGAAGATAAGGAGCTTTGTCTTTTCAAGACACACTACTACGGCGGAATTAAAAAATATCAATGGACAGCTATCCCTATGGCTCTTCATGGTGTAATAATAAAATCTGACGGTGAAAAAGTCAGCGTCAATATCGGCGAGGACGAAAAAGATCCTGTTTTCTGTGTTACAGATATTCTACCACACCTTGCAAGCGAGCAAATGAAAAGAAATCTCGCACAGGGCATCAAGGGCGAAGAGCTCAACATTCTTATCGGTTCAAGGCCTTTCAAGGATGATAAGGTTTCAAACAAGGTCAAGCTCAATATCATGAGCATTTTAAATCAGAAATATGGTGTGACCGAGGACGACCTCATTTCCGCAGAACTGGAAGCTGTCCCTGCATTCAAAGCAAGTGATGTAGGCTTTGACAGAAGCATGGTCGGTGCTTATGGCCACGATGATAAAGTCTGTGCATATACCGCACTCAAAGCTATCCTTGACTGCAAAGCGCCTCAAAAGACCTGTCTTACCTGTCTGACAGATAAGGAGGAAACAGGGTCCGACGGCAACACAGGACTTAACTCATCATATCTGAAATACTTTATCTGCGACCTTGCAAAAACATACGGGTTTGAAGGAAGAAATGTGATCTCAGCATCGGAGTGTCTTTCGGCTGATGTAAACGCTGCCTTTGATCCAACATTCCCCGAAAACTACGAGCTCAGAAACTCCAGTCAGATCAACTATGGAGTATGTGTTACTAAATTTACCGGTTCACGAGGAAAATCCGGAACATCAGATGCGAGTGCTGAATTTGTCGCAAGAGTAAGAAATCTGCTTGATTCAAACGATGTTATCTGGCAAACAGGCGAACTTGGAAAGGTCGATGCCGGCGGCGGTGGAACGGTTGCACAGTATATCGCTAACCTTGATATGGATGTTATAGATGTAGGCGTTCCTGTGCTCTCAATGCACGCACCATTTGAGATCGTTTCAAAGATCGATACCTATATGGCTTACAAGGCATTTTCTGTTTTCTTTGCTGATTAATAATGAAATAGATCAAAATCCGATCGGTCCTAAACTCCGGTCGGATTTTTTTATTATTAATTAACTATTTAATATGACCTTTTTCTTGTCCCGAACTGACTATAATAAAATCAAGCCAACAATCAAAAGACAGGGAAATATAATGAAGATCTATATAGACGTACTTATAATTACAAACACCATAGCCGAGCTTATATGTCTTGAATCAGCTTCTCGAATCATTCACACCGCTGCAAAGAACAGGCGTTTGTTTTCAGCAAGTTTTCTCGGCGGACTGACCTCTCTTCTTGTGATACCCTCAGCAAATACATATTCTGTTGCCTTGATGCTTACACTTCTTAAACTGTTCAGCATACCGCTGATAGCTCTGACCGCATTCGGATTCAAAAGCATTAAGCATTTTGTGAAATGTACTCTCGTGCTTATGCTCACGAAAGTTGTATTTACAGGAATCACCTTGATAGCCTGGGAGCTTTCGGATACCAAACGTATTTATGTAAGAAACTATACGTTTTATTTTGATATCTCACTGTTGAAACTAACGATAGTAATAATCGCAACATATATTCTTCTGACCACATTTGATGTTATAAAAAAGATATGTGAGAAAGATAAGACTTACCGTGCAGTTTATCGATGTGGAAACTACAGCCTTTGCATTCCTGCCGTAGCCGATACAGGCAACAAGCTTACCGATAGATTTACAAATACTCCCGTAGTTATCTTTTATTGCGACGACTTGTATTTTCACTACGGACTTGACTCTCCCGAAAGCTTTACGGTCGGGAAATTCAGACTTATGCCGTTTGAAACGATCAATGGAAAGGGGTTGATCGCAGTTACCTCAAACGGAGAAATCGAGATAGCCGATGATAAACACAGATTTACACAGCTGCGATGCTGTGTCGGAGTAACAAGGTCAAACGGCTCAGATCCAAGAGCAATATTTGACCCAAAAATAATTTGCTGAAACGGTGATAAAAATGATAAGATTAAAACTATTCACAGACAGATTTGAAAGGCTGATCCACAGCATTCTCGGTGAGGGTGACAACTGTATCGACTATGTAAACGGAGCAGAACAACTGCCTCCGCCACTTTCAAAGCAGGAGGAACAAAAAGCATTTGAATTGCTTCGGACAGACGAAAAAAAAGCTCGTGAACTGCTGATAATCCACAATCTGCGGCTTGTAGTATACATAGCAAAAAAGTTTGAATCCACCGGCATAGGAATTGAGGATCTGGTTTCAATCGGAACTATCGGGCTAATAAAGGCAGTAAAGACTTTCTGTCCTGATAAGAATATCAAACTTGCTACCTACGCATCAAGATGTATTGAAAATGAGATCCTTATGTTTTTGCGAAAGACCTCACAGTATAAAAACGAGATATCCATTGATGAACCGTTGAATATCGACTGGGACGGAAATGAGCTGCTCCTTTCAGACGTACTTGGAACAGACGATGATATAGTAAACAAAGGAATTGAAATGGAGGTCGAGAAACAGGTCCTTCGCAAAGAGATCGCTAAGCTCAATGAACGTGAACGAATGATAATGGAGATGCGGTTCGGACTTGTCACAGGGCATGAAATGACACAAAAACAGGTCGCTGATAAGGTTGGGATCTCACAATCATATATTTCCCGCCTTGAAAAAAGAATTATCAAAAATATCAGAAAGAATCTCGAAAAAATATGCTGAAATACAAAAGCCCCGTATCCATTAAGGATCACGGGGCATATTAATTGTCTTGAAAGATTTCCAATCAAAAACAGGGTAAAAAAAAGCAGCCCCTATTGGAGCCACCCTTCTACATTTATCAGTATATTATATAAAGGGCTAAAAATAAAGCAGATTTTATTTTAAAGATGTAAACAAATTTTTATTCTTGGAATATACTGTAATTTATGATTGAAAGATGTTGACCAAACGGTAAAAATGATGTATAATAAAGAAAAAGTAACTTTGAAAGGATTTAGCCGTATGAAAAGAGCAGTATGTCTGATATTAATACTTTCAGCTGTTTTATTCTGCGGCTTTGATGTTTATGCACAAGGCGATGCGTCGGCATCACTGCAATTCTCAAAGATCCAGCTGCAAACAGGTGAACAGCTGATCATTTCACTATCCATTAATTCATCTCAGGAGATCTCTGAAATAAACGCCTCTGTGACCTATGATCCTTCCCTGCTCACTTTTGTTTCCGCAGATGGTACAAGCGGTTCAAACGGCATAATCAGTATCCAGATCTCACCCCAGAGAGGAAGCACGTCGGTCAGCGTTCCACTTAGTTTTACTGCCAATACAAAGGGCAGCTGCCTTATCAATGTTGTAAGCTGTAACATTACCGATCCGCAAGGTTCTCAAATACAAGCTACTGTTTCAAGCGGAAATGTTGAGATAATCGAAGCTGACCAAACGACTCAGACTACATCACAGGTTCAAACTACAACTAATGCTTTGACCGAAAGTCATCAGACAGTATCCTCAGCTGCAAAAACTGATGCAAACGGTGTACCGACCCAGGGTGTTCTGGTCGATCTGCAGGTCGATAAAGGCTCGCTTGTCCCACCATTTATGTACAGTATTCACGAGTATTCTGTTACTGTTCCATACGAGATAGATAAGGTCGAGATCGACGGAAAGACCGCAAGTAAACAGGATCATATCTGGTATACCGGAAACAGCGACTGCGTCGTCGGACATAACGTCAGAACGATCACTGTCACCGATATAAACGGGCAGGAAACTGTCTACACTATAAATATAATGAGACTTGATAAGGAACAAACACCTGAGCAGACATCGGTTTATACTCAGCAGTCAAATAGATCCGTGACCGAGCAGAGCAATTTGCAGAATCTGAGTTCTTCTAAAGATGACCATAATAACATAAAAGAGATACTCAACCCGGCACTTTACATAGTACTTATAGTCCTTGTAGTCGCACTTTTCATTATAATCCTTTGGATAAAAAACAGGGTATCTAAAAAAGATCCGAAAAAAGACGATGAACAAACAAAAAAGCAGCGCAGTAAGATCAAGGTATCAAACAATAAAAAGAAATAAAAGCAATTCAGCCGGTACTTGCCTGTAAAGGAAGGTATAGGCTATTCTTCAGCCAAATAATCTGACCAGCGACTTGCCGATCAGCTCGCCTGAATACTGTACCTGATCCAGACTGTTACCATGGCTTCCGACCTCGATCAACAATGAACCAGTAGTAAGATCCTGATTGTAATGTCTGTAATCAAACAGTACAGGTCTTGTCAGCCCACTGTTGTCTGACTCTATCTGTGATTGCAGCTTACAGGCAAAACTAAAATTCTGTAAATAATTAGGCATTCCCATAGTCCCGTCATCACAACCCGAGATTATCATTATTTGAGCTGCCTGTTTACCATCTATCTGAGTTACTGGAGCGATCCTGGTGCCATCCTCACGTTGGATACCGTCACGGTGAATATCAAGACAAATCTTTATTGACGGATATTTTTTCAATATCTCCGAAACTGTCTTTCTGCTTGAATCGTAAGCATCATTGTAACTCGGATAATCGTGGACGAGCGTATCGTGAATGTAAGCAATGCCCGCCTTATCAAACTGTTCACATATCCTATCACCGACACTGACAATATTCTTGGTCATATCCGTGGTCTTGCTTGCAAAAGAATTATCATAAAAATTCCTTGCATAAGGCTCAAAGCTCTCAGTAGTATGAGTATGGTAAATAAGTATCTGTGGCTGGTCACTGTTTTTATCAAGTTTGAAAAGAGGTTCTATTTTGCTTTGCTCAATAAGTGTGCTGTTTGAAACATCAGTGCAGTTTCGGACTTGTCCACCGTTTTTAAGGTCAATATACTGCGGTCCGACATAATGTGGATATGTATAGTTTTGTATCACACCGTCATGATTTTCTATACTTTCCGGATATTTGACCTTGTCAAGTATCTCTTTTGATGGCACAGCAGTAACAACCTTTTTGCTCTTTATTACAGGCTGAGTCTCCTGCGGTGCCATATCAAGATCCCAAAGGCTCTTTCGGCTGACAATTAGCGGATCATCAGTTAGCTTTCCTACCTGATCATCTGATGCGCTTTCGTCATCAGATGAATCTGCATTGTTCATTCTTATATTGTAATTGCCAACAGTAACATTCGCAGATATCTCAGCAAGTCTGTTCAAACGTGTACTGTTTGACGCATACATCTCCATTCCAAGCGGTATCATAAAACAAAGTGCAACGACGCAGGCTGCACTAAGGCAAGTCCTTTTCAGGTACATATCATCATCTCCTGTAACAATTATATGCTGTTGCTGCATGAAATATGTGTCATATTCTGCTGCTGATGAATATAATACTAAGGAAACGGAGGTGCAGTCAATGAATTATCTGATACTTGTGAATAAATTTGAACCTCTTACCGAAGAATTTGACCAAAAGCTGTGCCTCATTGATTTCAGGGGCAAACGTTTTGAAAAGCAGACCGCAAAAGCTTTAGGATCAATGCTTGATGGAGCTATGAAAGAAAACCTGTTTATACAAGTTGTTTCCGGATACAGATCAGCAGACTATCAGCAAATGCTGTGGGAAAGGGAGATCTCAAAGCTAATGGGTGAGGGGCTTGATTACAGATCTGCGGTCGAAACCACCGGAAAAACCCTTGCGCTGCCACATTGCAGTGAACATGAGACCGGACTTGCTGCTGATCTTGCCATTGAGGGAGAGGACGACGTAAGCGAGAGCTTTGCAAAAAGCAGCCAGTCTATCTGGCTTGAAAAGAATGCTCATAAATACGGATTTATCCTGCGATATCCAAGAATGAAAGAACATATCACAGGTATTTCGTTCGAGCCGTGGCATTATAGATATGTAGGTGCCGAAAGCGCATCTATCATCAAACAAAACGGGATCTGTCTTGAAGAATTTCTCGATTTTTATCAGGATAAGTATTTAGATAGCACAAAACACCCTGTTAAATACTGTGCAAGTCCAATAAAAAGTACAGAAAATCATTGACATACAGGATAATTGGTAGTATAATAGTTGCATATAAAGAGAAAGGATGTTTTTACTATGGAAAAGAGATATTCAAAGAGAAAATCATTCTGGGCTTTGATGGGGGCGCTTATTCTCGTTATTGCTTCAACAGGACTTCTGGTTTACAGATACTGTGAGGAAAAAGCACACTACGAGAAGTGGAAGGACTATGACGAGTGCGGAATACAGTAATTTTGCATATAATATATATGCCGATGCTTGCTTTTTTGCAGACATCGGCTTTTTTTGTCTATAACACTCATCGGCTGTCCCATTTCATAAGAAAATCTTTTTCATCTTCAGAGCCATGTTCATCTAACAGTTCAAAGTACATATCTGAGATCGGCTTTGTCATTTCGCCGTCAACTTCATACAGATCTGCGTTAAAAACATCAGCTCCATAAGTAAAATAGTTCCAGCTTGCAGAAACCATGACGCTGCTCCCGTCTTTCATTTCAAGAAAAAACATACCTATAAACCCACCGTCAATAGCGGGTTCATGTCTCTCAGAGTTGATACGCACCTTACGCAGATAGTCAGCAAGCGTGCCGACCTCTTTTCTGTCAAGAACATACTGCTCACCGTCCGGCTGTACAAAGGCAGTTTTGACCTGAACGATATTCTCTGTATGCAGTTCGCCAAACGGCATGCTTCCCTGATCTCCTCTTAATATACCAAGTATAAACGTACATGTGCACACAAGGCAGATACAAACGATAATAGTAATCTTTTTGGATCTATTCAATCTCGCTCGCCTCCTGTCAATTATTATTACACATTTCTGTACTTCTATAAGGTATACGTTTCAGAAACCAGTTTTCGTGCATTTATTAAAAATAATTGTAACCTTGCACAATCCTGATTGCTTTTTTTGTGCACAAGTACTTATTACTTCCGTCGTTTCTGCTAACTGAATAACGCAAGCATTTTTATTATCTTTACAAATAAGAATATCCCCAGTGCAGCGGAAGGTATAAATGCGATGTACCCGAATATCCTGATACCGACAGCAAACCTTTTACGCTTTGTTGCGTGCAAAAGCACAGTGCCGATTATGATAGGCAGTATGCTCAGCAAAAACACCATCCCACCAATAATTACGGCTGCGGCAGCTATCGTCAGACCAACAGATGCAAGCACACCCAAAAATGCCATGATCGTTCTCCCCTTTTTATTGACTATAAGATTAGCACATTTTCGTCATCATCTTGCGAGTCTTTATCTTGCTCATCGTAAGGTGTGCTTTCACCTTTCATTTTCTGCCACGTCCAGTATGCTCTGATAAGGAAAAAGCACAGTGATAAAAATGGAGGTGCTGATAATATCGGTATAAACACGGCTTCAGGTATAAACAACAAAAAGGCTCCAAGTATTGACAAAAAGATCAACGTTCCGATCACTGTCCATGTTTTAAAGTATTTCTTTGAAACTGCCTTTCGTGGGTTGATCTGTATCATTACTGTCGCAATGATGATCGGTTCAACTATTAATAAAATACAACCAGATTCAATAACAGTGTTCAATCCATTGAATCCGCCCGAAACTGTGCTTGCATAATAAACCATTATATAGAATACTATAAGGCACACAGGCAGCAGGATTAACGTTGCAAAGATATTTGCCGGTGTCCTTTGGGGCATTGGATAATCAGACATATCTGTTTCAGATCTGACAGGCTCTGGGATTTCAGTTATCCTGGTCGCAGTGGCATTAGCGGGAATATGCACTGCTTTGTGCTCATTGACTGCCGTTACGGTCGAGTTTTGCACATCAGTTTTGTCAGGTGTCATATCAGGAATCGTTTCAAACGTCTCCTTGCCCGAATTTATTATCATTCTGATAAAACCACAGAAGCACATTATCACAAACTGCACGACAAGTATTAAAAGGAATGCCTTTAATATCTCACGGACACCGTTGAAAACAGAAGGGTTATATTCATATCCGTGAACGCCATAATTCCAGTAATAGTCCTTCCAGTCGCCAAGAAGTGTCATTACAAACACCGTCAGGAAGTAACAAAGATCAGGTATAATAAGATAAAGCATATTCTTTTTTATCAGAAGTAAAACTGATGAAAACATTATCAGAAAATAATAATTACCCGGTCCGTCAAATATACACAATGCTACAAACCAGACTGACAAAACACATTGTTCGATCACTGTTCTTCTCTTGGAATTATCATTCATGAGAAACACCTCTTTTGCGTTTACGGGTAAAATGGCTCACAACAACTGCAAGAAACACAGAAACGACCTGAACAACAATAAAAATGAAGATATCTAAAAGCAGAAGTGTATTCTTGCCTGCAAACTGAGCCAGAATAAATCCAAAAACAAAATCGGGTATAACAAACTTCGTGAAATCCTTGATCTTCACAGCTGTAACTACCATAAGCACAAGCGGCAGCATCTGAACACAGAAAAGAATAATATAGTTTTCTACACTCGGGTGAAGATGATTATAATAAACTAAATCGGTAAAAGCAAAGCCGTATATAAGTGCGAAGATGAAGAAAAGAAATGTAAGGGAAAAAATCGTTTTGAAATAGCCGCCCGTAGTCTCTTCATTAACCTGAACATCGTCTTTTTGACTGTTTCTTGAACTTTTCAAGCTTTTTGAAATAGAATGAACAAATAGAAATACTATCAATACAGTAACTACAGAGATCATAATTATAAATACGGTAACCAATCCGCTGTAGTCAGGCTCGAAATAAATATTTGCATCTACCTTATCGTTTAGATAATCATACTTTAAATCTGATAGATCTACAAGAAATCGCCGCTTATCACATATAGTTATAGAATCAGACACTTTAAGGATATGTCCGTTTTTATCAAGCACTGCGATCTTTACGCTAAGTTTTTCAGCCATAATTTTACTCGTCTGTTCGTGCTCGGCTACTAATACATACCCGTCTTTTATGCTGATATCTTTATAAGCTCCTTTAAAATGGCAGGTATAGCTGAGAAAGCCTTCTTCTGAATACTTTGCAAGCTCGGTCGTATCAAAATGCTGGGCTTGCATATTCTCAGTGTTTGCCTGTGTATAATACCCACTTGTCTCGTCAAGCTCGACCAATAGATCGATAAATGCACATTCACTCGGGTAATTTGAAAGCCTGACCGACAGAGTTTGTGCATCCAATGGCTGAGCAAAAGCAGTAATACTGCCTGTAAACAGAATGATTATTACTGCAAGAATAATAGAAATTCTCCTTTGCATTTCTCTGCCTCCTTAGCCTCCGCCGCCCCAGCTTATGACCTTCCACAAACCGCTATCCGTGCCTGCAAGCGTATAAGTCCAATGATATGTCACACCCTCACTATAGCAATAATGTGTGTTTTCCGTAATAACCACTTGTGCTTCTAAGACCATGCCTTTTGTAAATTCAGGATTTTTCTTACGATAATTCTCAAATTCTTCTTCGCTGTTAAATCCGTCTTTTCTGAATGCTAATTTCAAAAGCTTGCGGTCTTCACTGTGAATAAATTGTTCTGTCAGCACCTCAGTTGCTGCCTGCTCGACCTCTTTCTCAGAATAATACTTTGAGCCACTGAGATCAAATTCAGCGTTATAAAAATCGCCCAAAGGCATCAGCCAATCTGTCAAAGAAGCAGCTATCAACACAAATACGCCGTATCCCGCAAATATAAACGATACAACAAGCTTTATAAGCTTACGATGGTCTTTTATGCGACCAGTCACTGTGTTTTCATCAGTCAAAGCGGTGTGATCTACCGAGTTATATTTTTTATAAGCAGATCCATAAACTGAATATACACCATAGATCATCATCTGAACGACAAATATTATCACAAAATACATAAAGTACGCACCAAGAGTATAAAACAGAGTTTTGAACGAATGCTCTGCTGTCTCAAAAATAGAAACAACTATGTAAAATCCGGTTATCAGACAAAGATCACCTATCGCCAACCGCTTGAAACTATTGATATACATCACAGTTATACTCTGCAATACGATAAATGATGTTATAAGTACAAAATATGAGCATGAATCATAGATTACGATCTTGTTAATAAAGTATATAGAAATACCATATAATAAGTTCACCAAATAATATATCAGATCAGTCATATTACGGCTTTTATATTCAGTCATTTAACGCACCTTCTTATTAGCAAATTATAACACAATTTAACATTTTTACAATTACGCTTTCGTTACAAATTGATACAAATTATTACTCTATTATATAAGACGATTGAGATGCCGGAATATGTGCAAAAATAAATCAAGTTTGTATGAATGCACAGTTAATCCGTGCTGTTTTTGTACACTTTGCGTAAAAACATAAAAAAAGCACCGCATAAAGCGGTGCTTAATAGATTGTATTACTGTTTGGTCTGCGTTGTATTATTATTTGCAACAACTTCCTTGATACCTGTTGCAAGACCTGCAAGTCCCTGTATCTCGCTTGGGATAATGATCTTTGTAGCTCTGCCGTCGGCAGCCTTTCCGAATGCCTCAAGGCTCTTGAGCTGGATAACATGTTCATTCGGGTTAGCATCGTTAAGTTTTACTATACTGTCTGCGATGGCTTGCTGTACCATATTGATCGCCTGAGCTTCACCCTCTGCCTCACGGATCTTCTGCTCCCTGATAGCGTCTGCCTGAAGTATCAGCGACTGCTTATCAGCCTCAGCAGAAAGGATCTTTGCTTCCTTATCAGCCTGTGCACGAAGGATCTTTGATTCCTTTTCACCCTCAGCAACAAGGATCTGAGATTTCTTCTCTGCCTCTGCCTGAATTACCTTTTCACGTCTTTCACGGTCAGCCTTCATCTGACGTTCCATGGCGTCCTGGATCTCTCTTGGCGGAAGAATGTTCTTCAGCTCAACTCTCTGGACCTTGATTCCCCACCTGTCAGTAGCCTCGTCAAGAATAGCAGTAATTCTGGTATTTATGATATCTCTTGATGTAAGTGTTGCTTCAAGATCAAGATCACCGACAATATTACGCAGAGTCGTAGCGGTAAGATTCTCAATAGCAGATATAGGTCTTTCAACACCGTATGTAAACTGCATCGCATTAGTGATCTGGAAGAACACAACAGTATCTATCTGCATCGTGACATTATCCTTAGTGATAACCGACTGCGGCTGGAAATCAACTACCTGCTCCTTGATAGAAACTCTCTTTGCGACTTTCTCAATAAGCGGCACTTTCCAGTGAAGTCCTGTTCCCCATGCTGCGTGGAACGCACCAAAACGTTCAATAACATAAACATAAGCCTGTGGTACTACCTTAATGTTACATACGATAAGCAGAATGACTATCGCAAGTACCCCCAAAAGAATATAAATTCCTTCCATCATCTTTCCTCCCGTTATGTATTTATTCTCTTACAATTAGTTTAGAGCCGTCAACTTTAACTACTATAACCGCATGACCCGCAGGTATCGGCTCGCCATTTTCACTGCGTGCAGCCCAGTCAGTACCGCTGAGTCGGACACGCCCCTTGTTTGCAATGTTATCAATATCCTCGATAACTGCGGCTGTCATGCCCTCATCAAGCTCGTAGTTTGTAGGCACTTTCTTTCCCTGAAGCTTTTTGGCAAAAGGTCTTGTCAATGCCACCAGCAAAGCCGACGACACCACAAAGACGATACACTGTACAAGGAAGCTTACCTTGCCGATAGCGAAGAACATTGAGATGAGAGCACCCAATGCAAACCACACTGAAACAAGTGCTGTACAGGTCGCAACCTCACAAATCAGGAAAAAAACAAATGCTACAGCCCAGAAAACGATCATAAAAGTTTCTGACATTTTATCTCCCCCCAATCTTTAAAGCAGGTCCTCTGACCTACTTGCACAATTATAGCACAATATTGCTGAAATTTCAAGGGAAACAACGATTTTTTATCATTCTATCACAATTCATCACATTGGTTACGAGTTGTAATTATTTATTCTTGATCTTTGTATAAGCTGCAGGTCGAATATGAATTCTTTAAAAAATACGCTGTAAGAGTGAAGCTGTTGTTTTTGGCAAAACAGGAGCATCCCTCAAATTCCTCATAATCGTGATCGCTCTCGGCTTTGGTCTTCCCCACTTTAAGCCTGTTTGCCCTTACAAAACCATCATAAATAGTATATTCAGTATTATCACTCATTTTGCCTTCAACAAAGATCTTTACTGTATCTCCTGTAAAAACAGCGATTATTTCTCTTCCAAAATGCTTGCCTTTCCATTTTCCTTGTAAATACTGCCTATCTGCATCATCGTAAATCTTAACGTTTGATCCTGAAGTATTGAAATCAAGACCATTTTTCAATGCATCATCATGAAACGCCTCATAAATTGCAGCTGAAGCATCAGATAGTACAGTAGGCGCCTGGTTTGAACTCATATTCAGTTTTTCTGCACTCTTATAAATTGCTGAAATACTGTCACCGCAGCCGTCCGGCAATCCGTCAACATGGCATCTGTACCCGTTATTTCTTGCAAGATCATACTGTTTGATAATGCTGTTCAGCTTTTTCAGCAGAAAGTCTGTACAGGATATATAATCAAGCTTAAATCTTGTACCATCTCTACGCTGGGAGCTTCCGCCTGATGCAAAGACATGAAGCCCGTCGTCTTTAAGTTCACAAGATGCGCTGATAGTTTTGTTTGAAAAATCAAATGAAATAAGCTCATCAGACAGGATCTCTTTAGCTGCATTATCATCATAGCTTTCGTGCTTTGAACCAAAGGCATCATGATGATTTGTCATTAAGTTTTTGCCCAATATACCATTTATACCGTGACTTTCACCTGCTCCGAAGCCTTCATTGCCCATATACATTCACCACCTTTGTTATTTTTTTCCGATCTTCAGTGTCCTGAGATATAGCTTTTGCTCATCGTTTATACGATAACTCTCTATTGATTTTTGAATTGCCTTATTGTGTGTCCACACGTCAAGTTTTTCTTCCTCAATAAAATGAATGACCGCATCATACTGCTTTGCAAGTGCCGTTGCAAAATACCACGCCTGCATCATTTTTATGTAGTACTCATCAGAGCGTATCTCAGCAACAGCGATCGGATATTTAAGGTCAAAATCATCATCAAGGAAATGATCCATAAGCATTTTTATTCCAAATCTAACAGTGTATGTACTGTTTGATTCAAGCCAGTCCCTGATATGTTCCAGCAGGTCATTTTTGTGCTTGGCAAAAACTTTCGGAATTGTCTGATCGCAGGTCGCCCAGTTATCTACAAAAGGAAGGAACGCCTCAATATTGCTGATACATCTTTCGTAATCTTTATCAAGCGAAATGATAAATCCATGCAGTTGGTTCTCATCAAAATATCTGTGCGGAAGCTCAGCAAGGAACTCCCCGATATCTTCTCGCTTTGAAAGCTCCTTTGCCAGTGCTCTGAGCTGCGGAGTGCGAACGCCGATAAAACTATCTGCTTCAACCGATGGAGTTGTCTTTATCTGCATATCACGATATTTGTCGTCAGCAAGATCAAACAGCTTTTCTCTGATTTCATTAAGTATCATGGAGCCACCCCATTTTGAATGTTTTGGACATCATATATCTTTTTCCTTTTACGGAATAAGACAAGATCAATAACCGCTGTAACTGCACAACCTGCTGCATATGCAAAAAGATCTGCATATGCAAAAGATGTTCCCATAATAACACGAATAAGGCGATTTTCAATTTTCAGAAAATCAACAAGCGGGATAAGCTGCGTAAGCTCGACTATAACGGAAAAAATATAGATCGCACCCGAAAGCCAGACGATCTCATATGGTATGATCATCCGCACCGCAGCCCAAAGCAGTATAACAACCAGCATATCACCTATATATGGTCGTACAAACGAATCGTGAACATACATTCCTATCAATATCTCAACTGCAAGCAGAATTACAAATATTGCTGCATAAATGATCCGGGCACGTTTAATGTTTGGTGTTGTTTTCATCACTTATTCTTTTAGTATTACTCCTTTAATTCCTTGCTCTGCTCCTCTTCATTTCTATGCCGTTTATTTATCCCGCTTAAAAATGCGCAGCTTACGAGCGCATAGATAACGTATGTGAACAATGTCCCAAAGCAAACATCGGTCAGGAAATGATTCGTCATATGTATCCTGTTATAGCCATATAACAATACAAAAAGGCACGCAATTCCAAAAGCGATCATATTTTTCCTGTTGCTGCGTTTTCTCGTTACATCCATAAGCATTGGAAAGCTGAACATCATAGATGCTATCGTCATATTTCCGCTTGGCCACGACTTAAAACTATCATTGCTGCCCGCAAGATTCGGGATCATCTGCCACCAATTACGAAATTCACTTGCAGGATCATCTAATGTAAGCAGGTACTTATATCGTGGTCTTGATGCCACCTGTTTAAGCCACAGATTAACACTATCCGCTAAAATGCCGGCAATAAGGATAGCAGCCCCAACGGCGATCAGTTTATAGGCATCAACATCATCAAGAACTTTGCGGCACACGATAATAGGCCATACATACAGTACTGCGATGATGAACCAGCAAAGGACCGATATCCAGGCTGATGACTTCCCTGCTGAATAATGAAACAGCTCCCTGAGCTTGGGACCGCTGTAGCTGTTTGTATAATATACCGCAAAGAACCAGCCTATGAACAATGAGATAATCCCCGCCATCGGTTGATTTTTCTTCTTCAGCCCCTTATAAAGACACATTCCCGCTGCAGGATACAGGCAATATGAAAAATAACATCCGAATGCAGCGAAGACAGAACCAGATTTTGTGACATTTGCCATCTTTTCATTGATCTGAAAATCAAAGAATGAGCCGATAATGATCCCTGCAATGCATACTGCCAGTACAGCAAAAAAACACTTTTGATCAACTCCAAGTATTTTCTTTTCAGCCTTCATTTACAGACTTTCCTCCTTTGGATTTATGTAACAGATGGTTCTGATTGGTCTGCCCCGACTTCGGGAGGCTCCGTTTTTAAGAAAAAGTGCCGTGTTACAAGATATCCTATCAGTCCTGCACCAATACCTATAATCATTCCTCCAAGAACATCACTCGGATAGTGAACGCATCGGATGATCCTTGTGCTTCCTACAACGATCGGAATATGCATAAGAAGGATCCATGCCTTCTTTTTCCTAACCTTGAGCAGAACTGCAGAAAGAGCCGTGAATACTGCAAAATTCAAAGATGTATGACCGGACGGGAATGACAGATCGTCCTCTAAATTTTCGCCTGCGTTTACCCAATGTGTTTGATAAGTATCCCAGAACTCAGTCTCTTTCAGGGTTATGTACGGTCTCTGTCTTGCCGCACACGGCTTTATCAGAACATTCACAAGCAGTAATGCCACGAGATAAGCAACCACCATCGCCACTCCGTATTTTTTTGTTTTCTTCGGGAAACAAAGAAACAATGAAACCGCAAAATAAATAATGAATGCAGCGGTATTTCCCATATACTGACATATATTAGCTATCCCGATCGTCACCGCATTCTGAAACTTCCAAAAGAACAAATAAACGGCTTTATCAAATCCATAAAAGATTTTATCAAGCATTTCGCCGATCTGTCCACTCATATTTTTTCTCCTATTTAGTTACCATATATAATTGTAATTCCGATCATTATTCAGAGCATATGACAAAAAGCCACAATCACTTGGCTATATTACTCCCTGACAAGAGCATACATTTTCATATCAACAACATTTCCATTTTTCACAGCATTGCTTCTTAATGTTCCTTCATATTGGAATCCTGCCTTTTCCAAAGCTCTGCAAGAGGCTATGTTGTGCGCAAACGGCTCGGCAAATATACGGATAATATCTGTATTCTCAAATACATACCGGCACACCTGTATAATAGCACTTGTAACATAGCCGTTTCCCCAATAGGATTCTCCGATGTAATAACCCATTTCTGCCGTCTGCGAATGAATATTATCCTGCTGAAACACTCCAATGCTACCAATTACTTTTTCGTTCAATGTTATCGCAAATGCAAATGTATTGTTTTCATCTGACGATAACATCGCTCGAATAAACTCCTCTGCGTCTTGCTCCGTATACGGATATGGCAAACCGTCTCTAAGATTATTCAATATCTTCGGATTATTCAAGTTTTCAGCAAGTGCGAATCTATCATCAATTCGCCATTTTCTTATTGAAACACTCATATTCTCCCTCCACATATTCCGATATCACTTTTTGTCAGCAACACCACGCACTCCACATGAGTAGTTCTCGGAAAAAGATCAACTCCCCTGACCTTTACAGGATTATAGCCAAGCTCTGCAAGTATTGCACAGTCTCTTGCGGCAGTGGCATGATTGCATGATATCATAACGATCCTGTCAGGCTGCATTTTTGCCATATATTCAAGGCTCTGCCTGTCACAGCCCTTTCTCGCAGGGTCTGCGACGATAACATTCGGTCTTTCTCCACGCTCATAAAGTATCTTTGCGATCTTTCCGGCATCGCCGCATATAAATTCTGCATTGTCTATACCGTTGTGCCGTGCGTTGATTTTTGCGTTTTCGATCGCTTGCGGAATGATCTCGACCCCTATAAGCTTTTTTATGCCAATGCACATTGAAAGCCCTATCGTTCCTGCACCGCAGTAAAGGTCAAGCAGTACCGAATCATTATCAAGCTGAGCATATTGTTTAGCAATAGTGTAAAGCTTTTCAGCCTGAAGTGTGTTCACCTGATAAAACGATTGCGGCGAAATGGCGACAACGTTGCCGCACATTTTATCGTTTATTGTGTCAGAACCAAAAACAGTAACTGTATTTTTGCCAAGAATAATATTTGTGTTATCCGGATTTTCATTCAGTACAATGCTCTTTATTTCTGTAAACCTTTCTGTTACAGCGGAGATAAGTTCGTCAAAGCATACTGATCTATGTATACTCGTGACTACAAGGCAAAGCATTATTTCATCCGAGTGCTCCCCACGGCGGAGATAAATGTGTCTGAGCAAGCCTTTTCCCGTCTGTTCATCATATGCTTGGATATTGTTTCTATTAACATATTCCATAACAAAGTCTACAATATCTGCAAAACACTCCGGCTGAAGGCTGCAATGTGTCTGTGGACATATTCTGTGCGAACGCTTTGCATAGAATCCGCAAACAGCCTTTCCATCAAGCACACCCACAGGATACTGAGCTTTGTTGCGGTAATGCGAAATTCTATCACAACCAACAAAGTCCTCGTATACCGGGTGCAGTTTACCAATTCTCTCAAATGAGGCTTTTACAAAACTGTTCTTGAGCTCGCACTCCTGCTCATAAGTAAAATGTCTGAAAGAACAGCCGCCACAGGTTTTTGAAACTGCGCAGTCATCATCTATCCTGTACGCAGATTTTTTTAAAAAGCCTGTAATTATCCCATAGCAATAGCTTTTGTTGACCTTGACAATCCTGCATTTTATCACGTCGCCAACAGCTGTGCCCGAAACGAAAACAGCCACACCGTCATATCTGCCGACACCATTGCCCTCGTTTGTAATATCTGTTATTTCAAGCTCTATATCTTCATTCTTTCTGAGCATAAAACTCCTCAATTTCTTTTTTCTTTTCAAGCATAAGTCCGAAGTGCTTGTTGTATTCAAGCGGAAACTTATAGTTGAACACTCGTTCCAATCGTTTTTTCTTCGTGTCCACAAGCTTGGTCGAACCACCTGCACCCACAGCAAGAATAGTCTGCACCTCTTCCATTATATAAACATTGTAAAGGCTCTCTTTACCCGGCTTGGACCAGCCGATATTTTCAAGGTTTTCAAGCATATTCTTCTGTCTGTACAGATAATATGGAACATATCCGCTTTCAAGCAGCCTTTTTGTCGCATAGCTGACCATCTTATCAGCAGGGTTTTCAAGCAGTCCTTTCTCACGGTCTCTGTTCAGCCTTGCTGCTCGCTTTATCGAAAGCGTATGCACTGTGATGTTTTCTGCACCGAGATGAATAAGTTCGTCAACTGTATTGGCAAAGCTTTCCGCAGTATCAGTGGGGAGTCCTGCGATAATATCATTATTAATACTGTCAAAACCGACTTGGCGTGCAATCTCAAAGGCATTGAAAAACTGCTGTGCAGTATGATCTCTGCCTATTTTTTTAAGCACATTATCTGAAAGCGTCTGTGGATTTATCGAGATCCTTGTACAGCCGTTTTGCTTAATCATTTCAAGCTTTTCAGGGGTGATCGTGTCCGGTCTGCCAGCCTCTATGGTGTATTCACGCAGATGTGATAGATCAAAGCTCTGCGCTATTGTTTTCATAAGTCTCTCAAGCTGTTGTGCTTCAAGTGTTGTAGGTGTGCCGCCGCCAAAATAAACAGTGTCAAGTACAAGTCCGAGCCTTGAAACAAGATGTCCTGTGTATTCTATCTCCCTGCACAGATTATCAAGATATTCAGGTATCTGCCCCAGACATTGCTCTATCGACTGCGAAACAAACGAACAATACGAGCATCTTGTCGGACAAAACGGTATAGATACATACAAGCTGAAGCTATCAGGTTTAAGCTCGTCAAGTATCTTTTTCTGTGAGCGTGCTGTTTTCAGAGCAATGCCGCATTTTTCCTTTGAACAGAGATACTCATTTTGCATAGCCTCATATATTTCATTGTCACTCATATTTCTGCCCAAATACCTATTCACTTGCTTTACGGGTCTGATACCGGTGATAATTCCCCATTTTGGAACATTACCGGTCAGTTTGCTCATCACTTTGAAAAGCAGCCTTGAAAGAAGTATCTCACGGTCGTCATCATGTTGTGCACTACAAACCTTGTGTGCTGTTTTACCTTTAAATCTACACAATACATATAAAAGGGCGTGTTTATCCAGCTCTTTCACCCTCACAAACGCATAGTCACCATTCTGAGGGATATCATCACCATAGACGATATCAAAAAGCGTTGCAGGAATAAAAAGCTTCATCACGCCCTCGATCTCGTATTTATAATCATTTCCGCTGAAACAAAGTTTCATTTTCTTATCCGTCCGATTTCCGCAGGCTCATATGCCCTGCATAAACTGGTTGTATTTACGTTCCGTATCAAGTGTAGTCGTCTGCATATGACCGGGATAGACTTTCAGATCTCCGCCCAGCTCTTTGAGCTTTTTCATTGACTCTTTCATAGCCGAAGGATCACCGTCAGGGAGATCAGTTCTTCCGCACGAGCGTGCAAAAAGCGTATCTCCTGAAAACATAACGTTTCCACAGATAAAGCACACCGAGCCTCTTGTATGTCCCGGGGTCTCCACAACATCAAATTCAAGCTCATCAAGCCTGAGAATATCATTTTCAGTGAACGTTATAACATCACCCGTATACTTGCGGTATCCACGCACCATAAAATGATTTACAAGCATACTATCCTCATCATACAGCTTGTTTTTATCAAATGCACAGATATATACCTCACACCCCGTCTTTTCGACAAGATCAGCCACAGCACCAATATGGTCAAAATGGCCATGAGTGAGAAATATCTTTTTGAGCGTAAGTCCAAAAAGTTCGACCTGCTCAAGAATATAATCAGCGTCAGCAGGTGCGTCAATAAGCACTGCATTGTTCTTTTCACTTGCAACAATGTAGCTGTTTGTGTCGCAAATGCTCAGCGGTTTAAGACTGTATACCCTCATAAATCCTCCTTGACATCACTTTCCGCTTCTTTCAACAGAAATGACGTTTTTGATCTTTTTGAGTTTATTAATAACATTGTTCAGCTGCTCCATGCCTGCTATGCTGACGGTTATCGAAAGAATGGCATTTCCGTTTTTCAGCTCTCTTGACGTAGATTCATAGATATAAATATTTATCATTGCCAATGCAGAGGAAACGTCAGCAAGCAGACCTATCCTGTCGATAGCGATAATATCAAGAGTACACTTGAAATAACCTTGCTTTGAGCCTGTACCCTCGTATCTTACAGGGATCCACCTGTCCTTCATCTCAGGATCGTCCTTTTGGTGAAGATAATTTACGCAGTCCTTTCTATGGACAGAAATACCATGACCTCTGGTTATAAATCCGATTATCTCATCTCCCGGCAAAGGATTGCAGCACTGTGCGAACCTTACAACACAGTCGCTCACACCATCAACAACAATACCTGATACATTGCTTGGCTTTGAAGGCTTGAGTTCAGCCTCCTGTGGTGCCTGTGCCGCCTTGTCACCATATTTCTTGTTATATTCAAGCTTCAGTCTCGCAATAAGCTTTGAAAGCTGAACTCCGCCATAACCGATAGCCGCAAAGAAATCGTCGAGCGTGTCACAGTTGTGACGCTTCATATCCATTTTCAGGAACTCTTCAAGTTCGTCCTCGGGAACACGGATATAGTTTCGTCTGAATTCTCTTTCAAGGGCACTTCTTCCCTCAAAGATATTCTCATCTCTGCGTTCTCTTTTGAACCACAGTCTTATCTTGGACTTAGCTTCGTTAGTTTTGCAGATATTCAGCCACGATCTGCTTGGACCGTGACCGGGTATATTGGAGGTGAGTATCTCGATGATCTCTCCGGTCTTGATCTGATAGTCGTATGAAACCATCTTCTTATCTACCTTTGCACCACACATCTTGTGACCTACCTCGGTGTGTATAGCATACGCAAAGTCGATCACTGTCGCTCCCACTGGCAAGGTTATCATATCACCCTTTGGTGTAAACGCAAATACGTCCTCCGGAGCAAGATCGTTTTTAATAGCACGAACTATCTCCTCAACATCGTCAGATTCCTGCTGTGACTCGATTATCTGCCTTATCCACGCAAGCCTCTGATCGTCTTTTGTATTTCCGCCAGCGACTCCCTCTTTATATTTCCAGTGAGCTGCGATACCGTATTCAGCAGTCTTGTGCATATCCCATGTTCTTATCTGCACCTCAAAAGGAACACCTTCTCTGCCGATAACGGTCGTGTGCAGCGACTGATACATATTTGCCTTCGGCGTGGATATATAGTCCTTGAACCTGTTGGGAATAGGTTTGAACATATCGTGGATTATGCCAAGAACATTATAGCATTCTGTTACGGTATTAACGATTATCCTGAGTGCGTAGCGGTCGTAGATCTGATCTATTTCCTTACCGTCACGGTAAACCTTTTTGTAGATGCCATAGTTCGATTTTACTCTGCCCTCGATGACAGGGACAGGGTGTATATCCTTTTCAAGCCTTTCCTTTATCCTTTGTTTCAGATCCTCAACGAGCTGATCTCTGCTGCCCTTTCGCATATTCATCTGCTTCTCGATCTCGTTGTAAGCATACGGGTCAAGATACTTGAAAGACAGATCCTCAAGCTCGTCCTTGATGGATCTGATACCAAGTCTGTGAGCGATAGGAGCATATATGTTCATCGTCTCATGCGCAATATTCCGCCTTTTCTCATCACGGCAGTAGTTCAGCGTTCTCATATTGTGAAGTCTGTCAGCAAGCTTGATAATGATGACCCTTATATCCTCACTCATCGCAAGCAGTATTTTTCTGATATTCTCAGCTTTCTGCTCATCCTTAGTAAAGGTCTCGACTTTTTTCAGCTTTGTAACACCATTTACAAGCATTGCAACGTCATTGCCGAATTTTTTCTGGAGCACTTCCAATGTACAGTCAGTGTCCTCAACAACGTCATGAAGCAATGCAGAGCATATAGTATCCGTATCCATACCAAGTTCCAGCAGGATATACGCAACAGCGAGAGGGTGGGTGATATACGGTTCACCCGATTCTCTCTTCTGACCGTCATGATACTTGTAAGCAAGTTCATATGCAGATACTATCTTTGAGAGATCATACTGCTTTTCTCCGTCAAGTATCCTCTGTATAAGCATATCTACTGAAATAGTGTTCTCTTCGGGCATCGTTATCACCTCCGTCAAAGCATTTCTTTAAGTTTAACAAGCGTCTGTGACTGTTCAAGATCGACCTTATGCGTCACATCAAGAACCGACAGCTTCATCGTTGCAGGCTTGTATTCCACAAGTTCCTTATCTCTGAAAATATCCATACATATCCGCATTTTACAGTAATTCATATTGTCATCACCGATACTCATGAACATATGGTCTGCGGTAGTGGTCCTGACATTGCTTATGTATTTGTACACCCTGACAAGATCATCTCTTGTAGGGATTATCTTTCTGACGAACTCAGGCGGGAGCTTTTCGCCCCTCATCAGCTTTTCATAGCACTGCTTCGCAGCAAAGTATCTCTCCTGCTTAACACCGCTGAGCCTGTGATCAATGACCTTTATAGAAACGCTCTCATTACCTCTGAAAGAGTTTATATCCAGCCTTACAAGCATATCAATGCTATCGCCGACTTTGAAGCAGGCTTTTGACGGAGCCAGTGAGAAGATCAGCGCCTGTCCCTTGTAACCGCCATAAACGAAATCTATCTTAGTGTGTTTGCCCTGTGAAAGCGGAGAAATGCCGAGGACCTTCGCACCGAGTATCGCAAATGTCGGCACGGGATTACCCGCACCGAAAGGACCAAGCTTATCAAGCCCCCGGACATTGTCAATAGAAATATCCTCGGGCTTGAGCAGCTTATCAGCCGTAAGCTCCTGCACAGGCAGCTTGCTCATATTGTCCGCATATTCATAAATGCGTTCGCTAAGGAGCGGAAGATTTTCTTTCTTCAGCGAAAATCCGCCTGCACATTCATGACCTCCGAACTTATCAAAAAGCTCGCTGCAATGGCAAAGGCAGTCAAACACATCAAATCCGCGAACACTTCTTGCAGAGCCTCGTGCGTTGCCCTGCTCATCTACGGATATAATAAAGTTTGGTTTTCCGTAAACATCGAGAATCTTTGAAGAAACTATACCTATAACACCCGGGTGCCAGTTTTCTCCCCACAGAACCAAAACAGCGTGGTCAAGCACCTGCGGATGCTCGTTGATATGCTCGACGATATCCGAAATTATCTCTTTTTCGGTCTGTTTTCTCTGAGAATTAAGTTCAAGCAGTGTCTGAACATAGCTTCCGGCATCTTCTGTATCCTCACTCAGCAGAGCTTTCACAGCTGTAAGCGGCGAGCCGAAACGTCCGGAAGCATTAATAACCGGAGCGATCCTGAAAGATACATCAACCGAGTCAATGCCGTTTCTTTCAAGCGAAGAAAGCTCAAAAAGCTTGCTCAGACCTGAATTATCGGTGTTTTTCAGATATTCAAGCCCATGTTTAACAATAGTTCTGTTCTCACCATTGAGAGGGACAACATCTGCAACAGTACCGATAGCGCAGATATCGCCATATTGCTGAAGCACTGCATCGTAGCTTCCGCCGTCAAGGGCTGCACAAAGCTTCAGCGCAACTCCTGCGCCGCAGATGTCCTTATACGGCGACTCACAGTCCGCACGGTGCGGGTCAACGACTGCTTCAGCCTCGGGAAGTACCTCCGGCGGCTGGTGGTGATCTGTAACTACCAGCTTCATTCCAAGATCCTTGATAAGTTTGGCTTCACCCACAGCAGAAATACCGTTATCGACGGTAACAACAAGTGAAACACCACGGTTCGCAAGCTCCTTGACAGCCTGCTCATTAAGCCCGTACCCGTCAGAACGCTCGGGGATATAATACATAACGTTGGCACCCATACTTTCAAGATAGTTGAAAAGAATAGATGTCGCAGTGATACCGTCGCAGTCGTAATCTCCGTAAATGCATATAAGCTCGTAATTATCCACAGCCTCGTTGATGACCTCGACTGCCTTATCCATATCCTTTATCAGAAACGGGTCAGACAGCTCAGGCAGGCTGAAAAAATCAACCACCTGCTGAAAATCCGTAAAACCTCTGGCAGTCAGCACCTCCAGAGCGAGTTTGTTTATATCACACTTTGCAGCAAATTCTGCCGCCTTGCTTTCATCACATCTGCATATCTTCCACTTTTTCATAATATGACCCTTTTCGCAAAGTATTCAGTAAGTTTATTCAAATTATTATACCACACAAAGCATTATTTTTCAAGTGCATACGCATATTTTTACCAACTTGTAAATTCTCTTGCAGATAGTCAAAAAAAATGATAAGATATACTGTGAGAAAATGCGCCTTGCCGTCGTGTAATAAGTGAAAAGGCAAGCGAGTTCATTAAGGATATCCGAATAGCCTTTGGGGAAAGGAGAACGCCCATGGACAACGGTTCAGGTAGCTACCGCCGTTTCCGTGACAACGGTGATGAGAGTGGGCTTATCGAAATAATCAGAGATTACAAAGACGGTCTGATACTGTATCTGTCAAGCATTGTCGGCGATATACATATCGCTGAAGATCTGACAGAGGACACGTTCGTGCTGCTTGGTACGAAAAAGCCAAAGGACAAGGGCAAAAGCTCCTTTAAAACTTGGCTTTACACGATCGGCAGAAATATTGCGATAGACTATCTTCGTAAAAAGATAAGACGAAAAGAGGTACCGCTTGAAGAAGCAGCCGATGTCGGAAACGAGGAATACGACCTTGAAAAGACGTACATACGAGAAGAACAGAAGATAACGATACACCAGGCTTTGAGAAAGCTAAAGCCCGAATACAGACAGATATTGTGGCTTGAATACTTTGAGCAGCTGTCTATGAAGGACGCATCAAAGATAATGAAAAAGAGCGTTCACGCCACAGAGGTACTCGCATCAAGGGCAAGGCAGGCACTCAGAGCACAGCTTGAAAGAGAGGGATTTGACAATGAAAGATTATAAACAAATGGCGGACAGCGTCCTTGGACGTGTCCACGAATTTGAACAGCAAAAACAAAGCTCAAACTCAAGAGTCAAGATCATAGGAACAACATCAGCGATAGTACTGCCTGTTCTGCTGATCGCAGCAGCAAGCGTGTTCGCAATAAAAGGCGGCTTCGGCAGCAGCGACATAAGCACAGCAGATGAAAAAAGTTCAAAAGATAATGGCATCATCGCCGGTGGAACAGACGACCACATTGGTAATTCAAACACAGACAACAGTTCAGAACCACAGGTGTTTGCAGGCGACTACTGGGTTGTTGACAGCGGTGAAAACGCTTCATCAGCCGCATATGCTACTACTCAGGCACAAAGCAGCTCATCTGAACCTTCAAGCTCTGACAGCACAGCTGAAAACGTTCCCGACGGCAAAAGCGGAAACGATCAGGTAATGATCGCAATGATACCGAGCAAAAACACCAAGGAGTACATCGGTGAAAAAATAACAAGAGAGGAAGCATATGAATACTTCGCAAAGAATGCACAAAGCCTCGCAAGCTCCCTGTCAGCGAGTGGTGTCAAGCTTGTTGAACGTGGTGAGGGCATATATTGTGCTGACGAATCAGTACTGTTTATCAACGGGACTTTTCTTGTGCGAAACGGCTACTGTCATGTAAGCTATCACGGCGTCAAGGGAGAGGGCTTGACGATCAAGCAAAACTTCATGGACTTTCCTGTTTTCAGCGGCGGCAAGCTGGTTGCGATAGTTACGCTTGTCAAGGAAAACGGCTTGATATACGGTACTCCTGCATTTGGCGGACCTTGGTTTGAAGGCTTCCAGCAGATCATGGACAAATACGATAAGAAAAAGCTGCTGTTCCTTTACGCAGGTGCAAAAGAATACATCATAACACCCGATAACAAAGTAATCGACCCGCAGGCACTTGCAGGCAATGTTCCTGACTCTGTCAAGGATTCCGGGCTGAGCAATATGAAAACCGATCCATATTCGTGGTTTTACGATGAAAGCTGTGCTTACACCTGCTACAATGAAAGATGGCCTGAGGATTCAGCACCCAAGAAATGATATAACTAACAAGGACTGTTGCACAAAGCAGCAGTCCTTTAGCTTTAATATTCAGTTCTGTGTACCCTGCAAGCCTATCTCGGCGGCGTGCGGCTTCATACCGTCAATGCATATCTGAGCGACCTCGGACACTTCCATACCCAGCAGTTCACAGCCTTTTTTGATGACCTCACGATTGCACTTCGCTGCAAACTTTTTATCTTTGAATTTTTTCATAAAGCTTTTAAGCTCGAGATCTGCAATACCGTTTGGCCTCATTCTTGCGCAAGCCTGTATTATTCCTGTCAGCTCATCGACCGTATACAGGCTTTTTTCCATATCTGTTTCAGGTTTTACATCAGTGCATATCTCCCAGCCGTGGCTCATTATCGCTCTTACGTCCTCAGGCTCTACACCAAGTTCAAGCAGCTCTTTCTCAGTGTGCTGCAAATGCTCATCAGGGTACTTTTCATAATCAAAATCGTGCAGGTAGCCAACAGCCTGCCAATGCTCTTCGTCTGCGCCGAAATGCTTTGCCATTGCACCCATTGCATAGCAGACGTTGAGAGAATGAATAATGAGATGTTCCTGTGTGACTGCGTCTTTATTGAGCTGCTTTGCCTTTTCAACTGTTAGTTTCATCGCTATTTCCCCTTTTTGATACAATAAAACCTCTTTTACACTTTTGAGCAAAAGAGGTCTGTTTTACTTAACGTCCTCGGCGGGATTCGAACCCACGACCTTTCGCTTAGGAGGCGAACGCTCTATCCTGCTGAGCTACGAAGACATTTAACTTGTTTATTATAACACATTCATTTTTGAAATGCAAGTACTTTTTTTCTTTTTTTGATTTCAAAGCAGAACGATTTTTGACATAATTGACAAAAATCATATGAATATTTTTACGTTTGTTGGAACGATATTGTGTTGAATTATCCGGAAATATTTGATATAATAAATGAGATAGTGTGAAAATAAGGAGAATTAAAATGATAATATACAGACTTCAGGATAAACTTGATGAACTGAACAATAAAAAACCGCTGCTTAACACGATGCTTGCGATGATGATGCTGGTTGGTATGCTGTGCATTAAAACACTGATGGCAATGATCACAGTCAACTGGTATGCGCCGACGATCGCCGGAGGCAGCTGTCTGACCGCACTGTTTGCTATTCTTATGGTAAGGAAAAAGCGAATCAGTTATACCAGAAGCGGTCTGTTTATTCTCGCAATGGAAATAATCATCGGTTTATTCTTCATATTCAACGGACTTGTTCTCAGGATCGTTGCATACAGTGTTATCGGTGTAGTCTTTGCATTCCTTCTGCCGATCGTCCAGTACGCACTTGCCACAAATGATCCCGAAAAGATTTCCGAGCACTTTTGTATGTCGATAACGATAGCTTACATAATATTGCTTATCGCCAATATGTTCTGGGGACCGATCATGACAAAGTTCCAGTTTGGCTCGATACTGGGAAACAGCAACCTTCTGGGAAACTTTCTTGTTATTCTTATCCCATCACTGAGCTATCTGCTCATCAAAAAGAAAGCATCATTCAAAAAGAAAGCTGTTGGCTGGGGACTTCTTGTCAGTGCGGTTTCTATGCTCGTTTTCACAAGTTCAAGGACATCAGCGCTTGCGATCTGTTTCAGTATGGGATTTTTCCTGATCATGATGATCGTTTCAAGAGACAAGACCAAAAAGCTCAGGCTCGAAAAAAAGCAGATAATAACAATAGTTATTATTACCGCAGCCGTTCCGTTCGTCATGTTTTTTATGCTCTCTACGGTCAGAAAGAACATTGTCATTCTTTCCCACAAGATAAGCATGAGTTTTTCAGATACTGATTCCAAGTCGGATTCTGAACTTGATAATGAAGAAAAAGAGATAGAAGATATTGAGAATATGGTTACCGAGTATAACCTCAACTACTATATTAAAGGTCTTGACGGTGCAGGCGATGAAAGCTTCTCGTCCGGAAGGATCACCATCTGGAAAGAGTTCGCTAAAAATGTAGGAATAATGGGACACTCATCAGAACAGCGTGAAGTCATTGAGGAAACCAGGCACTACGAGCACGTTAATGCACATAACGTTTATCTTCAGGTTGCATATACAGCAGGTATCGCAGCAGGCTGTGCGTATCTGATAGCTGTGGTTTTCATCGGCATAAAAGCCCTTGCTATGTTTGCAGGCGTTATTGCAAAAAAAGAAAAGCTCCGGCCGGAGCTGCTGCTGAGCTATTGTTTCTTTATCGGCTTTGCGATAACCTCTCTCACATCAGATGGGTATATGATGTTCAATTATTTCCCTGTTACGCTTTTCTGGCTCACAGCACATAACTATATGTTCAAGCAGAAAAAGCAAACGTCAGAAATTGTAAAATAGTTTCCCAAAGCACGGAAAGCCTCGCTGCTCCGTGCTTTTTTTGTTCTTTATGTAAGTTAGACATTTCTAACCTTAATTTTTGCCTTTTCTATTGACATCACAATGATTTTATATTATAATAATATGTGTGCGAAAATTTAGTCTCTGCCAAGTGCAGGGTCATATAATCACATAATATATTTTAAACAGGAGGAAAATAAAATGGCAAATCTTGATCTTACAAAGTACGGCATCACCGGTTCAACAGAGATCATCCGCAACCCTTCCTATGAGGAACTCTACAAGGAAGAAACAAAGGCTGGTCTGGAAGGCTTTGAGGTAGGCAAGGAGACCGAGCTTGGCGCTGTAAACGTTATGACAGGTATCTACACAGGACGTTCACCTAAGGATAAGTTCATCGTTATGGACGAGAACTCCAAGGATACTGTTTGGTGGACAAGCGACGAGTACAAGAACGACAACCACGTTGCTTCAGAGCAGACTTGGGACGCTGTCAAGAAGATCGCTGTTGAGGAGCTGTGCAACAAGAGACTTTTCGTTGTTGATGCTTTCTGCGGTGCAAACAAGGATACGAGAATGGCTGTCCGCTTTATCGTTGAGGTTGCTTGGCAGGCACACTTTATCCTCAATATGTTCATCAAGCCAACTGCTGAGGAGCTTGAGAACTTTGAGCCTGATTTTGTAGTTTACAATGCTTCAAAGGCTAAGGTAGAAAATTACAAGGAGCTGGGACTCAACTCTGAGACAGCTGTTGTATTCAACATCACAAGCCGTGAGCAGGTGATCATCAACACATGGTACGGCGGAGAGATGAAGAAGGGTATGTTCTCTATGATGAACTACTACCTCCCTCTCAAGGGCATCGCTGCTATGCACTGCTCGGCTAACACAGATATGAACGGTGAGCACACCGCAATCTTCTTCGGACTTTCCGGAACAGGTAAGACCACACTTTCCACTGATCCAAAGAGACTTCTTATCGGTGACGACGAACACGGCTGGGACGACAGCGGCGTATTCAACTTTGAAGGCGGCTGCTATGCTAAGGTAATCAACCTTGACAAGGATTCAGAGCCTGATATCTACAACGCTATCAAGAGAAATGCTCTGCTTGAAAACGTAACCGTTGACGACAATGGAAAGATCGATTTCAACGACAAATCCGTTACAGAGAATACTCGTGTTTCATATCCTATCGATCACATCGAGAAGATCGTAAAGCCGATCTCTCATGGTCCTGCAGCTGATAACGTTATTTTCCTTTCAGCTGATGCTTTCGGTGTTCTGCCTCCTGTATCTATACTTACACCTGAGCAGACAAAGTACTACTTCCTCTCAGGCTTTACCGCTAAGCTTGCTGGTACTGAGCGTGGAATCACTGAGCCTACACCTACATTCTCCGCTTGCTTCGGTCAGGCATTCCTTGAGCTGCATCCTACAAAGTATGCAGAAGAGCTTGTTAAGAGAATGGAAAAGAGCGGTGCAAAGGCTTACCTTGTAAACACAGGCTGGAACGGCACAGGCAAGAGAATTTCCATCAAGGATACTCGTGGAATCATCGACGCTATCCTCAGCGGTGACGTTCTTAAAGCTCCTACAAAGAAGATCCCTTACTTTGATTTTGAAGTTCCTACCGAGCTTCCAGGCGTTGACCCTGCAATCCTCGATCCGAGAGATACATACGCAAGTGCTTCTGAGTGGGAAGAAAAGGCTAAGGATCTTGCTTCAAGATTCATCAAGAACTTCTCCAAGTATGAGGGCAACGAGGCTGGTAAGGCACTTGTGCCTGCAGGTCCTCAGCTCTGATCATTGTACAGATAACTATAAAAGACGGCGTTTCAAAAAACGTCGTCTTTTTTTGTTGGATATCATCTGTCGCTGCGAAGCAAGCCATAAATTATAATATCGATCAGTTCGCCTCTGCATCGTTCATATTCTCGCAAAGTTCCCTCTTTGGTAAAACCAAGCTTTTCAAGAAGGCCTTGCGATGCAGTGTTCAAAGGCTCAACGAAAGCCTCCACACGATTGATGCCGCATTCACGAAAAGTATAATCGAGCACCGCTTTTAAAGCCTCGGTCATAAAGCCATTGCCATGATACGAACTATTCAGTTCATATCCAAGTTCGGCTTTTAAGGCATCCTCGTTGAATGCAAATAAACCGCAGGTACCAATTAGCTTGCCGCTTTGTTTCAGCTCGATCCCCCATCGGATCATTGTTCTTTGCTCGAAACCTCTTGTAAAGAATTCTATCTGCTCTTTTGCTCTTTCAAGGCTTTCAAACGGTAAAAGATCATAGTATTTCATGACCTGTCTGTCAGAGAAAATCTCATAGAGATCCTGTGCATCGCCATGAAGAACAGGTCTGAGTACTAAACGATCGGTCGTTATCAAAATGCTGTTTTTAAATAGCTTTTCAAACATTTATTGTCCTCACTTTCCGCATAAAGCAGCTATTTCTTTTTCAAGCGTTTTGTAAAACAAGGCAGCAAGAAAACCATCGGCAGATGCGTGATTGAGCCTTATTGCTACTGGCATCATCAATCTGCCGTTTTCTTCTCGGAACCTGCCCCAGTTGACTATTGGATTGAAGTACAGGTAACCGTCCGGCAGTTCTACGGTCATTGAATCAAATGACAGCCACGGGAGGCTCGATGCATCGAACCAGTTCGGGTGAGCTGCTTCATCAAGGCCGTAATCACGGGTCGCTTTAGCATTTTCAAGATCAGCTTCAGCTGCTTTATAAAAGGTCTTATAATCTTCAAAATACTCACTGTAAACAACAGTTATCGTTTCAGTGTCCTCGTGGAAAACATACTGGCATGGGTTCAGTTTGTCATAAAGACGTAATTCCTGTGTGGGATAGTGATAGTAAAAGCGATAGTCCTCACGAGAATTGAGCGCTTTTGAAAGAACATAGAGAAAATTCAGATAAAAGCTCGTTTCGCTGTGCTTTGAAAAGGCTTTCAGTTCTGTGACATCAACTCTTGCGGTTACTGCAAAAGAGCATTTACAATCAGCGGAAAAATGTTTGAAAATATCCTTACGGTAGTAGCTGTTCATATCAATAACTTTATAATTCATTTTGATCCTCCTTTTCAAGAGCTGTCAGATCAGAGCGCTCGTAGCGGTTATGACCTTTAAGGCTCTTTTTGTATTTCCAGCATTTTATAGCATCATCAAGGTGTTTACCTGTGTTGTCGGCAAAAAAGTCACGGATATATGTATTGTATTCAAACTGCTTATCTATTGTGGTTTTAGTCGTCCTTTTTGCCTTCACGATCTCGTGATATGCACTTATCGCATCACGGTAGGTCTTACCCGGATTAGCTTTGAGCCATTTCTGAAACTGAACATTAAAAGAAAAGCCCTTACCGATTTGTTTTTGAAAAAACGCACGGTGCTTTTGTGAACAGACAAAATTACTCTCTATAACACTATCGACGGTAAGCTCAGCATCGCTCAGCTTTGCGGTAACTCTTTCAATATGAGGCTCAAGCGCTTCGCCGGTATCAAGAAAATGTGCGATACGCTCGGTCAGTTCAAGCTTTCCGCCTTGGATCGATAGCCCGTTTTCACGACAAAATGATACAAGTTCCTCTTTAAGATAGTAATGCTCACGAAAAAGCTCACTGCTAAGTTGCTTAGTAAGCTTTGGTCTGTCAGGCATGATCAACACTCCTTTTGTGTATAAATCATATCATAAAAATTAAATAATTGCAAGCACAAAAATCCATTTGTGAACAAATGTTAAATTTCAGTAAACAAATCGGTAAAAAACTTTTATCTCCAAATAAAAAGTGCTATAATATACTTGGTTGAAATTTCATGATCGGAGGTGACTATTTGTGCAGAAACTAATGGGCAGCGCTGTTTATGGCGGCATTGGCAGAGGTGTAATAAAGTTTTTTCACCGTGAAGAAGTAGTCATCAGCAAAGCCAGGGTCGGAGATACCCTTCGTGAGCTCAGAAGATTTGCTTATGCACGCAATGAGGTCGTGGAAGAACTGAAACACCTGTACTCGCAGGCTACTGAGGAAGTCGGTGAGGATGAGGCACAGATATTTCTTATCCATCAGATGATCCTTGATGACAATCAGTACGTCAACTCAATGGAAAAGCTTATCCTCAACGAGCATTGCAATGCTGAATTTGCTGTCGTCAGGACCGTGAAACTATTCAGCAAAATGATGGACGAAACAAGTACAGAATCAGAATACATCAGCGAAAGGATCGCAGATATAAGGGACGTTTCCGCAAGGCTTCTCAGACATCTTCAGAACCGTGACGAGCAGGTGTTCAAGCTTGAAGAGATGTCTGTGGTTTGTGCTGATGACTTTCTGCCCAGCGAAACTATCATGCTTGATAAAAGCAAGGTCGCTGCGATCTGTACATCCTACGGCTCAACCAATTCGCACACCGCTATACTTGCCCGCACAAGAGGGATCCCCTGCATAATCGGGGCAGGTGACGAGCTTAACGATGAGCTTGAAAACAAGTATTGCATAGTTGACAGTTACAGCGGTATCATGTATATCGAACCTGATAATGAGACTTCAAAGCTACTCGACCATAAAGAAGCTGCTGAGGGAAGAAAGCGTGAGCTGCTGACCAGACTAAGGGGAAGAAAGAATATAACCCGTGACGGCAGAGAGATCGAAGTTCTCGCCAACATCTGCGACCTCACCGATATAGAGATCGCTAAAGCTAACGACTGCGGCGGTATCGGACTTTTGAGGAGTGAATATCTCTACCTCGATAAGGAGGATTTTCCTAACGAGGATGTACAATTCTATAATTACAGACGTGTACTAACCGAAATGCAGGGCAAGCCTGTGGTTATAAGAACGATGGATATAGGCGCAGATAACGAGCTTGACTATTTCGGTCTGGATCAGGAAAAGAACCCTGCACTGGGCTTTCGTTCGATCAGAGTCTGTCTGTCACGCCCGGAAATATTCAAGACTCAGCTGCGGGCACTTCTCAGAGCTTCCGTCTACGGCGACCTGAGACTGCTGTTCCCTCTTGTTATTGATGTTCAGGAAATAGTGCGTATCAAAGAGATAATCAATGAGGTCAAGGCAGAGCTTATAAAAGAAAACAAGCCATTCAAGGACAATATTCCTATTGGCATTCTCGTTGAAACTCCAGCTGCTGTAATGCTGAGCGATCTGCTTGCACAGCAGGTAGACTTTTTCAGCATCGGCACCAACGATCTCGAACAGTATTCAAACGCGATATATCGCTATAATCCGCACTTTGAAAAGGTATGTCCGGCGGATCACCTCTGTGTTCTCAGAATGATAAAAATGGTCTGCGATAACGCACATGCCCATGGTATAAAAGCGTATATCTGCGGTGAATTCGGTGCGAACACAGATTTTACAGAGCTTTTCCTCGATCTTCATATTGACGGACTTTCGGTAACTCCGACTAATATACTGCCTGTCAGAAAGGTGATAAGAAGCCTTAATCTCAGCGACAGACGACAGGTCCGCCAAAATATTCAAAAATATCTTAAATGCTGAAAAAACAAGGACTGTTGCAAATGCAGCAGTCCTTGTTCGTTATTTTTCAAGTTGTTTCATATACATATCGTACAGTTCCGGGCATATTTTCTTGAGCCTTGCCGGTCTGAGATCGGCAGTTGTAAAGCAGTGAGTTGTCCTCGCCGTCAGCGACAAAGTCCCTTGTGTAACGTTTCTTACCTCGTATTCAAGAGCAAATTTGCAGCCGTTGAATTCAACAAGCCTGCTTTCCACTTCAAATGTGTCACCGAATCTCACGGGAAATTTATAATGCGTTTCAACAGAGAGCACCGGAACGACTATCCCCATACTTTCAAGCTTGGAAAACGCAAAGCCCATCTGATCCATCATATCCACCCGGGCTTCCTCCAGCCAGCGTACATAGTTGGAATGGTGAATTATATCCATTCTGTCCGTTTCGTAGTAAAATGCTTTCCTTGAATAAATAGTGCTCAATCAGATCAGTCCTTTGCTTTTTATAGATACAGTATAACACTTTTACCCGAATATTGCAATAATATAATTAGTAATTATTTATTTGATAATGCAGTTGATTTTCTTGTGAAAGAATGATATAATTATTCTATTAGATTTATACATAAAAAGGGGTATGCAAATGAAAAAGAAAGAATTATCCTCTGCAAGCATACAGCGGCTCCAGCCTGATCCGCAGATCGGGCTGACCCAGCAGCAGGTGGCTGAACGTGAGCTTGCAGGTATGTCTAACAAACCCGTTAAGCCGCCTTCCAAATCGGTGGGAATGATAATTGCAACTAACGTTTTCACTTACTTCAACTTTATCTTTGCCGGCATAGCGGTTCTGCTGATATTTGCCGGAACACTCAAAGACCTCTCCTTTCTGCCGGTCATAATATTCAATACCCTTATCGGTATAGTTCAGGAGACCCGCTCAAAAAAGCTGCTTGATAAAATGACGATGCTCAACTCCCCTACTGCAACAGTAATTCGTGACGGCAATGAACAAAAAATTAAATCTGACAAACTTGTTGCAGATGATATAGTTATATTTAAAGCAGGCGACCAGATACCGGCTGACGCTGTCGTCGTCGAAGGCAAGGTCTCAGCAAATGAAGCCCTGCTAACGGGCGAGGCTGACGAGATAGTCAAGCAAAACGGATCAGATCTTATGAGCGGCAGCTTTATTGTGTCAGGTTCATGCAAAGCAAGACTTACAAAGGTCGGTGCTGAGTCGTACATATCTCAGCTCACACTCCAGGCTAAAAAGCTCAAAACTGGCGAACAGTCCGAAATGATACGTTCGCTGAACAAGATAGTCAAGATAGCTGGCTTTATTATCATTCCGCTTGGTTCACTGCAATTTTATAATATGTACGTCCGCAAAGCAATGGACTATACGCAAAGTATCCGTTCTACCGTTGCTTCTATCATCGGAATGATACCCGAAGGACTTTTCCTTCTTGCAAGTGTCACACTTGCTATAAGCGCAATGAGACTTGCAAAGCAGAAAGTACTTGTGCACAATATGAAATGTATCGAGACACTTGCCCGTACCAATGTGCTGTGTGTTGACAAAACAGGTACTATCACCGAAAACACTATGCAGGTCACAGGTGTCAAAGCGATCAGTGACGTTGGCGAGGATAAGCTGACTGAGCTGCTCAGCGACTTTGCTTCGGAGCAATCGGCTGATAATATAACAATGGCTGCGATGAAGCAGTATTTCACACAGCCAAGCGGCGCAAAGATCGTTTCGCACACCGATTTTTCATCAGAGTTTAAGTATTCAAGCGTTACATTTGAAAAGGCAGCCTACGTTCTCGGTGCCCCAGAATGGGTACTCAGGGATAAATACGAGCAGTTCCGTGAAAGTATCGAGCTTGACAGCCGCAAGGGATATCGAGTGCTTGCTTTTGCAAAATATGATGGCAAGCCTGATGGAAAGGCACTCACCGCAGACTGCGAGCCGCTTGCTTTAGTACTTATCACAAACCCGGTTCGTAAAACTGCACCTGCGACCTTTAAATTTTTCGCTTATGAAGGCGTTGAGGTAAAGGTCATTTCAGGTGATAACCCCATAACTGTTTCAGAGGTCGCAAAACAGGCTGGTATTGCTAATGCAGAACACTATGTTGATGCTTCAACGCTTACCACAGACGAAGCTGTTTATGAAGCTATGAAGAGCTATACGGTATTCGGAAGAGTTACCCCCGACCAGAAACGCAAGTTTGTAAAGGCTTTGCAGGCTCAGGAAAAAGTCGTCGCAATGACAGGTGACGGCGTAAACGATATTCTTGCGCTCAAAGATGCAGACTGTTCTATTGCAATGGCTTCCGGAAGCGACGCAGCGGTACAGGCTGCACAGCTGGTACTGCTTGATTCAGATTTTGCTCATATGACTGATGTAGTAATGGAGGGCAGGCAGGTCGTCAACAACATGGAGCGTTCCGGAAGCTTGTTCCTTGTAAAGAACATTTTCTCGGTTCTGCTTTGCATAGTTACACTTGCATTCGGGTTTGTATACCCTCTTACCCCTCCGCAGATAACGCTCATCAGTGCGTTCACCATTGGTATACCCGCTTTCCTGCTCTCGCAGGTACCGGATCATTTCCTGATCCAAGGGCACTTTATGAAAAACGTTATCTTTAAAGCTCTTCCGGGCGGAATAACTGACGTTTTCGTCGTCATCGCAATGGTTATCTTCGGAAGAATATTTGACGTTTCGCAAGGCGAAATCGCTACTGCATCAACAATTCTTTTATCAATAGTCGGAATAATGGTGCTAAAGATAATCAGCAAACCGATGAGCACCTATAAATGGGCAATAGTTGCACTTTGCACCTCGGGGATCATTGTAGCGTTCACGCTGTTCGGATGGTTCTTCGGTACGACTTCATTATCGACCAAGAGTTTGCTTTTGTGCATAAACTTCGGAATAATGGCTGACACGTTTATCAGATTCATAACCTTTGTTCTCAAGGGTTCAGAACAGGTTTTACAAAGGCTGAACACACCAAAAGAGGATAAACAGGCGAAAGAAGAACTCAAATAAGATTTAAGACGGCGTTCAGGAATACAACGCCGTCTTTTTTGATCCTTATTTATCATGCAAAAAGCCCCGTATAACGGGGCTTTCGTATTGCATTTCAACTCGGTTCAATCACGATCGATTATTGAATGGCTGTGGATATAGAACTCCTCCTGACTTGGCTGCCATGCCTTTTCTTTTGGTGGGAATTTCTTATCATACTCTTCAACAAGCTTTTCGTCATCGCACAACGCATCGGCATCGTTCTGATGATAAAACCATTTTCTGCCGTCAAAGGTACCCTCTTTAAGTTCCTTGACCAACAGTGCAGCCGGGTAGATATCGCCCTCAAAGCAGATGTTGAACTTACGGCAGCTTTTATAGCCACGGGCAACGTAGTTATCGGGATTTCCGAAATTGATAACGCTGTCGTAGCCCATTTCAACAGCAAGCTTAAAAGTGTGCTCCAACAGGGTCTTGCTTATCCCCTTTCGCTGATATTCAGGGTGAACACAGATAGGTCCCATGGTCAGGACCGTCTTTTTAGTGCCCTTTTCATCAACAAGATAAGACTCGGAATACATCACGCACCCGATTATCTTACCGTCCTGCTCGGCAACAAAGTCGAGCTGCGGGATAAAAGCTTCGTGCTGTCTGAGATTGTGCATAAACAGGTGTTCGCTGCACCCGGGAACACTGAGATTCCAGAATGCTTCCCGTGCCATTGTTTCAGTTTCGTAATAGTCCTTTGGTGTTTCCAAGCGTAAGATATAGTCATTATTTTTCATTGATTTTTCCTCCTGAATGTGTTGACTACTACACGGGAGGTTTGTGTGAGATAGTATTCGCAAACCTCCCGTTTACGCTGCTATCTCCTTTTTCTTATTTGTCAAAAAGACAACTCCTTAAAAATGATTTTTAAGCCTATTCAGCTTAATGGAATAATAACACATCGGCACAGATTTGTCAAGGCTATTTTTTCAGCGGGATATATCCGCTTTGCTGAACGATCTGCTGACCCTTATCTGATAGAATAAAGTCTATCATTTTTGTAACATTCTCGTTTTTATTAGCGGCGTTGTATATGGCATAGAAATTGCTGCTCAAGGGGTATTCCCCGGAGGCAACGGTTTTCTCATCGGGATAGACTCCGTTAAGTGAAAGGATCTTCACATTGTCATTTGAAGCCATACTTTTTACATAATACCTGAATGTATATCCGATAGATCTTCCGACAAGTGCGCCGATAAGGGACTTTTTCATATCTGTTCCGTTCATGAACGCAAGCATCGAGGTCTGGCTTCCGCTGCCCTTGTTTCGCTGGACTGCGTCGATATATGTATCGTCGCCGCCGACTTCTGACCACTTGGAATACTTGCCTGAATACAGCCCTTTGATCTGATCGGTGGTAAGGTCATCAACCGGATTTTGCTTATTTACGATAAACACAAACGCTTCAAAACCTATCGGCACCATTTTAAGCTCGACACCTTTTTGCTTGGCATATTCAAGCTGCTCCTGAGAGGGCTTTGCACAGAAGATGATGTCAGCAGTGCCGTCTACAACAGCTTTATAAGCGCCTCTTGTATTAGTATACTGCATTGCACTGTCAGAGGAAAAGTCCTTACCGTCAAAGGATACGCTGTCCTTTGGGTAGATCGCATTTACAAAAGCAGAGTACATCGGAAAAAGTGCAGCTGCTCCGTCAACTACGGGAAGATCACCTGAAAGCTTCTCTTTCACGTCAAGCCTGACAATATCAGAATCTTCGGTAAACGGCAGGTTTTTAGAGATCTCAACGGATTTTTCCTTCATCTCGTCCGAACGCTTGTCGATATATCTTTTTGTAAAAACGTTATAAACCGAGATATCAAAAAGCACGAACGCAAGCACCAATGCGATAAGTTTTATAACACGGAGTTTTTTTCTCATTTCTCTCACCCCTTATTTCCGATATAAGAGATGACCGAGCAATCCTTATACAAAAGGTATGTATAGATCACAAGTGCGATAATGCTTGCAATACCAAGCACGGTTATTATAGTCATCAGTCTGTAAAACAATTTATCATTCATTTCAAGCACCTCACATATGCGACATTGAGCCCATAATTATCAGGACAAGCACAGCAAGTCCTACAAGCATTGCGATAAATACATTGCGGGCTTGAATATATTCCCTTCGTTTATTCTGGCAGTCGATCGGATCACTGAGGTCAGTTTTATTATACCGGATACGGGTGTAGATCAGATATATAAACCATCCCGGAAGAAAAAAGATCAAAAGACCAAAAAAAACTACTAACAACATCTTGTCCATTTCCTTTCACATAATTCATCATACATTAAAAACGATACTTCAAGCAGCTTTTTACTTACATATGCAGCATTGATTCACCGAGGATCAAAAACAGCACAGCGATCGCCGCAAGAGATATCAACAATACCGAAAGAGATATAATAAGATCCTTCTTTCTGTTCTGACACTGTTCCGGGTCATTAGTATAACGGTTGTAATATCTCACAAGATTGATAACAGTTAAGATAAGAGAAATCAGAGCTACTAATGGCAGAGATAATATGGCAATTAACAAAAGCTGATTTAAAAGGTCACTCATAAAAATATCCCCTACGCACATTTACTCAATACAATCTTATTATATCATAGCACTGCTGCCACAATTTGTCAAGAACACTCGTGCTCTATAATATAAACGATCAAGAACCGCAAAAATATGCATCACAACTTAATAATTGTATGATTATACAAACAGGTATTTGTCAATTTGTGCACTATGCAAAAAAATCAGAGATAAAAGAAAAAAGCAAGAGATCATTCTCTTACATTTTTTAAACGTTCGGCATATGCTTACCTATTACGATGCGTGGATAAAACTTTTCTTATAATTTCAAAAAGGGTCTTCTCAAAATCGGTCAGCGGTGTTATAATGTTATTGACCGATACGGTCAGGAAGGAGTGAGAAAACTTGAATGAACGCTTTTACCAGCTTCCCGAAGATAGGCGAAACAGTATCATAAGTGCAGGATTTCGTGTCTTTTCGCAGTACAGCTACAAGAATAGTCCCATGAGTGAAATTGCAGCCGAGGCAGGCATCAGCAAATCACTGCTGTTTTATTATTTCAAGAATAAAAAAGAGCTGTATTTATTTCTTTGCAGGTACAGCGCAGAGCTGACAGAGCAAGAAATGATAAGGCAAAAATGCTATGAAAAGAAAGACTTCTTTGATATTTTCCTAAGCGGGCTGAAAGTCAAGGTTCAGCTAATGCGGCAATATCCAGATCTTTCACTGTTTCAGCTAAAAGCATATTATGAAAAAGACAGCTCGCTTCGTCCTGACATCAATCAGCTGATCGGGAATTATTCAGGCTATGAAAAGCAGTCTGAAATGCTGAAGCTGGACAAGGAACAATTCATTGAGGGGCTTGACCTTGAGATGATGTATATGGATATGTTTCTGGCATCACAAGGCTATTTATGGGAAAAGATGCAAAGCGATACAATAGACCCCGATCGGATGGAAAGGGATTTTATCAGAATGATCGAGTTCTGGCGAGGACTCTATTCTCGCAGAAAATGACAAAGGTGACAATATGTATAACTCTGAAAATAAAACGGTAATGCTCCCGTCAGGCGCTGAGATGTATTATGCTAAATTCGGCAAGGGGCGCAAACAGTTAGTCATGATCCCGGGGCTGAATATTGTGGATATGAATGGGACAGCGAACAAACTCGCATATTTCTACAGCAAATTCACAAAGGATTTCACGGTCTTTGTTTTCGACAGGCGAAAAGGACGTGATCCGGACTGTACGCTGCGTTCTATGGCGGACGATGCTGCGTCTGCAATGATGACACTTGATATAGAGGATGCATATGTGGTCGGCGTATCACAGGGCGGAATGATCGCACAGTATCTCGCAGCAGAACACCCTGAACTCGTTAAAAGACTGGTGCTGGGAGTTACGGCATCAAAAACCAATCCTCTTATGATAGGCGCAGTAGATGAGTGGCTCGCTATGGCGGAAAACGGTGATCTGCAAGGTGTTCTCACAAAAACCTATGATAAAATGTATACCGAAAAGCAGATGAAGCTGTACCGCTGGCTGATACCTCTGGTGATGAAATTCACAAAGTTCATGAGCATAGAACGATTTGCAGATCACGCAAGAGCGATCTATACCCTTGACAGCTTCGATATTCTTGAAAGGATAAAGTGCCCTGTACTGGTACTGGGGGCTGAGCTTGACAGGATAACCACTGCTGAGGGATCAAAAGAAATAGCGGAGAAGCTGGGCTGCAAGATGCATATATTCCCCAACGAGGGTCACGCCGCATATCTTTGCAAAGACTTCAATCGTATGATATATGATTTCTTTACAGAAGAATAATCAAGCAGAAACAGGCTCTGATACCCCGTGTATTTGCACTGAGCTGAGGAAGGTCTGTGTTTGCTCCTGACAGCTTCTCGGAGAAGATGCGGTCGACCTGATCGTCGCACATAATCTCCTGCTGACGGGCGGTTTCTTGTCTTTTTTGTTGATATGTGATTGACTTATTTGCGGTGATAATGTATAATTATTGATGAAGGCAGGCACTCGGCTTGCTTATCAGCTTCTTCGAGGTGAGACTTATGATAAAAACTACCGCTTATGCTCCATGCAAGGTTTGAGGGAACTGCGTGGAGTATAGATGATACCCTCGGACTTTGCATTTTTGATGATACTACAACATCTAAAGGAGCAAAGTCAAATGAAACATTTAGATAATCCTATAAAAAGCTATCTCCTGCTTTGGAGTACGCAATCTCTTTCCGCACTCGGCAGCTCAATGACGAGTTACGCACTTGGTTTGTGGCTGTATAAAAGCACAGGCTCGGCGCTGAAGGCGGCTCTTCTGACGGTATGCGCATATGCACCTTATGTGCTGATGAGTATACTTGCAGGCGCACTGAGCGATAAGTGGAACAAAAAGCGCACGATGCTCATCTGTGACTTGTTCGCCGCAATGACAACAGTAACAGCTTTTCTGCTGATACAGGCAAACTGCCTTGAACCGTGGCATTTGTTTCTGATAAATGCGTTGAACGGTTTAATGAATACGGTACAACAGCCTGCCAGCGAGGTCGCTGCTACTCAGCTCATACCCAAGGGATACTATCAGAAAACAGGCGCTTTGCGATCGCTCACGCAATCAATGAACACGATACTGACACCTGTCTTTGCGACTATGTTGTATGCGTTCGGCGGTCTGTCGGCAGTCATCATAATTGATCTCGCCACTTTTTCTGTTGCGTTTACGGTACTGCTGCTGTTTATCCGCATACCTGAACCCGAAAAAGCAGATAAAGAAAACGAGACGTTTATTGAATCTGTAAAGTCGGGACTTTCATGGCTCAAGGCAAATTCACTGATACTGAAACTGATTTTCTTCCTGTCGGGCATAAACCTTATCGCCTCGGCAAACAATGCAGCTCTTACACCTTTGATAATCTCAAGAACAGCCAACAATGAGAGCGTTTTAGGGATAGTCAATTTCTGTATAGGTGCAGCAACACTTGCAGGCACATTTATAGCTTCTTACACATCACCACCGAAAAATCGTGTAAAGGCAATATGTCTTTCCCTGTTTTTCTCAATGAGCACCGAGAACTTCATACTTTCAATAAGCTGTTCTCCGATCATATGGTGCATTGGCGTTATTATGGGCTGGTTATTCATTCCGTTCATGGGTGCAAATCTTGATGTTGTTTTCAGAAGTACGATACCTGCCGATATGCAGGGACGAGTATACGCCTGCCGCAATACGATGCAGTTTTTTACGATACCAATAGGCAGTCTGACAAGTGGCGTTCTTATTGATAACTTCTTTGAGCCGTTCATGTCAGGGCAGAATGATAATAGCCTTTTATGCACAGTATTCGGCATCGGAAAAGGAGCGGGAGCCGCATTGCTCATGGCTGTTCTCGGCGTAGCAGGAGTGGCTGTGTGTACGATATTCGGTTTACTACTGAAAAAAGAGAAATATGATAACGGTTGATCCCGAACGTATCAACCAAATACATCACCACGGCAAGGATAGTAATCTCCCTGCCGTTTTTTATTAGGATAAAAAAGGCTGGTGCAGATCAAACTGCATCAGCCTGTGTTTATTTCTATTAGACCGAAGATCTATCTTCGATAAGCTTGCCATTTTTGATAATGTACAGTTTTCCGTCGATGCGTAAACCTTTGTCTGTGGTCTGCAAATAAGTCCAGATAGTGTCATCGAATTTGCTGACTTGGTAGATAACGGTATCACCGTCTTTTATCGTCTGTGCGCCCTTGTCGTAGTGAGTCATATCTATCATTACAGGCTCGCTCATTACTGCGACGGGTGATTCGCTCGTGATGTCAAGCACAACTATCATCGGAGCAATACCGCCGTTTGTGACCTTGTCCGCCAATATCACAAGCAGCTCTTTGGTTTCTCCGTCGCCGTTGGCAACAGTATAGCTTTGCATATTATATATCCTGCCCGTAATGCACATATCGCTGCCGCCTGTGAAGAGCTTGTCCGGGTACTCGACAACGGTCTGACCGCTTGCCTTGCACAGAACGCTTCTGCCTGCCGAGCGATCGTAGTAGGCACCGTATCCGTATTTGTAATCGTTGGTAAAAGCAAACGCACTCATGATCTCAAGTTTCTCATGATCTGTCTTGTGGTTGATAAACTTCTCCATTTCAACACGGTAAGCAGGAATAAGATCCCCGTTCTCGGAAGAGTAATCTATTCCGTCAATGGTCACGCCGCTGTCTGTTACCTTAAAAACGTCTTTAAGGCTTATGACTCTGGTGGGATACTTGTTCACATCAAATTCTGCGTACTCATTCCCTTTGCAGTATTTTTCCATAGTTACTCGGCAGTGTCCGATGCTTGCACAGGCAGGCTCTTCACCATCGACCTTCAGGATCGTCACTGCGGGATAATATTCATCGTCGTTTATTATCTCTGTCAGCAGTGCAGCATACTTGCTGCCTCCCATCTCAAAGATCTGCGACTCGTACATATAGTAGGGCAGCTCGTATTTGCGTCCGTCATTTATACCTTTAAGCTCGCTGTACTCGGTGACCTTGCCGCCGCTGACTTTAAGCAGCGTACACTTTCCTGCGCCGTCTCTGTAAAGAGCGTAGCCGCAGGATGCGTCAACGTCGAAATGATCCAATGAGCTTTCATAGTTTCCCTCCGTATGTTCGGGCTTGCTGTCGACGTATTCTTCAAGTATAGCCTTGTTCGATCTGACCTGTATATGCGATGAAGTCTGTGAGCTCACCTGTGCTGACTCTGAGCTTGAACTGAAAGAGGATATCTCGGGGCTGTTTTTGGAAAGCATTAAATACGCAAATGCGCTTCCCAGCACAACGATCGCGATAGCTGCTGCGGACACCAGAACGCCAGAACGCTTGACATAAGCGCCTGATCTTTTTATCGTTCTCGTGCTTTCAATGTTCATTTCAGGTGCTGCTGTTGTCTGTGTTATCTTTCTTTCTGTTATATTATTTTCTGTGTCGTTTGTCACCCGGTCAGTGTCTCCCATAAGTTCATCAAGCGGGATCTGCTTCATTAATTCTGTAAGCTTACTCATAAGGTAACACCTTCCTTAATAAGTTCCTTTCTAAGTTTGTTCTTTCTTCGGGAAAGTATGTTCCAGACTTTTTTTTCTGCCACATTCCTGCGCCTGGCTATCTCTTTAACGTCAAGCTCGAAGTAGTAGCGGTCAATGAATATCTCACGGTCGGGAGAAGGCATTGCCTGCACAACTCTTTTTATGATGTCAAGGTTTATCCTTCTTGCAGTCTCATCTTCAAGATCCAGATCAAGCTCAAGATCGTCCTCGATAGGATCGACGGGCTTTCCTTTGGTTATCCTGCGAAGCTTATCGACCGTGCAGCTTGAAGCAGTCATGGATATGTAGCTTTTTAGGCTCATCTTGTTCAGATCAATTACATTTCTTTTGTTCCACACATTGTAAAAGGTATCCATTACCGCTTCCTCTTTGTCGCTTTCGGTGTTAAGCATACGCCCGACAATGTATTCCACATAACGTCTGTACTTATTCATAATAGCTTCAAAAGCTTTCTGATCGTCAAGGTGCATCCGCCCGAGAAGCTCTTGGTCTGTCATATTTCTCATCTCTATTCTTTGAAAGGTCCTTTCACTTATATATTCGCAGTGACTTTATATTTTCGCTCAGTATTCCAAAAAATCTTTTTGATCTCATTTATAATATCATACAATTTTGAATATAGCAAGTGCAAAGCTATCCTCACCGCATAAAAAAGAATAATTGCAATTTTTTTTAAACAGTGAGTGAAAACCGAACGTCACTGCGAATATATAGTTGAAAAACAAAATTAGGAGGAGAAGACAATGAGAATAATAATTGCAGCAGTACTGAGCATATGCATTGCGCTCTGTACGGCAGGCTGCGGTGGGGAGAACGTCAGCAGCACTGATAAAAAAAACAGCACAACTACCGAAAGCAAAACGAAAATATCTTTCACGGGGCAGGCGGCTATGCAGCCGGCATCTGACCCGGTCATCACGATGACGCAGTCAGATACCAAAACTGCTCAGCAAACGCAGGCTGTACCCGAGACTACCGAGGACACGACAACAACATCGTCTTCGGAAACGACCGAGAGCAGCACGAAAGCCGTGACTTCGCAAACGACTCAAAGCACAACGACCGTATCAAAAACAGTGCCCGAAACATCGGACAAGACCGACACATCCTCAAAGCTGTATTACTTCCCTTATACGACAAATCTTCGGGATAAAAACAGGAACAAAGTCGGAACGATCGATGCAGGCAGCTTCTATTCGGGACACTATGACCCGAACTACGAAGGATATGTTGTGATAAATCACCGCTATCGTGAATATCTGATAGCAAGCAGCTGTGTGATCGAGCAAAAAGGTGCAAAGATACTCGAAACGGCAGCGATAGGACAAATGGGTGGCGACATATACGGAAAGAAAGCCTGCGGTCCGACTTCGGCAGTGATACTTGCAAACTATCAGCTTGGAATGAAATGGACAAAGGACGAAGTGATCGTTTTCTGCGAACAAAACGATCTCAACGATCAGGGCAGTCTGACAAGCGGCGGCGGCATCACTGCACCGAACCTCATGAAACTGATAGAGAGCTACTCGGGCGGCACGGTCAAGGCAAACAACTTTTACGGCGCTGATCCGATATCTATACTCAAAGGGCTTATCGACAGCGGAGAACGCAGCATAGTTGTTTCAAGCTACCGATCGGGCAAGATCGTTGCACAGCCGGATTCACCTGCCCACTTTGTTGTTATATGCGGATATGAATACATAGGTGGTGAACTGTATTTCTACTATGCAGACCCGTATTTTGCTGGCGGCGGACGCAGCCTTATGAGAGTGAGCGCTGACACGCTGGCGGCATCAATGAACTATGTCACAAAAGAGCCAAGATGCATTATAACGGTTGAGAAAAATGCATGAGCAGAAGTCCGATCGTTTAGAACAACCACAGATTTTACATAATATCAATCAAAACCACCCGTTAAACGGGTGGTTTGCGAAAGCCCTATAAGGGCTTAATACGGACACTACCCCTCAAGGGGTCGGGAATAGTCTGCCAACCGCA
>CADAHS010000003.1 GCA_902787825.1 uncultured Ruminococcus sp. | reverse complement strand
TCATTAAGAGGTTTAGGAAGGGGGTCTGGGGGAGAACCCTTCTCCAAAAGGGTTTCCCCCAGCTGTCCGGCAGGAACACTGCGGCAAATTCTGATTTATGATACCGGCATGCTTAAAGAATGGGTGCCGGAATATGTGCCTGTAGCTCAGCTGGATAGAGCATCAGACTCCGACTCTGAAGGTCGTGCGTTCGAATCGCATCAGGCACGTTAAAGCCCTGCGGCATATGCTGCGGGGCTATATTTGCATATCATAGAAAGACAGCAGATCGTGGGGGAAACAACAATGTATCTCAGAAAAAAACTTGTAACTGCACTCAAGATCAAAAACGTGCTGCTTTGTATCTTCAGCGTGGTTGAGATCTTCGTCAGCGCCTACTACATAATCAGCGAGTTCACTGCGTATTGGGATAAACCCGAATATGCCTGGGGAGCAGTCGATATGAAGCTGTCCATCGTGCTTTTGTGCGTGGGCATCGGTGTGCTGCTGCTCGTTCTCGCATCTTCGCAGTTCATTGGCAACGCTGTGTTTTATTCAAGCTATTTTGAGGGCGACCTTGATGGCTTTGTCACTTGCGCCGACCTTTCAAAAGTTATGGGGAAAAGCCCGAGCGCCGTGTACCGCCACCTTTCATTCTACCGGTTGATATATATGAAAGGCTTTGTGCTGAAGCAGAGCGAAAAGGGAGCCTATGCCGAGCTTAACAGCAAGACCTGCTTGTGTGAGTGCAAAAACTGCGGCGCACATATCGAAAAAAAGGTCTATTTCACAGGCGAGTGCCCCTATTGCCATAGCAGCGACCTGCACGCAAAAGTGCTTTCGGGAGAGCATTTTTACAGCATATCAAACAATGCACATTCTGCCGCAGGCAACGCAGATTTCTACAGAGCAGGCTTGGTAAAGCTCAGGGCTGTGCTGTATTTTATCCTCGTTATCCTGGGGACATCTGTTGTCGCAATACTTGTAATGTTCACCGCTTCACAGGTGAGCAATTATTTCGATAAAGAATATCAGAAAAAGGTGCTGCTTGACGCTTCAAAACACCTCTCCTCGTATGAGCTTATAAAAAAGGATATCCTTGATGTGATAGTGTTCGCCGTCACATTGATCGTCGTTCTCCTGCCTGCTGTGGTAATGCGCTGGAAAAAGACTCTCGCATTGTTCGCAGCGCTCCAGTGGTCGAAATTCTTTGCAACCGTAAGATCTCCGTTCGTTAAGGAGAGCCGCCTGCCGCAGTATTCGGTCGGCAAGGCAAAGCTTACGCATATGAGACGAGCTATCCGCAACAGATATCTCAGGAATTGTACCCTTGAGGTGCATGACGATACGCTGATGGTCGCCCTCGCAAAAAAGGTCGTCAAAGACCAGTGCGTTAGCTGCGGTGCGCCTATCACGGGTGTCACAGACGAAAATACACGGTGCAGCTATTGCGGTAATCTTATTATGGGCGTGCTCGAAAAAAGATAGGAATTTAAAGTGCCTTAAAACGTGGTTTCAGGGCACTTTATCATTTTGCAGAAGAAAATTTAAAAAAAGGCTTGACAAACTCAGATTGAAGTGATATAATAATTAAGCTGACTACATCAGTAGAATATATGCGGCAGTGCTGGAACTGGCAGACAGGCACGTTTGAGGGGCGTGTGTTATATGACGTACGGGTTCAAGTCCCGTTTGCCGCATAAATGAAAAGCTCGCAAGCACGGCGTTTGCGGGCTCTTTTTTTGCTCAAAAATGAGTTTTGTGTACCGTTTGTGTACCACACAAAAAAACGGCATGGATTTTTGACCATGCCGTTATATTTATGCCTGCTTTGAGGCGGGTGTATTATCTGTGAGAATGTCCGCAACACTCTCCATTGCTTTGGCTGTTGCCTCTTGAAAGTTGTGAGTGTAAATGTTTAGTGTCGTTGATGTCTGTGAATGTCCGAGGACTGCGGAAACGGTCTTAATATTAACGCCTGCGTCTATAAGTAAAGATGCGTGCAGATGTCTAAAGCTGTGAATGTTGTGGAATGGTAGATCGTGCTTTGCACAAAACTTTTTAAGCCAAGTATATGGAGTTACGCCGTTCATTGCCTTGCCGTCCCACGTTGTGAAAAGTCGGTTAGTGCTATGCCATGCATCTCCGAGCTTTAATCTCTCGCTTAACTGTTCATTCCGTAACTGTTGCAGTACAAAGATAACATTCATCGGTAACTTTAAACTGCGGGTAGATGCGGCTGTTTTAGTGGTATCGGTATAATGTCCCTGCTCTTTGTTGTATAGGGCGTTACGTTTGATATTTACAACGCCGCTGTCAAAGTCGATGTCTGACCATTCCAAGCCGAGCAGCTCTCCGCGTCTCATTCCGCTGTACATTGCCAATGTAAAGAATGCACGATATTTGAGCGGAGCATCTTGCAAGTATTCAAGTAATTGCTTTGCTTGCTCTGGAGTGTATATCTCTTTTTCGTGCGGCTTTTGCTTTGGTGTAAATACATGTGCACATGGGTTGTTCTTTATGAGCTGCATTTTTTGTGCATAGTCAAACACGGAGCTGATGAAAGAAATGTAGTGTTTAACTGTTTTCGGTGAAAGGGTGCGTCCCTCCGCCTGCTTATCAAAGCATCTGTCAAAAGGAATGTCAAGAGCTTTTGCGATCTTGTCCGCTGTATCTGGAGTTAGCGGCTGTTTGTCTATTGCTCTGCGGACGGTGTGAGGGTTTACGCCTGCTTGATCTGAAAAAGCGCTTTGTGTCATGCCTCTATCTTTTATAAGCTGTTTGAGGTCAATGCGGCAGATGCATTTTGCATCATAGTCAAGCGAGGTCTCATTGAGGGAGTTTATAAAGCTCTGAATGTGTCGCGGGGTGATACTGTCAATCCGCAGATGTCCGACAGCTTTGTATGTCCGTTCGGTGAGCTGACGGGTGCGGATAATGGTGCTTGCTTTGAGCTGAGTGCTTGCATATTCAGAAAACCAAGTTTCCGCAAAATCCTCAAACTTTGTTGTGTTTACAACGGTTTGACCGTGACACTCTTGCTCGAATAGGGCGGCGGCTTTGTTAAGCTCGCGTTCAATCTGTTTTTCGCTCATATTCGGCTTTGGTGTCCATGTTGTGCTTTGAGTAACTTTGTGTCCGTGTGCATCGCGTCCGCATGATACTCTGATCAGATAGCTGTCGCCTCTTTGCTGAATGTATGCCACAATTATCCCTCCCATGTCTCTCAAATGCCATATTTACCGTGTTTTGCTGCACTTATATTATAACACATTTAGTCTCAAAATGCAAGAAGAAAACAGGATAAAAATAAAAAAACAGAAAGAAACTTGCAGAAAACTCTTGACAAACAAAGCGGACTGTGCTAAGATAAAAGTGGCAAGAAAATTCTGAGCAACTTTCTGCCGTTATATTTGAACCTAACTATAAGCGTTTAGTTGGAAGAGCAGAACGGTGCTATTTGGGATAGTCTTGTATGCTTTTGCGACCAAACGCAAGAGAATAAAACGCCTTGATAAGCGTTTCAAGGTAAGAGCCAAGAAGGCTATCTCTACGGAGATAGCCCTTTTTTTTATACTTTTTTTGTTTCAAAGCTGCGCGGCTTTAGATAAATAATACTTTGGAGGAAAAGAACATGGACGCACAACAAATTCAAAACCTACCACGCATGCGGACAATCAAGCAGATCGCCCGCGAGGGCATCATCAGCGAGTGGACGCTTCGCCGCTGGGTGAGCGAACATCGTATCCCGTTCATCAAGAGCGGAAATCGTGTTCTTATCAACCTTGACTTGCTTATCGAGGTGCTCAGCAAGGGTGAGTTTTGAACACAAAAAAATCCGCCCTCACGAACGAGGACGGGAGAGAGTTTACAGCCAACGACCGACAGCAGCCGTTTTATATATTATACTATTTTTTTCGGTTGCTGTCAAGTAAGGAGACTTGACAATGAAATTTAAGTTTGAAAAGCTGGACAGCAGGACACACGGCGTTTTTCTCGCTGACTTTTTGCGGGCAATACCAGACGGCGAAAAAAATGCTGTTACAACGAGGGAGCTTGCACATCTTTTCGATCTTCACCCGCGTGTTATAACGGCGACTGTTGCACGTCTGCGCAAAATGGGCGTCGTTCTTTGCAGCAGCGGAGCGGGGTACTTTGTACCTGCATCCGATGACGAACTACGGCACTTTGTTCGGCAGATGCACTCACGGATGCGGGAAATAAAGCTCGCGACTATCAGCGCGGAAAAAATGCTCGAACGGAGGGAAACGCATGGCTAACAAAGAAAAACGACCGCAAGGCTTTGTTATCTACGCTGGAACGCTCAAATTCTTAACGAGCTGTACACCAGACGAGGTAGGACGCGCTGTGATAGCAGGAGCAAATTTATTTTTGACGGGGGAGTATCCGTCCGAACTTGACCGAGCTACCGAGATTGTTTTCAAGGCTATCAAGGTCGATATCGACACGGCGCTTGCAAAGTATGAGGCTACCTGCATCCGCAACAAGCATGTTCGTCCACCAGAGGAAAATAACAATTCCTCGACTTGTGACAACTCGAACGACTTGTGACGACTCGAGCGACTCGCGACAACTCGAGGGGAATAGAATTGAACTGAATTAGAACTGAACCGAACTGAGCTGAACCGAATGAATAAAAGGGATTTTTTTGCTATCGCAAAACAAATCTGTGTTTTGGAGGTCACATCATTGGATTATGAGATTTTTCAATTACAGTTGAGGAAAGCATACAAGCTGTCTAACTGTTCTTTTAGTTTTGAGGATGCACAAAGCATCCTCATGACGTACTTTGCATACTTTGAGAGTTTTATGGGATATCGTCACAAACCGTTGAAAACTAAAACACTTGTGGATATCCTCAACGATCTGGACGGGGACGGACAGTTTGACGCGGAGTGCTATCCGATACTCATTGAACAGTATTTTTGTACCGAATTTGAGAACTGTGATAGATGCATTTCACACTTTATGGCGGGCGATATTCGTTCGCTGAGATACTATGAAACGCTTTACTAAGGAGGAAAACGATGACGAAAGAAATTGTAAGCTGCAAGCTCACGCCTGCGGAAAGAGAAACAATAATCAACATATTCAAGGACGAAAATGGAGTTGACATCATCGAGGCGGAAACTACCCGTCCGAAAGACTATCACAGAATGCTAAAAGCAAAATGGGAGCTTATCAAACTCCAAGAACACAAAGACGGCTCTTTTGTATCTGCATTGTTCACGGCAAGGGCAAACATGCTGACATTTAGAACAAACAAGGGTTAAAATACGCGAGTAAATGCGGTTTTTAGACACGGCTTTTGCGCGGTGGTATGTTTATACTATCTGTACATTAGCTATGTCAAAAACTGCGAGTACTCAAAGATTTTAGGTACAAATCAAGCATTATTTTTCACAAATAGGGAGGGGGGAGATGAATGGCAAAGAAATATACCGATGAAAGATTGGCGGAGCTTTTAATGATACACGGCTCTGTATCGGCTGTTGCTACCGTAACACACTTAACACGGTCAACGCTGTACCAGAGGCTTAAAAGTCCGCAGTTTCGGAAAGTCTTTGAGAGTTACACACATTCGGCTTTGAATGCTGCGAGCTGTGAGCTGTCCTGTGCCTGCGGAACGGCAATACAAACGCTTGTAAGCGTGTGTAACGATGCGAAAATCAACGCACAAACAAGGGTACAAGCTGCACAAACGATACTGACAAACGCTGTTAAACTTGCAGATGTAACACGGGAGCAGCGTGAGGCTGACGAACGAGACATTACAGTTGAAGCAATAACGGAAAGTTTGTTATCGAGAATGAACGACGAATGAAGAAAGGAACGAGAAAAATGACAAAATCAAAGTTTTACTGGGATATCAAATCGGTTGTTGATGAGGCGATCGGAGACATCAAAGAGCTTGAAAGCGAAAAGTTGAAACTTGAAAGCGAGATGAAAAGCTCAAAATTTCAGCAGTCTTATATTAAAAAAGAAATGCTACCGATGATTGAGGGCAAAAAAAGGGATATTGAGGCAAGAAAGGAGGCGGCAAACAAGCAGATCAAAGCTCTTGCCGATGACTATGTAAGCGAGCTGAACGAGGCAAACGAGCTGCGAGGCGAGGATCTAACGGACGATGTAAAACTGTTGACAGCAGGCGTTAAGCTGACAGGGAGTGAGCTTGAAAAGATATTTGACCGCTATGGAGACAATCCTACGATGCAGCAGATTGTGCATAGATACGCCGATGAGCACGATGTCAAGCTCAACCGTGCACTTACATTCCGAAACGCTCCGCTGATTGAGGCTGTATCTTGTACGCCTGCGATTTGCGAAACGGTGATTAAATGGGCGGACGATGCCAGCGTATACAGCGAGTTGATGCCGCAGCTTGACGGCTTCAAGGAATAAACGAGAGGCGGCTTGACCGCCTCTTTCTTATTCAGACTTTTTGAACACAATAAAAGCATGTGTACAAAAAACCGTACAATAATTTGTGTACCGTTTGTGTACCGCTTGTGTACCAAAGAGAGCAAAAAACCGCCAAAAATACAAAATGATAAATTTTTACAAAAGTGTTCAAATGTCGTATTTATCGAGAAAATCAATGATGTAAAAAGATTACAAAAGCGAATAAATGCATTCAAGTCCCGTTTGCCGCATAAATGAAAAGCCCGCAAACACGGCGTTTGCGGGCTTTGTTTTTGTCCAAAACTGCCCTGTGGACCTTATGATGGACCTTATTGATAAAAGTCAAAAGACGGGAGACTACGCATCTGCGCAGTTTCCCGTCTTTGTTTTGGGTGCTGTCTGGGTGTTATTTGTATTTTACCCTGCCGTTTTACCCTCAATAATGTCCGCTATGACGTTGCTTGCCCTGCGTTTACTGTCAGCGAAGAAGTGACTGTAAGTGGTCAGCGTGGTCTGTGGGGTGCTGTTACCTACCATAGCTGCAACAGTTGTCGGGTCGATGCCAGCCTCGATCTCTATTGATGCGAACAGGTGTCTGAATGTGTGTATGCCGTAGAATGGGAAGTCCTTTCGTCTGCACTCCCTCATCAGCCAGGTGTACGGAGTGTTGGGGTGCATCGGCTCGCCGTTCCACTTGATGAACAGCCTGTCGTTTTCAACCCATTGGTCACCGATGCTGACCTTGTACTTGTCCTGCTCCAGCTTGTACTCTTTGAGCAGCTCGCAGATCGCCTGCGGCATATTGACCGTTCTCGTTGACTTTACTGTCTTTGTGCCGTCGGTGTACACGCCTTTTTCTGCGGTGTAGTTTGAGGTCTGATGTACATAGAAAACTTGCTCATCAAAGTTGATGTCTTTCCACTCCAGCCCAAGCAGTTCGCCACGGCGGCAGCCTGTGTACACAGCCAGCTTGAAGAACACTTTGTATTTCAGCGGTGCGTTTTCTATCATCTGCATAAACTCCCTGACCTGCTCTTTGGTGTAGATTTGCTTTTCCTTTTTCGTCATCAGCTTTCCGTTTGCGTCGAGCTTCGGTATGACGACTTTTCTGCACGGATTTGAACTTATCATATCCAGATTCTTTGCATACTCAAAGATAGACGAGATGAACGACAGGTGATGCTTGATAGTTTTCTGCGACAGCAGTTTGCCGTTTCGCTTGTTCGCACCGTTTAGTGCAAGTGAGTTGATGAACACCTGAATGTCGTGCGCGGTTATCTTGTCTATCCATTGGTGCCCGAGTGCGGGGTAGACTCGTGATGCAAGCTGCCTGTCACGCTGAAGTGAGGTGCTGCGGTGATTGAACTGTGCATACTCATCGAACCACATCTCTGCAAGACGTTGAAACTTTATGTTCTCTGTGACAGTTCCGTGCGAGCATTCTTCCTCAAACAAAGTTACCTGTCTGTTAAGCTCTTTTTTGACTTGGCTTGCAGACATATCCTCGCTTGGTCTCCATGTCATTGAGTGGGTTATCTGTTTTCCATAGATATCATATCCGCAGGAAACCACTATGCGGTATGACTTTCCTCGTTTCGTTATCGTTGCCATAGTTTTTCCCTCCTTTCGCTTGCATAGTAACCGACATGATTTTTCTGACATATCCCACTTACAGCTGCATAAAGCATGGCATCTGCAAGCGGTCTATGTGAAAAATCTTATGTCGCTTACTATGCAGCATATCACAGACTTACGGGAATAGCTATCACGAAGCCTGCGAATTAAGTTTCACAACATATTTTTTTGTGACTACTCAACTGATTCGCCGTAGAGATATTTGTACAGATTGTCACGATTGATAAGCATTTTCCTGCCGGCAAAGACGCAAGGCAGCTCACCCGATTTGCACAGCCTGCGGATCTGATATTCGGTAAATCCGGGGACCTGTTTTGCTGCCTCCTTGATAGTCAACATCGTAGGAAGTTTCTTGTTAGGCAGACAGCTTTCGTCAATGAAGTTAGTCTTATCAAGCACAGGACGATTCTGTCCGTAACCGAATTGACTGTCCTGCTCGAACATTTCAAACATCATTCTTGCACCGTTTTTGAAACCTGTTAAGTATGTCTCTCTGTTGACGATGTCGTTCTGCCGGAGCTGCACATCGAGCAGAGTTTCAAACATAATTCTCTGCTCATCGGTCAGATCTTTTGAGAGCTTGGTGAACAGCTCTCTCCACTTTTCATTGAGCTTGGCAAACTGTTCGGCTCTGTCGCTGTCATCTCTGCACGGCAGCATTCTTTCAAACACTTGCTGTGATGTCAAATTGGTTTCTTTCATTTTATCATTCTTCCTTTCATTTCTTTTTGATTATATTTTCGTTGTTAAGAGTTACAACACATATTTTTAGTTCCTTCTGAAACTGCTCGTGACTCCATCGAATCACCTCGCACCACCGCCGAAAGAGGCTGAATTTTCAATTTTTGACGTCGGTGCTTTTGCAATTATTCGATTTTGACTCCAATTCTCCTTTCGCAGATTCTCTCGCAAACACGCCGAGCTTTGCTCGTCGAAGTGAGGCGTGCGGCGGCGAATGACGCCGTGCTTTTTCCTGCAAAGCTATAAAAGCCTTCAAATCGAGCAGAATTGGGCTGTACTCAAAACTGCCGTATTATCAGTTCAGACATATTCTTTTCTGCCAATGATCCAAGGGGGTTCACGGGGTACGCCCCGAGCCAGTGAAGCGGGCGGTGGCGGACTGCCGCCTGCGATGCTGGCGTGTCCAGAATCAGAGCATTCTTCGGACTGCCGTTTGCACCCCTCAAATTGCCCCTTTCTTTCTTCGCTATCATTCGCAGAAGAGAGAAAAATACTGTGTGGCTTGACCTGCCGACTGATACTTGGAACAGTTTTATTCGGCACTCATGAGCCGCAAAGCGTTCAGACTCGGGGTTTTGTCTTTTCTGCAAATTGGAAGTTACTATACAGATAGTAAACTCCTGCGGCGAGAGTTCCTTGCCCTGTCATTCGCTCACACTTGCGCCACGTTGCCCTGTGCGGCGTTTTCGGGTTGCGGCTTGGATAGTTTGTCCAACGGGGGAGAGAGCGGGCACAAATCGGCTCACAGCGTTTGTATTTTCAAAGTTACCGTCACCCTACCGTCACCCAAACGGGCAGTTACCGTCACCCAATGAGGCTTACCTGCCTCACGCAGATACCATAGGTAAAGCCTTTGGTGGATTTGGGGTGCCGGTAGAGTTCTCCACCTCGCTGTACAGCAGAGCGCCCGACTTAGCGTCACCCGAGATGTCATATTCGAGTGATATTATCCTGCTGCCGTGGCTGCGCCGTGAGGTGAATCTCACTCCCAAAGTCATCAATTCCTCTGTGTGCTGAACAAGGTCACGGGTCACTCTGTTCAGAAAGTATTGTCCGCCGTACTTGCGGTAGAGCAGTTCGCACAGAGCAGTTGCCGCTTTGGATAAAGCAAAGAGTCCTTGAGCATTTAATACTATCGGCAAACATTATCTCCATGGAATGTCGCCTTTGCTGCTGTCCGGGTTGTAATTATAGCGCAGTTGAAAATGTGCGTCAAGGCTCAGCAGAAAAATTCAGAGATGCGCACAACTGTCATATCGGTGTCATAAGGTGTGTCATATCGGAAATAGATAAAAGAAGCTGGTAAAAGACAGCGATTGCAGAAATGACATAAGTGTGATATATTGTAAATAACATAATGTCTATCCTGCACAAATGGAGCGATATCTGTTTGTGCATTACGCAGAAAATGCCGCAAAAGCACTAATGATAGCTCTCGTTTTCAGTCTATGTTTTCAGATGCTTTTTACTGAAAGGAGTATGCTATGCAAATGGATCTGGACAGCTTCATAGTCTGGCTGCTTACTCAGCTTGACACCGATTCGGGCGACGCTGAACGTGAGGCGCGCATTTACGAACGGGTATTTTCAAAAAATGAGGAGACACAAAATGATGAACAAAAATGAAATTACCGAGCTTGCAGAAAAAGCGAGGCAGGGTAATAAAACGGCATTTGAAAAGCTGTATAAGGAGTTTTACCCAAAAGTCTATTACTTTGCAAAGCAAAATGTAAAATCGTCCGATGCAGCTGAGGATATCACCGCCGAGACCTTTTGTTCGGCAATGGAGCACATAAGCGAGCTGCATTCAAGCGAATCCTTCGTTGGCTGGCTTTACTGCATTGCCTATCACATGTGTATGGACTACAATAAGAAAACCGCACTTGACCGAAAATGCCTTGACGATGCAGCTGAATTTGCTACGCTTGGAGAGCCTCTTTTCCTTCCCGATGACTACGCTGTCAACGAGCAGACAAAGCAGCAGCTCCAGACGATAATCGACTCCCTGCCGCCCGATATGCGTTCGGTGATAATCCTTTACTATTACGACAACCTTTCGGTCGCCGAGGTCGCCAAGGTCATCGGCACGAATAAGAATAATGCTGCCCAGAAACTCCATACAGCCCGTAAAAAGCTGCGCAGCAAGATCGAAAAGCTTATCGGCAAAGGCTCGCTTTTCTCGGCAGTTCCACTAAGTGCAGTGCTTGCAAATCTCGAAAATGCAGGGCTTCTGACGGGCGCAGCAGGCACGGCGGCAGCATTGGGCGCAGCAGCCGCAGTTCCCGTGACCTTGAGCAAGTTAAGCGGCGGCACCGCAAAGGAGCTTACCCTCTTTACCTTCAAATATTGGCGCAGGCACAAGAAAAGCCTTGCCGCACTGCTTTTTTCGGGGGTGCTGCTTTGTGCTGTTGTGTGCTGTGCGCTGCTCACTCTGCGGCAGGAATTTATCAGGACGATAGACGAAAAGTACAATAGGGAGGGTCACTACGAATTTCTCACTACGACAGAGCACCAAGACGTTATCGACATTCTCACGGGCGAGGACACCGTCACGGGCAGAATGAACGTGCTTGGTGTGATGGGCGTGGGCAATATCAGGTATGAGTACGGCTCTCTTGACGATCCTGAGAACCTTGCACATATCCCTATGGAGGCAGGTAGGCTGCCGCAGAAAAAAGGCGAGATAGCCATTGACCGTCAGGTGCTGACCAACTTCGGATTTTTTGGCAAGGTCGGCGATGAGATAACTCTTGACAAGGGCACATTCACGCTCGTCGGCATAATTTTTGACGACAGGGAAACCTCAGAAAAATGGGAACGTTCGTATGGCTGGAGCCGTGAAGGCTCCAGGATCCGAGATGACGAAAACAAGCAGGGCAACTACTGGATAGAGGACAAATCGCAGTTCGACAAAGAATACTATATACCTCTTATGTTTGTCAGTCCTGATGAAGAGCAAACGCCCGAATACACGCTTGTTATGATAGATAAGATCAGCGGACTGAACAGAGCATCGTTTGATAATGATAATTTCAGTCTTGCAACCTTTGATAACGGTTTAAAGAAGGTAATGGATAGGATCGCCGATGAAACAGAATATGAAAGAGAGTCTTTCAGCAGAGATTACGGATGGTTCTTCAAGGATCACCACAATGAGGCTATCTCTTGTTATCAAGGCAAATTCCACGAGCAGATATACACAAAGTTTCTCCTTTACGGCGCAGCTATAATAATTTCCATACTGTCGGTCATTGCCGTGATGCGAAACATCTTTATCGAGCGTGAGAATACTATCTCTATGCTGCGCCGCATCGGTATGTCAAAACGCAGGATACGGGTGATGTACGCTATTGAGTACATATTCCTCGGTATTGTTCAGACTGTTATCGGTATCGCTGCCGGCATCTGTGTGCATATGGGAATATACGAGTATCAGGTCAGGGTGCTTGAAATGACCAAATTCTCGGGCTTTTCACACAACGAGTATGACCGCTTTCTCTGCCCCGATCCGTTTATGTGGTCTGCACTTATCGCCGCAGGTGTTCTGCTTGTGGGTTATGTTCTGGCTGCACTTATGCAGCGTGTGAGGGTTCCCAAGCTCAAAAGACGAAAGGCAGGCTCGGTGCGCAGATGCTTTGCAAAGGTGATGCGCAACCATGCAGTCACCGTGCTCCAGACGATGTCGCTTACGCTGATAATCTTCGGTACGCTGTTTGGGTATATGCTTTTCAGACCGACCATTGGCAGCTTTGACAATGACGGAACGTTCCGCACAACGCTGGATACAACATTCGGTGATCCATTCAGTATGACACAGAGGTTCGATTTTGAGGAAGAAAACGTAAATGAGTATTACCGTGCAGAAAAAAAGGTGATAAACGAGGGGAATATGCCAATGCTGATAAATCTCGGCGAGGCCGCAGGCATTGATGACGAAACTGCCGACAAGCTGGGCGACAGCTATTCAAAGGGCGTTTTGCCGCAGACAGTGATAAGTTCAAAAACCGAGCTGCCTCGGCCTGTTTCGTGGGAATCTCAGGAGGTCAAGGACTATTTCTACAAGATGTCCACCGAACAGGGCAAAGAATTCTATGACAAAAAAGAGCCGCTGTACAAATGCAAGACCTCGCTTGCAGACAAGGCAACGATAGAAAAACTCAAAGACTATGTGACAAGCGGAGAGATAAACATAGATAAGATAATGTCGGGCGAGGAAATGATATACGTTTACGGCCACTTTGAGCCGTCGCTTAAATCGGGCGATACGATAAAGCTTATCTCAGCGACCACGGAAAACGGCTTTGGCATTAACGAGGTGACTGAGGTAAATGTAAGGATAGGCGCACTTGTCAAGCGCTCCGGAGATATGGATAATATGGCAGAATACACTATCAGCTCGGGCGACGATTTCAATTTGCTCACGACAGTTTCAGGTGCAAAGGCGCTCGGTCTGCATGGTGCGTCCTACACAGAGATCATAGCTCGGGAGGAGATAGGCAAGCTGTTGCCGATGAACACAGGTCTGCGTGTCAAATCTCTTGAAAAGCAAAAGCACGACATCTTTGTGCACAACGCTGCATTCTACGGCTCGCTCGGACTGCTGATATTCGTGATGTCGCTGCTGGGCTTTGCGGCATATTTCAACGGCATCGGTATGAAGATACGAATGAAGGAGTACCAGATAAGCGTTATGCGAGCCATAGGTACACCGCTGAAAAAGCTGCGCCGCAGACTGATGCTCGACAGCGTGCGCATACCGCTGTTTGCAGCTGCTATCGCCTACGGACTTATCCGCATAACGCAGAGCGTGATGCTGCACGCATACAACAAAGCCGAGGGAATTATTAATGATATAGCGCAAAAAGCCGCTGAGTTCAATCAGGCGCACCCCGGACCTGAAATAGATGATGCCTACAACTCGTTTTTTTCTGACTACAACGTTACTCAGATCAAAGCAGGTAACCTGAAATTATATTATATGACCGAATTTCAGATGTGGTTCAACAACGTCCTGATACCGACGCTCATCATATGCGCCGTGATGTGTATGATAACCATTCTGCTCACACGAAAATCGGTCGGCGGCTTCGGCAGCAACATAGCATATTCTATCAGCAAAGGGAGGAAACGCAGATGATAAAAACACGAAACCTCACCAAGACCTACGGCAAGGGCGAGGGCAAGGTCACGGCGCTTGCAGGCGTTGATATAACTATAAAGGACGGCGAAATGGTCGCTATCATCGGCAAGTCCGGCAGCGGCAAAAGCACGCTTCTCAACCTGCTCGGCGGGCTTGACAAAGCCACCGAGGGAAAAGTCTTTTACAACGACCAAGATCTAAGCACGATGAACGATACCAAGCTTTCCGAGTTTAGACTCAAAAATATCGGCTTTGTATTCCAGTTTTTTGACCTTATCCCAGAGCTGACCGCAGAGGAAAATGTGCTTTTCCCTGCAAAGCTTGCCAAGAAAAAAGAAACAGCCGAGGGCGACCTCTATTCCGCACTTGATATTACCGACCGAGTAAAGCATTACCCGTCCGAGATGTCGGGAGGTCAGCAGCAAAGGGCAGCGATAGCCCGTGCGCTGATAAACGACCCCGATGTGATACTCTGCGATGAGCCTACGGGCAACCTTGACAAAGCCTCGGGCGAGGAGGTAATGAACCTGCTAAAAAGGCTCAACCAAGAGCAGAACAAGACCGTCATCATCGTCACCCACGACAGTGAGATAGCTGCGCAGTGCACACGCACTATCGAGATAAGCGACGGAAAGGTTCAATAAGGGGCATCGCCCCGTCATTCAAGCACGACTGGGCGTTAGCCGCTTAGGGTTTCGGTGGGGGATTCATTCCCACCACCGAAAGACTAAGATGACCGCCGCCTAAGAGGCGGGGTCATAAGTCGTGGTTATATCATAATACATAAAAACACCCGGGAGTCATGCTCCCGGGTGTTGTGTTGCTGTTGGGCTTTCTGCTTTTTCTATATCTTTTGCAATATATGTTGTGCCCATGTATTCCACGCTTTGTATCTTTTCAAGCTCAAACAGTTTTTCGCCGAATGAATTTGAGTGGTCAAGGTCGACCGTTTCTTCGCTGCCGTCAGAGTAGTGGATCACAACATTTTCATCGTCATGCCACCCGCCAAGATCATTGTAAAAACCAACCTCTGAAACATAGAAGTATCGTGTATCTGCGGCAAGGGTGAGAGTGTCGAAATTAGTCTGCACGGGAAGGTCAAACTCTATCCCCTCAAATATCCCCTTTTTCAGCTCGTCAAGTCCCTGCCCGATACCTATGCTGTCCCAGTCAAGGCAGCGTACATGAACAGTCTGTGCGCCCATAAGCTTTGCCTTTGCAACTCCGAAGGTGAACGAGCCTTCTGTGTGTCCGCCACGCTGACCGTACATCAGGTCTGCACCCTGATTGAATCTGACGGTCTGATCTGCACCGTCTATATCTGTGACCATATGCGGCAGATAGGAATGCGCACTGCCTTTGAGCCTTTCAAAATCCTCCTTGGTAAGACAAAGGTGCTTGCTGATGTACTCCTTGCCTTGTTCGTCAAGACCTTCAAGAGTAGCAGTTGCCTGAATATACATCTTGTCGGAGATGATAGAGTCCACCGTCAGCCGCAAATGCTTATTCTGTGCAACTATCGGCTGTCCCTGACGCTTTTCAAGTTCGTCCACAAAGGCTGGATTCGTGTATTCGTGCTCAACATTTTTTCTGTGTGAGATGTACCCCTGCACAGCCGCAGTCACGCTTACAGCAGACACGACCAGCACAGTTATCACCGCTGCAAGCATCAGGGGGAATTTTTTTGTTTTTTGTATGAGCGTGATTTTTTCTGTGTTTTGTGCCTCGTCTATCATGTCTTCGTCTATCCCCGACAAAAGCGAAAGTGCTTTCAACTCTCTGCAGTCATTCATAACAGATCCTCCTTTTCAAGAAATGCTGCAAGCTTTTTGCGTATCCTTGTCAGCGTTACGGTAATGTTGCTTTCGGTGTATCCGTAACGCTGCGAGATCTCCTTAATGCTGTCAAGGTAAAAATACCGTCTTACGAAAATAATACGCTGACCCTTGGGGAGCTTTTTAAGAAAGAGATTTATCCTCTCGATAAGCTGACGCTGCTCGGTGCGGCGCTCAATATTCATGTCGGCGGGCAGCATCTGTGCGACTTCATCGAGTGTGCTGACAAGTGTGTCATCAATGCGCTTGGCAGCTTTTTTCTTTCTGAACCTGTCAAGCGAGATGTTTCTTACTATGACCGAAAGATACGCCCCAAGGCTTTTGGGTCTTGTCGGAGGAATGGTTTTCCACGCCTTGAGCCAGGTGTCATTCACAGCTTCTTCGCTTTCGCCTGCGTCACAAAGAATGTTCATTGCTATTTTTGAACAAAGTGCATTGTACTTGCCTGCCACTTCGTCCAGAGCCTTTTCGTCACGCTCAAAAAACATCTCGATAATGCTTTCGTCGTCCACCTGTCACACCTCCTCACTTATACTGACGTAAAAGATATCGTCCACACTACACATCATTATAGATTTTGTGCAAATAAAAATCAAGCGGAAAAATGTGTAGTGCTTTGCCGCCTTGCTGCGTCAGTATAAATAAAGGGGGTCAGTATCATGAAAACAAAAGCAAGAATTATCAGTACTGCAATTTCCGCAGCTATTTTGATGACAGCTTGTTCATCAGGCAGCAGCTCACAAAAGGATATTTCCTCATCTGACAGCTCACAGGGCGGATACGTCGATGTCAGCCAAACGCAGGAAAAGCTTGAAAAGGAAGCGAAGCGTGAGGTCAGTGATACCGTTGAGATAAATGACCGCAGACGTGGACTGCTTGACAGCGGATATAATTTCAACGGCAGTGAATTTATGATATGGCAGACGGATGAAAAGAAAAAGATAGACCTTGCCACAGGGCACATCAGCTCTTTTTGTGATATTACCGGCTGTGCCCATGACGAGAACACCTCAGAGGGCTGCCTTGAATTTCAGCCGATGAACTCGCCCGTAATGACAAGCGGCGGCTATTATTATACGCTGTACACTCAAAGTGACTGCAAAAAGCTGTTTTATAAATCAGGCGGCGAGGACAGAGCTGTGTTTGAAAATACCTATTATTCCGACCTTGACGCAAAGCTCGAACCGGATCACAAGGGTGCTTTCGGCTATATGTTCAGAGACGGTGTGCTGTACATTATGGGGCAGAACTGGTTTTATACCGTTGACGCAAAGACTATGAAGCAGATGAGCGAGCCTGTGCTCATCGGTGATTCTCCGATGTGGTACGCAGATGTCAGCGGTGAGCATTTTTATATGACCAATGAAAATTACGAGCTGTGGCATTACGATATGAAAACGCACAAGCTCACAAAGCTCGATGATAAGGCGGTGCGCTTGCAGGCGACCTCTGACGGGGTGTATTATAACAAGTATCTTGGCGACCATAAATGGACATTATACAGGCGTGACCTTGACGGACAGAGCGAAAAGCAGCTCATTGAGAGTGTAGGCGTTGACTTTTTCGTCACCGATAAGAGCATCTACTGTACCAAGGAGGACGGAGCATACATTTTTGATAAGGCGTCGGGAGAGATCAAAAAGATAAACCTTGAGCTGACCTACGAAACCGGTGAAAAGTACACTGTTAAAGACCCGACGTACCTGACCTTTGTGTCCTGCCCAAGCTCACAGTATGTCTATGTGCCTGAATATTCTCACGTTACGGGTGAAAAATGCTATGACGCTCTTTTCAAAATAAAGAAGGACACCGCTGATTACGAGGCGATAAGCCTTGGCATCTGGTATCAGCCCGAAGGTCAGAACGGCAGTATAATTTCCTACTGAGGTGGCTTATGAAATATGAATTCAAAAAGCTTTTCTCATCAAAGCTGATGTGGCTTGTGCTTATACTGACCTTTGGCTATATGGCATTTCTGCCGCTGCGTGAGGTGTGGGGCAGCGCAGCAAATAACCGTGAGACGAATAGGGCTTATGAAGCCGCACTTGCCGATGCTGTGCAAAACGATCTGACTATCAATGATCTGACAGATATGCAAGGCGACATCTTTAAAAACGGGCTTGGAGAAAACTCTCAGAGTTACAGCGGAAGGTACAGCGAATATGCAGTCGGCGATCTTTCGGCAATAGGCAAAACGATAGACCTGATGAGCTATGTACGCACGGGATTTGAGCAGGACAGGCGTGAGCTTATCAAGGGAATGATCTATCAGAACAGCACTGAAAAAAAGAAGTCAAATCCCGATACATACCTTATTGCCGCCAATGAGAAGGCAATAGAGCTTTACAACCGACGTGTTGACCTGAAGCTTGAAAGCACAGGCATTTCGCCCGACATCAGATACAGCATTTTCAACTATTCAATGTGGGAATATGTGATGATAGCCCTGTGTGTGCTGATGACTGTGCGGCTGTTTTCGTGCGAGTATTCATCAGGTGCATACCGCACGGTGAACACGAGCAAAAAGACGGTGCAAAGCCTGTTTTTCAAAAAGTATTTTGCGGTCGTAACTGTTGCTGTGGGCGTGCTGGCGGTGCAGGCGATTATTGAGCTTGTAATGGGCGCTTGCGTGTTTGGACTGAAAAATCTCTCTCTGCCTATCCAGCAAATACAAATGTACGAATACTGTCCGTATGCGATGAGCATAGCGCAGTTTTACCTGTTCAAATTTCTGATCAAAGTGCTTGCGTATGTCACGATAATTTCGCTGTGCACTTTTGTCACCGCACTTGTAAAACGACCTCTGATATCAAACATCATTCTGCTGCCGATAAGTGCGGGCGGACTGCTTGCGAACATGGTGCTTTTCGTGAAGATAGACAATGCAGAAAAGTTTTCGCTTTCGGTGCTTTCAGCCTATGACAGGCTGAGAATTTTCCTGCCGCAGAGCCTTTTGAATTTCAAGGAATACATCAAAAAGTTTGACTGTTTTTCGCTGTTTGGTCACCCTGTCAGCAGACTGTCAGCGTGCGTGTGTATCTCGCTTTCAATATGTGCTTTGTGTGTCATTTTTGGATATAAGATCAGCGGCAGAACGAGGAGGTCAGTATAATGGAATTACAGTTTGAAAAGCTGTGCAAAAGCTACGGAAAAAAACAGGCGCTTATTGATTTTGACATCACTCTCACAAACGGCGTTCACGCTCTGCTCGGACCAAACGGTGCAGGCAAATCCACGCTGATGAACATTCTTGCAGGGCTTTTGCGGCAGTCCTCGGGCGACATTTTGCTTGACAGTAGATCTGTTTTTTCAATGGGTGCATCTTTTCGTGAGATGCTCGGATATATGCCGCAGGAGCTTGGGTTTTATCCGTCATTCACGGCACAGCAAACGCTTGAATACTATGCCGTGCTGCGCGATGTTGGCGGCAGCAAAAAGCGGATAGCGCAGCTGCTGGAGCTTGTTAATCTGCAAGGCGAAAAAGACCGGAAGATAAAGGGCTACAGCGGCGGAATGAAACGCAGGCTCGGTATTGCACTTGCACTTTTGAACGATCCTCAAATTCTGATCCTTGACGAGCCGACCGCAGGGCTTGACCCGAAAGAACGTATGCGTTTTCGCAATGTCATTTCGCAGATAGGGTTTGGTAAGATAGTTATCCTTGCAACGCACATAGTGTCCGATATTGAGAGCATTTCCGACGATTGCTTGCTGCTCAAAGACGGCAGGATTATTGACAGCGGCAGCTCGGAAAGCCTTTGTGCAAAGCTCGATGGCTGTGTGTGGGATATCCCGATGACAGAGCGTGAGGCGGAGAAATATATCCTGCAAAACAGCTGTGCGAACATCAAAAAAAGAGACAGCGGAATCTTTGTTCACACCGTTTCAAATCAGAAGCCGAGCGACAATGCGGAGCCGTCGAGCGTCACCCTTGAAGACGTTTATATGAGCCATTTCGGGAGTGACAGCGATGAGTAAAGTCCTTTTCGCCGAGCTGAAAAAGCTGCTGAAATTGCAGCATATTCTTTTGATATTTACTCTCGCCATATCCGCAAGGATAGTGCTTAGCTTTGTCCCGACCGCTCACGATCATCCGTATTCCGATGAGGTCTACAAGCACTACACAACACAGCTTTCGGGCGAGCTGACGAGCGAAAAGATGCGCTTTCTTGATGCCCGTCTTGCCGAGATACAAACGCTTATCGCTGATTACGATAGTATGCAGCAAAAGTACCAAAGCGGCGAGATAGATTTAGAGGAGTATTCCGATTTCACCTCTCGTCACGGCATCGCCAAAGCCGAAGAAAAAACCGTAATGTTCCTGTGTGAAAAATATGCGAAACTCAATGAGTGCAGCGGCTATGACAAGCAAGTTTTCTGCGACACCGACTGGGCTGATCTGTTTGCCGATAACAGCTATGACTACATAATGCTCATCGCACTTTTGTGTATCGTCGTGCCTGCGTTTGACAGCGAGTTTTCAAGCGGCAGCTTTGCGCAGATACTCACCTCAAAACGAGGTCGGACGCAGACTGCATTTGCAAAGCTTATCGCAGTAACGCTTGCGGTCTTTGTGCTGTCGCTGCTGATGAGTGCAGCTCGGCTCGGCGTGTTTGCCTACAAACACGGTCTTGACTTTTCGGACAAGCCAGCAGGCAACCTGTTGCTGACAGATTCACTCGGTGAAAAGACTTTGCTTGGTTATTTCGTTACAGATGCATTGCTTAAAGCACTTGCGTTTGTGTTTTACGCTCTCGCCGCTTGTACGATAAGCGTTGCCTGCAAAAATGTTACGTTCTCTTTCGTGCTGTCGTTTCTCGTCTGCGTGACGCCGCTGTTTGTTCTTAATGATAGTGGGAATGTGCTGATCTGTGCTTCTGTGCTCAATAGAATGTATGGAGGCTTTTCAGCTGTAAGATTCGCAATTGTGTCTTGTGCGAAATCTGTTGTCGGTTGTTGTACAGCAGTAGTGCTGTGGAGAAGGAAGCAGAAATAATGTTAAAAGCATCGCCGCAGATAATTCCGTGACGATGCTTTTTGGTGATTATTATATCAGTTCTTTTTCTTCTTATTGTTTTTCTTTGCTTTGTTCTCTATTTCTTTGATCGTTTGCAAGTATGCTTCTTCAACAGGAGAAAGATTCTGAACGGTGAATTTTTTATACTCCTGTTTTGCTTTTTCTATTGCCTGTGAATGGCTTACCTTGCCTGATCCGATCTAAAAGCTCTTTCCAGTAGTTGCCGCCGCCAAGATTCTTCAGACGCTCGTCGTCCATAGTAAAGCCTTTTATCATGTATTCTTTCAAGCGCTCGGTCGCCCATTTACGAAAATTGGTTGCGATCTTGGATTTTACAAGATATCAAAGAGATATGATCATATCAAGATTGTAATGTACAATGTTCCTTGTTACGGAACGGTCGCCCTCGATTTGAACTGTTCGGAATTTCCGAACAGTTGATTCCTCATCAAGTTCGCCCTCGTCATAAATGTTTTTGATGTGTTCGCTTATATTTGCTTTGCTGCTTTGGAACAGCTCAACTAACTGAGCCTGTGTCAGCCAAACGGTTTCATCAACAAACCGAACATCTATTTTAGTATCGCCCTCATCAGTCTGATAAATTATCACTTCACCTTGTGTGTTTTCAACCCTTTCTTCGCTCATATATGTAACACCTCGCTTGATTTTGGTCTTTATATTAGGTCAAGTGTATTGTAGCATATTTTTGCGGATAATGCAACTATTGAGAACGCATATATTTGCATTTTACGGTGGAAGGTGATATACTGGTAGCATCATATAAAGAGGGTGATCACTTTGCTTAAACTTGAAGAATACATTGCAAAACGCAAAAAAGAAGATGGAATGAATGAGCTTGATAAGAAGCAGAGATCAGAAAATACAAAAGCCTCTGTAAACTATGTGTTTGAATATTTCAATCAATACATTGATACTGCAGAACAGGAGCCGCTCACTACCCTTAAAGCGAAAAAGGTTGAAAAATACAGAAGGGCTTTACGTGACCATTTTCCTGAGGTCATTGACTGGCTTGTCTTTATCAACATAGAGCATGGTAAATGGATGGACCGGATAATCTTGAATAAGCTGGATGATCCTTACTTTTTCTTATTCACAACAGATAAAGAATTTAATGAATTAGCATACAAGATCTATTACAGCATTGTAGAGAAATATGATTATATGAGCGGAACGCAGGAAATGATAAGCCTGTTTTTGAAAGGTCATCAAAAATCAAAAGCAGTTTTTCCTCCTTGGTATAAATATGTTCATATGACTGATGAGCTCGATTTATGGATCAAGCAGACCTATGATGAGTACGGAATAAACATTTACAAGTGCTTATATGATTATGCATTTGATTATTCAAACACCCCAAACATCTGGCCCGCCAAATATAAAGTGAAAAGCAAGTATTATGATGAATTCATAGGTGAAGAGCCAAGTGAATCAAAGCTTCTTTGGAGCTATGATTACAAGCATGATGACAACATATGCAACATAAACGAGTTTTACAGAAATATGCCTAAGAAGCCATTCCTAAAAGGGAAAAAGAAATATATTGAGGCTGTTCTGTTTTACATCTACTCGGATTTTAGTAAAGATACAAAAGCGTGGAATGAATATTTGAATGAGTTCAATAAACAATAGAAAAATTAAGCAAAATGAATTATCACTGTTAATGAAGGTTTGTTAATATCATTATATTTCTCACCAAGAATCAGCGACTCAATACTTTGGTCTTTGTTTGGTCTTTATTTTAGCATAAAACTACGCAATACTGCACGATGTTACGGTATAGCCCCTTGTGACAGAATCGCCGCAGGAGCGGGCACAGAAACACCGCAGATGCGTGGATTTTGGCAAGCGGCAGCGCTTCAAGTCCCGTTTGCCGCATAGTACACAGCGTGTACCACGCAATTCCGCCTTTGGAGAGTATCCAAGGGCGGTTTTCTTTGTGCAACGGCGGACCGTCATCTGTCTGCTCCCCTATAACAGCTGCTCGCAAACACGTCGTTTGCGAGCTGTTTTTTGTTCGAGTCCAACAGGTGGCGCCAAGCTGAAAAGCCTGTAAACACGATGTTTGCAGGCTTTTGTCTTGCCTGCGGTTGGGCGGCGATTTAACTTGCCGCCCAGTTGTTTTGCACAATCTTTTCTATATAAAATTATGCAAACTTACAGCCTTTTTGATTCAAAATGTGCAGCTGTTAACCGAAAAGTATTCGTACAATATTCTTGCATATTATTTGATTCTTTATTTCCATAATTCTTTGTGATTCTGTTAATACTTGAAATTCTGCCTCTGATATGGTATAATTTTTAAAAATATCTCTGTAGGAGGTATAGTTATGACAGAAAAGGAATAGAAAAAAGCCGCTGCCGCATTTGCAAAGGAATGGGCCGGGCAGGGCGATGAAAAACAGCACACTCACCGCTTTTGGATAGGCTTTTTGCAAAAGGTGCTGGGTGTTTATGACGCTGACGAGCATATCCAGTTTGAAAAGCCCGTTAAATACAAGGGGCATAAAGCTGCAAACAAAAATCATAAGTTCAACGCGGGGTGAGAAGGTGAAAAGGGAAAGAAAAAAACACAAGCTGCTGTTACAGATAATAGCGATAGTTCTGCCGCTGTTTGCATTTATGACGGCGGCGGTGATCTGGGCTGTATACAGCAGCACACTCAAGGGTTATCTTGAAGCGCAAAATGACCATATCGAAGATTCGATGACTAATACGCTGAGCTATATACCTTTTGTTTCGGGGGAAGTCCTTGATCAGGAATCTAAGGATTGGATGTTTCAGCATATGGAAGAATATCGTATCGACCTGAAGAGCGATGAGACAGATGAATTATCGGAAAAACAGAAGGAATACCTGAATGCCGATAACAAATACGAATACAGCTGGTTTAAAAATATGCCCGACGATATGCGATATAGCTATATAAAGCAGTACCTCAGCGGAACAAAGAATATACTTTACAATAACATAAGCAACAGCAGCTTTGACAGTATGTTCATTATGGATATGCTGCCGCAGTATCGTGGACTTATACTGATCGACTTCAATAAAAACGAGCAGGATGATAAGATGGGAAGCTATCTTGAGTTTGACCTTTCCGATCACCCTGCTCTGAAAAAGGCGCTGGATCAGGGCTCGGATAAGATCGTTTTTGAAAGGGCAACCGACTTCCCAAACAAAGGCAACTACTACATTGGCTACAAGCCTGTGATAATTGGCGGAGAGACAAGGGCAGTCGTGGGCATAACCTACAAGTGGGACGATTTTAAAGACAGCATAGACAGCAGCGTCAAAAAAGCAATTATCATTCTTATTTCGGGTATTGCGGTCGTATTGCTGGTGCTGCTGTTCTTCCTTAACCGAAAAGCAATAAGACCTACCGCCAAGATACAAGAAGCACTCATCGACTACACAGATAACAAGGACACCAACCAGATAGTCAAGAAGATGTATGAGATAAAGGCAAAAAACGAGATAGGCTACCTTGCAGATGTTATTTCTGACCTCGCCCTTGAGATCGACCACTATACCAAGGAGACAGCCCGTATCGCAGCCGAAAAGGAGCGTGCGCAGAAGGAGCTTTACGAGGCCGAGGTCAAAATAATGGTGTCGCAGATAAGACCGCACTTCCTTTACAATGCGCTGACCTCTATCGCTATGATGTGTGAACTTGACCCCAAGACCGCCAAGGAAGCAACTATCGCTTTCTCCAAGTATCTGCGCGGCAATATGGACTCTCTGAAACAGACTAAAGCTGTTCCGTTTGAGCATGAGCTGAGCCACCTGAAAAACTATCTATATATCGAAAAGCTGAGATTTGATGATCTGCTTAATATCGAGTATGATATACAGGCGACGGATTTTGAAGTGCCGCAGCTGTCCATACAGCCGATAGTCGAGAATGCCGTCAAGCACGGTGTGGGAATGGCTGAGGACGGCGGAACGGTAACAATAGCCACAAGAGAAACGGACGATACCTATGAGGTTATTGTTTCCGACGACGGAGTAGGCTTTGATGTGAACGCACCTAAGAAGGACGATGGGCGTTCGCACATCGGAATGGAGAACACAAGAAAGCGTCTTAAAGAGATGTGCGATGCGGATATGATAATCACCAGCAAGGTCGGTGAGGGTACTACCGTAAGAGTTGTGATACCAAAGGTCAGGAGGGACGAAAATGAAAATACTGTGTCTTGATGACGAGCCGCTGGCTCTGAAAATGCTGGAGCAGGCGGTAAAGACCGCCAAGCCCGATGCTGAGATCACGGCATTCAGAAAGCAGGCGGAGCTGATAGCCGAGGCTGAGCGCAACGGCTGCGATGTGGCTTTTCTCGACATACACATGAGAGGCATGACAGGCGTTGAGGTCGCAAAGAAGCTCAAGGAGATAAACCCGAAAATGAATATCATCTTTGTGACAGGCTTTTCCGACTACAAGGGCGATGCTATGGATATGAAGGCAAGCGGCTACATAATGAAGCCCGTGACTGCCGAGGAGGTCAAGGCGGAGCTTGATGACCTGCGTTTTCCGATCGTTCCGAAAAACAATGTGCTGCTGCGTGTGCAGTGCTTCGGTAACTTCGATGTGTTCCTGCCAAGCGGCGAGCACGTTCGCTTTGAGAGAAGCAAGGCTAAGGAGATATTTGCATACCTCGTTCACCGTAATGGCAGCTCGTGTACTATTAAAGAGATAGCAGCGGCACTGTTTGAGGACGAGCCGTATGACAAGAAACAGCAGAACTATATGCAGCAGCTCACTTATGCGCTTATGAAAAGCCTTAAAGCTGTCGGAGCTGAAGCCGCAGTGGTCAAGGGCTTCAACGCACTTGCGGTTGATCCCAAGGTGCTGGATTGCGACTACTACCGCTTCAAAGAGCTTGATGCCGGCGCTGTGAACTCCTATCAGAATGAATATATGAGCCAGTACTACTGGGCAGATTTTCTGTTTGATGAGGATCTGTATTGAACAAGTTTTTTTGCACTCGCATTGTGAAAAATGCGGGTGCTTTTTTATTTTTCAAATAATTATTTTTTTCATTGAGATCTGTAAGTAGTTTGTAAGAGACTGTGTGATATACTAAAATCACAGCAAAGGGAAAACCCTATAAAACAGGCAAAAACAGACGGCCAAAAATTTTTTTGAAAAACATGAAAATCTGTAAGTAGTTTGTAAGAGGCAGTGTGATATACTTAAATCACAGCAAAGGGAAACACCCGAAAACAACAAAAACAAATCAAAATGAAAAGGAGTAATCACTATGAAAGTAACAACAAGAAAATTCAAGAAGCAGCACAGAGGTATCAAGGCAATACTGAAAGGTATATTGCTTGGTATGGTAGGTGTACACGAGGTCGATGAGAACGGCTTTGAGGTAGACGAGTTCGGAAATCCGATCGACTGAAAAAACTTTCAAAAAAACAAAAAAGCCCGAAAATCTGTAAGCAGTTTGTAAGAGCTGCTGTGATATACTAAGATCACAGCAAGGGAAAACCCCGGAAATACAGGCGAAAATACAGCTCAAAAATTTTTTTGAAAAACACAAAGATCTGTAAGTAGTTTGTAAGAGGCACTGTGATATAATAAAATCACAGAAAGGAAAACGAACCGGAAACAAAAGGAGAGTTCACGATAAAAACACAACTAAGAAAAAAGCAGCAATAGGCGCAGCAGTAATGCTGATGACAACATTAACTAAACTTAATTGAAAGGAGGAAAAACAATGATTACAGGCTTTTGCATATTAGGTGGCATCGCAGCATTTGAAGTGCTTCTTTATCTGATCAGTCCGTGACAGGCTGACGGAAGTTCGCATAAAACAGTATTGATCTGAAAGGAGAAAAGAACAATGATTACATGGATCTGCATAGCAGGCGGAGCTTTTCTGGTAAGCGAAGTTTTAGTTTTCGTACTTTAATAACAGACGATAAACAAAGACTATACAGAAAGGAGGAAAAACTATGATCATCACATTTTGTTATGTAATGCTCGGTGTAACCACAACATCAATGATCTTGGGAGGTATCCTCTCGACGATCTTCGGATAACAAAATAACACCCACAATAAAAAACTTAAATGAAAGGAGAAAAAATATGTTTGCAGGACTTTGTATAGGATTCTTCGTAGTTGGTGAAGTTATCATCAATCTTCCGTGGATAATCAAGATATTCTCATAAGAACAGACAACAACAATAAATAGTATAAAACAGGAGGAAAGAATATGATCACATTTTGTCTGGTAACACTCGGAGTAGCTACAACCACAATGATCGTTGGAGGTATCATCTCGACCATCTTCGGATAATAAACACAACAAACTGAAACGAAAGGAGAGATAACAATGACAGCATTCTGGGCTTGGCTTCTGGCAGAACTCATCAGAAAATCACCCGAGATATTCTGAATACAACGGTTTAAATAAACATCGGCAAATCAAAAACGAAAGGAGAAAAGTATATGTTTACATTTATAGGAGCTTGCATCGCTTGTGTCGGATTTGCTGCATGGCTCAACTCGATCATCTGACATAAAAATAAAACCATAACAAAGACAACAAAACGTTCGTAGCAGATACGGACGTTTCCTTTTTTGCGCCGAGCGTCCAAAGCTGTACAACATACACAAAGCAGAGCGCTTTTTTTGTTGTGCAAAGCGCAGAACAGTTTTTTTATTTTTTTGAAATAGCAATGATCTTAGCAAAGAGGTAAAGGGGCGTCAACAAAAAACTCCCGCTCCTGTAGCGGCGTTCCTTCAGGGACTCACTGTCCGCCGGTACCTAAAGAATAAAGGCTTCAATGTTGACGATCTGCCCGTAAACTCTATCCTTATCACCGGTAGGGCTTATAGCGATCTGGAGATCGGACACGTCCTTACAGGCATAGGCGGATACGCTGCCGCTCACGCCTCCTATAAGGGTATAAACATCGACTCTATGCTGATATATGAAAGAGAGGTCACATACCACCACGCATGTTTCAGTCAATGGGCGAATGAGTACTGGAACTTCATTGAAAGCGGGAACATCGTGTCGTTCAGCACCGACAATACTTCATGGGACTGGCTGACAAACCCGGTCATCTGCTGAACTGCTAAATAACAGCTTTCTCCAAATTCTTTGTGTTTGTTTTAATAAAGGCATTACCCGTACCGATAAAAAGGTGCGGGTGATCGTCTTTTTGTAAGCAGTTTGTAAGAGGCAGTGTGATATACTAAAGTCACAGCAAGGGGAAAACCCCGTAAAACAGATAGTCAATAATTTTTTGAAAACCATGAGGATCTGTAAGTAGTTTGTAAGAGGCAGTGTGATATACTTAAATCAAAGCAAAGGGGAACACCCGAAAACAACATATTAGATCAAAAATTGAAAGGAGAGAACACTATGAATAATACTAATAAGATCAAAAGAACAATTGCTTCCCTGCTGGCAGCAGCAATGGTAATGACAACAGCGGCATCGTTCGCAGCATCGGCAGACGAACTGCCGTCAGCAAGCGCATCAAACACCGTGACCGTAGATCAGGTCATCGACCTCGGCGTTGACACACTGTTTAAAGGCATAGAGGAGTTAGTACCGGGCGGAAAGTTCCTTGTACCGTTCCTCAAGCCTATCGCAAACGACCTGCTCGGCAAGGGCAAAGAGCTTTCGCTCGACGACATCAACGCAAGGATCGACGATATGTTCAAAAAGCTAGACGATCTCAACGACAGTCTGAGAGATTCGATCGAAAACATCACAGCGATACAGAGCTTTGACTCGTTCCATTTCAAGACATTCAATTCTCAGATACAGGAGATCATCAGCCAGATCGAAGTCATCAGAAAGCTGAAGATCTCGGAGGAAAACAAATACGCACAGATCGCTGCGCTGGTAAACAACAGCAGCTGCTGGGCTGAATCAAACAATGTATTCGTTACATTCTCAAATCTGACACAGGGACTCAAAAGAGCCAGCCTTACCAAAAAGGGAGACATCTTCCGGCTGCTTTACGAGCACTACGCAAAGACCTCCATGTTCAGCGGCGAAGCTCTTGACAAGGCAAATGCAGCGGCAGAACTTATCATGACAGACTACATCGCCGGATATTACGCACTTTTGCAGTGCCTCAGCGCACAGTCAAAGGTCTGCAGCATGACCGCAGAGCAGAAAAGCAGGATTGACCCAAAATATCTTGCAAGAACAACAAATGAGCAGGCGCTTATCAACAAGAAAGTCAACGAACTCAAAAATGCAGTTTTCGGAGATTCAACGATAGCTGCTGAAAAGTACATCAAGAACTATACTCTCTACGAAGAAGACCCCGAGGATCCCGCTTCTCCTTACATTGAAGTACCTATATACGCTGTAAGATACAACGTAACATACGACGAGACTTCCGTTATCGGCAGATACCGCAGCTTCAAGAACACCAAGAGAAACCTCTTCATCAACAAGGGAACTGCAGATCAGGAAATGGACACTCGTCTTGGCACAATCGGCACAGACTCACTGCCCTATCACAGCAACAATGAGGGCGGTGGAAGAGAATACCCGATCAAGAAGGCTGTTGAGGATTTCAAGGCGCAGATATCTCCCAGAGCTGCATTCAGCGACACTCAGATCAAGGCTATCGCAGCCTTCGTCAACGGCAAGGGAATAACGATCCGTCAGTACCTGAAAAACAACGGATTCAACACCGACGTCCTGCCCGGCAACACCTATGCATTAACAAGCGGAGCTTACCACGATCTGGTCACAGCAGGCAGCTTCGGAAAGGCATTCGGCGGAACAGCAACATGGCACGCAATGTTCAAGGGCATCAACATCGACGAGATAAACCCTGTGGAAAAAGAAGTGACCTACTGGCATACAGGCTGCCACGGATGCGGTATAATAGACAGCTGGAACTACGGTGAACAGCACAACATACTGATAACGACTGCAAAAACAACAAACAACACAATAAATTTCAACTGGCTGATCGAAAGAGCGCTCCACGGCGGCGGATTCATCCTGTGATCAAAAAGCGCACCGAGAAACAAGCAGTTCTTCGATCAATGGGCATCACAAAGCGGAAACATCGTATCATTCAACACAGACAAGGCTCAATGCAATCGGCTGAACCGAATAATAAAAGCTTTCTCCAAATATTTTGTGTTTGTTTTAATAAAGACATCACCCGTACCGATAAAAAGGTGCGGGTGATAGTCTTTTTTGTAAGTAGTTTGTAAGTGGTGGTGTGTTATTATATAGATACAGAAAAACAAAACACAAATAGAAAAGGAGAAAAAACTATGACTATCGAGAACAGATTTGCAAGATTTATGAGAAATACAGGTCCGGCAAGAATGCTGGTACCGCTCGGACTGATACTTATTGTAGTAAGCGTGATACTTTTCGGATTCAACACTGATAAGTACTCTCAGACCACAGGTAAGATAACCTCTGCAGTACAGTCCGCAGCAGGTGAGGAAGGCGAAAAGGGCTTTGATGTAAAGTTCACATACACCGTTGACGGCAAGGAGTATGAGGGCGAGTTCACAAACATCAGTGGAAACTACGCAGCAGGCGACTCTGTCAAGGTCTTCTATGACCCTGCTGACCCTGCAAAGACGGCAGACAGCAAGATGAACAAGCTGATACCTATTGCATTTGCAGGTGTGGGAGTTCTTGCATTTACCGGCGGTATCGCCCTGATGGTAAGAGCTTTCAAAAAGAGCAAAGAGCTTGACAGGACTGCTCCTGCTGCAGATGCGCAGACTCAGGCACAGCTTGACGGTCTAAAGACAGCTGCAGGTGTGAACGAGTATTACTTCCGCTTTGACGGTCACAGCTTAAAGCCCGGTTACATCGTTGAGGACGCTGACAGAAACACGCTGTATGAAGGCAAGATGCTCAAAAACTCTTTGGTAGGTGCAAGAATATACGAATTCACTGATCACAGAACAGGTCAGAGCGAGCAGCATGAAGTCGGTCACGTTACGACATCCACGTTCAACGATGAGATGTTCTCGGTAAAGTCATCGTTCAAGTTTGACGGCGAAAAGGTATGGGACCGCCTGCACGGTCAGGGTATCCGCCTTAGCACCAATATGCACAGCAGATTCCCATACTTCATTTACGATGTTACAAAGGACGGCAAGGCACTTGCAAGGATCGAATCGTGCAGCGTATACGTTCATGAGGACGACGAAGCAAAGCACAAGATAAAGATACCCACAGGTAATATGTACTACCGCTTCTGGACAGCATCAGATGACCTCAGCTCACTGTTCCTTTCGATATTTGCTATCTCCGAGTGTGAACAGACAGTTGTTGAATAAAACCTGTATCGTGATACAGACAACAGGTTCCGATATAGTTCGGAGCTTTGTGGAACATTGTTGATAAATTGATGTTTTATGGTACAACTATACGAACAAAAATTTAACAGCATATGTGCGCAGCAAGCAGCACGGTGACTTGCAAACCGTGCTGTAAGCTATGATATGAAAAGCAGATAGCATGGTTTTTCGCAAGTGCGTTGAATGACCCGAACAACTCGCAAAACGCAGAGGGACAGTTCATTGCAAACTATATGAACAATAAGTCATAAGCAAGCAGAGAAACAGTTTGAATTACCTTATAGACGAGCTGCTGAATGGGAACGCATTTACCTTGAAGAAAGAACCTGAAGTATCTGTAGTAGGAATTATTGAAGTACATAGTGCGATAATGTAATGATTTGAAATAATACTCCATGACTTGAAACCTTGGTTTTTGTTTGGTCTTTATTTCGGCACGATACTGCTCGATATTACACCATATTACGACATAGCCCCTTATGACAGAATCGCCGCAGGAACTGGCGAAAAAGCACCGCAGATGCGTGCTTTTTTTGCCCGGAAATCGGGTTTGCCGCTTATTTTGACGCTTATTGACGCTTACGGCTCCGCAAAGGCTATCCCTGCGCTGTTTGAGAGGTGTGCGGCGATCCGATCTGTCTTGAAAAATGACACATAAAATACATAGATCTACAGCGAGACCGCACCCGTGCTCGTATATAGCATACAGCGCAGGTGCGGTCTATCCTATTTTGCATAGTGCTCGGTCAGCCATTCATCGAGCATTTCGGGAATATACTGGTAATGGTGCGATTCGTACAGCTTGTACTTGCACTGTTTGTTGTGCTTATCAAGTCTTTCTTTCAGTGCTGCAAGTCCTTGCAGCGTGGTCGGGTTGCCGTTGTAAAGGTCGGTGTAGTCAGGGTCTTCCTGGCTGCCTGCACACAGGAAAACGTCTTTGTCAAGCGTCTGCTTTCTGTCCCAGTAGCCGTAATCGCTGTCGCAGGTCTGCTTGTCGATGCCTGCATCATACGAGCCCCAGAAAGCCGGGCTGCCGATGATGTACGCACCAAATGGCTGGTTCTCGTATTTATCCGAATTGAACAGCGCATAGTGAGCGAAAACGCCGCCGTTTGAATGACCGTAGAGAGTAGACTTTTTGCAGTCTATCTTAAAGTTCTCGGAGATGTACGGCATAAGGTCGTCGGTGATGAAATCAAGCAGCTTTGCACGCTCGTCCAGCAGATACTGTCCACGCACACTATTGTTGCTGCCGTCAAGGTGATAACCGAATCCCAGTGTCACAAATATCACATCACCGCATTTGCCCTCATCAGCTTTCTTTGAGAGCTCCAGAGCATCGCCGAAACGCCACACGGCATCGGTGAGGAAATAGACAGGGTAGACCTTGTCCTTGTCATAGTCTTTTGGCAGTACAACATGAGCAAGGAATTCGGTGTCGAGCTGTTCATCGTAAATGCTTATCTCTTTTATGCGGTCTTTTATTTCATTTGCCCTGTCGCTGTCAAATTCCCACTTGCTGCGCATATCTGAAAAAGGATCGTATCCGCCGTATGTCACCTGATCTTCTTTCTCGGGCACAGTCTCATAGGTCTTGTTTGCAAGCGCATCCTTTACAAGCTCTGCCTGCTTGACCGCCGATTTTGCCTGCTCGTCGCTGTCGCCTGCTGCCAGACGGTAACGGTAGAGCCACTTAAGATACTCATCAAAATTCTTAACGCTGATCTGCACTGTTTTATCAGTTCCGGATGCGTCAGGAGCCTTGAATTCGAGCGGTCCGTCCTGCTGTGCAAAATTCTGAATGATAAACGCTTCAACGTCAACTGCGTGTCCGTCGATATATGTTTTCATCGGATAGGAGTATTCCGTGAAATCCTTGGATTGTTTGTCATATTCCTCCTGAGTTATCAGCTTGTCTTCGAGTGCGTGCTTCAGGTTGTCAATATGCTCTTGTTTTGTGACGGTGTGCATCTGTATACCCACCTTGTGCTGTACAGTGTCCTGTTCCTCTTTCGGCTTATCGAGCAGCGTCAGCTCGTGAATAGATGTTCGCTTTTTCTCTGTCTCGGTCATCTTGCTGACAAGCACCGATGCCTGCGCCTGTTCTTTCTTGTCTGTGTCACTCGCATTTTTGTCGCCGCAAGCCGTAAGTCCGATCAGCATCACGATAACGAGCGTGAATGATAATAGTCTTTGCATTGTATTTTCTCTCCCCCATGATATTAAAGGCATGAGCCTTGCTAAGTTAAATGTTATAACCATATTGTGAATAAAAGATGGTAGAAAAATAGGAAGTGTGTGAAACAGTATGTCAGAGCGGTGAAACGGCAAGGCATACGAAAAAAGAGCATGCACTTTTACCAATAGTAAAAGCGTATACTTATCATATAAACCCGTATTAAGTTGTGCCGCACCTTTATTATAGCACCTGCACACGGGAATGTCATTATTTTGATGCACACTGGTTAGCTCTCTGAACAGTCATTTTTATCGGTTTGAGGTATGCTGTGTTGAAGTGGTCGTTGCCGACATGACAGTGGATCTTGCTTTTGCCTATCTTGGGTACGCCTGCCACGATGTAGCAGCCCGTTCCGATAAGCGTGTCCACACAGAACTGTGATGCGGGATACTCGGTCATCATCAGCGTTTCACTGCTTACGATCTCAACTTTGTTTTCCAATAGACATTCCCCCTTGCTTTGTTTCAGTTTTTTCTTTTTGCAATAACGTATTTTACATCGGACTCACTCCTTTTAATTTTGGACAACAAAAAATCCTTCCTCCGAAAACTTCGGAAGAAGGATCTGTGATCAATATTCAATTCTTTCAAGCAGCGGAGTATATGTTTTACTGTCATCGGGACGTAATTATCCCTTGGTCTGACCGTACACACTTTTGTGCAGATGAAGTAAAACATTTTGCGGTCACAGTAGTACTCAGTCATATTGACCGGTCTCCGTATACTCGATTTGACGGCAAGCTGCTTTGTCACATAAATGCAGCGGTGTTATTTGTCAGTACATACTTCACACGTTGACAGATAAAACACCTATGCGTTGCTTTGTGAATCAACACCCTTTCGGATGCCGCCCCCGCTTGGTAGCCAGCCTGGCGATACCTACCTGCTGCTCCGCTTGCTCGTTTTGTTAAGATTCCTGTTGTATCTGTATTTAAGTTGTATCGGTGTACAAGTATAGCGGGTGTGACAGCTGATGTCAACAGGATTTTGACATCTGTCATTAAAATCAGAGATTTGATGATGAAACAAGCATATAAGCGTTGCGCCAATCACCGTATCTGCGCCATTTGAGCTGTCCGTCATTTTGACGGGAACATAAGGGTGGAGTTTGGGAAAGGCTCTTTCGGATGCGCTAAAGTCAAATATTAAGCTTTCCAATTAATCTCGACACGTTTGATCTCTTGACCATTGTCAAAGATACGCCACATCTTTTCCGGTATGTTATCTTTTGAAATAGTTAGTTTTTGACCAGGCTGGATCTGAGTTAAGAATTGTCTGTAGTCCACTATAGAGAGTGAATCAACTATGGCAAACTCTATCCATGTAATTATATTTCCGATATCGTCATACTCGGTTTTATTTTGATCATAAAAGCGTATTGCCATTATTTCGTCTTGGTTATATGGCTTAATAACGAAACGATCAACTGAACTTGGTATCTTTTTTACAGCCTTGTAGAAGCGGTTATATTCTTGATCAACGGCTGTATGGTTAGTAGCCTCGACAGGTGGAGTGTCATAAATTTTATAGCCGCCAAGAAGATATAGCAAACATAAAATGGTGTTAGTTCTTATTGCTTCTACAATATTAAAATCACTTATTATTTTTTTATGAAAGTATGCATTACGACATCCTTGATTATAGTTTTTGAGACATTTTATCAAAATGCGTTTGCTCGCATCTGATATATTCCACCCATATGTATTTTCATCTTCATCAAGGAACCATATTAACGGACCCATCTCTTCTGAAAAATGGCCCTTGTTAATTTCAACTAATTTAAGCTGGATTGAACTGTACTGTTTGTTATTCTCCTTGCTTGACTTGTTTTTCTCTTTTGATTGGCTTTTAAGATCATAGCGCCATAATTTTTTTGGATCATCATCATTGAGGTATATGTCATCATCGCTGAGATGATCCTTTTTTCCTTTCATCCAAAGCCTTTCATGGTTTGGATGCGAAAAAGTAGCATCCAGTGCCTCTTTAAGTAACAACTCAACAGATTTAAGATATCCACTAACAATAGCTGAATAATCATAATAACACTGGCTATCAGTTTTAAAAATATGATATAAGTGTTCGGATGTAATAAAACATTTAGCAAAATCATGTTGCCCTGTCAAAGAATACACGATCTTGTTATTAAAGCATATATTTGAAATTATGTCATAGTCATTTTGCTGTAACAGGTCGAGCTTAATATGTTCCAAGTTTCCATCTCCGCTAAACTTAGAATAATGAGTGTTTTTTAAATTAAACTCTTCCAAATCTTTTATTATTTGTTCTCTGAAATCAGATAAATGTTTAGGTGATAGGTTAGAGACTGTTTGGTATCCGATTTCTTTATAGGCTTCTTCAACGGCCTTCCTAATGCTGTTTATATAGTACTGACATAATTCATCTGAGAAATACTCGGTTATGAATCCACATATTGTGATATAATCTATGTGCTTTGAGAGTTCATCATTCCTGATATTACACTTATGTCTGCTAGTTAGTGATGTTGTGTTTTCCCATTCAATTGTAGTAATTTTATTGATTCGGTATTTACTAAACAGAGATAGTATTTTCAAATCAGAGTAAGGCTCTATCGGTATATTGAAACTGGGCAGATGTGAATAATCTTCTATAGTTGAATAGCGATATCCGATTCTACCGTTCTTGTTTTCAACAATAAAAGCGAAGGGATAATCACGTCCGAAGGCTGTGTTTGAATACATGAACGGGGCTTTTCTGTATTTGCCTCTTCTGAATACATAGCATTTTCGATCTGATGCCTTTAATACATAGCACTTTCGTCCTGATGTTTTAAGCCATCTGGTTAGAATTCCTGTAATTAAAAAATCTCTGATATACCAAGATAATACTCCTTGATAATATGCTTTCTCACTATCGTTAAAACTTTCTTCTGGCATGAATATTGGATAATCTGGTGTGAATGGGTGTATAGTTTTACGATCAATACTTACTTTATATTTTATTGCTTTTAAAAATTCTTTTATCTGTTTGTCCAGTATGGTTTTATAATTCGAATCCATTATAATTCACCTCGGGTATAATAATAAGCACAGAGCTATGAAATCAAGAAAATGACGATATTGGATTTGCTCACGCATCATCCTTCCTCAATTATATATTGTATTTGTTCAAGCGTCAACCCTTTTTTATTTGTTGAGTCACTCATATCGAGTTGTACAAGTGCCATCGGTTATGAATTTATGCACAACAAAAAAAGCAGTGCTCACTGTTTTGTAAGCACTGCTTGTATAATTCTATACAATTGTTTTCAGATTGCACCATGGGATGAAGCCGCTTGCATCTCCGACCTACCACACCTTATAGCCTGCATACTTCTCGATCTCATCAAGCAGGATCGCTTTCATCAAAAGTGATATGTGCTGCGATTCAATGGCGCTGATCACCAGCTCGGGTGAAACTCCTTCGTCAAGCAGCCTATGTACTCTGTGGATATAGCACCTCTCGACGATGTCTCTTGTGAGAGCATACACGATGAACAGGATCACGAAAAGCACGATCATACCGTCCACGCCGAGCATTGAAAGAGCCCTGTTCAATTGGTATTCTCCCTCGGGACTTATTGAAATTGTGATGTATTTCAATATGCAGACCATAACTGTTGTTCCGATAGCCGTAGGAATAAGCCTGTCCATTTTATCACCTGATATCCTGTTCCTTATGATCTTTTTTCGGATCTGAACTTCATACTGTATTTGCGTGCATCTTCATCATCCATAAGCCAGCCATATTCACGCAGGAACTCCAGCTTATACTCGTCGGTGTTGTAGAGTTTCTCGGAACGCTTTCCGGGTATCTTCTCGTTTTCCTTGCCGCCAATAAACCTCGGTGCTTCCGTCTGAAGGTATGCAACAGGCTCGCCGTTCTTGATGAACATACCGCAGTATATATCCTTGCGATCTGTGTCGAGGCTTTCTTCGCCCACCTGTCCGTCAAGTTCACCGCTTGCGAGTTTTGCCAGCAGGTTCTTTTCTTCGTTTGTTATATTCATGTTTATCCTCTCCTTGTTTTGATCTTATTTAGCACTATTCTCAATCAACTGCAATGAAGTCATAATCATCCTCGTCGGTGTCGATGGTGTGGTCGCAATTTGAACAAAGCCATTCATCATCCCAATACATAATACCTCCGCAATTAGGGCAGTTTTTTACCTTCGTTTCGCCTGTTTCCATTGACAACTCACCGGAACAGTATGGGCATCTGCTGTACTCCGATTCGTCGTATACTCTGTCGCAATCCGGACACATCTGCATATTATTTCCCTCCTATCATTTTGTAGTTTCGTGTGTTTTGGCAGTCAGCAGCATAATCGTGTGTTACCTCGGTTTCCTTTTGTGATTTCAGTATAACACACAAAAATACGGCAATATAAAAATGGATTCCAGTGGAGAAAATAGAGCTGTCAACTGTGGGCAGCTCTATTTTTAAAGTTGAGTACTAAAACGTATGGTTATGTACTAGTCATCAAACATAGGGCAGCTTGTCTTGCAATTTGGGTAGTCTCCGCCGCATGCTGCACAGCCTACAGGGATATCATCGTAATATATCTCGTCGTCTTCATCATCAAACAAATCGGCATCAAAGCATAGGCAACCGTAATCACCCATCCAGGCATCCGCACCACACTCGGTGCAGACCCAGTCTCTATCTTTGATGTGCTTCATATCTCCGCCGCATACCAAGCATGTATGTTTCATATGTATTTCCTCCTTGTGATCGTTAGTATGATGTAGAACAGTAAACCGCTTCACTTTTTAAGCGATCCCTCAATTCCGGGGATATTCTGTATTCGTCAATAGTTGACATTATCTCTTCATGTGATATCCCATCTTCATACATTTGGCGGATTGCATTCATATAGATCCGTTCAATTGCTTCTTTCGTTAAGCAATAAGCAGTGGCTTGGATCACACCCAGAGAAAGCAATCCGCCAATCATGCCTCCGGGTCCAATTGATGAGAGTGCTCTTGTTAATCGAGCCCCACCATGCAGTTTGGTGGCATTAAGAGCTATTTTTAACACGCAAGCCGGTATTCCCTCTGCGGCGATCGTTGCAATAACCTTGTCCATAATAAGCCTCCTTGTCAAACCTTTCAGTCTTGTGTTGTTATCTCTTCTACTAACATTATAACAAGATTTTTTCGAGATGAAAATGTCTGATTTGTTATTATTTTCAGCCCCTGTTGACAACGTAAATACGAGATGATATAATTTAAGCAAAGAATAATTCAGCCCCTTTTTGGGGCGGCGATAGGAAGGAGATCATTATGGGATATAGAGAAAAGATCAATATATATGTTTCGGTGGAAATCAAGGATCAAATCATAACTGATGCTATGAGATTTGAGATACTGAAAAGGGACAACCGGACGGTCAATCGTAACAGGTTTCTGTCGATGCTGCTGTGTGGCTATCATGACATATATAGGGACGAAAATTCAAAGGTCAGGAAATCTATCGTGAATACTCTTAGCAAGTGCAATCTGTCGGAAAGCAAACGGTCAGAGATTGCTGAAGAGATACTGAAAGATGATTTTCTACTTTCGGATTATGATAAAAGCTCCAAGACAGTTGCGATATCTTTAAAACCAACAGCTGACACAGAAGGTATCATTAGTTGGATTGAAAAAGAAGAGTTAGCCGGACGAGACAGCTTATCTAATTATTTGCGAAGAATGATACTTAGCTTTTTCCGAAAACCCATGTGGGAAAGAGAGCGGATACTATTCCAGGAAAAGTATCAGCGCATTCAGGATTTGTGCGAGGAAAAGTGCCCAATCGCTTTTTCTTTGAAAAAGGATAGCAAACAGTTCCATAATGTCAATCCGTACAAGATCGCTGTTGGTAAGGATGAAATGTTCAACTATTTGATCTGTACGGAAATAAATACAAAAACCAACAGACAAGAGGTTATTTCGTATAGATTAAGCAGAATAAAAACAGTAAAGACAACTTCAAACATTCCGCCGATTACTAAAGAACTGGAGAAATTATGTGAGCGAACTATACATACAGCACCACAGTATGCGATCAATTCGGATGTTGAGATATGTGTGGAATTGAATGACAAAGGAACGGAACTATATAACCGTATATATCTAGGGAGACCTCAATATATCCGTGTACAAGAGCATCAAGGGAAGCATTATTACTACTTTAATTGTTCTGAAGAACAAGCATTTCAATATTTCAGAAAGTTTCATGCAGATACGGCTATTATTTGCTCTCCAAACTCGCTTGTTCAAAGAATAAAAGATTTTCATCAAAATGTAGTTTCTGCGTATAAGGAAAAGGAGGTAGTTAAAAATGTTTGATGCATTTTGGAAAGATATTCTATCTAAAAATAATACGGAAATCATTAATTTATCAGCAAAAGCCCTACAGCTTTTTATCCTAACTCGAATTAAAGAACAAGGAAAAACTGAAATTTGGAAAAAAGAACTAAAGAAAACTGTTGATAAAGAAATTCAAGGTAAACACAAAGATAACTATATGAGTATTCATAAGAATTTTGATAAGGGCGAACAGAATTTCACTCTTGATTCACTTGACACTTCATCACTCTATACGATAATTAAGTATTATCTTGAGAAAGATGGAATCTATTCTAAAAAAGATGACGAATCAAAAGATAAAAATGATTATTTGCTCAAAGACCATGCGGAAAGCATTAAGGATGCCAGAAACACCTTAGCTCATACTCGGCAACCAATACCTGACTCTGAAGCATTAAATTGGTATTATGATCAGCTCTTTTATGCCAACTGTATTGCCAACTTTGCTGTGTTAAATATGAAACATCAAACTTCATGTGATGAATGGAAACAAATCTATTTTATTGCTAAAGACATTGAATCTACGCTTCGTTCAGAACACTGGTTAGCGATGGATTCGATTCACAACTCCGAAATAGGCGTTACAGAAGATTTGAGTGAAATAACTCACCTGGCTGAACAGGGACAGGTAGACTTTCAAGTTAAACTTGCAAAAGCTTATTATTATGGTCATCGAGTCAAAAGAGATGAAGGAAAAGCTTTCTATTGGTTTTACAAAGCAGCTAATGGACTAAATATTGAGGCAAGTTATTATTTAGGTATGTTCTATTATCGTGGGGGGATAGCCGGAAATGACAATATTAAAGCTCAATTCTGGTTAAAGCGTTCTGCCGAAAAAGGATTTGCTGCTGCACAGTATGAATATGGTATGATATTATATCGCGAAGGTTTCTATGGCAACGAAGAACAATCAAAAATAGAATGCTTTAAATGGATAGAATTATCAGCAAAACAAAACTACCCAAAAGCTGTAAAGATGCTTAGTGATTTTTATTCCTGTGGATTCAGTACAAATGCCGACCAAGAAAAAGCTCAAAAATTACTTGTAAAAGCAGCCGAACTTGGAGATGTAAGTACATGTATTGGTTTTGCAAAAGAAGAAAAGAAAAAAGGTAATTATGATTTAGCTTTGCATTGGTGTGATATGGCGAAAACTCAAGATGTAGATATGATTAAAGAAATTGAAGAAACTAAAAAACGTATTATGAGAAAGAAGAACGATGAAAATAAGCACTAGAAAAAGATAGCAAAACTGAAAACCAAAAAGGAATAGTTGAAAGGGGATTTGCTTCCACTCCTAAAAGTTTAAAAGATAGTAAACAGCTAATTCTTAATCTTATTAACGAAAACTATTATACGTCATATACTCCAAAGCAGATTACGTTAAGCTTGGAAAAGTATATCAAGAAGTACTCTTTGTTGGAAATTGATGGTACAGATGGGTATAAGAAGATTAAAAAAATCTCCAAACGCTAATATCATTTGTTTTTTGCTTAATAGGATTATCTCTTGTTACCTCTCGTCATCTTAGTTTTGAGTTGTTGCGTATTTTGCAACAACTGAGCAAACACCGACAAGCTCTTCATGCAGAGTGTTAGTTATTTGTTTATCTGCGTTGTTTTCAGCTTGACAATATCCGTACAAAAAGATATACTAACACAAATATAATAACAGGAGAGAACACTATGATCTACATTACAGGTGACACGCACGGTGATTTCAGGCGGGTTCATGAGTTCTGCCGCAGGTTTGAAACAACAGAGGACGACATTCTTATTATCCTCAGCCATACCACGCCGCTGAAGTACGAACCGACAGAGGTGTTCCTGTCCTGCATCGACCAATCTAAAGTTGATAAATCCACGGAGCAGTGGCTTGACAAGATCGAGGAGAACGTAGAATACAAGAAGTGGTACTGCGGACACTATCATACCAATAAGAAGATCGACAAGGTCAGTATTCTGTTTGAGGACATTGCCGTGTTCGAGGTTTAAAACTTAAAATGTACCCTCGAAACCTTAAATTATACTTTGAAAACTTAAAATTTCGACTCTAAAACTTAAAATATACGCTTGAAACTTAAAATTTCGACCTTAAAACTTAAAATCTCTGCCATGAAACTTAAAATTCTCACTTGACATTTTAAGCTTCTTGTGCTAAACTTAAAATCATAAGAGGTGATTTCAATGAATGAAGCAGGATTGAAGGAACTTGTTGAGAAAATAGTAAATGTCAAAGCAGAGTTTCAGACGATAGAAGTCAAGCGCAGCAAAACTGCCGCAAGCAGCAGATTGTATGATACACTGTCCAGCTTTTCCAATCAGGATGACGGCGGCATAATTGTTTTTGGGATCGATGAAAAAGAAGGCTTTGAGGTCGTAGGTGTTGACGATGTACAGCTTATACAAAAGCAGGTGTCTGAACAATGCGAGCAGATGGAGCCGCCTGTAAGGGCTGTTTTCACCGCCGCACAGATAGACGGAAAGAATGTTGTTTCAGCAGAGATCCCTCCAATAGATATAACCAAGCGCCCCTGCTTTTATAAAGGCAAGGGAAGGCTCAAAGGCTCGTATGTGCGTGTCGGAGAAGCCGATATACCAATGAGCGAATATGAGGTTTACAGCTATGAGGCTTACCGTGAAAAGTACAGAGATGATATACGAACGGTTGAACGGGCAGATATGTCATCACTTGACGAGGTCAAACTTGCTGACTATCTTTTGAAACTCAAATCTGGCAAACCAAACCTCGCACGGCTTGATGATGAAAAGATATATGAGCTTATGAGCATCAGCCGCAATAAAATTCCTACACTTTCATCGGAAATGCTGTTCGGACTTTATCCGCAGGCATTCTTTCCGCAGCTGAGTATAATTGCAGTGTGTGTGCAGGGAACTCAGATAGGCGATAAGGGAGATGACGGTGAAAGGTTTATTGACAACAAGCGTATAGAGGGCACTATCCCCGAAATGCTTGAAGATGCGATACGCTTTGTTCAGAAGAATACACGTACCAAAACTATAATTGATCCGATTACGGCGAAGAGGACGGATAAGCCCGACTATCCTGTTAAGGCTGTTCGTGAAGCAATACTGAATGCTCTTGTTCATCGTGATTACAGTATTCACACAGAGGGTATGCCGATTCAGATAATGGTGTTCAGTGACAGGCTTGAGATCAAAAATCCGGGTGGTCTGTATGGCAGATCAACTCTTGATGCCCTCGGTAAAACACAGCCTGATACAAGAAATCCTGTACTTGCCACAGCTCTGGAGCTTATGGGTGTTACAGAGAATCGTTACAGCGGTATCCCTACAATAAGGAACGAACTTGAACAGCATGGTTTACCTCAGCCTGAGTTTGCAGTTATCCGTGGTGAGTTCTGCGTTACGTTCCATCTTAAAGAAGAAGCAAAAATGCAGGAGAATAATGCGGATAAGCCTACCCTTGAGCAATTTTGTAAAACGCCTCGCAGCCGAAAAGAGATCACTGAATTCCTTGGGATAAGATCTGCAACTTATGCTATCAATAAGTATGTTATCCCACTCGTTGAGCAGGGCAAATTGTTTATGGAGATACCGGATAAACCGACAAGCAGAAACCAGAGATTCTACTCAAAGTAAAGAGTGCTGTTCTTCCAAGCGCTGACGCTCACAGGTTTTGAACTCGGCTCAGAGCCGGCATAAAAGCGGCTGATACTTCAAAACAAAGCATTACGATGAAAACAGCAAAAGTTTTGTTGATCTTGATTCAGAAAGCATACTCGACATAAGCCGGAAACGGCGGTATATTACAGTGTAAGAAAAAAGCTCGCAGCTGCTCTGGTCGAGGGCAGACGCATCGCTATTTTGGACGGAAATTATACTCTTGATAACACGGTCTCCGAGGAGATCGAACGAAAGGAAAAAGGCATTATGAGAATTGCAGTGACTTATGAAAACGGACAGATCTTTCAGCATTTCGGCAGAACGTCAGAGTTCAAGCTCTACGATGTTGCTGACGGTAAGGTGATCGGTGAACAGGTAGTCGGCACAAACGGTTCAGGGCACGGCGCTTTGGCAGGATTTCTGAAAAGTGTTCAGGCAGATGTGCTTATCTGCGGCGGTATTGGCGGTGGTGCACAGATGGCTGTGCAGGAGGCTGGTATCACCCTCTACGGAGGAAATATGGGCAGTGCCGACGAAGCTGTACAGGCTTTCCTTGCACAAAAGCTTGTCCAAAACGATAACCCGACCTGCGATCATCACCACGAACACGGCATAGGTCATACCTGTGCAAGCCACGGCTGCGGTGATCGCTGATGAAGATAGTCACACTTGTAGAAAACTCCTGCGGCAATGAAAAGTGTATCGCAGAACACGGACTATGCATCTATATCGAGACACAAAAGCATAAACTCCTGCTCGACACAGGGCAGACGGACGCAGTTGTGAAGAACGCCGAAGCTCTTGGCATTGACCTGTCTGCCGTCGATACTGTTATCCTCAGTCACGGTCACTATGACCATTCGGGCGGTATATTGCCCTTTTCAAAACTCAATAACACTGCACAGATCATCCTGCAAAGAACGGCAGCCGAGCCGCATTACAACGGTGAACGCTATATCGGCATTGATACTGATATACTCAAACTACCTAATGTTCGGCTGATTGACGGCGATATGCAGCTTGATGATGAGCTGTTCCTGTTCAGCGGTATCAAAGGCAGGCGGTGCTATCCGCAGGGTAACAAAAAGCTGTCCTGTATAAAAAACAATGAGAAGATCGAGGACGATTTTCGTCATGAGCAATGCCTCGTTATCACGCAAAACGGCAAACGCTGGCTGCTGTCGGGCTGCGCTCATAACGGCATACTCAATATACTTGATAAATATAAGGAGCTGTTTGACAGCTATCCCGACTACGTTATCACGGGATTCCATATGATGAAGCGTGAGGGCGAGCATACCGAAGAAGAGAAAGCTGTTATTATTCAGACAGCGCAGGAGCTTTCACAGCTTGATACTGTCTTTTACAGCGGTCACTGCACAGGCATTGCTGCATTTGATCTGATGAAGCAGATCATGGGAGATAAACTCATTGCCCTGCACAGTGGCGAATCTGTCAACTGACAAAAATGGATCGCTTTTTGTTTTAACATCTTGCCTGACAGGGATCTTTCTCTTGAACCTGCCGCCAAATTGTGCTATAATAGTATTATCACAACGAACAGGCGGTGTACCCATTGAAACGAAAACCACATATACATTTTATATCATTCCTGCTCGCCCTGTGTCTGTGCGTTCAACTCACAGGCTGTGCAAGCAGCTCGTCCAAAGGTTCAGGCGAAAGCTCCGCAGCCGCATCTTCTGCCGACTTATCACATACCTCGTCAGACCAAAGGGGTGTGGATAAGATAGTCGAGGAAATGGTCGTTGACTACGGAAGCTACGGATCTGAGGCAAAGGATAAGATAGACACCCTGCTCGGTGAGCTTTCTGCCTGCGACACATCTGCGGGCAAACGCTGGAAAAACATAATGGATATCTGGACATCGGACGACCTTGGCAAACATCTTAATTACGATGTTCTCCCCGACGGACTGCCTGATACGGACGAGCTTTGCATAGTCGTCCTCGGATTTCAGCTCAATCCCGACGGCACGATGAAGGACGAGCTGATACAGCGCCTGACCGTCGCCCTGAACAGTGCGAAAAAGTACCCCAAGGCGTACATTGTCTGCACTGGCGGCGGCACTGCATCGGAAAACGAAGCTGCATCGGAAGCAGGCGAAATGGCAAAGTGGTTAGAGCAGCAAGGGATAGACAAAAAGCGCATCATCATCGAGGATAACTCGATAACAACGGCGCAGAATGCAATATTTACCTACGATATACTGACATCGAAATACACCTCGGTAAAAAAGCTGGCTATCGTTTCGAGCGACTATCACATCGCAACGGGAGAGCTGCTGTTCAGGGCAGTGTCGATCCTGCGTGCAAGCGAAGTCGGCAGCGAAAAGCTTGAGGTGGTTTCAAACGCTGCGTGGAAAGCGCCCTCCGGTTCGCTTTCGGCAATGTTCCAGGCAGGTGCGCTCATCGAGCTGTCAGGCGACGTAAAAACAGCGTTCGATATCTACTACGATAACTATGATATTCATTCGCTTCCGCCGCTGAAATAGCTTATGGAAAAATAGCCATTTGAGTGAAGAAAAAATGCTCGCCGTTTCATTTCAAAAATGACCTTAGATCGCAAAAATCCTGACTATTTTATGCCTTGCTTCATCGGCATAGGCAAGCCCAAGAGTGATATTGTACCTGTGAAACAGAAACAGATCAATATCAAGTAGCGAATACACTGGGATAGATTCTGATTTACCGAAATAACTAAATGAAAGCCCGGAGCGGCACAAAAGCAGTTGTCATTTCAATCTTATATGCGACGGACAAGCGTGGTGCACGCTGTGCACAGATTCTGATCGACCTAACTAAAAACCCAAGCTGTAACCCCATACTTGCAGCTTATAAAACAACAACCGCCCGAGAGCCTGAAACTCCCGGGCGTTCATTTTGTTCATATCCTGCCAATTTCACACCATACAGTTCATAATGACCTTTATCATCATTTCCTTTTCGTCGGGGTTTGACTCCGCTATCATTATCGTCAGTGCGGCGAGCGTCTGGTCGGCGATAGCCTTTTCGGTCTTTGCGTCATCGTGGAAAAGTGCGCCGTTCATATCAAGAAAGTACAAAAACATCGCTGCGGCGATACGCTTGTTTCCGTCAGAAAAGCTGTGGTTCTTGGTGACAAAGTACAGAAGATTTGCCGCCTTTTCTTCAAGCGATGGGTAAATCTCCACACCGCCGAACTCCTGATAGATATTAGCAATGCTGCCCTTGAACGAGTCGTCCTTTTCGTTGCCAAACAAATCGCTTTCAGCCGAGAACTTCATCTCGTCGATTACCTTTCGGCATTCATCATACGTCAGCACATAGCTTGCCTTGCTGCCCTTTGGCTTGCGCATCGTCTGGTGGTCGTATTCGTCAAGCATATCCAGCGCACAATTGTATTTCTCAATGACCGACAGCACCTGCTTTGCATCAAGCTGACTCTCTGCTCGTTTCATAATGCGTATGACCTCACCTATCTGTTCTATACGCTTATTATTAACGGCATAGCCCTTGATTATGTAATCCCGAAGAACGCTGTTTGCCCATTTGCGAAATTCAACGCCATGCTGTGACTTTACACGGTAGCCGACAGATATGATAACATCGAGCGAGTAAAACTCTGTCGGTCTGTCAGAATTTGGAATGTGCATTTTTTGCACATTGCTTTCCTTGTCGACCTCGTTTTCTGCGAAGACATTGTTTATGTGCCTGCCTATAACGCTGACATCTTTGTTGAACAGTTCAGCAAGCTGCGCACGGTTGAGCCACACAGTGTCGCCGTCAGTGTTGACATTCAGCTTGACCTCGTGATCGGCGGTCTCATATAATATGATCTCATTTTCTTTCATAATTATCACCACGTTCATTTTACCACAACACAGCCTGAAAGTCAATTTGCAGCGCTTGTGACAGTATCTGATATCGTCGCACGGTTTTAATAACAAACACCGCCCGAGAGCATAAACTCCCGGGCGGTTGTGTTGTTATCCTATACTGCCTTTCGTTTGAAACCTATCATTTCCGCAACTGCGCCCATTGCTTTCATGCGCTGCTCCTGAAAAACGTGAGTGTAAATGTTCAGCGTAGTTATCGGAGTTGAGTGTCCGAGCGTTGCGGCTATTGTGCTTCGATCACAAGGAGCTTGTGTGGCGATCATGTGCAATTTCCGATTTTTATCACCCCTTTTTCTGCTGCCTTTTGCTGATATCAATTTACGATAATACTGAAAACTGCCGAAAGGAACCTAAAAATAACAGGGCTTTCAGCGGGTGCGTTATTGTGCTGGGCGACGGAAAGCCTGCACTTGCATTTACGCTTGTGATATGCTACAATATATCAAATTTTACCACACAAGATTTTTTCTAACCAAACAGCATTTTTTCCGTCATAATTATAGAGCATATAACGGGAAATCTAAAGGTGTGGTGCATATGAAACTGAACGAGTTGATAAAAAACATACTTACGCAGATGTATCAACGCTGCCTGCAAGAGTCATTCGGACTTGAAAATGTAGATAAAAAAGTGATGAAAACTATCGGAAAGGAGTGTGAGAGCGATGAACAAGGCAGAGCTTGCCGAGACAGTGAAAGCGGCACAGTCGGGGAATAAGGATGCAGTTGAAAAGCTTTACAGGCAGTACCGCGAGCGCATATGGTTCTTTGTTCGCAAGAATGTGTCATCACAAGCCGCCGCAGAAGACATCGTTTCGGACACCTTTCTGACTGCTATCGAAAAGCTTCCCGACCTGAATCGCCCCGAGTCATTCGGTTCGTGGCTCTACTCCATAGCATACCATAAGTGTACAGACTACCTGAACTCCGAGAGTGAAAAAGCACACTTTGATAGTTGTGAAGAATTAGACCGCACAGTTGAAAATGCCGCATTGAGCGAACCTGTAATGATCCCAAGCGACTATATTGAAAATGAGGAAACAAAGCAGCTTTTGCGTGAGGCAATAGACAGTCTGAAGCCTGAAGCACGCAGCGCAATAATAATGTATTATTTTGAGCAGTTAAGCGTAGCCGAGGTCGCACAGGCAATGGGTCTCAAAGAGAATACCACAAAACAGCGGCTGTATGCAGCTCGCAAAAAGCTTGCCTCAAAGCTGAAAAAACTCAGCAAAAACACAGGTGTTCTCTGCGTTGTTCCTATTGGATCAGTAATAAATGCCGCACTTGAAAGCAGCCAAGCCACCGTCAGCACAGGCACTGCATCAGTCGCCGCAGCAGGCTTTTGCGTAAAGCTCACAGCTGTGTGCGTGTCCGCAGTGCTCGCAGTCGGCGTGCCGATAGCTTTGCACGACCATAGCAGTTATGGCGATTACCGACCGCAAAACACGATAGTTTCACAGACCGATCCCAATTCGCAGGAGGCAGCAGCGCTGCTTGAAAAGCTCAAAGGCAAAAGCTTTGACTACCGTTTTGAATCCGGTCCCGATGCAGAGTTTCTGATGCAGACAGACAGCTCCTCAAAGCCCGAATTTCTTGCTGACACCGATCACGAAGATATCGAACAAGGGCAGATGTATGACTACGGGCTTGCACAAATGCTGCTTGCCTGTCAGAAAGACTGGAAGATCTCTCTCAAAGATATCGACAGCGAAGCAGGGCAGACCTGTATGACCCATTTCTATAAAGGCCTTGATATGCAGATAAAGCTGTACTGTACGAGCGATAAGCAAACGCATTGTCATTCGGTTTACAGGCTGTATCTTCCAAAAGCAAATTCGGATAAGTTCATCTGTATCGAGTACACCGACCCCGAGCAGGGACGCTTTATTCTTGACGATATTCACTCCCGCCGGATCAAAGCCACTGACCTGACAATGCAAAAGCTCTTTTATCTTCACAAGCAAACAAGCGGCATAGTTACGCAGTCATATTCAGCAGAGGGCATTGATCTTAATGTCCGATACAGCGGAAATGACAAGATAGATATAACGCTTGATCCAGATATAAACATTTTGCAGGATACTGACGGTATGTATTTTGAGGTCAGCGCGCTGCAAAACAAAACAGGCAAAAGCATACCATGTCCGATGTCTGTCAACGGCGAAAAGCACACAACAGGCAGCGCAGAAAAATACTGTATCAGCTATGATGTGAACCGCACCCTTGCGCAGCAAGCAAACAGCACAAAGATCGGTATAACAGATATCCCAAGCGACTGTAACAGAGTGAATATCAAAATAAACTACAAACGAAAAAATGAAGTTTCACCGCCATATAAAACAGCCGATTATAGTCTTGACATTATACTTGAAATATCAATGGCAAGAGTAACACAGAACAAAAGGTAAGATATATGAAAAAGATAAAAATGCTCACAAAATTGTCACTCAAATACTGGCTTCACCACAAGCGGCGCTTGTTCACGCTTATGCTGACGCTGGTGCTTGGTGTGAGTGCGCTTTGCTGTACGGCGCTTTTGGTGCGCAGCGAAAAGCAAGCCGTGTACGAGGAAGAGCTGCGTTTGTTGGGCAACTATGACAATGCCGCCCACAATATCTCCCTGAAAACTGCCGAAAGGATCAGGCAGGAAGAAACGGTCGAGAAAGCAGGACTGCAGTATGAGCTTGGCTATGTGCAAAATGCTGGCGGTGCAAAATTCAATGCTGCTGCATTTGAGGACAAGCAGGCACAGGATATTTACCATATGACCTGCACGCGCGGCCGTTATCCCGAAAAAGCTGACGAGGTCGCAATGGACGTTTCCACCGCAAAGGGCTTTGGTATCAAACCATACCCGGGTGCAAAGGTGAGCATATCACTTTTTTCCGCAGACGGAAAACATCTTGCCGATAAGCAGTATACCCTGTGCGGTGTATTTGAGGAGAAAAATTCATCATCTGCAGGCGGCTGGTACAGATACCCCTGCGCTGAAAAAGAATACGATATGCCAAGCGTTTACTTTCATATCTCGCAAAATGACATCTTCAAGAGTGAACTTGTCTCCGCTTTTATCCAGACCGACCTGACAAATCAAACGGTTAAAAACGACCTTTACAGCAGGGTGCAGGAATATGCCGAAGATACAATGGTATGGAGTACAAATGCAAGCGGCAGAGTGATGACCTATATGCATATCCTCGGCGCAAACAGGGTCGGTGCTGAAACCGGATTCTCGACCGTAAGCGATGCCATTGAGAACGATGACACCGTAAAGGATTTTTATTCACAGATACTTATGCCGATACTTACCGTCATCATCTTCATTATCGTCATTCTTTCGGTTGTCGGTCTGACGAAAAACATCATAAAGGACAAGCAGGAAAACTTTACCGTGCTGCGCAGCCTTGGACTTGGACAAACAGCGCTGAAGCTTTACATCTTTTGTGATTTCACGCTGACAGCGCTTGCAGGTATAGCCATAGGACTGGGACTTGGAAGCCTTGCGCATATCGGTATGACCGACCTTCTCAACCGCCTGTACGATCTCAAGCTGCAATACGGATTTACAGTACATAAATATGTAGCCGAGGTTACATATGACCCGTTCATCCTGTCATCTGCGGCTGTACTGATATGTGTGGAGCTTGCCGTTTTCCACGCAGTGTTCAGCATCAACGGCAAAACACCGATGCAGCTTTTTGCACCGCAGAAAGCCCGCACACGCAGACACGCAAAAGCAAAGCCTGCGGGCAAATACCGCAGCTGGAAATGGCTGCTTATGCGCCGTATAAAGCTGCACAATGTGCGTATAGCCGTGGTCAGCGTGCTGGTCATGGGTGTGGCGCTGTTCGGATATACCTACTTCTGCGCCCTTACGGACAAAGAAAACAACGAGTTGAAATGGGAGAAAGAGCAAAGCGGTCTTGCCTATTGGGACTACACAGCCGACCGTTCAAACAGCGATGGAATGTACATTTTCAATATTGAAAATCACCACGATAACGGAGTGAGCCAGAGTGCCTATAAACAGCTCAAAAAGCAAAGCTTTGTCAAGGACATCTACGGCAGAGCAATAAACCGTTCAACAAGGCTGACGTTTGCACAAGGCTCGCTTGATAAAAAGTATTTGAGCGCACTTGAAAACTATGATGTCAAGGAACACACCGATATTGACCCTTCCACCGCAGGCGAGCTTGACCGAGCGCTTAAAGAGGCTGAGGATGCGGTCGTTCAAAAAATAGGCTATGACAAGACCGACTTTATTTGCTCCTGCCCCAGTGTCGCTTTTTTTGACGAAGAATTTGAAAAGCTGCGGCAGTACACCGAGCGGGGCGAAATAGATCTTGAAAAGCTGCGTGACGGCAGCGAGGTGCTGCTTGTAATGACAAAGACAAGCAGAGATAAATACATCGATCTTTTCGATGTTGGTGACAAGCTGCCCCTTTCGGATATCCGGCTTAATGACACCGAGGAGAACTTTGATTTTAACAAGCCCGACCCGTCAAAGCTGGGCGAGCCTGTCTATAAAAAGAACGTCCCGTCCGAAAGCGGAAACATCGTTCCGCTGACCTCTTACGCAGTCGGCAGGCGCAAGGATCTGTCCGTCAGAGTCGGTGCGATACTTGTCCTTGACAGCGACGAGGCAAAAAGGTATATGACCTTTGCCGCAAGCGGAAACTACGGTCTTAACGTGTTCTGCTCGCTTGATTCCTTCAAAGCATGGGGACTTCCCGACCGAAATCTTACGCAGGTCAGTATGAAAGTCAAAGATGAATCGTACATCACAAAAGCCGATGAATACTGGTACAGCACAATGTCGGGCGCAAGAGGTATGGTCACAAGCTCGACCGCCGAGATCAGCGCAAATATGAACCGAGGAACTAATAAAATAATGTCTGTCTACTACTGTATGATGATAATTCTCACCCTTATCGCCACCGTGATGATAGCCATAAGCCTGTACACTGATATCCGTATGCGCTCGGGCAAATTCGCAATGCTGCGTGCCTGCGGAATGTCAACTCGGCAGATACTCTTTATGATATGGCGGCAGAATATCATCTACCCGATAGTTGGCGCAGCACTTTCGATGATCCCCGTTGCTGTGTGCCAGAAGCTCTTTGACTATGTACTGCGTATGTATCGTTCAGAGCTTTGGGTTCACGAGGATCACGAGTGGACAGATCATATACCCTATTTTCAAAACCTGTATGACTATCACATCGTGCGCACGATAGCTATTATTTTTGCACTTTATCTTGTGATGATAATGCTTGTCACCCTGCCTCAGATACGCTTTATCCGCAAGCAGTCTATAGTAGATGAAATTGAAAAGTCAAGCTTTTAAGGAGGCATAAATGGATATTCAGATAAAAACGCAAGGGCTTACCAAGCAATACAAAATGGGCACACAGACAGTCGATGCACTCAAAGGCGTTGACCTTGAAATTGAAAAAGGGAGCTTCACCGCTATCTGCGGCACAAGCGGCAGCGGAAAGTCAACACTTTTGCATATGCTCGGCTGCCTTGACCGACCGACCTCGGGTGACATATACATAGGCGATACCAAAGTCACGCAGACCAAGGACAAAAAGCTCGCAAAGATACGCAGAGAGAACATCGGCTTCGTGTTCCAGAAATTCTGCCTTATCCCCGAACTTACCGTAACCGAAAACATAATCGTCCCCGTGCTGCTGTCGAACAAGCGTCCCGATACTGCCTATATCGACGAGCTTTGCGATATCCTCGGACTATCTGACAGAAAAGGTCATCTGCCCTCGGAGCTTTCGGGCGGTCAGCAGCAGAGATGTGCAATTGCACGAGCGCTTGCCAACAATCCGCAGATAGTGCTTTGTGATGAACCAACAGGGAACCTCGACAAGAAAACGGGCGAGAAAGTTATCTCACTCTTGCACGAGGTAAACAAAAAGTACAACAAGACTGTTGTGATAGTTACTCACGATGAAAGCATCGCAAGCGGCGCAGATCGAATCGTTCGCATTGAGGACGGACAGATAAAAAACTGAAAGAACCGTTCTCCGATAAAAAATACCGCTTGCATTTAAGTCCCTTCTGCCGCATAGTTCACAGCGTGTACCACGCAATTCCGCCTTTGGAGAGTATCCAAGGGCGGTTGCTTTGCGTACTTCAGCATACGATCAATCCCTGGTTTAACCGGGGAGATCCAAATGCTTTAGCATAGTTGTTTTCCGAAGGAAAACACTTTTTCGTTGCACAAAAAGCCTCCGCCGGTCTTCTGACCAACGGAGGCTGTGTTATTGTATGGATTTTCCTTGTGAGCTTCACATTTTTTTAGCAGTGTTTTTACAGTTAGATAATATAGAACCATGAATCCTCACGGTCGAATTCAACACTCTCCATAGTCGTTGATGAGGCGTAGTTGTACCGAAGCTCCTGACTTTTCACGCTGACCTTTGCACCTGCAGGCACAGAGCGTGTTATGAATGCGTTGCCGCCGATAACAACGTCTTTGCCGATGACCGTGTCACCGCCAAGTATCGACGCACCCGAGTAGATAGTAACATTGTCCTCGATAGTCGGGTGACGCTTTTTGCTGCGCAGCGACTGACCGCCTCTTGTCGAAAGCGCACCGAGCGTAACGCCCTGATATATCTTGACATTGTCGCCTATCTGCGTAGTTTCACCTATAACGATGCCTGTACCGTGGTCAATAAAAAAGTATTTTCCGATAGTCGCACCCGGGTGTATATCAATACCCGTCCTGCTGTGCGCATACTCCGTCATCATTCTCGGTATTATCGGGATATTCAGCGAAAACAGCTCGTGCGCTATCCTGTAAACAAGTATCGCAAAAAGCCCGGGGTATGAGTAGATTATCTCGTCCTTGCTGTAAGCCGCAGGGTCGCCGTCATAAGCCGCCTGAACATCGGTGAGTATGTATTTGCGTATAACGCCCAGCCGCTGGATGAACTGCACAGCCTTTTCGTGCGCAGCCGCAGGGATATCATCACTGCTTTCCCCCTCGCTGTTCATAACCACTGCGATCTGTTTGGTGAGATTGTATATCACGTCCTCGATAAGCACCGAAAGATTGTTGTGAAGTGAGTATACCTTTATCGACCTGTTCTTGAAGTAGCCGGGGAAAATAACTCTGCGCAGGTTGTCCAGAATGCCGATTATCACATCTTTGTCCGGGTGGTTGAATATCACATCGTCCTGTTCGCCGCTGCCCTCAAGCAGCCCGTCAACTATCTGTGAGATCTTCTCTTCGATTGCCTTCATCAGTATCTCTCCTTACCTTGTGTTGATATCATCAATGTCTGCTTTGGCAGCTAAGATTGACTTTATACAGTTTATTATATATTCAAGCGTACATTATTTCAATGACTATTTTGTAAATTCCTATCCGGTCAGTAGGCTTTGCGCAGCTCTTGCCTCGGGCAGAACTTATAACGAAGGGGACTGTCAGCGGCGCTGGATTGTGCATTCATACATAGCGCAAAATAATTTGAAAAAACCTTGGGGATTTTACTCGCCTTATGTATCTGTTATATGCAAGCACAAAAACCAATGCTAATAATAAAAAGGAGCTGCTGAAAATGAAAAAGAAGATCTTATCAATGACTCTTGCACTTTGCCTGGTATTCGGTTCCGCCGCTGAAATAGCTTATGGTAAAATAGCCATTTGAGTGAAGAAAAAATGCTCGCCGTTTCATTTCAAAAATGACCTTATATCGCAAAAATCCTGACTATTTTATGCCTTGCTTCATCGGCATAGGCAAGCCCAGGAGTGATATTGTACCTGTGAAACAGAAACAGATCAATATCAAGCAGCGAATACACTGGGATGGATTCTGATTTACCGGACTAAACCCGCCCGAGAGTTCTATGCTCACGGGCTTTACTATTTGCTGAATTTAAAGTATAATTAAGGAATGCAATGTACAATAAAGTTACAGTAAAGGGAAACACCCCAAAAGGAGGACACAGCAATGAAAAAGATACTTTCAGTTATAGCAGCAATAATACTTGCGATCTCAATGGTGGCTTGCAGTGAGTCATCAAGCACAGCGGATACATCAGGCAATTCAAGCTCCTCGCTCTCACAAAGCAGCGAGCAGGGTAAGGACAAGAACGCACCGCCCGATAAGCCCGACGGCAGCAGACCCGATGCACCGCCTGACGGCAAAGGCGGCGAAAAGCATGACGGCAAGGGCGGCGAAAAGCCTGACGGCAAACCAGGCGGTCAAAGTCAGAGCGAGGTCGTTTATGCTGCATCGACCGAGATATACAAATCACAGCGTGATGATAACAAAACCTATGAAAGCAGCGAAGCTGATAAAAGTGCTCTGATGATAAGCACCTCCGATGAGGTCACTATCACCGACCCCACCGTAAAGAAATCCGGCGATTCCGACGGCGGCGACAACTGCAATTTCTACGGACAGAATGCGGCTGTGCTCGTCAAGGGCGGCTCGACCACGACTATCTCGGGCGGAACGGTAACCTCTGACGCATCAGGCGCAAACGGAGTTTTCTGCTACGGCGGAAACGGCGGAAAGAACGGCTCAGACGGCGACGGAACTACGCTTGTTATCAAAAACACGACCATAACCACTACGGGCGACGGCTCGGGCGGAATAATGACCACAGGCGGCGGTATAACCAAAGCTGAAAACCTCACAGTCACCACAAGCGGCAGATCGTCTGCGGCGATAAGAACGGACAGAGGCGGCGGAACGGTCACGGTCAGCGGCGGAACGTATACGTCAAACGGTCTCGGCTCACCTGCTATCTATTCAACGGCCGACATCACCTGCGAAAATGCCACGCTCGTTTCCAATCTCTCAGAGGGCGTGTGCATCGAGGGACTCAACAGCATTACCCTCAACAACTGTAATCTGACTGCCAACAACACCAAGCAAAACGGCAACGCAAAGTTCCTTGACACGATAATGATATACCAGTCGATGTCGGGCGATGCAGCAAGCGGAACATCTTCCTTTACTATGAAGGGCGGCTCTCTGACCAGCAAGAACGGTCACGTTTTCCACGTTACCAACACCAATGCTGTTATAAATCTTAATGGCGTGAACATCACCAACGAGGACAGCGGCAAGGTGCTCATCTCGGTCTGCGACGACGGCTGGAACGGCGGAAACAACACCGCAACACTCAACGCTCAGAATCAGAAGCTCGAAGGCGGCGTGCTTGTTGGCGACAACTCCACGCTTACGCTCAACCTCACGCAAGGCTCGGAATTCAGCGGCTATGTCAGCGGAAAGATCACCAACGCAAGCGGCGATACCGTTTCCACAGAGGTCGGTAAGGTAAGCGTAAAGCTGGACAGCACGAGCAAGTGGACGCTCACCGCCGACAGCTATGTGACCAGCTTTGACGGCGATGCTTCAAACGTCATCTCAAACGGCTTCAAGCTGTATGTGAACGGCAAGGAGCTCACAGGAACTAAGTAAAAATCAAATAGCAGCGACCGCCCGAGAGCATAAAAACTCCGGGCGGTTTTATTGACAAGCCTGCACGGGATATTGTATAATTGAACTGTGGGGTGATACAGTGCATAAAAATCTTGATTTGTTTTTGACATTTATGAAGATCGGTGCTTTCACATTCGGCGGAGGCTATGCAATGATACCGCTTATACAGCGTGAGGTCTGTGATAATAAAAAGTGGATGAAAGAGCAGGATATACTTGACATCGTTGCGATAGCGGAATCAACGCCGGGACCGATAGCAATAAATGCGGCGACCTTTGTGGGTTTCCGCACGAGCGGGTTTCTCGGTGCTGCTCTTGCGACGCTCGGAGTAGTGCTCCCGTCGTTTCTTATCATATCTCTGATCTCACTTGTTCTGACCGAATTTCAAAGCGTCAGAGCTGTTCAGTACGCTTTCATGGGTATCCGTGCAGCCGTGCTCGCACTGATCCTCAAAGCGCTGTGGATGATGTTCAGGGTGTCAAAGAAAAATGCCTTTTCATATTTTATAATGGCAGCCGTCCTTGTGCTTACGGCCTTTGTAAAAATAGATGCGGTCTATGTCATCATAGGCTGCGCTCTGTTCGGCTTGCTGTGGACGCTTTTGATGAGAAAGGGGCATAGCGATGATACTGCTTGAACTGTTTCTCATCTTTTTGAAAATAGGTGCGTTCACCTTTGGCGGCGGATACTCAATGATAGCTATGATACAGTATGAATCCGAGCAGCACGGCTGGCTCTCTCAGTCGGAGCTTGTCGATTTCGTGGCGCTCAGCGAGAGCACACCCGGTCCGCTTGCGGTGAATATGGCTACATTTGTCGGAATGAAAACAGGCGGCTTGCTCGGTGCGGTGCTTGCGACCCTCGGGGTAGTGCTTCCGTCATTTGTCATCATTCTTATCATCGCAAAATGCTATGAGCGATTCAAGTCCAGCAGGACGGTCGGCGCAGTGATGTCGGGCTTGAAGCCTGCCGTTGTGGGAATGATAGGCACAGCTTTGCTTTCCGTCGGACGAACGGTATTCTTCCCAAGCGGCTTGCAGGCGGACAGGTTCACACAGGCATCGTTCTGGGTGTTCCTCGGTATCTTTGCCGTATCAGCTGTGCTTGTTTTCAAAAAGGTGAACCCGATAAAGATAATACTGCTGTCAGCCGCTGTCGGCATCGGTGCAGGGTACAGCCTGAATTTGTAGCTTATGAAACGAACACCGCCCGAGAGCATAAACTCCCGGGCGGATTTTTATTATCAGATCTAAAGATCTAAGCAGCATCTTCAGACTTCACGGACTTTCTTTTTCTGAGGAATACGAAGTATCCGATGATCGAGCCAAGAACAAGGTCGCTTACCATTGAGTGCAGAACGTTTGTCAGTACGATCTTTTTGGTAACTATAAGTGAGATAGTCATTCCCAGTATAGCGAATGTTCCAACGAATATCGCCAGGAAAATAAAGAACTTTATGATCCTTGCCTTCTTCTCTGCGTCTGCTGCCTTAGTGATGTTTGTGTTTTCCATGATTTTTTTCTCCTTTTTGTGTGTTTGATTTTTTTGTTTTTGTTTTTCCTCTTGGTGTGTCTATATCATAACACCGGCAGCAGTATTTTTCAATATTCAAAATCAGCGTAGTTTGTAGTATAAGCATCGGTTTTGCCACTGTCTGTTGAATATACTACAAACCTCGCTTAAATTGTCGCATAGTTTTAATAACTAACTGCCCGGGAGAATAACCCCACGGCGGTCGTTGTGTTATCTGGTTTCGCTTTGCGTTATGTACAATTAATGATGAGCCGGTTTGTATAATCTGCTGATTTTAATATAACAATGCACTGCTTTCCGCATCCGGATCGTTAATATATACAAGGACAGCTCAATCGCAGTGCTTTTTTGATAAGCTGTAATTTTAAAATTCAGTCTGCATCTTGAAAGAGCTGATAAACGTGATCTGTACCGTTGCATTCTCGCTGTGAGAGTCTCTGTTTAAAAAATCTTTTTCAGAATAAATTGATATATCCGCTCACATTTTGCCCCGCAGGTGCATCATAATAAATGGTGAATAAAAACGAAAAGAGGTAAGTGTTTTGCTTGCTGTAAATTTGCTTCTTAATGATGAATGCGAAAGATCAGAGTTTGAGAAGCTTTATAACGAATACAAGAATGAAGCGTACTATATTGCGTATAAAATACTTGATGACAGTGCTCTTGCCGAAGATGCAGTTGCAGATGGATTTTTGTCATTAGCAGGCAATTTCAGGACATTCAGTTCCCTTGACGCTGACAAAAAGCACGGATATATCATCGTAACTATCAGAAATTCCGCAAGAATGATACTGCGAAAAAACAGACATCACCGTGATGATCTGGAATACATTGATGAGCAGTACACACCCGATGAGGATATAAACAGGTATGACAGGCTGTGGATCAAAGAGTGTGTCAGCAGGCTTTGCAGGGAAGATGCGCAGATCCTGTATCTAAGGTATGCGCTGGAGCTTGATCATAAGCAGATCGCACGCTTGCTCGGTATAAGTCAGACTGCATCGAGGAAGCGCTTGCAAAAGGCACGGCAGAGGCTTGCAGAAAAACTGAAGGAGGGTGAAGATAATGGATAATCTTGGTGTGGCAATGCAGGAGCTTTTCGACGAGCAGACAGCTGAGCTTTTGCAGGATATTGACAGATCTGAACCGCATATTTTCAGCCGCAGGCACGAAAAGAAAATGCAAAAGCTGTTCAAAAGGCAGCGAAAGCCGTACTTTAAATTCATTTGTACCGCATCACGAAGAGCAGCCTGTATCGCTGCTGCAATAGTGATCGTTTCAGCATCAGCTATGAGCGTTAAAGCCGTAAGAGAAACAGTCTTTGATTTTTTCACAAGTGTTTTTTCAGATCATCAGGTCATTTCAGCTGATACAGGCTCAAATGACGGATACCCCAAGACCATTGAGGAAGAATACCGCATCAGTAAACTGCCGCAGGGCTTCAAACAGCAGTATCACAACAGGACAGAAACAATGGTCGATATTCCATATTACAGTTCTGACAGCAGGATAATGTTCACCCAGTTCACAAAAGACTCGTTCAGGATAACCTTCACCGATGAGGCGAAAATGCAAGAGTTCACCGACACGGACGGGCAGAAATATCAGATCGTTGTGACAGAATACGAGACGGTCTATATCTGGGATAACGGCAGATATGTTTTCATGGTCTCGGGCAGCCTTGATAAAGAAACAATGCTTGATTTATGCAGGTCGGTGAAACCGCAGAAGTCACAAAACACAGGATAGATGCATCTGTACTGGTGAGAGCGAAATGCTTTCATCAGTATTTTTTTGTGGAAGTGATAAAATGAAAAGAGTGTTTTCAAACATATCCGCCTTTGCCGGAAACGAGCGTGCGATCTTTGTTGTAATCATTGTTTGCATAGTGTCGTCAGCGTTTATCATCAACTTTTCCTACGGACTTTATTACAACTACACCACGCAGAAAAACGAGACCGAGCTTGAACTTAAAACGCTCAACCCCGAGATACAGCAGGGCAGCAGCATCTCCAAGGGTGACTTTCAGCGCTTCGCTGAATCTCTTGATGAGAAAACACTCAACGCGATGATAGTCATTTATGCAGGCGCAGAGCTGCCGGAGTTTGAGTCTGATGAGGGCCCGGGCTCTTTCCCGATGCGATTTGTTATCCACGCAGGCAAGTACGGGATCTGCGAGCAAACCCGTAAAAACTGGGAGGAGAAGGGCGTTATCACGTCGGGCAGATACATCAATAATTACGAGGAGCAATGCGGTGAGCTTGTTGCAGTTGTCAGCGGCAGCGGTGCAGATGGGTGGAATGCAGCGTGCAGCAAATTCAGAAATGCAGACGGAACGATAACGATGTTCGGGAAGAAATACTCGGTCGTAGGCACATACTCCGCAGGCACAGCCGCACCGATAGTTCCGTTTCTTACTATTCCCGAAGACGTTGCGATAACGCAGATAGGCTTTTCGTTTGAGCGCAATATCACACGCTCGGCTTACAATGACATAACAAATAAAGCCGAAGAGTATTTCGGCGGCCTGCTGAAATTCCCCGAGCTGAAATTCCCCGACACCGACACTGTGAGCATTTACAACAATATGATCCGGATAGCGCTGCTCATATCACTTTTGTCGGTGACAAACTTTGCGATGCTGTACCGTTTCATTCTGCTCAAACGGCAGCGCTCTCTTGCGATAATGCGCATCTGCGGCTGCTCTCGCAAAAGTGCAATAGCTATGTACCTTGTTGAGTGCGTTGTCATTACCCTGCCTGCATACTCTGTCGGTGCAGGACTGAATGTGCTTATAACCAACAAGGTGATGTGCCGTGTGCTTGATCATTTCAAGCAGGCATATTCTCTGAAAACGTATCTTTGTCTGTTTGCAGGGTTCATATCAGTCTTTATCATCATTGTCATACCGATGATAAGTCTGTCGGTCGGCAGGAAGATCAATTACAAGGAAATGGGGTGAGGGAATGCTTTTAAAGTGTGCGGTTAAAAACATAAAGCGAAGCAAGCTGATGAGCGTGCTTACCGTCTGTGAAATGACCTGTGCGGTCGTGATAACGCTTGTAATGGTGTCATCGGTGTTGATAAGGTTTCGCAATTACACGCCCTTTCGGGATATGTTTGAGTCAAAGGGATTGTACTGTGAGTTCAGCAGTGCCGCTAACAAGGACTTTTACGGTGAGAACAAAGCGGAAGATTTTCTTGCCGATGATGATATTTTGCAGTTCCTTCATTCGCCCGAAACTATCGCTGCCTGCAACATCGTCAGCTGCGGTGCGCAGGCGGATAACGGCTTGCTTGAGGTGAACAATTTCAGCTTCAACGATGAGATCATCAGGCGCTTTACGCCAAAGCTCAAAAGCGGACGCTGGCTAAAAGAAAGCGCTAACGCTGACTGCATTGAGTGTGTGGTTTCAAAGAATGAATACGGTTGGGAGAAGGGCAGCAGAGTAGAGATCGACCTCGGCGGAAATAAATATACTGCACAGGTCGTGGGCGTGCTTGAAGAAAGCGCAAAGCTCCCGGGCGGATTTGCAGTCCACAGCACAGGTGATGATTTCAATGTTTTTTTCAACTCCTATAACTATGAGATCGAACAAAAACCGCTGCTTGTTTTTTCATCACAATATCTGCAAAAGCTCGGTGCAGTGCAGGGCTTGTTTTCGGGCTGCCTGATAACCTACCCCGAAAGTGTTTCCCAAGATCAGCTCAAAGCAGATCAGCAAACGCTTGCAAGGTTCGGCTGCGCATATTCTATGGCTCTGACCGATCTTGACAAAAACAGCAAGCTGTATCTGTATCAGCATCTGTACGATATGCTGCCGATAATCATAGTGATACTTGTGCTTGCTTTTGTCAGCAGCCTGAGCAGTTCGGCTCTCACCATGCGCACAAGACTGAAGGACTATGCTGTATTTTGCATCTGTGGTATGCGCTGGAAACAATGCGTGCTTATCGAGCTTATCAGAAGCGCTGTGCTGGCGGCAGTGTCGCTTGTGCTGTCGTTTGCAGCGCTCAGCGTCGTATCAAAGCGATTTTCGATCAGCGTTGTCTGGTCGGGAATAAGCCTTGTGAGCATAGCCGTAATTTTGCTGATGTTCCTGCTCGTCAGCCTTGCCGCACCGTATTTTATATCCAAAGCAAGCACGCCCAAGCAGCTGCTTGGAGAATAGGAGAAAGCTATGATAACGATAAAAGATCTCACAAAGATATACAATCCCGGGAAGCCTAACGAATTTGAAGCGCTTCACGGCATCAGCCTTGAAATTAAAGACGGTGAGCTTGCTGCGATAACGGGCAGATCGGGCGCAGGCAAGTCAACGCTGCTGCATATCCTCGCCTGCATCGACGATTACCAGAGCGGAGAGTACCGCCTTGACGCAACACTTGTAAAAAATCTTTCGGACAGGCAGTACGCCCATATCCGCAACGAAAAGATCGGTATGGTAATGCAGGACTTTGCTTTGGTCGAGGATATGACAGCACTGGAAAATGTGATGATACCGCTTGATTTTGCAAAGGTGAAAGGTGCGGCAAAAAAAGAAAAAGCCCTCGCTGCCCTTAAAGCAGTGGGCATTGAAGAACTTGCAAAAAAGCCGTGCAGCAAACTCTCTGGCGGACAGAAGCAGAGAGTGGCGATCGCAAGAGCGATAGTCAACGAGCCTGCGATGATACTTGCCGATGAGCCGACAGGAGCACTTGACTCAAAGACCTCGGCGGAGATAATGGAGCTGTTCAAAAAGCTCAACGCTCAGGGCAGGACGGTCGTCATTGTCACACATGATAAAGAAGCTGCCGGACGTTGTGGAAGAATTATCGAGATCAGCGACGGAAGAGTCGTAATTTAAACCTGTTTGCAAAAAAACTGAGCCGATGCCTGTGTATAAGCAAGCATCGGCTTTTTGTGATCTATGTATGGCTTTCCTCCGTCATTTTTTCAAGCGTCCTGAAATCCACCTTGCCCGCAGCAGTCAGCGGCATACTTTCCGCAAGGCTCATGTTCACCACCGTTTTCACGCTTGTCTGCGGCAGCACCTTGATTATAGCACTTTCGCACGATAATGTCAATAATTTCAGGTTAAGCCTGTGGACATTCTTAAAACAAAGACCAACTGGTTTTTTGTCACATCAGTCCCGACATCATAATTGACGGCAATGCAGAGCATAACAAAAAAGATCACGAGGCAGAAATCCTGTCTCGTGATCTCAGCTATGCAGAGGTCATCAAAAATGAAAACCGGGGTGTGTCACTTTTGTGAGTTTGTGTTCATTTGTAAGGCTCTTTTCTGATCTTGCACGCAAAGCTTTTGAGCCGTTGCTTTGCAATAGCAAGCACCTGTACCAATATAGCTGCCGGAACCAGAACAGCCGCTATTACCGCAAGCTCATTCATTTTCCTTTTGCGTGAGCACCGCAGCAGCCGCAGCTCATCGGACAATGTCCGCACTTACCGCCGCAGATCGGTGACTTTCCTTTCTTCTTGTCTTTTATCATATTCAGGATTATTGCGCAGACTATCACAGCCAGCACAATGCAAACAGCGATAGTTCCAACGTTTGCACCTATCCACGACAGCATTTGCATTCTCCTTTCGGAATTATTTATTGATCTTTCTCTGAACTACTTTGATGCCGCCATTGCATCTATCTTTTTGTTTTTGACAGTCAGCTTTGTTGCTTCCTTATACGGCCTTACCAGCATATAGATCATTGCGCAGAGTATGAGCGCCGCAGCGATCAAGCCGATAACATTTACCTTTGCGCCCGACAGGAAGATGTTGCCGAACTGTGTTATCATCAGTGCGATCACATAGGCAAATCCGCACTGATAACCGATAGCGAACCATGTCCACTTTGCGTTGTTCATCTCACGCTTGATGGCACCGATAGCCGCAAAGCAAGGTGCGCACAGCAGGTTGAATACGAGGAACGAGAAGCCTGTTACAACTGTGAACGAACCTGCGAGAGCCTGCCATACCGTCTGGTCTCCGCCGCCGTAAAGTGTGCCCATCGTACCAACGATGTTTTCCTTTGCAACGAGCCCTGTGATAGAAGCCACAGCAGCCTGCCAGTTGCCCCAGCCAAGAGGCTTGAATATCCACGCAATACCGTTTCCTATCTTTGCAAGGATAGATGCGTCAAGCTGATCCTCTTCAAGCATTGAGAAGCTTCCGTCAATAAAGCCGAATCTGCTTGTGAACCAGACAACGATCGTTGAAAGCAGAATGATCGTTCCTGCTTTTTTGATGAACGACCAGCCACGCTCCCACATCGAACGAAGCACGTTGCCGACTGTAGGCAGATGGTAAGCAGGCAGCTCCATAACAAACGGAGCGGGGTCGCCGGCGAACATTCTTGTCTTTTTGAGCATGATGCCCGAAATGATTATTGCAGCCATACCGATAAAGTATGCTGAGGTCGAAACCCACGCAGAGCCTCCGAAAAGTGCACCTGCGATCATAGCTATGAACGGTACCTTTGCACCGCAGGGGATAAATGTTGTGGTCATAATGGTCATTCGGCGGTCACGCTCGTTCTCGATTGTTCTTGAAGCCATTATTCCCGGAACGCCGCAGCCCACGCCTACCAGCATAGGAATGAACGACTTTCCTGAAAGACCGAACTTTCTGAATATCCTGTCAAGAACGAATGCGATCCTTGACATATAACCGCAGGCTTCAAGGAACGCCAGCAGCAGGAACAGAACCAGCATCTGCGGAACGAATCCGAGCACTGCGCCTACACCTGCGATGATACCGTCAAGTATCAGACCCTTTACCCAGTCAGCCGCACCGATGTTGTCAAGACCTTTCTCAGCCAGCGACGGAAGGGAAGGCACGAACACACCATAGTTCTCCATTGCAGGAGCGCCGTAATCGGGCTTGTAGTCCTTGTCGGTGAACTGAGCAACAGCGTCCACAAGTGCTTGCTTGTCAGCGTCCTCATCAGTCGTTTCCAGAGTTTCCTCGTCCTCAACCGTGTAAGTCAGCTCTGCATCGTCAGGTGTTGCCGCAACGAGCTTTTCAAGAGCCTCTTTTGCCGCATCCTCATCAAAATCCTCTGATTCGATGTCAATAGCCTCAGCTGTTTCATCGCTTCCGTACTGCTCGTTGAAAGCAGCGATTATAGCGTCCGTGTCGCCGTAGCTCTCCTCAGCTTCCTCAAAGTCATTTGAGCCGATGCCGACAAGGTGCCAGCCGTCACCGAACACGCCGTCGTTTACCCAGTCTGTCATCGGTGTTCCCACAGCTACCATTGAAATGTAGTATACCAGGAACATTATTACCGCAAATATCGGCAGACCCAGCCAGCGGTTTGTCACCACCTTGTCTATCTTGTCCGAGGTCGTCGCCTCGCCGCTATGCTTTTTCTTGTAGCAGGCTTTTATAACACCTGATATGTAAACGTATCTTTCGTTGGTGATTATTGATTCCGAATCGTCGTCCATTTCTTCTTCAACAGCTGCAATGTCCGATTCGATGTGAGCCTTTGTCGTACTGTCGATGTTAAGCTGCTCAATTACCTTGTCATCACGCTCAAACAGTTTGATAGCGTACCATCTCTGCTGCTCCTCCGGCATCGAGTGAACGCACGCTTCCTCAATGTGTGCAAGTGCGTGCTCAACGCTTCCCGAGAACGTGTGCATCGGTACTGTCTTTTCGCTGCTGTTAGCCGCATCTATCGCAGCCTGTGCAGCCTCTTTGATACCCGTGCCTTTGAGTGCTGATATCTCCACGACCTTGCACCCGAGCTGTCTTGCAAGCTCATCTGTGTTTATCCTGTCACCGTTTTTCTTCACCACGTCCATCATGTTGATAGCTACCGCAACAGGTATTCCCAGCTCGACCAGCTGAGTGGTGAGATAAAGGTTTCTCTCTAAGTTTGTACCGTCGATAATATTGAGTATCGCATCGGGACGCTCGCCAACAAGATAGTTTCTTGCAACGACCTCCTCCAGCGTGTACGGCGACAGCGAGTAAATTCCGGGCAGGTCGGTGATCGTCACACCGTCATGTCCTTTTAGCTTACCCTCTTTCTTCTCCACCGTAACTCCGGGCCAGTTTCCTACAAACTGGTTTGAACCCGTCAGTGCGTTGAACAGCGTAGTCTTGCCGCAGTTAGGGTTTCCGGCAAGTGCTATTTTCAGATTCATAAAATACTTCCTTCCTGTATGCCGATTAGTTTAGACTAACCCGTTGTCAAAAAAAATCAGACTATTTCTATCATCTCAGCGTCCGCTTTTCTCAGCGAAAGCTCATAGCCTCTTACCGTTACCTCCATCGGATCTCCCAGCGGAGCAACCTTTCTGATAAACACATCAACATTCTTCGTGATGCCCATATCCATGATCCTTCGCTTTACAGCGCCCTCACCGTGAAGCTTCACCACCTTGACCGTACTGCCGATCGCCGCATCCTTCAGCGTTTTCATTTTCTTCCCTCCGAATCGTCAAATCATAATTTTACTCGCCATTGTCTTGTCGATAGCGACCCTTGACTCCTTGACGTTGACAATAAGATTACCGCCAAGCGTGTTTACGACAGTCACCTTTCCACCAACCACAAAACCAAGGTCTGAAAGATGCTTTTTCACCTCGGGTGTTCCGCCTATCTTTCTGATGATGTTTTCCTCGCCTGTAACAGCAAAAGTCAAAGGCATCATACGACATCTCCTTTCATAAGTTAGCTCTTACTAACCTTTAATATCATACCCCCTTTGCTCCATTTTGTCAAGTCTGCTTATCAGAACAGATCAAAAATCGGAAAGGTGCACAATAAGTTAGTGCAGTCTAACTGCAACTTATGTACAAAATGACTCAGTTGTTTTACCGTTCTTTCTGCCTTAAAGCAGCAGCCGATGCCCGCAATATGCAGGCACCGGCTGTTTTCAGTCATCACATACAAAGCTTGCCATTATGGTGTAAGCGCTTTTCAGACCGCTTTTTTCAACACTCTGATCCGGGGCAGGGTGTTTGTCGGTGTCAAATCGCATAATTATCTTTATCCCGTCAATATCTGTCTTGGCAATGCTGTTTTTATACTGTGAAAAATCGTAGCGTCCCTCTTTCAGCGTACCTGACATCACAGCTGAGTTTATAAGTGTTCCGCCCGGAGCGTTCCTGACGCAAAGATATATCTCCAGCACAGCATTTTCCGGCGTTTCACCCTTGGGGAGCTTAATGTCGGAAATGTTCACTGCCGGCATCTCACCGGTGTTGTCCACGCTGAAACTAAAGCCTGCCGTCCGGTCATAGTTGGCAATACTCAGCTTTTGTGTACCGTCTGATGCATATAGATCCTGCCTGCTCATACTGTGTTCGCTCGAAGCCTGGTCTGTTGTCCAGTCGCTGAGAACAGGCTTTTCGCCATTGAAAAGCGCAGACTTTTCACACTTGAAGCTGAAATAGTTGAACTCAGTGGTTCGGTGAAAGGGGTCATTTATCTCAATACGAAGATATCCCGTGCCGTCCACGACAGTGTATGTTATTGCAGAAAACACAGCTGAATTGAATTCACAAAGGCAGATCTTTACGAAATACCTGTCGCTGAATTCGTCAAAGATCTTTTGTATATCATAGCTTACAGTGCTTTCGTAAGGCTCAACACGATACTCCGACCCGTCGTTCTGATCGTCCGAAGGTGCCAGCTTTGTCGATCCCAGATATTCCGCCTTGCTCTTTCTCAGGCACTCTCCGATCGACCTCGCAGCAGCAGAGCTTTTGTGTGCGTCAATGCTTTCCTGCCTGTAACAGTAGACCTCCTGCTGCGCATTGCAAATGCAGCATACATAAAATTTTTCCGATTCGTTTTCGAGCTGCGATGCGATCTTTCCTAACTCCGAAAGCATCAGCTGTTTTTGTCTTTGCTCGTCTGAAACGCTGTCTGTCTGCGAGGCTGACTGTACCGCTATCCCCGGGGACTGCGATTCGTCTGTTTTGACCGATCTGTCGTAAAACAGCAGTCCCAACGCCCCGAGCCCAATGACCAGAGCAAACATCGCCGCTATCATCACCGGGACCCTTCGTGATACTTTTATACTTTTCTTCCTGTCCGCATCGTCCTTTTTCTCGACCCTGCGACGGATCTTGGATCCTTTTGTGCCAATAAGCTCACTCATATCAGCTTCAAAATCATCTGAAAATCTGTGCTCGTCATGCTCGGGTATCATCGCCTCGTACTGAGGTAAAAGCACCCTGCCGACAGCCTGCCTTAGCTGCTTGTCAGTCATTGTTCTCACCTTCCTCCAATACCTGCTTCAGAAGCTTCTTTGCCCTCATCGCCCTGTGGCGCACCGTGTCAATGTGTATCCCCAACAGCTGAGCGACCTCCTTAGCAGAAAATCCATAGTAATAATACAGTGTGATAACATCTTTGTACCTCTCGTCAAGACAGCCGATCGCCTCATCAAGCTCCGAGAACCGCAGCTGTTCAAACGCCTCATCGTCAATGATCTCACTTTGCGTGTGCAGCGTTTTCTCGTCCTCACGTTTGTTGTGCTTGTATATGTTCAAAGCCTTGTTCTTAACTATAATAACCGCATACGCTCTCATTTCATGACAGTCAAGGTGAGAAATTTTTTCAAAGCTTCCGGCAATGCTGAAAAAAGCCTGCGATACAGCGTCCTCTGCGTCCTGAACGTTGTGAAGAATGCTCACCGCCACCGCAAACATCGACTGCCTTTGCTCACGAAAAAACCTCTCAAAGCTCACCCGCTGCTCATCGGTGTCAAGCATATTCAGACATATCATCAGCATTTTTCTCACCTCACGTTTCGTCTGTGACATTGCTACTATTATACCACATTGTATCATTATTTCAACTTTCACCGTAAAAAGCCGGATCATCGTCTGCAAAAAACCTGCACATATCCGTCCCTGTATTTTTGTGATTCCCTACAAATTTTTAAACCTCCTGCCATGTTTGCTGACCGACGGCTGTTTATATATGCTGCTTTTTTGAGAGCCGGCAAACACCCACAAAACTAAACCTCGTTTTTTGTGCAAGCCTACAAATTTCACCATGCCGACCATATTCTTTACCCCCTGCTTGTTTATATTTATGAAAACACTTTTTGGAGGCATAAAAATGAAAAAGCTCATCTCATTGATGCTCACCGCAGCCCTGCTCACCGCCTGCGCAAAAACGCCTGAGAACGTGAAACAAAGACACGAGCAGCTTGAATCTACCCCCGAGGTGCAGACCTCTGCCTCCGGCGCTGAAAGCTCTCAAAACACACCTGCCGCAGCCGACAGCGACTTTGCAAGCCTTGAGCAGATCCGTTCTCAGCTCAGCGCAGATGCGTCCCGCAAGTACGGCACCATAACCGTAAAGCACGCAAGCGTCGGAGAAGCAAAGTCTATGCCAACATATAAGATCGACATCGGTGCTTGCCGGACCTATGACCTTGATGAAACTGCAAAAACGCTTTTTGCAGATGAGTATGCAGCAAGTGTCAAAAAACAGATCACAGGACGTGGTGAGCCTGCACCGCTTGAACCCTTTGAACGCACAGATGACGGCTATGAGATAAAGCGTGTCTATCCGTCAGATCAGCCGATCTACGACCATACTTTTATTGAAACAGGCAAGGGTGCGGATTATAAGTGCGTTTCGCTGACAAGCGACGGTCATATGTCCGGAGGTCAGGCAGGGCAGCTTGAATTTGAGCAGTACTATTATGCTGCTCATCAGGGAAATGTCAAAATGCTCACACGCCTTTATCCGCAGTATGACGACATATCCGATAAGTCGTATAAAATGCTTGATTCACAGCAGTGGAAGCTTGATGATGCAGTGAAGTATGTTGAAGAATTTGCAAACCGCTGCCTTGCCCCCTGTGACACGACCAAGTTCACCCATAAGGTCAGAAGTGTAGGTATCTCTCAGTGGGAAGACCGCCACGGCTACTATTTTGAACTTGTGTGCGTTGATGAAAACGGCTGTGTCTACGATTCAGACCGCTTTGCCTACGAGCATTTGCAAAAGGAGAATATCTATAACGGAAAGTCTTTTGTGATACCCAGGGAGTATACCGTTGAGTGTTTTGCAAAGCAGCAGATAACAAGATATTTCAAAAGCTGTGCATATAAGCTCTCACAAAAGATCTGTGACAACGATAAGCTGCTTACGCTTGAAGGTGCGATGAACCGATTGAGAAAGGAGCTTGCGGAGTATATCGACCTTGACTTTGAATCCGCAGACCTCTGTTTCGTTATCGAGTGCAGCAGGTATCCCTCAGCCGAGCAGCCTGAGCTTGTCGGATATGATGAAAGCTATTGCTTCAGGACCTGCGAGCTGACCGTCAGACCTTACTGGTGCTTCAAACAGAATTATAACAAGACAGACCTTTTCTCGGGCACCGAAAATGCGTACTATGTGAACGCCGTCACCGGCGAGATACACATTATGGCAAACAAAGGCAATATGTGATGCTGAAAGGGGAACAAAATGAAAAAAGCAATATATATCGTTATTGCAGCGGCTATGCTCACCGCCTGCGCAAAAACTCCCGACAACATTCAGAGCAGTCAGAACGACAGCGCACCGACACAAACGCAGATCAGCTCTCAGAGCAAGCCCGATGATCCGCAGCGTGAGTCAGTACAGCAAAAAGAGCCTGCGACCGAAAAAGTGACAGAGGCAGACTTTGAAAAGAGCGTTTCACAAAGCAAAAAAATGATACTTGCGGGCAGCTATGATAATCTGACGCTCGATAAGGATTTTACCGTGATCGCCAACGCATATCCGTCAAGCTGTCAGGCGGTCGTAACGAGTGAGCTTTATAATAATGCCGACAGGATATTCAGCGCATTTATGTCCGATGACGGATATGACAAAGCAAAGGTATCCGAGCATATCAGTGAGGACAACGGTGTAAAAACTCTTGAATATGAGGGCGAAAAGAAGCGCTGTTTTGTATCCTCTGACGGGAACGTTTCGATCGTTGAAAAGGAGTATATGAACAAAGCCGTTTACGGCACAAACGTCCCCGTTAATGAAACGAAGATCTTTGCAAACAGCAGTGACGGTGCGGAAATATCGCTCGGAGATACCAAGCTCAAGCTGAGCGATATCAGAAAGACTGCCGAGGACGAGTGCAAAAGATTTGCTTCGGCAGTCGGCGACAATGTCCGTCTGAGCGTGTACTCGGTCTCAACAGTCACCGAGCAAAGCGGAGAAACGCTTGCGTTCGTTGATTGCAGACAGTCCTTCGGGAATGTTCCCGTGTTCGATACAGTCCCGATAAAAGGAGATTTTCTTCAGATGCCTGCGATGCAGGGTACAACAGTAACTATTAATTCGGAAAATAAAGCCGTTCAGATGAATTTCCGAACGGGTCTTGAAATAAAAAGCAGCGAAAAGCCTAAAGAGATACTGACAGCCGAATATGCCTTTGAAAAAGCGAGCAGAGAGCTTGCCAAAAACATCGGGCACACCGCAGGATTTGAGGAGCTTGTGCTTATCCCGACCGCCGAGCAGAGTGACAAGGAGCTGCGAAGCGATGTCAGACAGGGCGGCATTGTCACGCTCACTCCATACTGGGTAATACACTTTGAGACAGGCTGGTACAGCGAGATATATGCGGCAGTCAATGCGACCACAGGCGATGTGGAATATGTAAGAAACAGGCTCTGAAAGGAAAGGGAAAATGAAAAAACTCATCTCAATAATGCTCACCGCAGCCCTGCTCACTGCTTGCCAGCAGGTCCCCCAGAACGTTAAGGACAGAACCGAGGAACTTGAAAGTAAACAGGAGGTGCAGTCCTCACAGCCCGAAAGTGACCCTTTCATAGAGCCAAAGACCGATACCGCCGAGCAAAGTGACACAGGAGACCTTGACTACATACGCTCTCGCCTAAAGGAAGATGCAGGCAAGAAGTACGGCACCATAACCGTAAAGCACGCAAGTGCAGGCGAGTCAAAGTCAATGCCGACTTATAAGGTTGAGGTGGGCGGAAACCCGAACTGCGATATTAAAAAGCTTGGTGCAGCATTTTTCGGCGAGGATTACGAGAGCAAAAACAAAGTAAAGCTCACCACGTTCAAAGCCGAGCCGGCACCCGAGGAGCCTGTCAAAACTACTGATCCCAATGCAAAACTGCTTTCTGAAGAGTACCAGATGTATTTTAAGTACGATGTGATCTGGCAGATCGACGACCTTGCACTCAACCCGGGCACAAAGGGTACTGAACCGCCTGATGATTTCCGCAGCTTTGCGATCAGTGCACAGGGTTTGTTCTGCGGCAGACAGACAACACAAAAGAATTACAGCAGCTTTTATGACAACTATAATTATAATGTCGGTGGAAGCAATGAGCCTGTTTCGATCAAAGCATACTATCCCTGCTATGAGGACGTTCCATCCGACAGCTACAGGATGACCGACGGAAATGACTGGGCACTCAGCGATGCGGTAGCTTTTGCCGAAAACAAAGCCAATGAGCTTTTCTCGTTTACCGATCCTGTGAAGTATATCTATAAGATCTACCGTGTTGATGTTGCCCGGTGTAAGCAGGACACCTTTAAATACCTTTTCTGGTTCAGTATAAGCGACGAACAGGGCAGCCTCTACGAGTGCGATTCTTACAGCTCGTTGAATGTAAACAGCAAACAGGTCTACGAGGGCAAGCGTTTTTCTATCGCACCGTGGTGCATAATGGAGTGTATCGCAAAGGATGAGATATTCTATTTCAAAAGAGATTTTTCATATAAGCAGACTGAAAAGGTCTCTGATAATGACAAGCTTCTCACGCTCGGTGCGGCAGCGAAAAAGCTTGAAAAAGAGCTTGCCGAGCATATCAACCTTGCGTGTGATACCGCTGAGCTTTGCTATGTGATGACCTGCGATCAGTACCCTAAAAAGAAATACGATTTTCTCGTCAACTATGACAAGGATATGTGCCTGAAAACCTGCGAGCTTACCTTACGCCCGTATTGGTGCTTCAAGATCGGCAACAACAATAACGTCTGCTGGAACAGCGGTGCAAACTACTACGTTGATGCCGTCACTGGCGAGGTGCATATCGTGATGAGTCCCAACGGTGCATAAAGGAGAGATGAAATGTGAGTTTTTTTAAAACCCTCCGCTGTGATCTGAACAAGACCTTTGTGAACATCGGTTTTGTCGGTGCGGTGATGCTGACATTTCTGCTGTGCTTTACGGCACCGGCATACACGGACAACACAAATCAGAAAATGTACAGCATCTTTGAAGCGCTCTTTTCAATGGACAGAAAGTTCATCGAAGCCCACTTCGACTTCGCAGCAAATAGGCTTGCCCGAGTGGGTATGAACGGCTATGTTACGCTGTTTCTGCCGATAATCGTTGCCTTTCCGTTTATGGTCGCATTCTGCACCGAACGCAACAACGGCAATATCCGCTTTGTCATCGCACGCACGGGAAAGATGCGTTACTACCTTTCAAAATTTCTCTCCTGCTTTTTGTGCGGCGGACTTGCCGTGCTTATCGGCATAACACTTTTTATGGGTGCGATGCATATTCTCTTTCCGCCAATGTCGTCGTACGATATGGGCACCGAAATATATGGCGGTATGGCACAGCAAAGCGAGCTTTCGCTCAATTTCAGATACCTGTTCTCGAACTTTCTCAACGGTGCGATAGCCACGATGCCTGCGTTCTTTTTAAGCTCGTTCTGCAAGAATCCCTACATCATCACCTGCATCCCGTTTATGTTTACATACGTCTGGGAAACGCTCATGTCAAAGCTTATGAATAATGCCATTGAGAAAATGGATATGGACGCTATCGAACGGATGACGCCTTTCTACCCAAGCACCGCACAGAATATGTTTGACGATCGCACGAGCGTTGCGGTGACAAGTGTCATCTTCAACACCTCGTTCGTGCTTGTGTCCCTTGTCGGGTTTATCCTGATAATGAGCCACACTCGTGACAAGGGAACTTAGGGAGGTGCAGTATGAAGAATTTTAGTTTGCGGCAGTGCTTTTCCTGCGCCAAGACCGAGTATATCAAATGGGTGTGTGACGCAAGAATGGTGATACTCGGAGTGCTGCTGATATTCATTTACAACTTTGCGATAACGCCGCTTTTGCAGAACGCCGAGAAGATGAACGAGCCGCTGAATATGCTCGAACCGTTCATCGCTGTTGCGAACTCGGGTGCGGTGCTGATGATAATTCCGCTGGTGTTTATGACGCTGATAGCCGACTTTCCCAAGATAGACAACAACACCGTCTTTTACATAATGCGTATCGGCAGAAAAAACTGGCTCACGGGTCAGATAATAAAGCTGGTGATGATGGCGGCGAGCTACCTCGCAGTTATCTTCATTGGTTCGGTCGTGCCAATGCTGACAAAGGGCTTCTGGTACAACGGCTGGAGCAACGTGGTGACAAATTTCAAGAATGTGTTCCCCGAACAGTCGATGAATTTCGGCACACAGCTCGTCCCCGAGAACCTTTACAACCAGCTGACCGTCTTTGAGGCGGCGGTGAAGAGCTATCTGCTCGTCTTTGCGTATCTGATGATAATCGGGCTGATACTGCTTGCGCTGTCGCTTATCAAGCACAAGACTCTCGGCTTTGTGGCCTGCGGTGCGGTGATAGCTCTGGGCACAGCGTTGTGCTCAATAAAAACAGTCCTTATGTGGACGATGCCGATGGCGAACTGCATCATCTGGCTGCATTTCACCAAGTATTTCAGAGTGCCCGAGGTGTCTATCACATTCTCGGTGGTGTACCTCGTGACATTTGTGCTTGCGCTGATAGTTTTCTGCTACATAATGATCGGCAGATTCAATTACGACAACGTGTCGGAAATAGCATCATAGGAGGCATTTATGGACAGCATAATTACAGTTAAAAACGTTGACCTTACGATCGGGAAAACGCAGATACTCAAAGACATAAACGTAGAGTTTGACGAGGGTAAAATACACGGTCTTATCGGCAGAAACGGCTCGGGCAAAACGATGCTGATGAAGTGTATCTGCGGCTTCATCAAGCCAACATCGGGGGAGATAACCGTTGACGGAAAGCGTGTCGGCAAGGACGTTGATTTCCCCAAGGATATGGGTATAATCATCGAAACTCCCGGCTTTATCCCGTACTATTCGGGGTACAAAAACCTCAAGCTGCTTGCAGGTCTGAACAACAAGATCGGCAAAGACGAGGTCAGAGAGTCAATGAAAAAAGTCGGGCTTGACCCCGACTTAAAACGCCACGTTAAAAAGTACAGCCTTGGTATGCGCCAGCGCCTCGGGCTTGCTCAGGCGATAATGGAAAACCCGAAAATACTCGTTCTCGACGAGCCTTTTAATGGGCTTGATAAGGACGGTGTAAAGGAGATGCGTGAGTATCTGCTCTCGTACAAGCAGCAGGGCAAAACTATCCTTATCTGCTCCCACTCCGCCGAGGACATTTCAGTCCTTTGCGAAACTGTTCACGAAATGGACAAGGGCAAACTCGAACGAATAAGCTGAAAAAATGCCGATGTGTGAGATAAGCACACTATCGGCATTTTTATATGGACTTTATGTCATATACATCATACACACAATTCAGCAATGTCTTTGATGTGTTCCTGCGGCACTGCATTGTTTCCGCCGAAGATAGTCAGACTGCTGGCTTTCTTTGCGCAGAGGTAAGCCTTTTGCTCTTTGAAAAGATACGGCTTGCTTTGGCTGCTGTTGATAAGAAAAAGGGGAGCCTTGCTTCTTGCGGCAAACACACCGCCTGCCAGTGCGTCAGGGAAATCCATACCCGTAGCAACGCACAACCCTTTTGAGCTGAGCAGATGATCGAATTTTTTGTTGACCGCAGCGCAGGTAAGAAATCTGTTTTCTCCCGAAACTCTCTTTACCTGTTTCAGCCCAAGTGCCGTTGCTGCCTTGGCCTTCATGCTGTCGGTGATAACACTTTTTCCGCCGATAACGTAAGCATTATTCACGCACCCCTTCTTTTTCAGAGCCGCAAGATATTTTGCTGTTTCAGCATCAATATTTCCGCTTTTGTTCAGATAGATTATCGGAGCCTTGCTGATCGCAGCTGCCGAGCCTATGCTCAATGCATCAGCATAGTTCATACCGTATACGAAAAATACCTCTGTGGGATTGCTGTTGAGCCTTTGCGCGATCGCCGCCGCCGTGCCGAACCTTGTCTTTCCGGCAATACGTTGTGTATGCAGCTTGTTGTTTTTAAGTATCCTTTCGACCTTGCTGCTTATCGCACTTGTACCTCCGAGTATCAGCACATTGTTCGCTCTGAGCCTCTTTATCTCCGCAAGCGTCTGTGCAGGCAGCGAATCTTTTGCAGTGAGCAGGATCGGCGCATCGAGCTTTGCTGCAAGCGGAACTCCCGCAAGCGCATCAGCGTAGTTCAGCCCATAAGCGAGAATGACTGTGTCTGAGCTTGTGTGTGAAGCCTTTGATATGCTGACCGCCGTTTCATAGCGATCATCTCCCTTGAGATAAGTGATCGCCTTTTTGCCTGTGTGCTTATCCGGCGCATTGCAGACCGTGCAGCGCCTTGTTTTTACTTCGTTTTTGTTGACTGTTGCTTTTTGTGTCAGCTTCCACTGTGACCACTTGTGACCGGGTGCTTTTAGCGTTACCTTGTCTTTTGTGGTCGCCTTGGTCAGAAGTGCATTACTGTAATATTTCCCCTGACATATCCAGTGCGCCGTGCAGCCGTTCGTTTCACAGCTTGGCTTGACCGCCGCCACAGCAGTTATGAGAGCATAGCTGACCTTGTTTTGCTTTGCATATTTTTCAGCCGCAGAGCCTTTGAAGCACTTTATCATAAACCCGTTTAGTATCTGGTTGTGGCCGGCTTTTGAGTTGTAGGAGTATCCAAGTGCGGCACTGCCTATCTGAGTCACGCTTTTGGGGATCACGATCGACTTTATCTTATTGCAGTTGTAAAAAGCATATGTCGGAATGTTTGTCACACCCGACGGGATAGTGATGCTTGTAAGACTTGCGCAGCTGGCGAATGCGTTCTCTCCCAGCTTTGTAACACTTGTGGGGATATTCACGCTTTTCATGTATGTACAGCCTTCAAAAGCCGCCGTATCTATCGTTTTCAAGCCCTCCTGAAGCTTAACGCTTTCAAGACCCATGCAGCCGCTGAAAACTGCCTGCGGCAGCACCTTGACACCCTTTGGGATAGTCAGATCTTTGAGCTTCTGACACAAAACGAATGCCCTTTCTCCGATCGAGGTCACACTGCCCGGCAGCTCCGTCAGCTTTAACGCCTTGCACTGATAGAATGCCTCTTTTCCGATAGTTTTCAGCTTTGGAGGCATAGTTACACTTTCAAGCGCAGCGCAATCGCAAAACAAACCGTCGGGTATATCTTCAAGCTTTTTGGGAAGCACCGCTTTTTTGAGCGAGGCGCACCATCTGAATGCATATTCACCAATGCTTGTGACATTGTCCGGAATGGTTATGCTCGTCAGATCCGTGCTCTCAAAAGCATACGCACCTATCGTGTTGACGCTTTTGGGGATATTGATGCTTTTGAGCGAATGGCAGTTATCGAATGCTCCTTGACCGATGACCGTCAGCGTGTCCGGCAGCTTGACACTGCTTAGCTTGCTGCACCCGTTGAAAGCCCCCGATGTTATTCTCATAACACCGCTTTTGACCGTCAGGGTCTCAAGCTTTGTGCAGTTCCAGAATGAAGCGTTTGCCACTGTTTTAACACTCGATGGGATAGTCAGATCCTTTAGTTCCGAGTAACTGAATGCGTTATTACCGATGCTTGTCAGCGTATCCGGAAGAGCAGCCGATGTTATACCCGAATAAGCGAATGCATGGTCAGCGATCTTCGTCAGCCCTTTGGGAAGACTTATCGACGCAAGATCATATGTCATGTAAAATGCGCAGCTCCCGATAGTCTTTACCGTACCCGGTATCTTTATCGAGGTAAGCTTTCTGCACCTGTTGAAAGCATCGTCACTGATCTGCGTTATGCCCTGCGGCAGCGATACCGAGGTCACTGAAGAGCATCCGTAAAAAGCTTTTTTGCCAATGCCGGTGATACCTTTTGATATAACTATCTTTTGAAAGTCCTTTCTCATAGCGAACGGAGAATCATCAGTGCTTTTGTAATCGTACATATCCCCGCTTCCGCTGAGAGTCAGTACACCGTTATTTATCTCCCACCTGATGCTGATTCCGCATTTGCCTTCTGTGCCGTCCTTCATCACCTCAGCATAAGCGGTGATGTCCGTTGCGCCTGTTACTGACTGTGGTGCCGCCGCAGCCGCACCGACCGTCAGCATAAGCATCGCAGCTATCGACAGTACCTTTGTTCTGAGATCCTTCATTTTTCTTCCCCCGGTTTTGTTTTTGTCACCAGACCCGTGCAAGTCAGCATTGGTATTGCATGAGTTAAATCATTTAATTGAATTATAGCACATCACTTTAAAAATGTCAACGCAGCAAAAAGCCGACCCCGAAGGATCGGCTCTGATCTTTGATTTTAAAGGAAAACATAATTCAGGATAAACAGCAGCGAAAGCACATACATAAGCGGATTGATCTTTTTGTATTTGCCTGTTGCAAGGTTGATGATAACGTAAGAGATAACGCCGACAGCGATACCGTCCGCAATGCTGTAAAACAGCGGCATAGCAATTATGCCCAGATAAGCCGGGATCGCATCAGTCAGATCGTCGTCGCCGAACTTGATCTTTGCGATGTTTGAGAACATCAGAAAGCCCACGAAAACAAGTGCCGGAGCCGTTGCAAATGACGGGATAGCCGTGAATATCGGAGCAAGGAACATCGAGATCAGGAACAGTACAGCCGTTGTTACCGCCGTAAGGCCCGTTCTTCCGCCTGCGCCAACACCCGCTGCCGATTCAACGAATGTCGTCGTTGTCGAAGTCCCCAGCGCCGCACCTGCCGACGTAGCTATAGCATCAGCCAGCAAAGCGGGCTTTACCTCCGGCAGCCTTCCTTTCTCATCGAGCATATCAGCCTTTGAGGCAACACCGATGAGCGTTCCGATCGTATCGAACATATCAACGAACAAGAACGAGAGTACTATAACGATGAAATCGAATATCCCGATACTTCCGAAATCAATATTGAAGCACTGTCCGACCGTCTTTCCGAGCGAAGAGAAATCAGTCATCTTGAACTCAGGTATAAGTGAGAAGAAACCGGCGGAAGCGTCAGGCTCATAAAGTCCCACAAGCTCACAAACGATACCCATTATCCACGTCGAGAAAATACCGATAAGTATTGCGCCGTGGACCTTTTTGATATGCAGTATCGCAGTTACCATAAGACCGATCGCCGCAAGCACTGCGCATATGCCCTGTGTTGTAAGAGAACTTGAATAGTCCACCATGTCCACCAGTGTCGAGTCGCTTTTTACAACAAGGTTTGCATTTTGAAGACCGATGAAAGCAATGAACAGACCTATGCCCACCGATATCGACTGTTTCAGCGAGACCGGTATGCAGTTGAAAATAGCCTCACGAATGTTTGTCAGTGTCAGCAGGATAAAGATGATACCCTCCACAAACACCGCAAACAGTCCGACCTGCCACGAGTATCCCATAGATCCGCAGACTGTAAATGCAAAGAACGCATTAACTCCCATACCTGCTGAAAGAGCGAACGGCAGATTAGCCATTATACCCATGCACATCGAACCGATGAAGGAAGCAAGGCAGGTCGCCAGCATTACCGCTTCGCTGTCCATTCCCGCACCCGAAAGGATATTCGGGTTTACCGCAAGAATGTAAGCCATCGTCATAAAAGTTATCACGCCTGCCATGATCTCGGTGCCGACAGTGGTACCGTGTTTTTTCAGCTTAAAGATTTTTTCCATTCATATTCCTCCTGACAGATCAGCTTTTTAAGCAAAGCTTTGCTTATCTTTTCAGATAGCTTGCCGATACCGGGAACTCAAAATAAGTGTCCGGATACGGCTCGTTTTTGAGCATAAAATGCCACCATTCACAGTATATCGGCTCAAAGCCGGCACTCATCATCGCCCTTTGCAGCGTCATACGGTTTTCGTACTGTTCCTGAGAAATACTCTTGTTGTCCGGGTGAGAAAGCTCGCTGAAAAGATCGAACGGACTGCCCATATCGACCTCCTTGCCCGTTTTCATGTCCAGCAGCGTAAGATCCACCGCACTGCCTCTGCTGTGACTTGACCTGCTGGCAATGTAGCCCTTTTCAAAAAGCTCCTGCTTTTGCTGCTGCGGATAGAAGTACGGCTTCATTCTGATATCCTGATCTTCCAGCCCCCACAGCACGAACTGCTTGACCGCACACGCAGGTCTGTAAGCGTCAAATACCTTCAGCCTGTACCCCTGAACGAACAGCTGATTGCTCACGTCCTTCAAAGCCCTTGCCGCCTCAATGGTTATCAGAGCGCACGGCTCCTCGTATCCGTCGATGCGTTCACCAATGAAGTTGTATGTGCTGTGATAGCGTATCTCCTGTATGACCGAAGGCACAAAGTCCGCCAGCACTACAAATCCTGAAGGGTCCATTGCGGGATCGTTGTTGTAAACTTTCATGACCTTTATTCCCTCCTGACATATGTTAATTTCACTTATTTAATTTTACCATCTCTGCTCGTAAAAGTCAACATTTTCGCCTGCCGATATCCGACATAACACAAAAAAGCGTCTGCACCTTTTTGGGGTGCAGACACTTGATGATAGTGTATTATCTTGAATTACTGTTCAACAGGTCTCTCAGCAGCTGCCTGGATCTTCTTTACAGCTTCGTCAGAGATGAGTATGTTTCCGCCGAATGTGAGAGTCTTTGAAACACGAAGAGCCTCTGCTATATTCTCAGCCATATCAGTTCTTGCAGAAGAAGCGAGAACTATCGGGCACTTGTAGGACATAGCCAGAACAGAGCCAACGATACCGTCAGGGAAGTCGTTTGCATATGCAAGAGCAACTATATCGCTGTACTCAAAGAATGCAGCAGCAACAAGTGCAGATGTTTCGTATCTGTTCTTTCCGCCGATCCTGATCGTGCCCTTGATCTGATCCTTGATCTGCTTTTCGATATTTGCATTAACAGCTGCTTCGCCGCCGATGATAACAGCATCCGGATCCTCAAGACCCTTGATGAATGCTTCCTGCTTGTCGCTGAGCTTGTTGAGCTTGTTGTTTACAAGCAGTATAGGCATATTGGTAGCTGAAGCTGAAAGAGCATCTGCAAAATCATTGCCCGAAGCAACGAGGATATGTCCGCCCTTAACGCCTGCTTCCTTGAGCACTGCGAGGTTGGTCTCATATCTGTTGTCGCCCTGGAGTCTTGTAACGCTGTACTGATGCTCGATAGGAGCGTTTGATGTGAGCTTCTTCTGGAATGAGAAGCTTATAGCAACTTCGCCGCCGACGAGGTAGATCTTGGTGTTCTTGTCACAGTTAGTATGAATGAAATCAAGAGTTTTGTTGCTGATGGAATCTGCTGAGGTGTTTGTGAGGATTATCGGAGCGTTCTTTGCGTTAGCAAGATAAGCTGCGGAAAGAGCGTCTGCGTAATCTGCGCCTGTAGCGATCACGAGAGATTCAAGCTTTTTGATATTGTTGTCTTCCATGAACTTTTCAGCAGCCTTCAGAGAGGTCTCATATCTGTTCTGACCCCATACTCTTGTGCTTGCCGGGAGCTTGTCATTTGAACGCTGAGTAGTTATCCAGTTTTTTGCAAGCTGAATGAACATATCAACAGCAGCCTTGTTCTCGTCAAGTGTCAGTTCAGTATCGTACTTATAGTCCCTGATCGCCTCGATGATACCTTCTCTGAGAGTCTTGCTTGCTTCGCTCTCGTCCCTGAATCCGCCCATTGCGATCATATTAGCCTGTTCATCCTTGTACTTGTTAAAGCTGTCCTGTGTACGCATGCTTTCAACGATCGCAGCGATCACCATGTACGTCTCGTCGATCTTTTTGAGGTTTTCCTGAAGAGTCAACTTGCTGTCATATGGAACAGTCAGGATCTGTACAGCGGCATCTTTGATCACGGTCTGGATAAGCTTGGAATCGTCGTCCTTGACAAGCTTTGCGATCTTATCCGAAGTTTCCAGTACTTTTTTGCCGAATATCGATTCGTCGCTTTGCTTAACGAATGTAGCGGTGATGTCAACGTCCTTGTCAGGCATCGAGATCACATATTTGTCCTCGTCGTTTACAGCGACCTGATCGTCGTTCATCATTACCTTTTCTATCTCGTAGCCATCATCGGGAACAACAGAAAGTGTAACTGTGTCGCCTGCCTGGTATTCAGTCTTGTCAGCCTTGACGGTACCGTTTTTGATCTTATCGTCAACTGTAAGCTTGTATGTACCTTCTTTTGCGAATTCAGCAGAGATCTCGATATCATCTTCCATTACTTCGATAAGATATTCGCCCTTATCGTTGATAGCTACCTGATCGCCGTTCATTGTTACCTTGTAGATAACATAGCCCTTGTCAGGTGTAACTGTCAGCTTGATGGTTTCACCGGTCTTTGCCTTAGCTTTGTCTGCTGTAACAGTACCGTTTTTGATATCGCTGTCGATTTCAACATCATGTTCGCCTATCTTTGCGAATGTTGCATACAGCTCGATATCCTGATCCGGCATTGCGATCACATATTTGCCCTGATCGTTTACAGCGACCTGATTGCCGTTCATCGAAACTTTTTCAATAACATAACCATTGTCAGGTGTTACTGTCAGTGTAACGGTATCATCTTTTGAAGCCTCAGTCTTGTCAGCTGTCAGCTTACCGTTTTTGATATCCTTTCCAATGGTGATCTGATGTGTGATCTTCTTGAAAACTGCCGAGATAACAACGTCCTTGTCAGGCATTTCTACCAGGTAGTCGCCCTCGTCGTTTATCGCTACCTGCTCACCGTTCATCAATACCTTTTCGACCTCATAGCCATCATCAGGTATAGGGAAGATGCTGAAACTGTCTTTTGCAGCAGCCTTTTCGAGCTCCGACCATTCTGAAGTATCCGAAATAGCCATGACCGTTCCGTTCTTGACACTGTCGTCAATGGTGATCTTGTGAGTAGCTGCGCCATTCTTCCTTGATGAAACAACGTGTCCGCAGATCAGACAGGTGTAAACGTCTGCACCCTTTGTTCCAAAGATGTGGCTGCTGTATTCAGCGGCAGGATCAAGATGGCAATTATCATCTGCGCCATCAGCAGAACAGCTATGCCAGTGATGCACGTCGTCTGAGCTCCACAACGCCGAAAAACGATGTTCATGCTTGGTTTTCTCAGACTCCTGTTGTGTCTGCTCGGTTTTCTCTGACTTGGTGCTGCTCTCAGCGCTTGCAACTATCTCGCTGCTTCCGAATATATCAGCAGCGCCTAAGCTCGACGGTATACCCGAGCCTAAAAGAGTAAGTGCGAGTGCAAAAGCTGCGACTCTTTTCCATGACTTGGATTTTGACATTTGCAATTCCTCCTATGCTTTGAAATTTTTGATATCTTTGCCCGGCTGATCCTGAGTCAGCCGTCATGTGATCCCAAATCCAAATGCTCTGAATTTTGTTTGCAGAACCGGCTGTTCTGAAACGTTCAAAGCTGAATTTATGAATTTATTATACCACGCAAATTAATAAAAGTCAACAAATTTATAAAATTTCATTTTATGATTTATTCATCAAAATTTTAAATATAGGCTCTGACAGCCTTCGGGGAACTGATTTTGCAGGCTACCCAGCCCACCTTTACCGGAACATACCAAAAATCCTTGCGCTCACCTTGGCGAATGTAACATTTTTATGAACTGCGACCGTTTTTATTGCTTTTGAAACAAAATTGAGTTATAATTATAAAGAACATACCGATTTCTGCAAACAGAGGTCGGAGACGTATCAGATACATATTTAATAAATAGCTGACAGAGGCATATAGCCAACAAACTTACAGAAAGAAGGATATAGTAATGAATGTTTATGTAAAAGCAGAGAATACGACTGATATCACCGTTCAGGTCGAGGGAAGAGTGGATACTACCACAGCGCCTGATCTTGAGGGAGAGATCAATTCTGTAATGCCAAAAGCAAATAAGATCACACTTGACTGTTCAAAGCTCATATACATCTCATCAGCCGGACTCAGAGTGCTGCTGAGCGCACATAAGGCAATGGCTAAAAAGGGCGGAAGGTTCGAGCTTTGCAATGTCGGAGAAGATATTATGGAGATCTTCTCTATCACCGGCTTTTCAAAGATACTTAACATCAAATGAGCTGATGAGGCAGCTCAGTCGTTTCAGTGAAGGAGAAGAACAATGATATCGAATACACTGCTTATAACAGGTGTAAATGAAGGGGGTATCCTTGAGAATTCCTTTGTTGAAAGGATCCCTATAATACTCAATGAGACCGAGAAAATGTGCAGAGCCAATGACCTTGACGCAAAGCAGACTATGCATATGAGACTGCTTGCGGAGGAGCTTATCTGTATGCTGCCTCAGCTGCTTTCGTACGGAACGGGAACGTTCTGGATAGAAAGCGACTATCTGAAGTTTGAATTTCATATGAAGGTCAAACCCGATAGGGTCATAGAATTTGAGCGTAAAAATACAGGTCAGGGAGCGATGGAGAAAAATCTCAGCAAGAGAAGTATGCTCAGAAGGATCTGTGCAGCGGTAGATAATGCCGTGAACTATAATAAAGCCCGCAGAGCCGATTACGGCAGACAGTGGTCGCTTGCAAGCTATGTCAATGAGCTGAAAAAGACCGACAGAAGGACCAATGAGGACGCTTGGGACGAGCTTGAAAAGTCGATCATCGCAAACCTTGCGACCAATGTTACGATCGACGCTCACGATGATGATGTCGAGGTCGTGCTCAGGAAAGATTTTTATTGATCGCAGCGGTCAGTATGTTAATATAAAGTATCGGACGGAAACACGATGAAATTTAAAGAGTATACCCTGAAAGATCCGCAGCAGGATCATAGATTCATACCGCAGGAAGCGGAGTCCGCAGGTGAGTATCTCGGGCTTGATGACAGATCGGTGCTGCGATTGAGACTGCTTGCGGAGGAGCTTATCTGTATGCTGCCTCAGCTGCTTTATTACGGACCGGGAAAGTTCTGGATAGAGGCGGACGAAAAGCAGATCGAGCTTCATCTGAAGGTCATGGCAGACAAGATCCACGACTATGATGTCGATAGGATACTTTCCGTGTCATCTGACGGAAAGAATGCCGCCGCAAAAGGCATTATCGGAAAAATAGCCGTAGCGGTGGAAAGAATGCTCGGAAATAACGAGAATATTGCAGATTATGATTCATACGGTGTCTGGAGCAGAGGGCTGGCAGTTTCTGACCGCTCAGCATTCTGGTCGCTCGAAGCCTATAAAGATGCCTTTAAGGATAAACAGACCCAGCAGGAGTACAGCGACGACTGGGACGAGCTGGAGAAATCCATAATCGCTAATGTTGCTGACGATGTCCGTGTCGGTGTCCTCGGCGGGAAAATAGATATCATCGTTATCAAAACTCTGTGAGATCACAAGTAAAAAAGTTCGCCTCTGCGGACTTTTTATTTGTTTAACAATTATCAACAAATTTACATTGATTCTACTAAATAAACCTGTTATAATTACACTATAATAGTGGACTTTTGCTCCGCTCGTTATATTTTTTGATCAGCGATAGAAAAGGAAAATGCAAAATGATAAAAAAACTCTTTAAGCAAATGTTATTGACGCAGATACTTTCCTCAATGACCGTAACGTTGTGTATGCTCATTGACAGTATGATGATAGGAAGGTATCTTGGCGTCGATTCTATGACCGCCTACGGTCTTGCAACACCGGTGCTGCTGGTGTTTGCAGCGCTTGGCTGCCTTGTGTCCGCAGGCGTTCAGGTAATGTGCGGAAAAACTATGGGTGCAGGCGATAAGGAAGGCACAAATGCCTGCTTTACCATTTCTGTCGTGCTCGCCACAGCCATCTCGGTCGTCGGAATGATAGTCGTGCTTGGCTTTACTGACCCGATCTGTACATTGCTCGGCGCAGGCAAGCCTTCGCCCGACAATGAGGTGTTCCAGCTGACCAAGGACTACCTCCAGGGCTTTATAATCGGCGCTCCGGCGTTTATCGCTGCGCAGATAATGGTCCCCTATATGCAGATGTCCGGCAGCCGTGTAAGGCTTGTCGTCGCAGTCGTTCTGATGACGGTCGGAGATATCGTTATGGATATCCTCAACGTCACCGTGTTCAAGCAGGGAACCTTCGGAATGGGACTTGCTTCAAGCATAAGCTACTATATCGCGTTCGTCATCGGCGTTGCGTATTTCTTCAAGAAAAATTGTATCTTCAAATTCAGGATCAGTCTTGTCAAAGCAAAACTCTGTTCAAGACTCCTCAAGGACGGCGTCCCTACCCTGATAAACCAGGTCAGTCTCGTGCTTCTCACCTTCGTGCTGAACAAAATACTGCTTGATGTCAACGGAAAGCACGCTGTCGCAGCCTATTCTGTGATCTCAACCGTGGGCAATATCTGCTATGCCTTTTCGTCGGGCATCGCCGCTGTCGCCCTTACTCTCTCGTCGATCTTCTATGCCGACGAGGACAGGACCGCTTTGAAAAAGCTTGTTAAGATAATGAGCTACTATGCCGTTATGATCTGCGCCGTAGTAACAGTAGTCGTGCTGCTGGCTGCAAAGCCAATGGTCACTTTGTTCCTCACAGACCTCGATGCAAAGGATATGGCGATCACCGGCTTCAGATTTTTCGTGCTGTCGCTTGTGCCATGCGCCTTGAATACAAGCTTCAAGAACTATTTTCAGGGCATCGGCAGAGTCAGATTCACAATGGCGATCTCCGTGTTCCAGAATTTTGCGCTCACAGCGTTTGCCGCATTCGTCCTCAGCCGCTTCTTTGATGTCACCGGCGTCTGGCTCGGATTTGTCTGCGGCGAGAGCGTAACACTTGTGTGCATCTGTATCATTGTGTTCATCAAAAACAATAAGCTTGCCGTTGATGCACAGTCCTTCGCAATGCTTGATGATAATTTCGGTGTCGATGACGATAAATGCTTTGAAGCCTCCGTCTTAAAACAGGAGGACGTAGTTATCGTATCTCAGCAGGCAGCTGAGTTCTGCGAGTCGCACGGACTCACCGGCAGGATCTCCAATTCTATCGCCCTGAGCATCGAGGAAATGTCCAACAATATCGTTTCCCACGGCTTCACCGGCAAAAAGGATCACAGCATAGATGTCAGAGTTATGATAAAGGATACCTCTCCCGTGCTGCGTATCCGTGATAACTGTGCAAACTTTGACCCCGTCAAATACCTTGAGCTTCACAGCGACGACGACCCCGCAGCCCATATAGGTATCCGAATGGTAATGAAACTGGTCAAGGACGCAAACTACGTCAACTCACTTGGACTCAACAACCTTACTCTTACTATGTGAAACGCTTGAAAGGAAGGCATCTCAATGAATGTTTTGTATGTAAACTCAACCGTGCGAAAAGCTTCCAGAACAGCAGAGCTTGCCGGGTATTTCCTCAAAAAGCTCGGCACAGACTTTACCGAGGTCAGACCCGGCGAGCTGGGACTGCCGACAGTTGACAGCAAATTCCTTGAAATGCGTGATAAAGCCTGTTCAAGCGGTGATTATTCGCACGAAGTTTTCCTTGCGGCAAAGCAGTTTGCATCGGCAGATATCATTGTCATCGCCGCACCTTTCTGGGACCTTTCATTCCCTGCCTCGCTGAAACAGTATTTTGAACATATCAATGTGCTTGGTCTGACGTTTGACTATTCCCCGCAGGGCGAACCGATAAGTCTTTGTAAAGCACATACCCTTGTGTATATCACCACCGCAGGCGGACCCATATTCAGTGACGAGTTCGGATACGGCTATGTCAAAGCGCTTGCACAGACCTTTTACGGCATAAAGCATATAGTTGAGTTCAAAGCACAAGGGCTTGATATCGACGGCAGTGATGTAAAACAGATAATGGCTGGTACCGTCAGCGAGATAGATAACTATTTTGAAAAAATGGAGTGATGATATGATTAATCTGGACATAACTGCAAAAACAGAAAACCTTGATAAGGTCATCGGCTTTGTCGATGAACAGCTTGAAAGCGTAGACTGCCCGATGAAAATACAGATGCAGATAGATGTCGCCGTTGAGGAGATCTTTGTCAATATAGCCAACTATGCCTATGGTTCGCACGAAGGTCCGGCAACCGTAAGGGTAGAGGTAGACAGCGAAAAGAAGATCGTCGATATCACCTTCATCGACAACGGCATACCATACGATCCTCTTGCAAAGGAGGATCCCGATATCACCCTTGACGCCGAGCAGCGTGAGATAGGCGGGCTTGGCATATTTATGGTAAAACAGACAATGGACGACGTAAAATACGAATACCGTGACGGACATAACATCCTTACGCTGAAGAAAAATCTGAAAGGGTGATAGCGATTGAAAAAATGGTTTGGAATCACCATCGGCGGACTACAGCAGAAGATCCTTAATCTTGTGCTGATATTTATGCTCGCAATGATAGGCGTTTTCAGTGCGGTCTCTTTTTATCAGAGCAAAAAGCTCACAAAGACCGTTGAGAAAGCACGCGAAGAACAGCAGCAGTCTATCGAGCAGGTCTCGCAAAAAACAATGAAAGGTGTCATCAACGGCACACTTGTCAAGACCACAGCGCTGCAGGCGTATATCGCCGATGATATGTTTACTGATCTCAAAAGTGATGTTCTCACAATGCAGACCATTGCAAAGGGACTGTTTGAACATAAGGCTGACATAACACCTCATTCGTTCAGCCTTCCCGATGTGCTCAATGAGGGCAAACCCACAGCGCAGGTGCTCTTTGAAAAGGGCGTAGATTATAAAAATTCCAAGTATCTTGGTGTCGCTGCGCATATGGGCGATTCGATGATCGCAATGTATAAAAACTCCGATAAGCTCTGCGATTGCTTCATCGGTCTTGCCGACGGCACATTGCTTTGTGTCGATGAGCATTCATCAAACAAGTTCGATGAAAACGGCACATTGACATACTTCCCAGTGCGTGAAAGATCGTGGTATAAAAACGCAGTGGAGAAAAATGATATCTGCTTTTCCGGCATAGAGTATGATACCTATACCAAAAAGCTCTGCGTCACCTGCTCTGTACCCGTTACCATCAACGGCGAGATCATCGGCGTCGTCGGTGCGGATATCTTCCTTGACGCAATGGACGATTATGTGAAAAGATCCAGCACCGAATCCGGAGTCCTTTGTGTGGTTAATAGCGAAGGACAGGTGATCTTCTCCTCCGATGACAGTACTGTATTCAAAGTCGAGACCTCTGATAATGCAAGCGACCTTCGTAAAAGCAAGAATACCGAGCTTGCCGAATTTGTCACAAAATCCCTCAAGCAGCGTACCTCTCTTACAGAGCTGACTCTGGACGATAAGCCCTACTATGCAGCAGGTGCACCTATGAGCACAGTCGGCTGGACGGTCATAACCGTAGTGGATAAGCAGGTCACTGAACAGCCTACCCAGACAATGCTTTCCCAGTTTGACGAAATAAATACTAAAGCACAGGAAAACTTCACTAAAAGTACAGCCTGGTCAAAACGAACGACCCTTGTGATGATAGCAGCTCTGCTGATACTCGGAACAGCCTCAGCACTCTGGGTCGCAGGCAGGATCGTTAAGCCGGTGGAAACAATGACCTCCGAAATAATCGAAGGCAGCAAAACAGGCAAGCTGTTTGAAATGAAGGATGTCTATAAGACTAAGGACGAGATAGAGCTGCTTGCATTGTCATTTGACGAACTGACGCAAAAGACCGTGCAGTATATCAAGGATATCACCGAGATAACCAAGGAAAAGGAACGTATCGGGACCGAGCTTGAGCTTGCAAGAAAGATACAGGCTGATATGCTTCCCAATATCTATCCTGCATTCCCCGACAGACCCGAGTTTGATATCTATGCCACAATGACACCCGCAAAGGAAGTCGGCGGAGATTTCTACGATTTCTACCTTATCGACGACGACCATCTCGGAATGGTAATGGCAGATGTTTCCGGCAAGGGCGTTCCCGCAGCGCTGTTTATGATGATGTCAAGAATACTTATCAAAAACTATGCAATGCTTGGCTTCTCACCGAAAGAAGTCCTTGAAAAGGTAAACGATACGATCTGTATGAATAATAATGAAGATATGTTCGTGACCGTATGGTACGGCGTGCTGGAGATCTCAACGGGCAAGATAACTGCTTCCAATGCAGGCCACGAGTTCCCGATCTTCAAAGACGAAAACGGTACCTTTGAGGTATTCAGGGATCAGCACGGCTTTGTCCTCGGCGGAATGGAAGGCATGACCTATAATGAGTATGAGATACAGCTCAAAAAGGGAGGAATGCTGTTCCTGTATACCGACGGCGTACCCGAAGCAACTAACACCGAGGAGGTTCTCTTTGGCGAGAAGAGGCTTGTCGAAACATTGAATAAGACCAATACCTCAGACCCCAAGGAGCTGCTCACAGCAGTTGCCGCATCAGTAGATGAGTTCGTCGGCGAAGCAGACCAGTTCGATGACCTGACTATGCTTGGTGTCGTGCTGAAATAAAGGCAGATCATTTAAGAGATCCTTGCAAAAAGATCTTGCAGATAATAAAAATGGCGTTGTGGAATTTGTTCCATAACGCCATTTATCATTTTTAAAGCTTTCTTCAATTCTTTACTGGCTGCATTGAATTGATAACAAGATCCTCAGCAGCCTCCGGTGAGAGCGGGCGGCCCCAGATAAATCCCTGAATATAGTCGCAGCCGATCTCACGCAGCGTGTCCAGCTGTTCAGCCTCCTCAACGCCCTCTGAGATGACCGAGAAATTCATGATATGACCGATCGAGATTATAGCAGCCACATATTGCTTTGAAGACTCGCTTGTGTTCATCTTGTCAATGAACGACTTGTCCACCTTGAGCATATCAGCAGGGAAGTTGATAAGATAACTCAGCGACGAGTAGCCTGTTCCGAAATCGTCGATAGCGATCTTCAGCCCCATGTTTTTAAGATCGTTTATGCACTGCAAAGCCTTTTCCGCCGAGTCGATCATAATAGATTCAGTGATCTCGATCTCAAGCTTGTCCGCAGGCACACCGCTTGTCTCTATGACATTTCTGATCTCATCAAGGAAATCATTTTTCATCAGATGCCTTACCGAAACGTTTACACTCAGAGTTATGTCCGCACCGGTCTTTCTTACAAGTTCACCGAAGAACTTTGCAGAGTTGCGGAACACGCTGATATCCACCTTGTCAATAAGCCCGGCTTTCTCAGCTATCGGAATGAACTCACCCGGGCTTATCATGCTGCCGTCAGTGTCCTTCATTCTCGCAAGAGCCTCAAAGCCCCTGAGATTGTGGTTTATATCAAACTGCGGCTGAAGATTGAAATACAGCGAATCGTTCACCAGCGCAGCCTTGATCTTACGCTCTATCTCTATGCTTCGCTCGCTCTTGAGAAGATCCGTAGTAAAGCGGAGAATGCGGTTTCCGGTGTTGTTGCTTTTCAGCTCGTGTACCGCAGCGTCCGCACACGAGAACAGATTGTCGCTGTTGTCAGCGTCCTGCGGAAATACCGTGTAGCCGAAGCAAGCCGTCAGATACAGATCGCAGTTTTCGACCGTTACCTTCTTTTCAAGCGTGAGCTGATAATGCTTTATCGTCTTTAGTATGTCCTGCTCTGACGAAAAGTTTCTGATAATGAGCGAGAACTCGTCGCCGCTTTGTCTGGTAACAAAATCAAGTGTCGTCGTGTCGTCTGAATCAGCTATCGCCTTCCAGCGTGATGCGACCTCGATAAGCACTTCGTTTCCGGCGTTGCGTCCCATGGTGTCGTTTATGCTCTTGAAGTTGTTTATGTCCATTGAAACGATCGCAAACTTTTCCTGACGCTTTATAAGATCGTTCACAAGCTCTGAGCAGGCAAACCTGTTGGGAAGTCCCGTCAGCCTGTCCGTGACCGCCTGATCTCTCATTCTCGCCTGGAATCGGTCTATTCTGAGGTTGTTAATGTGAATAACGATTATAGCGCTTATCGTAAAAAGTCCTGTGAACAGTCCCGGCAGACTTGAGATGTTGCCCTTTGCGATGATACCGTAAAGCATCATCGGCAGCTGCAGCACCAGTCCGATCAGGGCGGTGATGAACCCAAGCTTTCCGAAGTATACGACCATGAACATTATACATATGTTTGAAATAGCCGAGAAAATACCGGCAAAAGCATATACATTAAGCTTCGAGCCAAAAACAGTTATAGTTTCGTGACTGCCTGCGGTTTTAGAAACAACGACTGATGCGATCACATACAGCACAACAAGCACAAAATACATACTCAGCGGAGCTTTCCTGCTGAATGAGATACGTTTGAGGATTTTTTCTGTATTGTTACCGTTGCCGGCGGAAGATCTGTTCTTTTTCATATTTCCTCCTTTGGCATTGATCTATCGGAGAGCCCAGCCCACCGATAGCGTATATATAAAATCGAATAATATCCGAAGCGTTTATTCAGAATACAGCTGACAGACCATACTCTGTCGCTTTATTATAACAGGGATATGCACAATAGTCAATGAACAGCGTGTAAAACTTTAGCATAGTATCTTTATCTTGTCATTGCCGCCGCTCAAAGCAGCCTTCACTTGACATTATCATCATAATGAGTTACAATCATCTCAGAATATCCGGCTTACCTGAATGTCACAGATGACTTGCCTGTATTATCCGATCTCTTATTTCCGACAGGGGGTGCGAAGCAATGGGATTGAATGATCTCTTTTCAAAGAAGCTGCCGAAAGACAGACCGCTGTGCGGGGGAGTTACCGATGCGACCGACCCGTCAGCACCCAAGACGATAACATCTCAGCAGATCACACAGCTGTACGTTCATTTCTGCATCAGCGAGCGTGTCACCGATAAGCCGTACAGCCGCTTCACATTTGAGATAAAGCCCGATGAAAACGGTATCCTCACTTTGTCTGAGCAGCTATCCGGCATCAGCTGCAAGGCGGATAATACCCTGCTTGAAAGAGTACAGACCATCGTGCGTGACTGTGATCTTGCCGGCAATAACGGCGTTTACCGTGTCACCGCAGGCCTGCCTCCCGACTATCAGCCCTGTGATGTCAGCATCTCCTATGACTCGGGGGAGTCCATAGAATATACCGTCAATAACGATCCCGATGCGCTGTGGGCAGAAAAGCTCTACCTGCTGCTGGCAGAGTGGTTCTCAAAAAACGGGAACGATTCGCTGCTTCCGCCGGGGGAGAATTCGCAGGTCACACACCTCAGAGCAAGGATACTGAAAAACGGTATCCGCACCGGTTATTTCGCAGTCAGCATACATAATAATGATCCGCAAGGCATAAGCGCCGTCAAGCTGGAAAGGACCGTGTCTGACGAAACAAATAATACGATACTTTCAAAAGACTACGCCGACTTTCCCGATGACTATTACCTCACTATCACCCGGATCGTTGATAAGTATGACCTCCCCGTTAAATACCGTATCAGCCGCTTTGACCATAAAAAGCGCAGCTTCAGCGGCCACGAAACTGGCTATTACGGTATGGGCGAGCGACCCGATAACGAGCAGGATTCACCCGGGCTTTCCGTCAGTTTGCATCTGAAGTACCAAAGCGGCACTATCCTCAATATCGACACCGCAAAACCCAGCGAGATACAAGCTATGACCCCGCTTCTTGACGAGCTGTCAGGGTATCTTGACAGCCTGTTCTGAGTGATCTGTCAATATACAGCTCAATGGCTCCTGCCCCTATTTCAGGGAAGGAGCCATTTGTCTTGTCCTTTGCAGATATTGCTGCAAAGTCTGCTTCACACTCTCCGGCGGATCAGCCATCTCCCGGTGTACCCACAGCGATATCACGTTCCAGATCGCCCCCACGTTCAATGCGATAAGATACCCCGTGTCAAGCCCGTCAAACAGCTTTGCAAACGGATTAAGCTGCCTGTTCTGATTTTTCAGGATCATCGGAGAAAGCTCGTTGAGGCATTGCAGCGGAAGGTGCAGCAGATCGTTTTTGTCAAGCAGCATCAGCAGCTCCCTGTTTTTGTCCGCAAACGCAAATATCGTCGTCATAACATCACCACGGGCGTTGTTCACTGCCTCAAAGTATTCCAGCAGCGTCCCGTTTATCAGCGATAAAAGCACATCGTCCTTCGACTCGAAATTCCGGTAGAATGTCTTTCTTGCCAGCCTTGCCTCAAGCGTTATCTGCTTGACCGTTATCTCGCTGTACGGGTGCTTGCTCATAAGACAAAGCAAAGCCTGAGTCAGCTCCGCCTGCGAGCGTTTTGCCAACGGGTTTTCCGAGTTAGTCATAGCCTTTTCCTCCCATTTTCCAAAGTGACACACTTTCGCAAAATCGTGTATCTTTCAGCTTTTGTATTGACTTTTGACATTTTGTATTATATCATAAAAGCACAAAAGACACAAGTGTGTCAGTAAAAAAAGGAGGACAAAAAAATGAAAAATTATATTCTGCTTCTGCCGCTTCTGTATCTTTTCCACGACTTTGAGGAGATGATCGGCTTTGGCTGGTTCTTTCGCCGCAACCCACAGCTGTTCAAAAAGCACCCCCGCCTTACCGCTGCGTACAGGGATTTCACCCAGGAAGGCTTTGTCTTAGCCGTGTTCGAGCAGCTTATATTCTTCTTCGGCGGACTCAGCCTCCTGGCATACTATTTCCCCTGCCGCCCGCTTTATGGCATCTGGTTCGGAATGCTTCTTGCGCTCACAGGGCATTTTGTGGTGCATATCGCTGTGTGCATATATGTCAGAAAGATCATACCATCTCTGTTTACAAGCATCATCTGCCTGCCGATAGGAATATTGATAATTATAAAGACCGCTGCGCTTTTGAACTTTGATACCCTCACCACCACCTTTACCGTGCTGACCATTCCCACAATGATGGCAAATATGAAGCTCGGGCACGTTTCAATGTTCAGCCTCGGCAAATGCTTTTACAGATGAACTCAGCCTGCGTATCATATGGGCTGTACTTATACAGAAGTATTATAAATGATTTTTAATAGTTATGGTCAAGAAATGCGGCTGGGAAACAGTCCTTCGCAATAAAAGATGTTACTCAAAATGATTTATAAAACTTCTATATAGGTACTATCCTTACCCAGCTGCGCTTTTCAAAATTACCGGTGTTGGTAAATAGTATCCAAAAATAAAAAGAGCTGACCGATCCGTAAATAGATCAGCCGGCTCTTTGTCTGCATAATTTCAGTCCTGTGTGGCATTATTCCCATTCGATGGTCGCACTCGGCTTTGGAGTGAGATCAAACAGCACCCTGTTTACGTTCTCGACCTCGTGAGTGATCCGCTCGGTGATGTGCTGTAAAAGCTCAAACGGAACATTTTCGACCGTCGCCGTCATAGCGTCCTTTGTGTTGACCGCACGGATAATAACAGGATAAGCAAATGTCCTCTTGCCGTCTTTTACACCAACGCTCCTGAAATCAGGCACCGCCGTGAAGTATTGCCAAACCTTGCCCTCAAGCCCGTTCTTTGCAAATTCCTCACGCAGTATAGCGTCGCTCTCACGAACAGCCTCCAGTCTGTCACGGGTGATAGCGCCCAGACATCTTACACCCAGACCCGGACCCGGGAACGGCTGACGGAATACCATGCTGTCAGGCAGACCAAGTGCCTTGCCCACTACCCTGACCTCGTCCTTGAACAGAAGCTTGATAGGCTCGACCAGCTCGAACTTCATGTCCTCAGGCAGACCGCCTACATTGTGGTGAGCCTTGACACCGTCGCTTTCAAGAATGTCGGGATAGATCGTTCCCTGCGCAAGGAACTCGATCCCGTCAAGCTTGCGAGCCTCTTCCTCAAATACACGGATAAACTCTGCGCCGATTATCTTTCTCTTTTTCTCAGGCTCAGCAACTCCGGCAAGCTTGTCAAGAAACCTGTCAACAGCGTCAACGTAAACAAGATTTGCATTCATCTCGTCACGGAAAACTTTTACTACCTGCTCAGGCTCGCCCTTGCGCAGAAGTCCGTGGTTGACGTGAACGCAAACCAGCTGTTTGCCGATAGCTTTGATAAGAAGAGCAGCAACGACCGAGCTGTCAACACCGCCCGAAAGAGCGAGCAACACCTTTTTGTCACCGATCTGTTTCCTGAGCAGCTCTACCTGCTGGTCTATAAACGTGTTTGCAAGAGCCTCTGTGGAGATCCTCTCCATGTCCTGCGGTCTGACATTTGAACTCATTGAATAACCTCCTGTTTCTTGTCGGAAAAACCGTGATTTTTCTTATAAACATAGTATAACATATCCCTGACTTTCTTGTCAATGCCTGCCTTGACTTGATTTTTAAATTATGCTATAATTTTCGTGTAAATCATAATTTATTGCCCTATTCAAACTTTCAAGACCAGTTTATAAACAGGTTTTTGGGTCAAGCCTTTTCTCGTAAAAAAGGCTTGCGGGTCAAGGGCGGCGCCCTTGTCGCTCTCCGCAGAGAGCGAAAGCCCCTTACATCGTGCGCTCCGCAT
>CADAHS010000002.1 GCA_902787825.1 uncultured Ruminococcus sp. | reverse complement strand
TTCCTGAAAGACAAAAAACCAAACAAGCTCTACATCTTCGGCGGCAAGGTAGCAGTCCCGGATAAGCTTGCAAAAGAAGTCGCAAAAATGAGCGTATAAAACTTAAAAGCCTCCACAAAAGTGGGGGCAGTCATAAAGAAGTTTTGCCCCCGAGCGCAGAAAGGCGTTCGGGGGCATTATGTTTATTCGCTGCTAAGCTAAATCAGAATTTGTCGATCAGCTTCCGATATAATGCACTATCCTTATTCATATTTCTTGATTTATTCAATTCACGATTTCTCGATCCAGAGAACATCACCCTCGTCATTATCTCCTATATGCTTAACACCCATACACTGCTCAATTGAATTCCATAATGTGTCTGTCTCGACTTCAAAATTCTCGTTGCACATGAACAGATAATATCCGTCAGATTTTTCATATTTGCAGATTGCCATATAAGTGAAATGGGCCACAATAGTACCGTCGTCACAATATAGATCACCATAGTTTCCCTTTGGTGTAAAATACAGCACTTTGGCATTATCAAGATAATCCGGAAATGCTTCTTTAGGTTGGTTGTTCATGCTTTATCCACTCCCGAAAAACTGAACTATAATAAAAAACTGAAAGTTAATCGGCTCAATAAATTCCGATTTATCTTAACAACAATTATAGCACAGTATTTGTGCTATGTCAAATCAAACGCAAAGATACTTCCGACACCAAGTATCGGAAGTATCTGTTAAAAACTTCTTTATCGCGCTCCGCCTAAAGTGGGGGCTTTAGCTTTTATCCGGCTTTCAATGCTGCCTGTTTTATATGCATTTTTCATATTTAACACTAATCAGATTGTGCACCGCATCATATATCCTATGAGCAATATAGGGATCGTTCATTGTGTAAAGATGTATGCCGTCAACGTCTTGTGCGATAAGGTCTGTTATCTGGTCTATCGCATAAGCTATTCCGGCATCTCGCAAAGCCTCCTCATTATGCTCGTAGCGTTCAAGCACACGAATGATTTTTTTTGGAAGCGTTACACCGCAAAGCTTTACCATTCTTTCGATCTGCCGTTTGTTTGTTACAGGCATTATTCCTGCTTCAATGGGTACGTTTATTCCTGCGATACGAGCCTTTTCACAAAAGCTGTAAAAGTACTCATTATCAAGAAAGAGCTGTGTGATAAGGTGGTCAGCACCGCAGTTTACCTTGTGCGCAAGCCATTTGATGTCATCGACTGCACTTGTACATTCAGGGTGAGTTTCAGGATAGCAGGCAGCGATAATGTTCAGCTCATACCTCTGCTTTATAAATGATATCAGCTCGCTTGCATGACCAAAATCACCGATCTTATCAAGTTCCTTTGGTTTATCGCCCCTCAGTGCAAGAACGTTTTTTATACCTGCATTGACGATGCTGTCCAGTATCTGCACAGCCTGCTGTTTTTCAAGCCCGATGCAGGGAAGGTGCGCCACGCTTTGCACACCAAACCTGCGCTGTATATCCGATGCGATCTGTATAGTCTTACAGCCATTGTGTCCGCCGCCTGCGCCGTATGTGACGCTTATGAAATCCGGGGATATATCAGAAAGCTGATGCAGTGTTTCATATATCACACTTTCGTCTGCGTCAGGCTTAGGAGGGAACACCTCAAGGGAGAAGACGGTCTTTTGTTTGAATAGCTCAGCTGTTTTCATTTCTCGCCTCTCTTGCTGCGTTCACAAGGTTTTTAAGACTTGCAACTGTTTCCTCGGTGCCTCTTGTTTTAAGTCCGCAGTCAGGGTTTATCCATAGCTTCTGCGAAGGGATACGCTGTGTCATTTTGCCGATAGCCTCTTTTATCTCGTCCTTAGACGGAACTCTTGGCGAGTGGATATCGTAAACTCCGGGACCGACCTGGGTGCGGAAATTATTCTGTTTGAGTACGTCAAGTATCGTCAGGTCAGAACGTGATGCCTCAAAGGTGATAACATCTGCGTCCATATCGTCGATATATGTGATGATGTCTGCGAACTCGCTGTAACACATATGTGTGTGGATCTGTGTTTCCGGCTTGACACCGCTGTGAACGAATCTGAATGCTGGGATCGCCCAGTCAAGATAATCCTCTTTCCAGTCTGCCTTACGCAGCGGGAGCTTTTCACGAAGTGCTGCTTCATCGACCTGTATGATCTTTATACCGTTTGCTTCAAGATCAAGCACTTCCTCACGGATCGCAAGAGCTATCTGCAATGCACTTTCTTTAAGCGAAATGTCTTCACGAGGGAATGACCAGTTGAGTATCGTGACCGGTCCGGTGAGCATACCCTTCATAGGCTTGTCTGTAAGGCTCTGAGCATACACTGACCATTTGACTGTCATTGGTTTCGCTCTTGAAATATCGCCCCAGATAACAGGCGGTTTTACGCAGCGTGTGCCGTATGACTGTACCCATGCTTTTTCAGTGAACAGGCAGCCGTCAAGGCACTCACCAAAATACTCGACCATATCGTTACGCTCATATTCACCGTGAACGAGCACGTCAAGTCCGATCTCCTGCTGGATCGATACACAGCTTGCGATCTTTTCTCTGATAAAGCTTTCATAATCGTCCTGCGAAAGCTCGCCTGTGCGATAAGCCTTTCTTGCTGACTTTACATCTGATGTCTGCGGGAAAGAGCCGATAGTCGTAGTCGGGAACAACGGTAATGCAAATCTTTCTTTCTGGATCTTCTCTCGTTCGCTGAATTCCGGAAGACGCACAAAATCCTTATCTGTCAGCGCAGCTATCTTATTTCTTACCGCATCGTTTGTGCCGGCTCTTTTTTCGCTGTGAAGAGCCTTGTTTTGAATGTAGAAGGGTGACTGCTCGATGTTGTCTGAGTCAAGTATCTGTCCGAGCTGTGAAAGCTCGGTGAGCTTTTCTTTTGCAAAGGCAAAGTGTTTTTTGTATTCCTCACCCAGCCTTGTTTCGTTATCAAGAGTACATGGAACGTGAAGCAGCGAGCAGGAGGTCGTGATAACAATATCATCTGCAAACTTTTTAAGCTCACGGATAATACCAGCTGTTTTCTGATAGTCGTTGCGCCATATGTTCTTTGCGCAGACAACACCTGCAAACAGTACCTTGCCTTTTGGGAAACCGTTTTTCCTTACAAGTTCAAGCGATTTTTTTCCCTCTGTGAAATCAAGACCAATACCGTCAAAATCAAGTGAGAAAAGCTGCTCGCAGCAATCACGCACATCACCGAAATATGTCTGCAAAAGCAGCTTTGCTGTGCCTTTGCTGCAAAGTATTTTCTGATACAGTGAAACAAAGAGTCCGATATCTTCTTCTGACATATCCTTAACAAGCGAAGGCTCTTCAAACTGCACCCACTGAGCGCCCAGAGCGCCAAGCTTTTGTACAAGCTCGCTATATGCCGCCGCAGTATCGTCAGCGAAATCAGCAGCCTGCTTTTTGCCCTTGTAGGTTGCAAGCTTCAAAAACGTATATGGTCCGATCAGTGTCGGTTTTGTCTGTACACCTGCGTCAGCTGCCTCCTTGTAAAAATCAAGCGGCTTTGTGCCTGTGAGCTTTATCTGAGTGCTGTCGTCTAATTCGGCAACGATATAGTGGTAATTGGTGTTGTACCATTTTTTCATCGCAAGCGCCTTAACATCGCCTTTTTCACCCTGATAACCTCTTGCTGCGGCGAAATATGTATCAAGCACGTTCAGACCGAGCTGTGTGTATCTCGCAGGTACTGCACCCAGCAGAAAAGCTGTGTCAAGCACATTATCATAGTACGAAAAATCGTTTGACGGTATAAAGTCGATACCATTTGCTTTTTGCAGTTCAAAGTTTTTCAGCCTTATCTGCTTTGCAGTGTTTTCAAGCTCGTTTGCAGTTATCTCCCCACGAAAATATTTTTCGGTCGCAAATTTAAGCTCTCGCAGGTCTCCTATTCTTGGGTATCCTATTACTGATGTCTTCATTTTACTTTCCTCCTATAATCACACCCGGTTGGTAGGTTATTATGTGTGAATTATAGCACAAGGACTTTGAAATGTAAAATATTAATTATTTATCGACTTTCATAGCTAAAAGCTATATCAGGCGTTGTAGTTTGAAATATAGTTTATAAGATGTTCAAGGTATCTTTCGGTCATCTTATCAGTGGGTCTGTCTGCGCTAACGATATATCCGATGTCCATTCTTTCGTCGCTTTTCAGAGGAATTGCGACTATATTATCGCCGTTGAGGTCGCTGCTCATCACACCGGAGGAGATGGTGTAGCCGTCAAGTCCGATCAGCAGGTTAAAAAGCGTTGCTCGGTCTGAAACGATAATGTTTTTTGGCGAATCCTCGGTAATGTGGAGCTCCTCTGCGAAATAAAACGAGTTTTTTATACCCTGGTCATAAGTTAATCGTGGAAAGCTTTTCAGATCATCAAGCGTAACGCTTTTTTTGTTTACGAGCGGATTTGTTTTGCTGACAAAAACGTGCGGTTTTGCTGTGAACAGTTTTTCAAAGCGTATCTCCTGTGTTTGCAGGATATGTTTTATCACCTCATGGTTGAATTTGCTCAGGTACAGTATACCGATGTCGCTTCGGTGGGTACGCACATCTTCGATTATCTCAGCTGTTTTAAGCTCACGCAGTGTAAACTCATACTTTTCCCTGCCGTATTCACGCACAAGCTCAACAAATGCATTTACAACAAAAGCATAGTGCTGCGATGATACCGAAAAAACTCTTTTCGGCGGCGGTGCAGATTTGTATTCATTTTCAAGAAGCTCGGTCTGCTCGGTTATCTGCCTTGCATACGACAGGAACTTTGTCCCTTCCTCCGTCAGATAAACGCCCCTGTTGCTTCGTGCAAATATAGTTATCCCCATCTCTTTTTCAAGTGAAGCCACTGCCTTTGACAGACTTGGCTGTGCTATGAACAGATTATTTGCTGCGGTGGTCATAGAACCTGTATCGGCGATCTCAATAATGTATTTAAGCTGATTGAGTGTCATTTTTTCATCTCCTGTTTGTATTGCCTGATGTACGGATATCAGCCGACTGTACTGTGGTCAAGACTTGTTTTAAGCTCCTGTATATACCTTAGACAGATCTCGCTTCTCGGTCCGTATTTCTTTGTGATGTATCCTATCTCCATAACGCTGTTTGGGTTCTCGCTATCCTCTCTGTAAGGTACGACGACATATTCATTAGCGCTGCCGTCGTTGGAAAGGATCCCTGAGCACAGCGTGTATCCGTTGAGTGAACGCATAAGCTCACCCATAGCCGCCCTGTCGGTAGCTCTGATAGTGCGTGGATAGTTGTTCTCGCTGAGTATCTCCTCTGCAAAGATATAGCCGTCTGTACCGTCCTGCTCAAATGACAGGCAAGGGTATTGGCCAAGCTGTTCGAGGCTGAGAGAGGTTTCTTTTGCAAGCGGATGACCGCTGTACATATATACATAAGCATGGCATTTTATAAGCTCTGTGAATTCAAGCTCATACTCGTCAAGAAGCTTGTTTATCAGCTTGCGGTTGAGATTGCTTATGTAAAGCACACCGATCTCGCTTTTAAGGCTGCCGACATCCTTGATCACATTGTGAGTCTGCGTTTCTCTTATTGCGAAATCGAACAGAAGCGTGTCAAACTGCTTGACCGTATTTATAAATGCGTTTACTGCAAAAGTGTAGTGCTGAGTCGATACGCCGAATTTTCGCTTTTTTTCCTTGCCGGCATATTTTTCGCAGACAAGCTCATACTGCCTGTAAAGCTGTGCAGCACCCTGCAAAAAATCCTCACCCTCTGAGGTGGGAACAGCACCTCTGTGAGTGCGAAGAAATATCTGTATACCTATCTCTTTTTCAAGCTCATGGACGGCACTTGTCAGCGTGGGCTGTGAGATCCCAAGATGCTCAGCAGCTCTGTTCATCGAACCGTATTCCTTTATGGTCAGTACATATTTTATCTGCAAGATGGTCAATCCTATCGCTCCCTTTCTCTTTTACTCGAAAATAGTACCACACTTGTTGTGGCTTGTCAAGGGCAGCTATGCTTATAATATTTGCTCAAAGCAATATACTGATTCTATCAAATGTTATAGACTCAGTCTATTACTGAACGGTTTAATGATAACGATTTCTTATAACACCACGATTATTTGCCGCTCAGCATCGCCGCATATGGCTATAACACCTCGCAGAGCCTTTATTATCAGCAATGACAACGTTATCGTCATTAGTGTTTGATCGGCTTATACAGCTGAGATCTCATATGCAAAAAGTATGAAAAGTGACGAAAAAAGCAGGGCGGAACGCCAATGCGTGATAACGATGTCACTTTTTTTTGTTGACCTTCGGCAATTTTTCGGCTAAACTGAACACATCGTAAGAACCGAAATAAAATCCGAAAGGGAGAATTGTTATGGCAGAATTAAAATTTGACACAAAGAAGATCAAGGCAGGCTACGATCCACAGGACAACAACCTTGCGATCTCGCCGCCGATCTACCAGACCACAGCGTACGATTTCAAAAACACAGACCACGCACAGAATCTGTTTACCTACAAAGAGGCAGGTTACCTTTATACAAGGGTAGGCAATCCGACGGTGACATACTTCGCAGAAAGGGTGAAGGCGCTTGACGGTGCAAAGAATGCTGTTGCAGTCGGTTCGGGAATGGCAGCTATCAGCTATACGCTGCTCAACCTTGCATCAAAGGGCGGTACGATACTCGCATCACCATATCTCTACGGCGGTACGATAGACGCATTCGACAGACTTTTCCCGGAGCTTGGCATCAACATCAAGCTTACAGATGCAGTGCTTGACCCGAAGAAACTCGATGAACAGATCACAGACGATGTAAAGGCGATATATGTTGAGTCGATAAGCAACCCTAACGCTTATCTGCTGGATATAGATTCGATCTCTGAGGTCGCACACAAGCACGGCGTACCTGTTGTGGTAGACAACACACTTGCTACACCGTATCTTTACAGACCGCTTGAACACGGTGCGGATATTGTTGTTTACTCTGCAACAAAAGCACTTACAGGTCACGGAAATATTATCGCAGGACTTATACTTGACAACGGTGATATGAGCCTGTACACAAAGCAAAAGTATCCGCAGTTCTTTGAGCCGATAGTAATGCTCGGCGGCAAGTCCACCGCAGATGTTTTCCCGGATAATTTCTTTATCTTCCGTGCAACGCTTGTTTATCTGAATCTGCTTGGGGCAGCGCTGTCGCCGCAGGACGCATATCTTGGAATTATCGGACTTGAAACGCTTTCTGAACGTGTGGCAAAGCAAAGCGCAAATGCAGCGAAGATAGCGGCATATCTTGAAAGTTCACCGGCTGTTGAATGGGTGCGTCACCCGAGTCTTGCAAGCTATAAATTCAAAGAGCTTGCAGACAAACACCTTACCAACGGCGGAGGAGGAGTTCTTTCGTTCGGTGTAAGGGGTACACCGCAGCAGGAAGCAAAGTTTATCAACAGTATCAAGCTGTTCCACTACCATGTAAACCTTGGCGATGCACGTTCGCTGATAGTTGATTCGCCCAACACCACTCACAGTGAGCTTGATGAGGACGAGCTGAAGCTTGCGGACATACCTCACAATCTTGTTCGTATCTCCGCCGGACTTGAGGATGCTGATGATCTTATTGCAGATCTTGAACAAGCGTTCAAAGCCGCAGGTCTGCTGTGATGCGTAAAATAGGAAAGGGAGTAAAATGAAATGAGGACAAAAGTAAATGATAGAATAATACTGCTTGTTCTTGCCGGGCTTTTTGCAGCATTGATAACCGCAGCTACAATGATGGTGCGCATACCTACACCGACAAAGGGATATATCAATCTCGGTGACTGCTTTGTAAACATCGCAGGCTGGCTGCTTGGACCGATTTACGGCGGCGCTGCGGCAGGGATCGGCTCATCACTGTCAGATCTGTTTGCAGGCTACACGGTATATGTGATACCCACTTTTATAATAAAAGGACTTATGGCAGTTGTTGCTTTTGCAGTATTCAAAGTCTTGAGAAAAAAGCTGCCGACTCTTGTTGGCAGGATCATTTCTGCGGCTGCGGCAGAGATCGTTATGATCGTTGGATATGCTGTCTATGAGTCGTTGCTTTACAGCTCTGTGACGACTGCACTTTCAGGTGTTGCGGGAAACGTTGTTCAGGCAATAGGCGGAGTTGCATTCGGAGTGCTTCTGTATGAAGGAGTTATAGCAAGGATACCTGCTGCAAAGAGCTTAGCGGTTGGAAAAAAGTAAAATGAATGGAGAGGAAAGTAATGAAAAAAAGAGTAAAAGTATTATCGTTTGTATTATCGGTGGTATTGCTTGCTTCATGCTCTGTAAGCGAGTCAAATGGTGATTCTTCAAAATCATCTGATACATCAGCGTCGGCGAGCAACAGCAGGTCTGACTACAAATATGGGAAAATAGATATCCCGGGCAAGGACGGCGCACTTTGCGGTGCACCCATTTACATTGCATATGAAAACGGGTATTTTGCCGATGAAGGCTTTGATGTAAATCTTATCTCTACGGATTTTGAGGCAAGAAAGATCGGACTTAACAACGGCTCTATCCCTATTGTCAACGGTGACTTCCAGTTCTTCCCGTCGATAGAGAACGGTATTGACGTAAAAGTAGTTGACGGTCTGCACGAGGGCTGCATCAAGTTCGCAGTCAGACCCGATTCGGACATCAAGACGGTTCAGGATCTCAAAGGCAAAAAGATCGGCGTTGACGAGATAGGCGGCACACCGCATCAGGTGGCTTCACTGTGGCTTGAAAACGCAGGCATCTCGGCTGATGCGGCAAAGGGTGAGGTAACGTTCCTTCCTTATTCAGACGGCAATCTTGAGTTTGAAGCACTTTCTAAGGGAGAGATAGATGTTGCGGCTCTGTGGGATCCGCTTGGCTCTATACATGAAAAAGCCGGTGATGTAAAGATACTGTTTGACCTTGGTAAAGACCCATATTTCAAGGATCATTTCTGCTGCTTCCTTTATGCATCTACGAAGGTGCTCAATGAGGAGCCTGAAAAAGTTGCAGCTTTGCTGAGAGCATACCGCAAGGCACAGGAGTGGATATATGAAAATCCTGAAAAGGCAGTAGATATAATAGTGAACAAGAAGTATGCCTCTATTGAGGACAAAGACCTTGCAGCAGACCTTATCAGGAGCTACGGCTATCCGTCAGCGGATAAGCACAACGAAAGCTGGGATCAGCGGGTCGAGAGCGATGTGAAGTACTTTGTGGACGGTCTGTCAAAGATAGGCTATCTAAAGAGCGATCCGCAGGACTTTGCAAAGAAGATATATCAGAAGGTTGATGTAAAGTAAAAACTGTAAAAAGGGCGGTGGAAAAAGCCGCCCTTTAAGATAAAAGTTAGGAGAGATCTTATGAACAATGCCGCTGCTGCTTCGCTGGGTGGACAAAATACAGCTGCTGAAAAGGAAAAAACAACAGTCAGGTGGGGATATAAGCATAACGGCTATTTTGCACTGAAGGTTTTACTAACGCTGTCGGGATTTCTTATCGCAATAATTGTTAATATTGCCTTCCCGCAAAAAGCGGCAGTAGAATTCAAAACCTATACGCTGAGCATTTTTGGTCTGAATGTCGGTCTGACGATAAACGACGCATACATATTTGTAGTTGCTGTGTTGATGCTGATCTACGGCGCAGCAGGCTTGCGTGCTTTTTTTGTGACTGCAAAAAGGAAGCTGTACTGCAAAAACGCAGCGTTCCGTTTTGCAATAGGAATAGTGCTTGCCCTGTGGGATATTGGCGGAACAAAGCTGCAATGGTTCGCACAGCCGTTTTTTCCGGGTCCTGCGCAGGTCATTGAGGCATACCTTGCTGACGGCGACTATGTGATAAGCAACACGCTGTACTCACTCAGGCTTTATGCAGCCGGATTCTCATGCGGTGTACTGCTCGGTGTCGGCACAGGTATACTTATAGGCTGGTTTCCAAAGGTGTATTACTGGGTGTACCCGGTGCTCAAAATAACCGGAGTCGTACCGGCGGTAGCTTGGATGCCGTTTGCACTGACACTGTTTCCGAACTCGTTCACCGCAGCGGTATTTCTCATTGTTATCTGCGCCTGGTTCCAGATAGCTTTTCTGACAGCGCAGGGTATACAGTCAACACCCAAACAGACATATGAGGCGGCACGAATTCTCGGAAGCGGACAGCTCGGGCTTATAATCCACGTTGCGATACCGCACGCAATGCCGGATATTTTCACAGGTATCAGTTCTGCTAACGCAATGGCTTTCACAACTCTGGTGATGAGCGAGATGCTCGGTCAGCCGGGTGGACTTGGTTATTATATCAATCAGTCAAAGGTGTGGAGCGCTTACTATAAGGTGCTTGCCGCTATCGTGATAATGGCAGTTCTGTTTTCGCTTATCAATCATCTTATCGGTGTTATCAAAAAGAGAACGCTGAGATGGCAGGAGGGAGTGTTGAAAAAATGAGCAGCAGTATCAGTATTAAAGATGTACAAAGAGTATATACCGATTCAGAGGGTAATACTGTCCATGCACTTTCTGATGTCAGTCTTGATATAAAGGCAGGAGAATTCATTTCGATAATAGGACCGTCGGGCTGCGGAAAAACAACGCTTCTGCGTCTTATCGCCGGACTGGATAAACCTCAGTCAGGAGTGCTTACGATAGATGATCGGGTCATCAAGGACGTTTCCACTGAACGTGGGTATGTCTTTCAGCAGGGCGGACTTTTTCCCTGGCTGACGGTAGAAAAAAACATCGCTTACGGATTGAAGGCGAGAGGTGTTTTCAAAAGTAACACAAACAAGGTCAAAGACTATATCTCTATGGTCGGACTTGATGGCTTTGAAAGCTCGTTCCCGCATCAGATCTCTGGCGGTATGGCGCAGAGAGTCGCTATTGCAAGGGCGCTTATAAATGAACCAAAGGCACTTTTGCTTGACGAGCCTATGGGTGCGCTGGATTCGTTCACAAGGGCGGATCTTCAGGACAAGCTGATCGAACTATGGAAGCGCAATGGCACAACTATGATCCTTGTCACTCACGACATCGACGAAGCTATCTATCTGAGTGACCGCATTGTTATCATGACACCTCGTCCGGGCAAGATAAGCAGTATTGTAAAAGTGGATCTGCCAAGACCCCGGCACAGGGGAGGCAATGCTTTTCTTGCACTGCGAAAGTCTATACTTGAGTTCTTTGAGCTTGCGCAGGCGCAGCCACAGCCGGAATATATTATATGATCTGAAGGAGTAAAGTAAAATGAAAAGATTGGTATTAGGGATCGTACAGGGCATAGCAGCGCTCTTGCTGACAATAGGAGCATTTACATTTTTTAAAGCCTGCGGCGACATGGACGGAAAATTCATGGCTTGTCACTGGGCGCAGAATGCGGCAGTGCTTATCGGTATAGTGCTGAGTGTGCTTGCACTGATCAGAATTTTCATTCCGGACGAAGGAATAAAGACAGGTCTTTCGATAGCTGTTTTCGTGCTGTCGGTATCGGCTGCATTTGTACCGAATACTGTGATAAATCTTTGCATGATGAAGGATATGGCCTGCCACACAACATTTAAACCTGCGGTCATTGTAGTTTCAGCGGTGCTTGCACTTGCTGCGCTTGCTGATATTATCGTAGGTGCTGTCAGGAAGAAAGAAACAAAATGAGTATTAAAAAGCTGCTTTATAAAAGCATAACGGGACGGCCGCTGCGAAGTTTTGCATTGCTGTTTATCTGTGTGCTGATGTCCGGGGTCGTGTTTGGCGGAGCGGTACTTTCTGCAAGCATGAAAAACGGCATGAACAGCCTTGAGCATCGGTTTGGAGCTGATATAATAGTTGTACCTAAAAGTGCGAAAGGACAGGTCGAGCTTGAAAATATGCTGCTTCAGGGTACGCCGGGCTACTTTTACATGGATAAATCGGTGAATGGTGCTCTTGAAAAGATCAATGGTGTAGAAAAGCTTTCGGCACAGTATTTTCTTGTTTCTGCAAATTCTGAGTGCTGCAGTGCAAAGGTACAGATAATCGGGTTTGATGACGATACGGATTTTTCGGTCAAACCCTGGCTGAGCGAGGCTTACAGCGAAAAGCTCGGACTCAACGAGCTGATCGTAGGCTCGGGGATATCTGCACAAGTGGGTCATTCGCTTAAATTTTACGGAGTTGAATGTAAAACGGTGGGCAAGCTTGAATCGACCGGCACGGGTATCGACACAGCAGTCTATGCAAGCGCTGAAACTGTCAAAGGACTTATCAAAGCAGCCGGATCAAAAGGCATTTCTGTGCTTTCAAAGCAAAGCCCCGATGATGTTATATCCTCGGTTTATATCAAGGTGCAGGACGGATATGATATTGATGAGGTGACAGCAGACATTAATCTTGGTATTGATGGCGTTCAGGCAGTGCGGACAAAATCAATGATAACAGCAACGGCAGACAGGCTGTCGGTGTTCTCTTCAAGCATCACGGTTCTGATCTCGGCGGTATATATACTTTCGGCTGTGATAATGCTTATCGTTTTCACTGCGTTTGTGAATGAACGAAAGGGCGAATTTGCTCTCTTGCGTGTGATCGGGTTTTCACGCTTCATGCTCGGCAGACAGGTGATGAGCGAGGCTTCTGTTATATGCGTTGTCGGCGCACTTATCGGGATCTCAGCTGCATCGGTCATAGTTTTCCCGTTTGCAAGTCTTATCGAGAAAAAAGCGGCTTTGCCTATGCTTTCACCCGATCTTATTTCTGTAGTTGGCTATGCGCTGCTCGCATTTGCGGCGGTGGCTGTGACAGGACCGCTTGCGTCAGCATATTCGGCATACAGACTCAGCCGTATAGACACCGGCAGGATATTCAGGGAGGGGGACAGGTAAATGCTTATCACGGCACACGGCATCAGCAGGAAATATGACCGCACAAGAAGCTCTCAGGGCTCTTTGCAGGTGCTGTCGGAAACTGATCTGACTATTGAGGGCGGAAAGATCATTGTGATCTATGGGCGCTCGGGAAGCGGTAAAAGCACGCTTTTGAATATTCTCGCAGGTATCCTTTCTCCAAGCAGCGGTACGGTAAGATATGACGGAAGGGATATATACTCTTTGCCTGACCGTGAGCTTTCTGTTCTGAGGTGCAAAGAGGTCGGATATATCCCGCAGCTGCATAGTGCGGTCGGAACGCTGAGCGTCAGAGAAAATATTCTTTTGCCATCAGCCGTAATAGGCAATGGTAAGGAAAATCTCAAATCAGACGAGCTTATTGAACAGCTTGATCTTAAAGAGATCTGTAATGTGCGGGCAAATGTGCTTTCGGGCGGAGAGCTTCGCAGGTTATCTGTCGCTCGGGCACTTATTAACTCGCCGTCGGTCATTTTTGCTGATGAGCCGACAAACGATCTTGACGACGATACATCACAGCTTGTATTGCAGCAGCTTCGTTTAGCTGCACAAAACGGCGCAGCTGTGGTTATAGTCACCCACGAGTTGTTCGCTCGTGATTATGCAGATGTCCTGCTTCGTATGCAGCAGGGAAGTCTTGTGAGAGAGAAGGGGTAATATGGTCATAAGAAAAGCTAAGCAAAGCGATCTTGATGAACTTGCAAGGATAGAAAGCCTTTGCTTTCCGCAGGGACAGGCAGCGGGCAAAGAAGCTTTCAGGGATCGCCTTTGTTCGTTTCCGGATCATTTTATGATAATGTGTGATGAGTACGGAAAGGTCGTTTCATTTATCAATGGCTTTACGACTGATCTGTGCGATCTTACTGATGAAATGTATGAGAAGGCATATATGCACAATGAAAACGGCGCATGGCAGATGGTATTCGGGCTTTGTACTCTGCCGGATTACAGGCAGAGAGGCTTTGCACAAAGACTGCTCAACGAGTTTATAAGAGCCGCAAGGATACAGGGAAGAAAGGGCGTTGTGCTGACCTGTAAACAGCAGCTTATCCGGTACTACGAAAAGTTCGGTTTTGTAAATGAAGGCGTAACGCAAAACTCTGTCATTGGCGGAGTGCAGTGGTATCAGATGCGTATCAGACTTTAATATGTTCTGGGAGATTTTTCCGTCGGGCTTGCTTGCGGAAAAGTCTTTTTTTTGACTATGAAAATTAACAATTATGATATTGAAATATAAAAAACAATATGATAACATATCATAGTATTCAGATATGAAAACTATATTGAAGGGAGGGCGCATTTATGTCATTGAAAGAAATAGCTCAGATGACCGGAGTTTCTGTATCGACAGTTGGCAGGATACTCAATGACCCGAAGCATAAATGTTCAAGTGAGGAGATCCGCAAGCGTGTGCTCGAAGCGGCACGCAAGATCAGCTATATTCCAAATGCTAACGCAAGAAAGCTGAAATCCGGCGATGGCAGGGCAGACGAGATATACAGTATAAATATCCTTCTCACAAGGTTTGCAAATGAAACTGCCGATCCGTTTTATGACGAGCTTCTTATGCAGCTTGAAAAAGAACTGAGAAACAGCGGATGTATCATTTCAAACGTATGGCATAATGCGGAATTCTCTGATGAAAAAGCAAGCAGGTCGGAAAGTATAGGCACGCTTATAGATTCATTGTATGCCGATGACGAACGCAGACATGACGGACTGATAATCATTGGAAAGGTAACAAGACGTGCGCTGCGTGTGCTTAAAACTAAGGAAAAGAATATAGTTTCGATCAACAGAAATTCAACGAACTATGAGGTCGATGAGGTGCTTTGTGACGGAAGCAGGATAGCACGGGAAGCAGTTGCGTATCTTGCAAGGCTGGGACACACAAAGATAGGTTATGTCGGTGACTGTCATAACGAATCCCGTTTCACAGGATACCAGGCTGCGCTCGCCGAGGCACATCTTGCGCCGGATCTTGATTATGTTTTTGACACAGCACCGAATGAAACAAACGGACTTATCGCATATGACTATTTCAAGGGACTTGACGAACCGCCGACAGCTGTCTACTGTGCAAATGATATCCTTGCTATTGGTATGATAAAAGGATTTGGCAAACGCAGACAAAAGGTCTATATTCCTTCGGTCATATCAAGTGACGATATTGATGCAAGCCAGTACACCAAACCTATGCTGACAACGATATCACTCCCGAAAAATGATATGGTGCGATTTGCGCTGATGCTGCTTCTTGACAGGATCAGGGGTGGACACAAGATCGTTTCACGTCTTGAACTTGAAGGGACGCTGATAATTCGTGAAAGCTGTCGTAATTACAGCGAACTGACTGAGCCGGAGTACTATATATGAGCTGTTCCTGCCGCAAGATAACGTTATCACGAACGCTTGCGATCAAATGCTGTGCTTGAATGATTGTTTGCTGAAAGCACGCAAAAACAATGATAACGTTATCACAAAGCGGCGTAATTTAACTTCAAGTTAATATTTGAGTTACCTTTTTTCTGATAACCATCACTGATAAGGCGGTTAAAGTCAGGGTAATGTGCATTTCGTGACAACGTTATCACATATTAGTGTTGACTTGTTGTTAGTTTTCGTTTACAATAATACCATACCAAACAGATAGGTAAACTATGAAAACGAAAGGAAAGACGGATATGAGTTACAAAAGCATTGATACAGCGTTGATACACGGGGGTATTGCGATAGATGAACGCACAGGTGCGGTCAATATCCCTATCTATCAGACCTCTACCTTCAAGCAGGACGGACTTGGAAAAATGAGAGGGTATGAGTACTCAAGAACAGGGAATCCCACTCGTGAGGCGCTTGAAAAGCTTATCGCAGAGCTTGAGGGCGGATATGCGGGATTTGCATTTGCAAGCGGTCTCGCCGCAGAGACAGCTGTACTCAGTCTTTTGCATTCCGGCGATAGGGTACTTATTTCCTCCAACGTTTACGGCGGAACGTTCAGACTTCTGAATAACGTGTTTGACCATTTTAATATAAGCTACACTATTTCCGATACTGAAGATCCTGAGTCGTTTGAAAATGATATCGGACCTGATGTAAAAGCGGTGCTTCTTGAAAGTCCTGCAAATCCGCTTATGACGGTTACGGACATCAGAAGGATAGCGCAGATCGCTCATGAGCACGGTCTGCTTGTAATTGTGGACAATACATTTATGACACCTTACCTGCAAAGACCTATCGAGCTTGGTGCTGATATCGTTGTCCACAGCGCAACAAAGTACCTTGGCGGACACAGCGATGTTGTAGCGGGTCTTGCGATCGCAAAGACAAAAGAGCTTGCTGATAAGATCGCATTTGTACAGAATTCGACCGGCGGTGTTCTGCCTCCGTTTGACAGTTTCCTGCTCATCAGAGGTATAAAAACTCTCGGAGTAAGGCTTGACAGACACGTTTCAAATGCTCTGGCTGCTGCAAAGTTCCTGAGTGAACACAACGCAGTAAAGAGTGTCCATTATCCCGGTCTTGAATCCGACAAGGGATATGAAATAAACAGATCTCAGGCTAAAAACGGCGGTGTGATGATCTCGTTTGAGCTGAAGGACGGATATGATATTGAAAAGTTCTTTGAGAGTCTGGAGCTTGTAACGCTTGCGGAAAGTCTTGGCGGAGTTGAATCTCTCGTTTGCCACCCTTCTACAATGACTCACGCTTCTATACCCGAGGAAATTCGCAAAAAAGTCGGCATCACAGACGGTCTTATAAGATTGTCCATCGGAATAGAGGATATAGACGATATTCTGTCAGACATAGAGCAGGCGATCAATAAATCTAAACAGTGAGGTAAGAAAAAAATGCTGTATGAAAATATGCATCAGCTCATTGGCAATACGCCGCTTGTTGAGCTTGTGAATATGGGGGTCTCCCCCGATGTACATATTTATGCTAAACTTGAAATGTATAATCCCTCCGGAAGCGTTAAAGACCGTATTGGCGAGTATATGATAGCTTCCGCTGAAAAAGAGGGCAGACTAAAAAAAGGCGGCACGATCATTGAAGCGACCGCAGGCAATACGGGACTGGGGATCGCATTCGCAGCACTTGGAAAAGGCTACAGAGTCATCTTTACAGTCCCCACGAAGTTTTCAGCAGAGAAGCAGGCGCTTATGCGTGCGCTGGGGGCAGAGGTGATAAATACTCCACGTGCTGAGGGAATGCTTGGCGCAGTGAGAAAAGCTGATGAACTTAAAGCACAGATCCCGGACGCAATTTCGCTTGAGCAATTCAAAAACCCTAATAATCCGCTTGCTCACTATGAAACAACAGGCAAGGAGATATGGGACGACATCGGCGGAAAGGTAACGCATATAGTTGCAGGTGCCGGAAGCGGAGGAACATATACCGGTATCGTCAAATATATCAAAGAGCAGGATCCGGGCGTTCAGGGAGTGCTTGCAGACCCCGAGGGTTCGACCATCGGCGGAGGAGAGCATTTTGACTATAATATCGAAGGCATTGGAAACGATTTTATACCCGATACAATGGATATCGGTCTTGTTGACAAGGTCGTCAAGGTCAATGACCAGGAGGCTTTCTCGACCGTTCGTGACCTTGCCCGTAATGAGGGGATAATTGCCGGTTCTTCATCAGGCGCTGCAATGGCAGCAGCTTTGAAACTTGCAAAGACCCTTGACAGCGGAAATATCGTAGTGGTCTTCCCGGACAGGGGAGACAGATATTTCAGCACAGGACTATTTGGATAACGGTGATATAATGATCTATCAGATAGCATTTGCAAGCTCTGACGGAGTCAATATCGACAGGCACTTCGGAGCAGCGGAAAAATTTTATATTGCACAGCTGGATACAGAAAAACTCGACTGCGATATCGTTGCGCAAAAAGAAGTATTACCAGCCTGCAACGGCGGTTCACATGACAAATCGGGCTTTGACAATGTGCTTGAAGCACTTGAAGGCGTAAGTGCGGTCGTTGCACAGCGTATTGGTTACGGTGCAAGGGAGTATGTGGCTCACAAAGGGATCGCCGTATACCAGATGCCGCTTCAGATCGAGCAGGCGTTGTGTCTGCTTATGGAAGAAAAACAATGGGAGGTTGACAAATGGCTATCTCATATGAAGAACTGACGACAAAGCACCCTTGCTTTGCCAGAGGCGATAAAAACGGAAAAGGACGAATACATCTGCCGATAAGTCCAAGCTGTAATATAGAGTGTAAATTCTGCGAACGCAGTTTCAACAGCTACGAGGTAAGACCCGGCGTCAGCAGAACGGTCATCACACCGCAGGAGGCGTTAGACGCCATACGCACAGCTTTGAAATTCTGTCCGGATATAAAGGTCGCAGGTATAGCGGGTCCGGGAGATACACTTGCAAGTCCGTTTGCACTTGAAACGTTCAGGCTTATAAAAAAAGAGTTTCCCGATCTTGTTAAGTGCATGAGCACCAACGGACTTCTGCTTGCAGAGAAAGCGCAGGAAGTTATAGATGTCGGGATCGATTCGCTGACAGTTACGGTAAATGCGGTCGATCCGCAGATAGAGGCGCAGCTTAACGATGGGATCATATGGCACGGTGAGCATATAACCGGCGTTGAGGCAGCCCGGATACTTATTGAGCAGCAGCTCAAAGGCATCAAGCTCGTAAGTGATGCAGGCATAACTCTGAAGGTAAACACTGTGCTTGTTCCGGGGATAAATGACGGGCATATCGAGAAGATCGCACAGACAGTTGCCGAAGCAGGCGCAAGCATATATAATATTATCCCGCTGATACCTCAGCACAAGCTTAGCGAATGCCGTGAGCCTGATTGTATGGAACTTGAAAGGGCGATACTCAAAGCATCAAAATATATAGATGTTTTCAGGCATTGTCAGAGATGCCGTGCAGATGCGGTCGGGATACCCGGCGGCGAAGACTTTGGCGACAGGGTCTACCTTGATCTTCAAAGACTTTCAAAAAAAGATACATTTTCACATGGATAATACAGATATGGATATGGAGGAAAGTAAAATGGCTAAAGAACTAAGACAGATCGCAATTTACGGAAAGGGTGGTATCGGCAAGTCCACCACCACGCAGAATCTTACAGCCGGACTTGTTGAGAGGGGAAATCATGTTATGGTCGTAGGGTGTGACCCGAAGGCGGACTCAACAAGACTTCTGCTCGGCGGACTTCACCAGAAGACTGTTCTTGATACCCTCAGAGATCAGGGAGAAGACGATATAGAGCTTGACTCTATACTCAAGGAAGGCTTTATGGGCACAAAGTGCGTTGAGTCCGGCGGACCTGAGCCGGGCGTGGGCTGCGCAGGCCGTGGTATCATCACATCTATCGGACTGCTCGAAAGACTCGGCGCATACACCGAGGATCTTGACTATGTGTTCTATGATGTCCTTGGAGATGTTGTCTGCGGCGGTTTTGCAATGCCGATAAGAGAGGGTAAGGCAAAGGAGATATATATAGTAGCCAGCGGTGAAATGATGGCACTTTATGCGGCAAACAATATCTCAAAGGGTATTGCAAGATACGCTCGACAGGGCGGCGTAAGACTTGGCGGTATCATCTGCAACAGCAGAAATGTTGACCGTGAGGCAGAGCTTGTAAGAGCCTTTGCAAAAGAGCTTGGCACACAGATGATCCATTTTGTTCCCCGTGACAACGACGTTCAGCGTGCAGAGATAAGAAAAAAGACTGTTATCCAGCATTTCCCTCAGTCACGCCAGGCAGATGAATACAGGGCACTTGCTGAAAAGATAGAGCAAAACGATATGTTTGTTATCCCTAAACCAATGACACAGGAAAGGCTTGAGGAGATACTCTTTGAGTACGGCCTTATGGAGAACATTGAGGACGATTACAGAATTTAATAGGAGAGTGCTTTATGAGTAAAGTCAATTTGGATATACCCGAGGTCGAAATAAGAGAGATCCGTCTGGGTTCGATAACGGGCTTTCAGGGAACAGCAAAGGAGCTTGTTTCAGCTTGCTCGGGCTGCGGAAAGCTCAAGGACAAAAACCGTTCTTTCAGCCAATGCCTTGGCTGCGGAACATCAAATGCTGCGTGTACGCTGACACTTATTCAGGACGCAGCAATAATCTCACACGGACCTGTCGGCTGCTCGACCTGTCTGCACGAATTTGCATTCACATACCGTGTGAACGCATATCTTCGTCAGTTGGATCACCCCACACAGAGAAAGATATTCTCAACCAACCTTGAAGAAAAGGACACCATCTACGGTGGTGCAAAAAAGCTTGAATCTGCGATCCGTGAGGTTTTTAAACGTGCAAAGCCAAAGGCGATTTTTGTTATCACTACCTGCGCTGCGGGAATCATCGGTGACGATGTTGAAAGCGTTACCAATGCTGCGCAGAAGGAGCTTGGCATACCCGTTGTCGCAGTGTTCTGCGAGGGCTTCCGCTCAAAGATGTGGACATCGGGCTTTGATGCAGGATATCATGGTATAGCAAGAAAAATAATCAAGCCTGCAAGACAAAAGAGAAACATTATCAACGTTATAAATTTCTGGGGCAGCGACATCTTCCGTGAGTGGTTTGCAGAGTTCGGATATGAGCCTAATTACATCACTCCGTTTGCGACCGTTGACAGCCTTAGTTATTCCAGTGAGGCTGCGCTCACGGTACAGGCTTGCTCAACGCTGGGAAGCTATCTGGGTGCTGCGCTTGAGCAGTCGTTCGGTGTGCCGGAGATAAGAAATTCTCCTCCGTACGGAATAGCGCAGACAGACCGCTGGTTCAGGGAGCTTGGTCAGATACTGGGCAAGGAAAACGAGGTCGAGAAATTCCTCGCCCGCAAAAAGGAAGAATATATGCCAAAGATAGAGGCGCTGCGTGAAAAGCTCAAAGGCAAGACTGCATACGTTACAGCCGGCGCATCGCACGGACACTCTCTGCTTGCTCTGTTAAGGGAGCTTGGAATGGATCCGCAGGGTGCTGCTATATTCCATCACGATCCGCAGTACGACAATGAGGACGAGCGTGCGGATACTCTCAAACACACTGTTGAGGATTACGGAGATGTGGCTAACTACAACGTCTGCAACAAGCAGGAGTTTGAGCTTGTCAACGTACTCAACCGCATCAAGCCTGATATACTGCTTGCTCGTCACGGCGGTATGACCCTGTGGGGCGCAAAGCTTGGTATCCCGTCGCTGCTTGTCGGAGATGAGCATTTCGGAATGGGCTACGAGGGTCTTGTGAATTACGGTGAACGCATTCTTGAAACTATCGAGAATGACGAGTTTGTAAAGAATCTTGCAAAGCACTCGTCAAATCCGTATACAGATTGGTGGCTTCAGCAGGAGCCGTACACATTCTTGGGAAAGTAAAGGAGAATTCATATGGCAGGATTGATTGAACAGGAGAGATATACCTGTGCGATAGGTGCGCTGCAAACAGTGGTTGCGATCCCCCGTGCAGTGCCTATACTCCATTCCGGACCGGGCTGCGGCGTAATGATAAAAGGATTTTTTGAACGCAGTGCAGGTTATGCCGGCGGCGAGACTGCGCCGTGTACCAACTTCAGTGAGAAAGAGGTAGTTTTCGGCGGAACAGACAGACTTCGCAATATAATCAAAAATACATACAAGGTACTTGATACTGATCTTCAGGTCGTAGTTACAGGCTGTACCGCAGGTATCGTCGGTGATGATGTAGCAAGCGTTACGGACGAATTTCTGTACGAGGAGGACAGACCGATAGTCCACGTTGAGACCTCCGGTTTCAAGTCGAATAACTATGTTTCACACTCGGCTGTTGTGAATGCGATAATCGACCAGTATGTGAGCAGGTTTGAAGAGCACAACCCTTCACGTTCGGAGAAAAATCTGGTCAATCTGATCGCATCTATTCCTTACCAGGATCAGTTCTGGAAGGGCAATCTCAAGGAGTATAAAAGACTTCTTGAAGGATTGGGACTTAAAGTCAATATTCTTTTCGGACCACACAGCGGCGGCGTTAAGGAGTGGCAGAGCATACCAAAGGCAAACTTCAACGTGTTTGTATCGCCATGGTACGGCGAGCCTATCGTTAAAAATCTGCAAAGACGCTATGGTCAGCCGTATTACCAGTTCGGTTATATGCCAATCGGCGCAAATGAAACGACCAGGTTCCTCAACGGCGTTGTTGATTTTGCACTTGAAAACGGCGCAGAGATCGACGAGAAGAAGGCAAGAGCATTTATTTCTGAGGAAGAAAAGGCATACTATGAGGAGATAGACAATCTTGCAACATTTCTTCTTGAGTTCCGCTACGGACTGCCAAGCTATGTGCATATCCTGCATGATGCGGGCTATGTTACAGGTCTGACAAAGTTTCTTTTGCACGAAACCGGACTTGTTCCAAAGGAGCAGTTTATTGTTGATAATGTTCCGGCAAAATATCAGGAGAAGATCAAAGAAGATATCAAGTCTGCATCAGATAAGCGTGAGATACCCGTGTACTTTGATCCGGATGCGGGAGCAATGCAGGATCTCATCAGAGGACTTGACCACAAGGGCAGAGGACTTATCCTTGGCAGTGGCTGGGATAAAGAGCTTGCCGCAGAGATAAATGCGGACTTTCTTTCGATCGCCTGCCCGACACCGTACCGTATCGTTCTGACAACAAATTATGTCGGCTATTCCGGCGGTCTGCGTGTTATCGAGGATATTTACAATACCGCATTAGCAACATATAAGTGATAAAAAGAGCTGCCGTTTTATCCGGCAGCTTGTGCTTTAAAAGGAGATCGTTATTATGTCAAGAGTCGCAGCAGCAACAAGTGATGGGTTTTCGGTCAATGAACATTTCGGTCATGCAAATTTCTTCAGGGTTTATGATCTCAAAGAAAACGGTTATGATTTTGTTGAAGTGCGTGATGCAGTCGCTGTCTGTCAGCAAAGACTCGGTCACGACACCACACGTTTTGATAAGATAATTGAACTGCTCTCAGACTGCGATGCTGTGCTGGTGCAGAAAATAGGCGAGGGTGCAGCGGCATATCTTATTTCAAAAAACGTAAGAGTTTTTGAGGTCAGCGGAAGCATTGATGCGGTACTTAAAAAGTTCATTGAGGACGCAATACTTTAAAAAAAGAGCACTGCTTTAGTTTAGCAGTGCTCTTGATGTTTTTTCAGAACTCGTATGGGGTTATCTGATATACAAAGTAGTTCAGCCAGTTGGTGAACAGAAGGTTTGATGCACTCAGCCAGCGGCTCACAGGTTCTTTATCCGGGTCGTCGTCAGGGAAATAGTTTTTCGGCACATCAGGCGAAAGCCCCTTGTCGGTATCACGGATATATTCTTCTGCAAGCCTGTAAAGATCATACTCGGGATGACCGTTGACGAACACATTGCCTTTGTTATCTGTGATGATATAAACACCTGTCTGGTCAGACTCGGCTATAATGGTCAGATCATCGCTGCTGAGTATATCATCTTTATTCAGACCTGTATATCTCGAATGAGGCGCATAAAAGTTTTTGTCGATCCCTCGCATAAGCTCGCTTTGCGGATCAGTTATGGTGTGACTGAACACTCCTGAAAGCTTTTTGTCAAGCTCTGATTTGCGTACACCGTAATGATAGTACAGTCCTGCCTGAGCTGCCCAGCACAAATAAAGCGTCGAGGTAACGTGAAGCGCTGCCCATTCAAATATAGCGCTCAGCTCTCCCCAGTAGTCAACATCTTCGTACTCCAGCTTTTCTACAGGTGCGCCTGTAACGATCAATCCGTCAAAGTACTTGTTTTCTATCTGATAAAACGGCTGATAGTTGTTGAGAAGATATGATGCCGGGGTGTTTTTGTACTGATGTGTTACGAGCCTGATAAATGTCACCTCTATCTGCAAAGGTGAATTGGAAAGCAGTCTTAAAAGCTGCAGTTCGGTGTTTTGCTTATCCGGCATCAGGTTCAGCACAGCGATCTTGAGCTGACGTATATCCTGATGCTGCGCACGTTCCTCAGTCATTGCAAATATATTTTCCTTTTTCAGCTTCTCAATGACCGGTAAGGTCTCTTTCAATCTTAATGGCATATTTCCTTCCTCCCTTGACTAAATGTAGTACATATAGTTTTGCTCTTCAGCAAGACCCTGCTTGTATTCTTTTATCAGATCCTCAAGCGTCATTTTCTCGATGAATTGACGCATATAGCTATTGAGATTTGACCACAAACAGTTGTTGACAGATGCACGGATACCATCGGGCTGCTCATCGTTTTTCTCATACATATTTGCAAGGATATTGTTATCAAGTGTGTTGAGGATATCACAAAGAAGGATCTTATTAGCAGGACGTGAAAGATGGTATCCTCCATGTATTCCTTTGTGCGATCTCACAAACTTTCCCTGACGCAGGATAAGAAGGATCTGTTCAAGATATTTGTGTGAGATATTCTGACGTTGAGCAATGTCCGAGGAACGGACAGCTTTTCCTTCTTCGGAATGGATCGCTATATCAGCGAGCGCAACAATGCCCAGTTCTACCTTGGTATTAATCTTCATTCCGGCTTTTCCCCTTCTGTTTTATTTTTCTTGGTCAAGAAGCTTTTCCATCGTGTTCCAGCTGAGCAGAGCGCATTTTACTCTGGCAGGCATTTTTGAAACGTTGTGCAAAGCCCCAGCCTCCTCAAGTTCTTCGATCTGCTCATCTGAAGCCTCTCCGGCAATCATTTTTCTGAAAAGATCGGTGTAATGTCTTGCCTCATCAAGAGATTTGCCTATGATCAACTCAAGCATTATATCAGCGCTTGCCTGTGAGACCGCACATCCGATACCGGTAAATGAACCATCAGTTATGATCCCGTCGTGAATGTTCAGATTAAGCGAAATGTTATCACCGCAGGTCGGATTCAAACCCTTGCAGCAGTGAGTTGCACATTCAAGCTCGTGCTTGTGCAGCGGGTGCATATTGTGATCGGCAAGCACTTCTCCGTAAAAGCTGTCAGTTGTCATAACCCATTCTCCTTCTTATTGATCCCAACGTCTGAATAAACCGTGTTATATCCTGCTCATCATTGTAAAATGCAAGACTCATTCTTGCTGTTGACTGTACATCAAGGTATTGATGCAGAGGCTGTGCGCAGTGATGACCGGCACGGATAGCAATGTTGTCAGCGTCAAATATCGCAGCAATATCATGCGGATGAACATCGTCTATGGTAAAGGTCAGTATACCGTGATGATCGCCTGCATCATCTGCTCCGATCATATTTACATGAGGTATTTTTTTCATTTCATTGAATGCTAATGCCGTAAGTTCGTCCTCACGCTTTTGGATCGTTTCAAATCCGATCTGCCGGATATAGTCTATTGCAGCAGCAAGTCCGACCGCACCGCCGGCATTTACTGTGCCCGCTTCAAATCTGTGAGGCAATTCTGCATATGTCGCATCCTCTCGTGTAACATATTCTATCATCTCACCGCCTGAAAGGAACGGGGGCATTTTTTCAAGGATCTCCTGCTTTGCAAAAAGTATTCCTATACCCATCGGAGCAAGCATCTTGTGTCCTGAAAATGCAAGAAAATCAACATCAAGATCCTTCACATCAATGGGAATATGCGCCGCACTTTGCGCTGCGTCGCAGACTATCAGCGTTCCGTTTTTGTGAGCAATTTCTGCAAATTCTTTTATCGGATTGAGTCTGCCGAAAACATTTGATATCTGCGCAATAGCAAAAAGTTTAGTTTTTGGTGTCAAAGCCTTTTCAAGAGAGTCAGCAGTATATTTTCCGCTTTTATCGCATTCGAGAAACCTCAGCACTGCTCCTTTTTGCTTTGCAAGTATCTGCCACGGCAAAAGGTTAGAGTGGTGCTCAGAAATACTTACAAGTATCTCATCGCCGCAGCTGATGTTTGCCTGCCCCCAGCTGAATGCTATAAGGTTAAGGCTTTCGGTTGCGTTGCGTGTAAAAATAATCTCTTTTGTGCTGCTTGCTCCGATAAAATCCTTCACGCTTTTACGGGCATTTTCATAAGCGTCTGTCGCCTTTATACTCAGCTCGTAAAGCCCTCTCAGCGGATTTGCATTTTGTTCGCTGTAATACTTCACGACCGAATCTATGACACACCCTGGCTTTTGTTGAGTTGCAGAATTATCAAGGTAAACAAGATCTTTGTATTTGTCAAAAACAGGGAAGTTCTCTTTCCCTGAAAGTGTTTTAGCCATTGTCATTATCTCTCCCGATCTTATTGAATATACGTTCCCGTACCTGCTCATCTGAGATGGTGTTCACTATCTGTGCGATCTTTGAGCGTGCCATAAGCTGCACTATCTTTTCCTCAGGCAAGCCTCTTGACTGCAAATAAAATATATGCTCCTCGTCAACTCGGCCGATAGAAGCGCCGTGACTGCCCTGTACATCATCCTCTGCGCACAGTATCAGTGGAACGGTTTTGTTTTCGACCTTTTCCCCGATCAGCAGAACGTCCTCATTTTCATTTCCCACTGCACCGCCGCAGCCTTTTACAAAGTCGATGGTCCCTTTGAATATCTTTTCGCAGCAGCTGTTCATAACGCCTTTTGCAGTTATCTGCGAATTAGTTTTTTTGCCCAGATGTCTTGCGATCAGGTTTATATCAAGCTTGTCGTTTCCATCAAGCAGATATCCGATGTTCGCCGTGAATCCGGCTTTTCTGCCTTCAAGCTGTGTGTTGATCTCACTGAGCGTGTCACTTGTTCCAAGAAAAAGCTGGACCAGTTCAAAGCTTGCGTTGTCGCAAACCCTTGCATCAACGTTTGCGACAGTTTGTTCCCTGCCTTCAAACACCTGCACAAGTCTGACTGACGAGCTGTTTTCAACGCTGACAGAAGTGCTTATCTCAGTTTTGCCGCACGGGTCGATAAACATTACCGCAGTCTTGTTTTCACCGCCGTGCGCTGTTATTTCATAATCTGCGCTTTGCAAAACATTGATCTCGTTTTTATCGCTGCTCAGCGTGACAGCTTTTACGCCGGACTGTTCAAGCTCTCTGTGCGCCTCATTCACTCCCAGCCATGAGAATGTCTGCACGGGAAGTGTGTTAAGTTTTACCGTACTCATTTTTATCACCCTATACTTCCGTGCATTTCAAGTCCGATAAGATTATTCATCTCCATCGCATATTCAAGCGGAAGCTCCTTTGAAACGTTATCTGCAAAACCTCTGACTATCATAGCCTTTGCGTCCTGCTCACTCATTCCTCTGCTCATCAGATAAAACACCGATTCATCACTTATACGTCCTATCTTGGCTTCGTGTCCGATATCTGCATACTTGGTGCGTATGTCCATTGCCGGTATCGTGTCCGAACGTGAAATGCTGTCAAGCATAAGTGATTCACAGCTTACCGAGCTTTTGCTGCCGCTGGCGTTTTTGTTGACCACGACTGCGCTTCTGAACGTGCTTATACCGCCGGATTTGCTGATGGATTTTGTGTTCATATATGATGAAGTGTTTGGCGCATTGTGCACCATTTTTGCACCCGTATCAAGGTTTTGTCCCTCACCTGCAAAGGTAATGCCTGTGAATTCGGCACGAGCGCCTTCTCCGTTGAGTATACTCATCGGGTACAGATAAGAAACGTGCGAACCAAAGCTGCCGGAGACCCATTCGATCTTTCCGCCCTCAGATACAAGCGCACGCTTTGTGTTGAGATTATACATATTCTTTGACCAGTTCTCGATCGTAGAGTAGCGAAGTGTTGCGTTTTTGCCCACATACAGTTCAACACACCCGGCGTGAAGACCTGCCTCGTAGTATTTCGGGGCAGAGCAGCCCTCTATAAAGTGGAGATATGAATCCTCTTCAAGAATTATCAGCGTGTGCTCAAACTGTCCCGCACCCTTTGCGTTTAGTCTGAAATAGGATTGCAGCGGAATTTCAAGTCTGACACCCTTTGGAACGTATACGAACGAACCTCCTGACCACACTGCACCGTGCAGTGCCGCAAACTTGTGGTCAGTCGGCGGAACGAGTTTCATAAAGTGCTTTTTTATCATTTCAGCATAACGTTCGTCGTGCATTGCACTTTCGAGGTCTGTGTATACAACTCCCGACTGTGCAACTTCCTTTCTGACATTATGATATACAAGCTCGCTGTCATACTGTGCACCAACGCCAGCGAGAGATTCTCTTTCTGCCTGCGGTATACCAAGATTCTCAAATGTCTGCTTGATGTCATCGGGAACATCGTTCCAGTCAGTGTTCATACGGCTTTTCTGCCTTATATATGTGATTATCCTGCTCACATCAAGCTCATTGATCGACGGACCCCAGTCAACCATCTTTGTCTTGTTGTATATCTCAAGAGACTTCAGTCTCAGCTCTCTCATCCATTCAGGGTCGCCCTTTTCATGTGAAATGTCGCTGACTAATTCAGGGGTCAGACCGCTGCCGAGATAGTTGCTTTCATCCTCTTCAAATCTGAAATCGTAGCGTGAACGGTCGATGTCAGCAACTTTTGTTTTTTCACTCATTTTCTTACTCCTTGCTGTTATATCTGTCGAATCCGTTTTCGATAACATCGTAAACAAGCTCTGCGCCGCCCTCAGAAACGATTTTCCCGGCTGAGAGAATGTGTGTTTTGTCAACGGCAAGTGACTCAAGTATTTTTGTGTTGTGTGTTATTATAAGCAGCGAACCGCCTGTGCGGGACTTGTATTCGTTTATCCCTTGCGATACTGTTTTTACTGCATCAACATCAAGTCCGGAGTCTGTTTCGTCAAGAATAGCAAGCTTTGGTTCAAGCATCAGCAGCTGAAGTATCTCGGCTTTCTTTTTCTCTCCGCCTGAAAAGCCAACGTTGAGATCTCTGTCTGCATATGAGGAGTCCATATTCAGAAGCTCCATTGCTGCTTTGAGCATCTTTTTGAAGTCCCACAGTTTCATATGTTTGCCGCTTATCTGTTCCAGCGAGTTGCGAAGAAATTCTGACAGCGTTATCCCGGGTATCTCAACAGGATTCTGGAACGAAAGAAAAATACCTCTCTTGGCTCTTTCGTAAGCCGACTCATTAGTAATGTCTGCACCGTCAAATTCGATCTTTCCACCGGTGACGGTATACTCGGGACTTCCCATTATCGCAAGACCCAGAGTTGATTTTCCGGCACCGTTGTGACCCATAAGAACGTGAGTGCTGCCGTGTTCTATATTTAATGATACACCGTGCAGCAGGGGCTTATCCTCAGCACTTACGCTAAGGTCTGTTATTGTAAGTAGTTGTGACATAATTATCCTCCTGAATCTATATTGCATTTGTTTTGTACATTCAATTCCTACCATTATACTATGGAATAGATATATTGTAGCATCAATTACCTATCAAGTCAATAGGAATAGTGTAATTTTATAATATCCTACAATATGAGTAGGTTAGTAGAGCTTATGTTTGTACAACATTTCCTATTGACTTTGTAGGATTTTTGGGTTATAATCATATCAATCCGATAGGAATTAGACATTACACACGAAGGGGTGCTGATAATGACAATTATTTTTACAGTGCTTATCCGCAGCAACTACCGCTATGGACGAATGCCTTTTAGATGTAAGAGGTAAGAGGTAAGAAGTAAGAAATAAGAGTAATCAAGAGAAATAACATGAAAAAATACATTATATAAAGGAGTAAATTATTATGAGCAATTATAGATTTGAAACATTACAGCTTCACGTTGGACAGGAACAGGCAGACCCCGCAACAGATTCAAGGGCAGTGCCTATCTATCAGACAACATCATATGTATTCCATAATTCCGAGCACGCAGCAGCACGTTTTGGTCTTACCGATGCAGGCAACATCTACGGCAGACTTACCAACTCAACTCAGGACGTTCTTGAAAAAAGAGTAGCAGCACTTGAAGGCGGTGTCGCAGCTCTTGCGGTAGCATCAGGCGCAGCTGCTATCACCTACGCTATACAGGCTCTTGCTGGCAAGGGCGAACACATCGTTGCACAAAAAACTATCTATGGCGGAAGCTACAATCTGCTTGCACACACACTGCCTATATACGGTGTTGAGTCTACATTTGTGAATATCCACGATCTTGACGAGGTGAAGGCAGCTATCAAGCCGCAGACAAAGGCGATCTTTATTGAAACCCTTGGCAATCCTAACAGTGATATCCCGGATATTGAGGCTCTCAGCAAGATCGCACACGAGCATAACATTCCGCTTGTTATCGACAACACGTTCGGTACACCGTTCCTTATCAAGCCTATCGAGCTTGGCGCAGACATAGTTGTACACTCTGCTACAAAGTTCCTCGGCGGACACGGAACGACTCTCGGAGGAATTATTGTAGATTCAGGCAAATTCAACTGGACAGCTGAGAAATTCCCAGGCATTGCTGCTCCCAACCCGAGCTATCATGGCGTATCCTTTACCGCAGCAGCAGGTCCGGCAGCTTTTGTGACATACATCAGAGCTATCCTGCTGCGTGATACCGGCGCAGCGATCTCACCGTTCAATGCATTCCTTCTTTTACAGGGCATAGAGACACTTTCACTCAGACTTGAGCGCCACGCAGAGAATACTAAGAAAGTCGTTGAATATCTTGCATCAAATCCGCTCGTTGAAAAGGTGAACCACCCATCACTTCCGGATCATCCACAGCACGAACTCTATAATAAGTATTTTAAAAACGGCGGAGGTTCCATTTTCACCTTTGACATCAAGGGAGGAAAGCAGGAGGCTTGGAAGTTTATCGACGCACTGAAGATATTCTCGCTGCTTGCCAACGTTGCTGATGTTAAGTCGCTGGTTATCCACCCTGCGTCTACGACACATTCACAGCTTTCAGAGAAAGAGCTGAGTGATGCAGGCATCAACCAGAATACTATCAGACTTTCCATCGGTACAGAACACATTGACGATATTATTGCAGATCTTGAAAATGGATTTGCAGCTATCAGATAAAAAAGGAGAGATACTTATGGCTAACATCTACAAAGGAACACTCGGACTTATCGGAAACACACCGCTTGTTGAGATCGTAAATGTTGAGAATGATCTCGAACTCGAAGCAACGGTACTTGCAAAGCTTGAATATTTCAATCCTGCCGGAAGCGTAAAGGACAGGATCGCTAAAGCAATGATCGAAAAGGCAGAACAGAGCGGACTGCTCAAAAAGGGTTCTGTTATCATTGAGCCTACCTCCGGAAATACAGGCATCGGTCTTGCGTCTATCGCTGCTGCAAAGGGTTATCGAATTATAATCACAATGCCGGAAACGATGAGTGTTGAACGCCGGAATATCCTTCGCTCATATGGCGCTGAGATCGTGCTGACTGATGGTGCAAAGGGTATGAAAGGTGCCATAGCAAAGGCAGAGGAGCTTTCAAAGGAGATCGAAAACAGTTTCATACCCGGGCAGTTTGTAAACCCTGCAAACCCTGAGATCCATAAGAACACTACCGGTCCTGAGATCTGGAATGACACTGATGGAAAAGTCGATATCTTCATTGCAGGTGTCGGCACGGGAGGAACAGTCAGCGGAGTAGGAGCCTTCCTCAAGGGCAAGAACCCTGATGTCAAGGTCGTAGCTGTAGAGCCTGAAAGCTCACCTGTACTTTCCAACGGTACGGCAGGTGCGCATAAAATACAGGGTATCGGCGCCGGTTTTGTGCCTGAAGTGCTTGATACAGGCATCTATGATGAAGTGTTTGCTGTATCAAATGACGACGCATTTGCTAAGGCAAAGCTGCTTGCTAAAAAAGAGGGCATCTCTGTCGGGATTTCATCCGGCGCAGCAATTCACGCTGCTATTGAGATCGCAAAGCGTCCTGAGAATAAAGGCAAAACTATCGTAGCTCTTCTTCCTGACAGTGGTGACAGATACTATTCAACACCACTGTTCACAGAATAATATCACCCTCAACGTTCAAAGCGGAATGTCGGCTGTTACCGATGTTCCGCTTTTCTTGACAAATCCTATGGAAAAGCTTATAATAAAAGTAATATATAAGAAAGGACTGAGTTGTGTTGAAAATATCAACAAAAGGCAGATATGCACTGCGTCTGATGCTGGATCTTGCGTTGTGTGAAAAGGGTAAGTATATCGCACTTAAAGACATTTCTCAAAGGCAGGAAATAAGCGTAAAGTATCTTGAACAGATAATATCAGTTCTTAGCCGTGCAGGCTTTGTCAGAAGTGTAAGGGGTTCAGGCGGCGGATATATGCTCACTAAAGAACCTCAGGAGTATACCGTAGGAATGATCCTGCGCCTCACCGAAGGCAGTCTTGCCCCTGTGTCGTGCCTTGAATATGAGCCGAATAATTGTCCCCGTGCCGAAAGCTGTGTTACACTTGGCGTGTGGAAAAAGCTGTTTGAAGCGATCAATGATGTTGTGGATAACATCACGCTTGCCGATCTGGTAGAGCAAAGCAGGATCTGAGACCTTATCTTGTCCGTTATCGCAGTTAAAATGATCCGTCCAGGAAAATCGGGCGGATCTTTTTGTGCAAAAGCGGGGGATTTTTGCGTGTCAAAATATGAACGGAAAATTTGTGCAGGTATACAAAAATTAGAAAAACACTTTAAGTTCTCGGCAAAATATGTTATAGTTAAACTGGAGCAACAAAATATGGTAATTTATTTAATTAAATGGGAGGTTTGATCTATGAAATGTAAAAAACTATTGAGCGTTGCACTTGCGGTCTGCATGACCTTTGGCAGTGCGGCGATGTTGCCCGAGAGCGTTTTCAGAGAGAGTACGAGCATAACGGCGAGTGCGGTTTCAGACGGTGATTGGGAATATGTTGTACTTGATGATAACACGATAAGTCTGACCAAATACAATGGAGGCGGAGGAACGGTTACTATTCCCAGTTCGTTTGAAGATAAAGATGTTGTTAGCTTTGGGACTATCTTCAAGGGGAACAAGAACATAGCCAAAGTAATAATTCCTGATACAATAACAAGTATTGCAGATAATGCATTTAATAATTGCACAAATCTCTCCGGTGTTACAATCGGTTCTGGTGTAAAAAATATTGGTAATTATGCATTTTATAATTGTAATGCCCTAACAAGCATAGCATTCCCCAATGGATTAACTAACATTGGTAATTATGCGTTTTTTGATTGTTACAGCATAAAGAGTGTTGCAATCCCTGGGAGTGTAAAATCAATTGGTGCATATTCCTTTGCTAGAGCCGAAAGCTATGTTAACAGAGGAAATAATGATACTCCAACACCTGTAGGCTATCATTTAGTTACTGAATCATTCGAGGGAAACTATTATCATTGGTTTGCCAGTATGAGCATTAACAGCGTTACTTTGGAAGATGGCTTAGAGTATATTGGCTTTCGTGCTTTTTATAATTGCTATAAATTAAAACATATTATTATACCCAAAAGTGTTACCTCTATAAAAGAATATGCATTTGGCTATTATTTGTATAAAAAGAATGGATATAATCAGTTTACACAAAGAGATCCTGAATATAAAATAAGCTGTTTCAAGGATTCAGTAGGTCAAGTATACTCAAAGAACTGTAATATTGAGTATGAACTCATAGATGTAAAAAAAGTCGATGCTAAAAAGCCAACTTGTTTAGAACCAGGAAATAAGGAATATTGGGTGTATAACGAAGATGAGTACTACACTGATAACCATGCAACAAATATGCTTACAGAGGAACAAATAGTTGTTCCTGCAACAGGTCATCAGTGGTCTGACTGGGAAACTATCACCAAAGCGACTTGTACCACAGACGGCGAAAAACTCAGATACTGCACAGCCTGCGGAAAGACTGAAAAGCCCAAGGTCAAAAAACTGGGGCATGATTATTCAGCATCGATCGTAGACCCGACCTGCACAAAGGACGGCTATACCGAGCATAAGTGCTCAAGATGTTCGGATACATACAAGGATAATTATGTCCCTGCATTGGGACATAATTATGTAGAAACTGTTGTTCCACCTACCTGTACAAAGGAAGGCTACACGCTACACAAGTGCTCACGCTGCGGAAAACAATACACAGATACCAAGACAGATAAGATCGACCACGAACCAGATCAAGCGGTTTCTGAGAATGTTAAAAGTGCTACATGTATAGAAGAAGGTTCTTATGATGAAGTCATTTATTGTAAAGGCTGTCACAAAGAATTAAGCAGAACGAAAAAAGTAATTGAGAAAATTGACCATTCTATCGACGATTGGAGAAGCATCTCTTATAACTTGAAGAAAAACACAATTACTCAGTCGGGTAAGTGCACTGTCTGCGGTGCAACGATCACAAGAACAGTCGAAAACGCTGTTACCCGCCTCGCCGGCTCTAACCGCTTCCTGACCGCTGTCGAGATCTCAAAGGCTTCGTTTGACAAGGCTGACACGGTCATTCTCGCATTCGGTCTGAACTACGCTGACGCACTTGCAGGCGTGCCGCTTGCAACAAAGCTCAATGCTCCGATCCTGCTGACCGCAAAGGACACTCTCCCCGACGTTACCCTTGCAGAGATCAACCGCCTTGGTGCGAAAAAAGTCATCATTCTCGGCGGCACAAGTGCGATAAGCGAAAAGGTCGAAAAGACGCTTAAAACCAACAAGCTCAAAACCGAGCGTATCGCAGGCAAAACAAGGTTCGGCACTGCGACAGCGATCGCTGAAAAGTTGAATCAAAAGCCGACAGACGTGTTCTTCGTTTACGGTCTGAACTATGCCGATGCACTCTCAGTCGGAGGAATTGCCGCAGCAAAGAACGCTCCGATAATCTACCTCACGACCAAAGGCGAGCTGAACGCAGATACAGCCGCATACCTTGCAAAGCTCAAGAAAACAGGCAGCGTAAAGAACGCATATGTTATCGGCGGAACAGGCGTTATCAGCAATGATATGGCATCAAAGGCAGCTAAAGCACTTGGACTTTCAAAGGCAGCGAGAGTTGCAGGCAGCACCAGATTCCTGACCTGTGTTGAGGTCAACAAGAAGTTCTCTGACGTTCTCACAGGCGAAAAGATCTGTGTCGCAACGGGAATGGATTTCCCGGATGCTCTTGCAGGCGGAGTTTACGCCGCAAAGAACAAAGCACCGCTGTTTCTTATCAACGGGCTTGCAAAGTCCCCGAACCTGCTTGATGAGCAAAAAGCCTATCTGAAAGCAAAAAGCGCAGACAGCATCACCACATTCGGCGGAACAAACGCAGTTCCCGATGATCACATAACAGACATTGCAAAGAACAGCATATGACGAACAAAAGCTCTCACGATCGTGGGAGCTTTTTTGTGTGCCAAATTATGAACGGAAAATTTGTGCAGGTATACAATTTTTAGAAATGCACTTTAATTTTTCGGAAAAATGTGCTATAGTTAAGCTGAAAAAACAAAAAATGGTAACACATTTAATCAAATTGGAGGTTTGGTATATGAAATGTAAAAAACTATTGAGCGTTGCACTTGCAGTCTGTATGACCTTTGGCAGTGCGGCGATGTTGCCGCGGAGCACGTTTGCTGAGTCTGCGAGCATTTACGCAAGTGCTGCTCAAACTGAGGATAAGTATTGGTCTTTTGAAGTTGGTAATGGTTCAAGTTCATATGATCTATTATATCGTGTTGAGAACAATGAGATCGCAATTACCGGATCCTCAATTTTTGGACACGAAGGGGTATATATATATGTTCCCGATCATATAGGAGGATTGCCTGTAACTAAAATTGCAAGAGGTGCCTTTTGGGAAAAATATATTGTTGCAATACATCTGCCTGAAACTCTGACAGAGATAGATGATTATGCTTTTGAGTATTGCGGTGGCCTTGAAACTGTTGTTTTGCCTGATGGGTTAAAAAGAATAGGAGAAAGAGCTTTTTATTGCTGCGAATCAATGAAAACCATAGCAGTGCCGGATAGTATCCAAAGCATTGGCGATATGGCATTCGGATACTGTTACAGCCAGAAGGAAAGTGGTATAAGAACAAAACTTTCTGATTTTTCTTTTTGTGTAAATAACTGTCCTGCCATTAAAAAGTATGCTGAAGATAATGGTTTCAAGCTCAATAAGTATAATACAAGAGAAATATATACGAAGGGTAATTGCGGGGATAATGTTACCTATAAGCTTTATCCGGATCATACGATTGAATTAAGTGGAACTGGAAGTACATTTGATTACCAACGTTATCAGTCAGGTAATCAATTAACAGAAATGCCTAACCAGCTGAATATTTGTTTTGATAAGGTAATCATAAATGAAGGCATTACTCGCATCGGACGTGCCTTCTTTCAGAATGGTTTTATCAAAGAGCTTATCCTGCCGGACAGTGTAACGTCATTAGGATTACTTGTGTTCCATAATGCTAATCGTCTGAAAACATTAAAGATCGGAAAAGGGTTAAGTAATCTGGAAGATTCTTATATATTGTTCAGCTATACTCGGTTTGAGAACATTAGTGTTGATAAGTATAATAAATATTTTTCATCTTATAAGAATTCGCTGTATGATAAGAAACAAACAAAACTGATAAAGTATTGCAGCGGAAGAGACCAGCAGTTTGAGATTCCTTCAACGGTTGATACTATTGGAAATGATTCTGTTTCAAGCAATTTTTATTTGAAAAACGTCAAGATCCCCGTTAATGTAAAACATATTGATATTTATGCGTTTGACGATTGCCCAAATCTGAAAAGCATTACTATTCCCGAGAGTGTAACGGATATCCACATTCGTTCAATGGGGAATGTTTTAGACAGGGTAACTAACGAGGATGTTAAAAATGAAGATCTTACAATAAACTGTTATAAAAACTCGGCAGCGGAGAAGTTTGCTAAGGAAAAAGGCATAAAGTACAATATCATTAAATGTGATCATAAATATAAGCTTTTGAGCACAAAGCCTTCAAACTGTACACAAGATGGTGAGAAAAAATATATTTGTGAATTGTGCGGTCATGAAAAAACAGAAACAATACCTAAGAGCCATAACTATGTAACTGAAGAGGTAGCACCGAATTGCACAACGAAGGGCTATACCCTGCACAAGTGTACAAGATGCGGTGAAAGCTATAAGGATACCTATACGAATACTGTTGCCCACAAGTTCTCCACTTGGAAAACCGCCAAGAAAGCTACCTGCACGGCGGCAGGCTCAAAAACAAGAACTTGCTCGGTTTGCAAAAAGACCGAAACGGCAGCTATCGCAAAGCTCGGGCACAGCTACAAGGCAACAGTTGTAAAGCCGACCTGTTCGGCTAAAGGCTACACGCTGCACAAGTGTACAAAGTGCGGTTACAGCTATAAGGATAAATATACGAATACTGTTGCCCACAAGTTCAGTAATTGGACAACCACTAAGAAAGCGACCTGCAAGGCAGACGGAACACAGACAAGAAAGTGCTCAGTCTGCGGCAAGACCGAGACTAAGACAATCAAGACGACAGGTCACAAATTCTCCGATTGGACTACGACCTCGTTCAATGTCGACAAGGGCACATCGACCCAGAAGCGCATCTGCTCTGTTTGCAAGAAAACAGAAACAAGACCGGTCAAAAACGCAGTCGTTCGCTACGCAGGAGCTAACCGCTACGACACTGCAGCGATGCTCTCCAAGGCAAGCCACAAAACGACCTCAGACACAGTCATAATCGCCGACGCAATGACCTTCCAGGACGCACTCATTGCAGTGCCGCTTGCTAAGGCGTACAACGCTCCGTTGTTGCTTGCAAATCCAAACATCGTTACCAAGCAGACCGAGGCTGAGCTCGCTCGCTTGAAGGCAAAGAAAGTTATTATCGTAAACACAAACAAAGCCCTCAAAAAGGGTACACTTGACGATCTGAAGAAGAAGTACACTACTCAGATCATTAGCGGCAGTAACTGCTTTGAGACCTCCAAGAGAGTCGCTGAGGCATTACAGGCAAAGACTAAAAAAGCTCCGACAGATGTTTTCTTCACGACAAACAAAGCATTCGCAGACGCACTTTCGATCTCACCGGTCGCAGCTCTCAAGGGTGCACCGATACTCTACGTTGACCCAAGCAAGAAAAATCTTGACAGCAACATTCTCGCTTACCTCAACAAGGTAAAGGGCAGCGTTAAGAACGTCTACATTGTAGGCGGTAAAGTTGCAGTTCCAGCAGCTATCGAAAACAGCATCAAGAAGGCTCTGCCAAAGAAAAATGTTAAGCGTTTCGATGGCGCTCAGAGATACGAAACTTGCGTGATGATAAACAAGTATTTCGCAGGTCTGCTTAACTCTAAAACTGTATGCGTTGCCAAGGGTCTTGATTTCCCTGACGCACTTGCAGGAGGAGTTTTCGCAGCAAACCAGAAAGCACCTCTGCTTCTCGCAGACAGCGCTCTCAGAGATGCACAGAAATCTTTCCTGAAAAACAAAAAACCAAACAAGCTCTACATCTTCGGCGGAACAGTAGCCGTACCCGACAAGCTTGCAAAAGAAGTCGCAAAAATGAGCGTATAAAACTTCAAAGCCTCCACAAAAGTGGGGGCTTTTTGCGTGTCAAAATATGAACGTAAAAATTGTGCTGGTATACAAAAATCAGAAAAAGGCTTTAAATCACAAGGGAATATGTTATAGTTAAACTGGAGCAGCAAAATATAGTAATTCATTTAATCAAAGAAGTTGGGAGTATGATAAGGAAAAGATTGTTGAGCATTACATTGTCGCTTGCTTTGGCGTTCGGATCGGCTGCGGCGCTGCCGGAGGGCGTATTCAGCGAGAGTGCAAGTATAACCGCAAGTGCGGTGAGCACCGCAACCTCGGGCAAGTGCGTTGAAAATGTCAGCTGGTCGCTGAAAAACGGTGTGCTAACTTTCAGCGGAACGGGAGAAATGTATAATTTTAAATATGAATCATCGCCTTTATTTGAAAGAACAGATATAAAATCTGTTGTTATTCAATCTGGCGTTACAAGTCCTCGTCCTTAGCTTTAGCGATCGCTTCCTCAGCTTCCTCCTTGGAGATCCAGCCATTTTTGAGCCATTCGTTATTATCCGCTATCTGCTTTTCTTTGGTGTAAATGACCTTGCCGATCTTTATGTCAGGCTCGGGCAGGTCCTTGTCGAGCAGCGAGAAACTGCGTTTTTTGACATATCCATTTTCGTAGTCGCTCATCTTGTTTGTGAGCCTTGTCGGTTTTACATTTTCCTTGCTCTTTGAAGAGCTGCTGTCAGACGTGTCTGACTTGCGCTCGACTTTTCATCGCCTATACTGCTGCTTGAGCCGCACGAGCTTAGTGACATCATCAACAAAGCCGCCAGTATCACAGACATTATCTTCTTTTTCTTCAGCACTTTATCATATCTCCGGTTTTTGGTGCTTGCTCTGTGTTTAATTGTACCACAAACCGGGTGAAAAGCAAAGCGCCATTTGTCATTTTTTTCACCCGCACAAATATCTCATTTACAATTTGTGACACACAAAAAAAGGCGCACATTTCTGCACGCCTTTCAGGTTTGAATATATATTGCTTACTCAACAGTGATGAACTGAATCTTTCCGTCCGCAGCTATCCTGAACACCTGAACATCAGTCGTGAGCGTATCACCGAAAATGTCCTCAATGCAGAAGCCGTAATAATAATCACCTGCCGGCATGGTGTTGAAAGTGATAGCCGAATCCTTTGCCCATGTATACTCCTTGCCCTTGAGCTCGGAAGTCTTGTCGCTGTTCGTTGCGGAAGCGAAATATGCCGGAACGATCTTGTCGCCTTCCTTGATCTTGGTGATCTCACGAGCAGCCATACCGTGCTCATCTATTCCGTCCCAGGCACCCTCAACGACTATCGACTCATTCGTTCTTACTATTCTCAGGTTGGTGCGCTTTCCATTAAGGAATATCGGTGAGGTGTAAACAACACCTTCCTCTCCTGACGATACAACATACATAGCAAGCAGCTGTCCGTCGGGAAGTCCGAGCCATGAACCGTCGAACTGATCGGTAACGACACCGGTATCCTCCCAGTCAGCATTAATATCTATCGTCTGACCGAGCTCTACCATATTGTCATCGTCAAGGTCCATAAGTATCACAGCAGACACATCTGCGGTGTATGCTTTTCCGCTCTCATCGAGTTTGAAGCCAAACGTTCCGTCAGCGCTGAGCTTTGCCTTTTCAGCAAAAGTGATGAGCTTGCTTTCGCCGCCTTCTTCGGAAGCATAGTTGAAGTAATCGTCGCCCTCTGTCTCTGTCTCGTTGTCCCAGTTTCCGTCCGAGTCAAACAGAGCAGCGTTGCTGTATCCGTTCTGCGAGAAGCCCTTAGCCACCATATCAACTATCGAGAGGTAATACGGGCTGACAGTGACCTTTGAAAAAGTCTGCAAGTCCTTAGGCTCGTTGACTTTCAGCGGATAGAATACCGAAAGACCCGAAGCCTTTGAGTGGTTAGCACCGTTCTTGTTGTAAACGATGCAGTTCTTGAGAGCCTCAAGGGCAGCACTGCCGTCAACCGTCTTTGAGCACTGCGAAATGATACCGCCGACATCGACCATGTTAGTGTAGCCCTCTGACTTGTTGTTTCCGCCGAAGTTGTCAGCGCTCGTCACGCCCTTGACAACAGCTTTCAGGTCGTTTCCTGCAGATTCAAAGAGCTTCTTTGAGAAGTCATTGAAAGCTATCACGAAATCGTCCATCTTTGAAAGGTCAACTATCGTAAGTGTGCATTCTTTTTCCTGCTGTGCCGATGCACACTCATTGTAGAAGCTGTCAGCGATGACCTTGCCGAGTTCCGCACCGTTTGCGGTCGGGTTCTTTACAAGTGCATTTGTGAATGTAGTGTAGTCCCAGCCTGTGCCCGGCTCAGTCTCCTGCGAGCCGTAGAAATATCTTGCATACGAAGCAAGTATATTAGCGACCTCAGCCGTACCCATAAGGCAACAGTCAAATCCGATGAACTCGAACTTGTCGGTCATGCCCTCATAAACATCAGCAAATGCGCTGTTTATCTCCATAAGGTCGAGAGTATCGCCGCCGTTGAGCTCGTCAACGCACGCACCCTGAATACATCCGCCGCCGTGATCCCAGAAGATAACGCCCATCTTTTCCGAAGCGTATTCCTTAACGCCCCACTTGAGGAAATCAGCAAGGTTTTCGCTCGAGCCCATATTCTTCAGCGGTACCGAGCCGACCTTCTGCATATCCTGATTCTGTACTATCCAGCGCTCCGCCTCGTTTGCACTGAACACCTCGTTGATCCATTTCTTTGTTCCGCCCGTCTGAACAACGAATCTGACATTGTCGCTCGACTCTGCCTCCATCATCTGCTGAATATCTCCCGTAGCCGAACCCTGTCCGCTGCTTTCGAGATCCGTTCCGCAAAGGTAAACGAAAATAGTCCATTTGCCCTTGTCGCCCATCGGTGTAGACTTGTTTTCAGGACGGCTGATCGTCATCTTTCCGTCAGTGCCCTTGACCGACATAGAGACCTGCTTTGTGATCTTCTTGTCGCTGCCGGATCCTGATTCCGAGGACGAGTCCGCAGCCGAGCTGTCAGCCTGTGAGCTTGAAGCCGTTGAATCAGTTTTGCTCGACGAGCCGTCATCTGACGAAGAACTGCTTCCGCAGCCCGACAGACCCATCAGCATTGCTCCTGCAATAAGAAGTGTAAGAATCTTTTTCATATTGCTCCTCCATTATATCAAGTTAAAACATTTGCCATATCAATTATACCGAAACAGTTGCCGTTTGTCAAGCCTTTTTTATCGCACAGTCCGCAAAAAGCCCGCCTTAGAAAAGACGGGCTAAGAGTTTTTGTTCGAATTATATGCTTGCCTTAGCAATAAGTTTTACAAGGCTATCGGGAACTGCAACCGTTCCGCCGAAAACAGTTATCTTCGCAGCGTTCTTGCCTTTCAGGTAAGTGTTCTGGCAGTCGAGCAGCTTCTTTCCGTCAGCGAGGAAGAGTGCCTGCTTTGTTGCTGCAGCATAAACTCCGCCTGCGAGTGCGTCAGGGAAATCAAGTCCCTTTGCTACGCAGATTCCGTTGCTCGAAAGTACGCTCTTGAATTTCTTGTTGACTGCCACGCAGGTCTCGTAGCGGTTTGCGCCTGCTACACGCTGAACAGTCTTGTTCACAGTGAGTCCGAGCGCCTTAGCAACGTTCTTCATCATAGCGTTAGAGATTACTCCCTCACCGCCGATGATGTAGGCGTTCTTGACCTTGCCCTTGACAGATTTCAAGTAGTTTGCAGTAGCAGAATCAATGCTGCCTGTTTTTTTAAGGTAGATTATCGGTGCGTTCTTGATAGCAGCGACAGGGCTTGCTGAAAGCGCATCTGCAAACGCTGAATCGGTTGCAAAGAAGATCGTATCAGGAGCTTTTTTCGTCTTGGTCTGCAAAGCCTTAGCAACTTTCGCAGCTGTCTCGAAACAAGTTTTTCCCTCAATGTAAGTCATCTTGTATTTGAGCGCCTTAAACTCAGCCTTCGCCTTTGCGCCGATAGCACCATTCGTGCTTACCACGATAACATTTTTCGCCTTCAAACGTTTCAGCTCTGCCTCTGTCTGCGCTGTGATGTGTTTCTCTGTTGCAAGCAGAAGCGGTGCATTGTGAGCGCTTGCCAGTGGAACTGCTACCATTGCGTCGTGGAAAGTAAGTCCTGTTGCAATTATTACCGTGCCGGAGGTCTTCGGATTCATCTTCTTGGAAATTATCGAAGCTGTCTCGTACCTGTTTGCACCTGCGAGGCGGGAAACCGTTGGCTCTTCCAAGTTACTAGCAACAAACTTTATTTCGTTGTTCTTAGCGTATTTTTCAGCGTCTGAACCCTTAACGCCGTAAATTGTGAATCCACCTATTGTTTCGTATTCTTTGGTTTTCTTATTTAAATAATAACCGAAAGCTTGATGACCGATAATCATTACATTTTTAGGTATTACAGCGTATTTAAGAGCAGAGCACTTGATAAATGCATTATCACCGATACTAATTACATTATTCGGTATTTTCACGCCTGTAAGGCTAGTGCAACTTCTAAATGCATCTTCGCCTATTATTTTTACGCTGCTTGGGATCTTTATGCTTGTAAGACCAAAACAGTAGCTAAATGCTCCCTTTTCAATTCTTGTAACACTGTCCGGGAGCGTTACACTTGAAAGGTTTGTACACTGAGAAAATGTTTGTTTATTTATACTTGTAATTCTGCCATAGATAATTACGCTTTTCAGAGCGGTACATTTTTTAAATACACCTTGATCTATGCTTGTAACGCTGCTCGGGATAGTTATGGTTTTAAGAGAAGAACAGTATGAAAACGCACTTTCGTCAATTCGTTCAACTCCATCACGGATCGTTATGCTTGAAAGGTTTTTACAGCTTGAAAATGCTTTTTCACCTATTGCCGTAATGTTGTTTGGAATTATTACTGATAAAAGGCTTTCACATTCATAAAACGAACAATAACCAATTCTTGTTACCTTTATTCCGCCCAGTTTCGACGGTATCGTTACCTTGGTTTCTTTTCCGTTATACTTTGTGATCTCGGCTGTGCCGTCTTTGAGTATAGTATACTTATAATTGCCCGATTCCTTTACTTCACCATACGCACTTGCAGTTACGCTCGTGTTTTCAACGACCGCACTTTGCGGCAGCGCCGCCGCCGAGCCGAATATCATACACACCGCCAGCGCCGCCGACAATAGTCTTTTCTTCATTAAAAATCCTCCATTCCTTGCTATTGCAGTCTTCTTATAAAGATTAGTATACCACTATGCAGTGCCCACGTCAATATTTTGTTCATATTTTGTATACCTGCACAAAAACCACGTTCACATTTTGAGATTAGAAGCTTCGCCTGACTCTGCTGCAACTTAAACCAGCTGCACTCCACCATACCTGAATAATCACCAATTTATCTTGACAATCAAATATTCATGTGCAAATATGCGGATAAGACCGACTGCTTTCACGTTCGGTCTTATCATATACTTCTTTACTGCACTATTTTATGATTACACAAATACGGGATCGACTCAAATCATGGAAAACATCATCTACAACGAGCTTATCATCAGAGGCTTTTCGGTAGATGTGGGTGTGGTTTATGCCAATGAGAAGAACTTAAAGGGAAGCTATACCAAGACCGCTAAAGAAATTGACTTTGTAGCATCAAAGGGCAGTAAGAAGGTATATATTCAGTCAGCACTTGCTCTGCCTGACGAAGCCAAGACTGAGCAGGAACTTCGCCCGTTCTCTCTGACAGGTGACTCGTTCCCGAAGATTATCGTCCGAAGGGATATCCGCAAGAAGTGGTACGACGATAACGGTGTGCTGAATATCGGGTTGAGTGAGTTTTTGCTTGATGAAGATTCAATATAATCCGACCAATGATCGCCGCCTCTTAGGCGGCGGTCATCTTAGACTTTCGGTGGCGGGAATCGATCCCCCACCGAAATCCTAAGGGGCTGACGCCCGGTCGTGACTTGAATGACGGGGCGATGCCCCTTATTGAACAAAGAACGGCTGCATAACATAACTGCAGCCGTTCTTATGTTTTCCAAAATCGAAAGATTTTCAGTTTTGGAAAATTCGATATTAAGTTTATATATTTAGGATAATCTTCCGAAAATGAAAAGTATCACCGAATCTCGCAAAAGTTTTCAATAAGATAGTGCTATCACTGCTTTTTCAGCCTCTCTCATCAGATCGGAGAATATAACAAAAGCCCCGAAGATACGAGCTTCGGGGCGTATTTGCGTTGCTTTGAAATAAACAAATTCTTATCTCTTCGAGAATGTGAGCCTGCGTAAATACGCTGTTTTGACGATACTTTGTTAGTTACGTGTTAGTAACGTTGTTTTGTCCTTAGATGCATATAGCGACTATTGCGAAGAATTATCATTTTTCCTTTTTTTGATTTTATCTAAAAAAGAGAAAAATGCTTATCAAAAACGCTGAGCTAAGACATCTTTGTAGTTGTCAGCGCCTCTGTTATACTCAATGCCAAAGTAATCAAGAATAGCTGCCATATTATCCTGTGAAGCAAGCAGAACATTGATGAGCCGTTCGTTTTTGTCCTCGGTCTGCCATTCTTTCAAGCCCATATAATAGAACATCTTGTCGTTATCGTCGATTATGAAAGGCAAAATTCCATTGGCGAGACATTGCTTGAACATCAGCAGCCTGCCGGTTCTGCCGTTCCCGTCGTAGAATGGGTGTATTCTCTCATATTTCATATGGAACTCGGCGATCTCGAACAGCGTCATATGTGACTGATCGTATTCAGATAACAGCTTTTTTACTTCATCGGATACTTTTTCGGGTGCAACTGTTGTCAAATCGGCAACATAGTTCGCTTCTTTCTTATACTCACCGATAACAGCACTGTTGTCCATTACACCTGTTTTAAGGATAGCGTGAAGCTGCTTGATATACGCCTCGTCAACAGGCTGTGAAACAGTATCGAGTATAAAGTCGAAGCAGCGGAAATGATTGACTGTCTCGATAACATCGTTTACTCTGACTGCTGCTTCGGACTTATCAATTCCGACACCTACGGTTTTAGTCTCATAAATATATCTTGTCTGATCGTGGGTGAGTCTGCTGCCTTCAATGTGATTGGAGTTATAAGCAAAATCCACTTGCAGCTTGTTATAAACTCCGCCTTTGTGTCCTGTATTCTTTTCAGCGATCAGCTTTTCAAGAAGCTTCATTTGCGTTCCTCCTTATAGTTTATATGCTATTATAATTATACACCAAAACACGTATAAAGTCAATCTGTTTGCTGTGTTTCGCTGATGATCATGAGCATCTGGTCGTTAAATTGGTAGTTCTCATACCACTATGGTTTAAACTCTATTATATCCTTAAATAGAAATATCATTTTATCTATCTTCTTGTTGGTGTGATAGTGCCCGCAGTACCATTTTTTATACTCCGTTTTGTTCTCTATTATGTCGAGCCATTCTTCCGTTGACTTGTCAACATTCGACTGATCGATGAATGACAGAAATACCTCTTTAGGCTCGTATTTAAGCGGCGTGGTATGGCTTAGTATAACATCTATCTTGTAACCTATGTCGGCAAGCACTTTTTCAACTCTTGACTTTATCTCGTCGCTTGGCTGTTCATCAGCCCACCAACCCATATTGTGATCTATTCGGTATTGCTTGTCAACGCTGTATGCACCGCCAATGACAAGGGTTTTCAGACCGTCAAAGTCATATAACTCTCCGTCTTTGGCAAACAGAAGATTCGGGTATTTATCTTCACGGTACACAACACCGCCGTTCCACTGCACCTCTTTATAGGTTGTGATCGTTTCGGGTCGCATCTCATGGTTGCCATATATCGAGAATATCGTTATCGGCAGCTGTGACAGTGTCTTTTTGAGCTTGCAGTCTCGTTCTTCACCATAGTAATTGATACCGGCATCGCCGAGAATAATTATTGTGTCATCGACTGTCGGCTTAAATCTTCTGCACAGCTCCTTTACACGTTCAAAGTTGCTGTGGGTGTCACCTGTAATGTATATCATTTTGTTTTCCTCCTTTTAGTCTTCCTCTGCAAGCTCTTCCAGCACATCTTCCTCGTTTTTTGTTTCATAGTTGTGCCAATGCACTTCCTCTAAATACGGGAGCATTTTGCTTTCAAGGATATCAATGATCGTTCCCCAGATACCTGCATAGTTTTCGTGCACTGATGTGAAAAACTCGATACACGAGCAGTGTAGCTTTCTTTCGCAAGTGACATCATAACACTCAAGCATTTTATCGACTGTATCTGCAAACTTCAAACAGTCAAGACCGTCTTTAAGCTTGAAGGAAACTTTGAATAGTATATTTACGAACGATTAGATGTTTGTTGCGTTTAATATGGTAAAGAATACTTATAACAAAGTGTTTCCCAATCTTTTTTTGAAATTACATCATCAAGCATCAACATTTTTGTTGCAACATCAAAATCGTCTGAAACTGCATAGAAAACACCAACATTATCTTCAAGGTCTGCCTGTTCCATTTCTTCTATCATCTTATGAATGTGTTTCGGGCATTTTTTAGTATCTCGGAAACATCTGTATCGTTATCTATCCATTGGAATTTTGTGTTGTTATTCATATCTATTGCCTTGTCGACGAATTCGGGGATCTCGAAGTCAAACTCTTTTTTCTTGATTATCTTTCTGTAGTGTACACTCATATTATTTCTCCTTTGCAAATTCAAAAGCATTGTGTCCGACCTTGTCATAGTGATGCATCAGCGATTTTATTTCCTGCTGACTGTAACCGACTATCTTTTCGGGTATGCCTTTTGGGTAATCGACCTGCATACTATGAAAGCCGTTTGGCACGGGCGTTTCAAAGTACACAGTCACATATTCGTTTCCGTGCTCATCGGTCTTTATGTCAGAGTAGGTTATCTCGGTATCGTCATTAAGTGTAATGTAGGGGTGATGTTCCATTTTGTTTTTCTCCTTTTAATCTTCCTTTGCACGCTTTTCTAAGAATTGAGTTAACACATCTTCTGCCTCGCCGGTTTTACAGTCTATCCACAAAACACCGTCTATGATTTGAAACAGCTTGCTATCAAGTGCATCTGAGATCACTCCACGCATACCTTTGAAGTGATCCGGATTTGATGAACTGAACTCGATCATAGAGCCGTATGTTGCTATCCTGCAAATTGTATGATAGCAAGCATTTTATCAATAGTGTTAGCAAACTTAGCAGGTTCAACTGTTTGCTTCACGGTGATCAATATTTTGAACAGTGGTGGATCGTTTATCGTGCGTTTGATTGCCTCGGGGTGTTCCTCCAGATGCTGAGACAGTATATCTTCACAACTGTCTTCATTGTAGTGAAGCCACATGATCCCGATAAACAGAGTTACAAGATCGCTGTCAAGCACATCTAGGATTGCTGACCACATTCTCGCATAGTGGTCGTGTACATTCGTTCCGAATTCGACTGTCTGCCCGTTGATCCTTAGCTTGCACTTTACTCCGTTGACATTAAGGATCCTGTTAAAACGGTCTGCGAACCAGAATAGATCAACATCACTTCTTAAAGTAAATGATACCGCAAATTCAAATTCGTCACGTTTGTTTGCTTTTAAAGTTCTCCGCCACGGGACCGTCCGATCTTCAAAAACATTGTTTTCTGTCTCATACCAGAATATACTGACACATGGGTAAAGCAATGCATCAAATATCTGATTCGCTGCATCTTTCAGCTTTTGAGCATCCTCTGTCTTGTTTGAGCCGTAGCGTACGGTCTGAGGTAGCTGCTCTTTCTCAAATCCGTTTTTATCAGGCTGAAATGTGTCGTCTAGAAGCGTCAGCATCTTTTCCATAATAATATTTCTTTCAAGGAGTATCTCGATCCTGTATAGCGTGTCCATATAGTCACCTCACCTGTGCGGCTTTGGAGTATGCTGCCTGACATACTCTTCGTCTGCTCTGATCTGTTCAAGTATGCGGTCAAGCTCCTTTTCGGAGTCGCACATAAAAGCGTTTTGCTCGTAATAAGTATTGCGCTCATAGATTTTCGATATATCCTGCGGATACTCAACGTGATTCAAGTCGTAGTTGCGGAATATAAACCCCGTTACGCTTGCTGCGCACTCAATGGCTACATCTCTTTTGACAAGTATGATGTTGATCTCTTTATCACTTTTTGGGCGATCTTCAAATATGGTATTCATAATAATACCTCCAATATCCGACTAAGATGATTGCTCAGCCGCATCTATGTGTTTTTTGCACCTCTTGCGCACCAGCAAATTCTATGTATGCACTGTTTGAATTTTCTATCACGAGGCAACAGTTACTATCGATGGCTTTGTCGTAAAACACCTCTGATATTGCTCTGAATGCAAGCGTCCTGAGACAGTTAGTAACACGGCGCACGCCCAAATTCGTATAGCTTATATCTAAAAGCGAGTTGATTGTATTATTGTCGAACACTATCGAGATTTGAAGTTCCTGCTCGAGTATATGTATTTTCGATAGTATAAGATCTGTCATATCCTCTCTTGACAGCTTGTGAAGATTGACTACCATCTGCATTCTTCCGGCTATCTCTTCGAGCATTCCGAATTCTATCATATCCTCAAGTGTTATATCCCCGTAGAATACATCCTCCGTGCTTGTCTCCATATCCCGGCATATAAATCCAATGCCCCGATCCGTTGTTTGAATACGTTTCTGCTTGCTGTTACGCAAATCCTGAAATGCTCCCATAAGCACAAACATTGTCTGATTAGAATCCATTTGTCTTGATCCGCCGCTTTTGAGCGGCAAATTCTCTATTGTTCCCTCAATAACCGTCAGCAAGTTTGACTGTACCTTAGCATTGATGTCCTCCCCATCTGAGTTGTGCGAAGGAGAGAATTTTTTGTCAGCCTCATCAAGGAAGCATATACCGATCCCATCGAGAACACTATCCTCAAGGGCAAGTGATTGTATTATGCTGTTAGCTTCCTTTCCTTGAAATCCAGCCTCAGTAATCTGACTAAGATCTACGTGGATTATTGGAACGGGTATTCCTTGATCAGCACAAAACGCCTTTAATGTACGATATACCTCGGTCTTTCCACATCCGCTGGGTGCTGTCAGTACCCAGCTTGGCACATCGGTTATGACTTCTTTACAAGCCTGTTGCAAATACGTATATAGCATATATACTATCATCATAAGTTCCTTGTGCTGCCCGATTATTCTCTTTTCAAAATAATCCAGCATTATCCGAGGTGTGATTCTTTCCATTGCACGACGTATCTCCTCTTTGCGTTCCTTTATAAATTTTTCTGTCATTTTAGGTGTGCTCATTTTATCCGCCTTTCATCATCCTTGTTTTCTGCTTCCGTATAAATGATAGCACAACGACTATTCTTTTTCAATAGTAAAAATGTACAAAGTTTTAATATGTTAAATGTTAATATTTACCACACTTGTTGAAACGCCTTTTGCAGAATTCCGTTGACATGTGTACTTAATCGTGCTATAATAATGACACAATAATATGCAAAGGGTGATTTTATGCCATTTATAAGACCGATAAAGGAACTAAGGAATACATCGGAGATATCCGATCTGTGTCATCAGACAAAGGAACCTGTATTTATAACCAAGAATGGTAGAGAGGATATGGTTATAATGAGTAATGAGACTTATGAAAGGTCTATCGTTTCTACTGAGGTTATGATAAAGCTTCTTATTGCGCAGCAGCAACTGGCAGACGGGATACATGTTGACTGCTTAGCCACACTGCAAAAGTTTAGAGAAAGGTATAGATATAATGGAAAGTAAGCTTATATTTACACCGGCTTTTGTGACCGATCTTGGTGAGGCCTTTGAACATATATATAATTCCTATGGTGAACCATTAATAGCAAGTTTGGAGATAGGAGAAGTAATGGACGAGATATCGAATATTGGCAAAGGCATTGATGTGTCTGTAGCGTGCCCGTTTCCCTTAGATATGCTTGGATATAAGTGTATAGTGGTGTCAGGTGTAGCAGCTGTTTTTTGGTCAGATATAACTATGCAAAAAGTTTATTTTCTTCGCTGTTTTTATGGCGGCTCATATGCACGCTTTTTTGGTGCTCAAATGTATGATTTAATCTTTTGATCATAAGTTGAATTAGGTTTGTACTTATCAGATAGTCGGTTAGCCTTGCCCAATGTATCTTTTGAAATGCGTTTATACGTTTGTCAATGTGCATGAGCTACTGGATGTAATCAATAAGATATTATAAGAAATCCGCTGAATGCTTGAAAGCATCAGCGGATTTTTTGTGCAACGAAAACCACCCGTTTTACGGGTGGTTCAAAAGGCTTATAGCTATAGATAGAAAATAAAGACCTCCCGTGATATAATAGTTAATGGTTCGCCAACCAAAACTATAATTACAGGAGGTAGTTATCTATGACAGATAACATAAACAGTTTAGCACATTCCAAGTGGAATTGCAAGTATCATATCGTTTTTGCACCGAAATACCGCAGACGGATCATATACGGAAAGATATAGGAGTAATAATCCGAAAATTGTGCGAGCAAAAGGGTGTTGAAATACACGAAGCAGAGTTTTGCAAAGACCATGTGCATATGCTTGTGTCCATTCCGCCGAAATACAGCGTTGCACAATTTATGGGATATTTGAAAGGCAAAAGCAGTCTGATGATATTTGACAGGCATGCAAGTTTAAAGTATAAGTATGGCAACAGGCATTTTTGGTGCAAGGGATATTATGTTGACACAGTTGGAAGAAATAAAAAAGTCATTGAGTCTATTATGACTATTGCAGAGAAGAAAGAAATAGTAAACAAAATCATCAGCTTGCTTATTCAGCTTACCGTTGAGGACGAGCATCATGAGGTTGTGAAAGAAGTACCAGTACCTATTGCTGTTGAGCAACCCAAACCAAAGAAGGACGAGGTAGCTTTCCTTACAATTAAAGAATGCACCAAGCTGATACACGGGCTAAGTGACCATACAATGCGTTTGCTTATAGCTCAGAATAAGGTCACATATTTCCGTGCAGGTGCAGGAGAACGTGGCAAGATACTCGTCAACAAAGAGAGCCTGCTGTCATATTTCAGCGGAAATGAGGAGGTGTGAGCTAAGAGCAGATACATAAGTGAACAGACCGCATACAGTTCCCTGAAAAAGAAATCCGTTCCGCTGTGGAAGCTGGATACCAATACCTTGACGGTCACTCACTTCAATTCCGATACGAAGACCGAGGAGAGCAAGAGCTACCGATTTCATCAGGTATCATATTCATTTCTCTGACAGCCATTGCCCAGATAGACTTCGCAGGCTCGTCAACGAGGGTAAGATCATACAGTACCTCGATGATATGGAGCTAAAAGTCGGTGAAGCTATCTCTCGTCAGGTTGAACTTTGGAGACAGACTGACAGCTGCTATCAGAAAGCTGTCCTTGCTTCCGATACCGAGAAGATGCTCGGTCTTGAAAACTGCTTCGTAAGTATGGCGAGAGAAGCTTTGTTTGAGTGTATGGTGTATATTTAAGATTTATCGGCTGTGCTTTCGGGTACAGCCGTTCCTTTTTTGTTTATTGAAAACAAACTTATGTAACTATTCTGAGTCATTTCATGAATCTTGTTCCAATCATACCTATTATTACAATTATCATCGATCGTTTTTAAAAACTCACCGATTTCCTCTAATAATGGTAAAAGATTGCCTATTTGATCTGATAATACCTTTGCAACTCGTGCGTTTGAAGATGTTATATAATCTGGATTAATTCTATTTTGTTTATGATTATCTATTCTTTCTTCTAAAATAGCACATCTTATTAGATTTAGTCCATTCTCAACAGAGGTAAATTTGATAAATGTATCTTTTTTAAACAACGTATGCCTTTGTTCAATCATGTTTTCCTTTTTGAAGCAAGAATAATCTACACCTCTTAAATAACTCACCTGTGATTTAATCATATGAGTTGTATTATCAAAAACATTCTCTGAAATTTGTATATCAGGATGAGACTGATAATCAAGAATATTGTGCTGCATCAAGAATAAAGCTTGATAAAGATATAATGTTTGATAGAACAATTGATTTTCGGTATTTTTCTTGTCAATAAGATATTTGTTTATTTCACAGAACAATACCACTAAAGTACTTGCAAATACTCCGCCAAAAACAGTTAACAAGAAATTGTTTGAAATCCAAATTGTATTTAACGAGATAAAATTGCTTTCAATATTTACAGTAATCAAGTAGGTGATTATTAAAAATATATTAGATAGTATACTTGTGAACTTTATGACTTTAATACTTGTACTCATTAGCCCTCCCAAAAATGAAGATGTTTTCGTATTATAAACTCTTGATTTTGTCGATCCAGTCAGCAAAATGCTTACATTCAGAGAGCATTTTATTTATACCTATATTCTTTGCTACAATTATACCTTGCCTAACTTTTGTATAGTTACTGATTACACTTTCTATTCTTTTTGAGGGCGCAGTATTTACAGAATTATTAATATGCTCTGGTGTTTCAGCAGTAGCTCTCATTGCTTGAAGCTTTTCAACAGCTTTATCGTTTGCAATGGTACTGAATGCCTGAGTATCTGAAAATAATAATCCTTCAAATTCATGGACAAGCAGATTAAATGACAAATTATTGCAACCAATATCATTTGTTATTGCTTGCTCTATATATTCAATTCGCTTATATAAATCTGTGTCTGTGTGATCAATAGCAGGTGTGTTACTTGGCATTCCGTAGTAGTCAAACATAGTAGTAACAAATATATTTGGATTTTTACAAAGTATTCTTAGTTCATCCTTAATAGGCTTATAATCTATTACTCCGCCCTTATATGACTTAGTGGGAGTCCGTTTGGTTTTGTGAATAATAGGCTTTACATAAATACCCATATTAGAAAAATAAGGATTTAAAATAGCATTTACAAAGCTTTCCTCGGTTTGCCCTTCACAGTAAATAAATCCATTTTTCATTTTGAGAGCCTACCTCCCAAAATATTTTTTTGCCACAGATCACCTAACGAATAATCATCAAGCCAATCTTTCAGTTCGTCTTCATTCAACCTACTGAATTTTGATGAGCCGTCATTGTCCTTATTAACGACAACAACATCTTCTACATCAAATTCGTTCAGTAATTCAACAGACTGTGTTGAAATAATAATTTGTTTTTGGGAAGAAATCTGTTTTACCATTTCAGCAAACATTGTAATTGCGTAAGGGTGAAGACCAAGTTCAGGTTCATCTACAATAATAGTAGCCGGTTGGAGTTCTGAGGGCTGCAGCAAAAGAGTAGTAAGGCAAATGAAACGAAGAGTACCATCTGATAACTGTGAAGCATTAAATACATCTTCGCATCCTTTTTGATGCCATCTGAGCACTATTAATTCATCGTTGCTCTCCTTGGGTTCAAGCATAAAATCATCAAAATATGGAGCAATCAATCTGATTGTCTCAACTATTTCATTGTAGCTTTTCTCATAATTATGCTTAAGTCTATATAAAAAAGCTGCGAGATTCGATGCATCAAACATCAGAGACTGATTATTTGAAATATTATGCTCCTGTTTAACTTTAGCAGTTCGGCTTGTGTCATGGAAATGATAAACACGCCACATTTTCTTTTGAAGAATAGGTCGAACGTAGTTATTTATTCCGTTTGAAACACCATTTTCCCACTTTGATTCTTCATGAGCTGTGGCAACTGTACTTTCGTATGTTCCCCAACCATAGAATTCTTTTTTGAAAATAATTCTGTTATCATCAGTTGGCATAAGATAGAATCCATAAGAGTTATTTTCAAAGAATACTTCAAAGTATATCTGATCAGTTGTTGAGCGACCATTATAAAAGAGTGAATTGACACCGCACTGCTGTGTGTAAAGCTGCAACTCCTTCTTTAATATACTTTGCAGGAGTGTGAATGCAGAAATAAAATTTGATTTTCCAGCGCCGTTGCTGCCAATAAGAACGTTAATGCTGTTAAGCGTTAAGTTGCATTCTTTTATGGATTTATATCCTTTTATTGCAACTTTACTCAACTGTCCATGTCCTAATCCAAGATTAAAATTCATTTTTCACTCTCCTTTCTTTATTCCGCATAAATAACTTCTTCATCCAGCACCTTCAACGCTTCCTGTTCAAGCAGATAAGCCTGATATCGCTTTTCATTTGCTTGCAAGGCAAGATCATTGATCTGCTTCTGAATATCTTGATTTTTCAAGATAGGTATTTGTATCTGACGTACATGATTATCATCGATTTCGTCCACAACCGAGCCATAAGTAAAGCGCTTAATAAGCTCATAACCGTAATCTGATGATAAGAATGTAGAAATATAGCCAGCAACATCATTGTTTGCAGGTACAACACGAATGATATGCTCACTTGCGACCCAGTTTTGCCAATGCTTCGGAACAAGGCATACTTTTCCGATTGTACCACTTCGGGATATAAGCGTAGTATTCTCTTGGATTTCAAGTTCGTTTATGATACGTTCATCGTGCTTACTCTTGGATAAGAATTTTTTATTCGATGGATCCAGTTCATACATTTGCTTACCACCAAATAATACAGTACCATATCCTTCATCAACATAAACACGCTTAAATCTACCGGGCAGAACAACATCAGAGCTTATTCTTTCATCTCCCACAGTAGTAACTTCTGCTGCATTCTTTTTCAGAATATCAACAATAGCGTCAACTATCGGCACATGGTAAGAAGCATCAGCTCTGCCTGCCATTTCGCTCAGCTTAACATTAAAAGTCTGAACGCTTTTGCTTTTATCAAGCGTATCTACCTTTATTTCACTGATAGGCGGAAGATTGAGTTCCTTTACAAGTAATGCCTGTGCCTGATCAATAAGAGCATTGGATTCGTCTCTTAATGCATAAGACTGTATAATCAGATCATTAATCTTGCCTTTGATTGCGTCAGGAGCGTTCGGGACGGGAATATCAGCTAAGTGTTCTGGTTCAATTTGCGATACTACAGCTCCATATACCTTAGATTGAATCAGCTTCTGACCTACTTTTGATTTTAAATAGCAATATACATATCCCGGACTTTCAGCACATTCTAATCTAATAGCGTGTTCACTTACTAATAGTTTTTCAAGAGTTTTACTTACAAAAGTAATATTTCCAATTGTTCCAGACCGAGAAATAAGTACGGAATTTCTTTTAACTTTAAGACATTTATTATTATCATCATCAATCATGTATTTAACCGGATGAGGATAAACGTCTAACATTTCAGAGCTACCTATGAATCCGATGGCATTATTATCACATTCGGAAACATATCTTCGCTTAAGTCTGTTCCCATAATGAGCATTATTTACAAAACCATCAACACCAATTAGCGGCTTTGTATCAAAAACGGAATGATGAATTATATCAAAAGCCTGTCTTGCCTCAACATCAAAAACACTGGCTTCAAGCCTTTTGCCACGTTCAACCATTTCGGCAAGAGAAACAGAACACCATTTTACGGGTGCTTCACTGATTTCTATTTCAGCCTTCGGGGCATTATCAAGTTTTCTGGCTAAATTGTCTACCATGATAATCCCTCCTGTTTCTTCCACTGAGCAAATATCTCAGGAACATCAGGTGTCTGATCATCTTCTATCTTTGTCTTGCGTTCATGAGCAACAGTTCTGTCACCTGCACTCGTCTGATCAAGAACATAAACATTATTCTTTTCGGGAACAAGTATTTCGTTGCCCTCTTTGTCACGCTTGAAGATAGGTGTTCCTCTCTTATCATGACCAATTTTTTCAACCATAGCCATGAAAATATTATAATCAGCCATTCTTCCGCTTTTCTCTTCCTTATCTTTCTGCTCCTGTGTTTTCTTTTGCAGGAAAAGAACCGAGGTCTGTGTTCCGTTCCTCGGCTGAAATGTATCAGCGTGGAGGTCTATGCTGGCAACTATACGATGATTATGGATAAGCCACTCTCTAATATAGCCAAGTCCGGGAGAACCTAGAATGGAATCGGGAAGAACGATACCCATACGTCCGCCGGGAACAAGAAGCTGTGTGCAGCGCTCAATAAAGAGTATCTCAGGAGGAACAGATGACTGCAAACGGTCTGTCATAGTCCACACATTGGTTTTCTTGTCGCACTCCCAGATATGAGCAAGCTCAAACTGTTCAAGTATGTTCTTATCTTTGACAGGAATTTTACTGCCAAAAGGCGGATTAGTGACAATTACATCAAAGAACTCTAATGTCTTGTGGTTTCGGATTCCATCTTTTTTGATGCCAAGAGCTTCTGCCAGCTTAGAGCGGAATTCATCAGTCCATTCGTGAGGAGGCAGGAGAGAGTTGGTCTGTAATATATTACCGCTGCCGTCATTGTTCATGACCATATTCATCTTTGTGGCTTTTACAAGATCAGGGTTAATATCAAAGCCAAAATAGTTGTGAGCTGCCATGTCGGATATTTTCTCCTGAAACAACTTCTTGGTATCGTAGTCCCAATCTTTCTGCGGAAGTCCGATCTGCTCAGAAAATTCAGCTTCAAGCTGAGCTATAACATGAGTCATTGCAGTAACAAGAAATCCTCCCGTTCCGCAAGAGCTGTCCAATACTTTTTCATCAACCTTCGGATTAACCATCTCAACAGTCATTTTCATGACATTTCGAGGGGTAAAGAACTCACCACGATCACCACGCAGGTTCGCACCTACTATTTCTTCATAGGCTTTACCCTTAATATCAATATTCGTATTGAGCAAGCTGTACTTCTGCAACTCACTTACAATATAAGCGAGACTTCTCGGTGCCAGCTTTATTTCGTCATTAGAATCAAATATCTTGCCGTGTTTCTTTTTAACACGCTCGAAAATCTTGCTAATACGCTTCTTAACCGTAAGCTGCCCGTCAGGATTTGAACGTTCCTCGGAAGTTGTATAGAATTCCAGAGGGTTAGGGATATTACGCTCGTCTTCTATCTTACAGAAAATAACCTTTAAAAGCTCAAAGAAAGCAGGCTGCTTCTGCAAACCATCATTCACATGAATATGGTTATGACAGGTTTTGAATACAAAAAGCAGATTGTCATCATATGCATTTTTAAGAGATGTACGCTTAGGACGGTTGATATCGTCGAGGTTTCCGTCAGCAGAAGGAATATCGTTATAATCCATGAAGTCAATCTGACCCTGATCATTAACGTATTTCTTAAAAACTTCCTTTTGCTTGCCGTTTGTCCACATTCCCCATTCGCAATTAGGGCAGGCAGACATATAGGACTTCAACTGCTCAACGCCATCTTTAGCGTTTCTTGCATCAACAGTTTCCTTTTTGCACTCAATAATTATATACACATTCTCTTGCTTTTGCTCAGTGCAATCTTTTTTGAATATAACAATATCAGCTCTTGGCTTTCTTGAACCGAGCTGGAGAGTGTATTCTATCTTTATCTGTGAAGCATCGTATTTATGCTCGTTTATCAATCTTTTCTCAATAGTCTGGCGGACGTATTCTTCGGGTGTATCGTTACGGAACTTACCGTCAACGTAGTCACATATTTTTCCGTCAGGTATAGAAATAATCTTATTATCAGCCATTGTTTTACCACCTTTCGGCATATCTATTCCAATTGGGCATAATACACCATAATATACATGATAACATATTTCTGAATAGGTTTCAATACTTATTCAGAAACAAATTTATTACATTTTGTTAATATGGTTATTATAACTTTGACCCCACCAGATTCAAAGTTCACCCCTTCTTCCCGAACCTCTCAACAAGCTCTTCTGCAATAGCCTTCATCTTAGCCTTATACTTAGCACTGAGTTTTTCAAGCTCCTTAGTGGGCAGACCGTTGCGTATCAGGCGTTTTTTGACCTTATCCATATCGTCTATCAATGTATTAATAATTGAATATATAATCTTACAATTGATAAGCGTAATGTGCACTCGCTAACTGCAAATAGCCGTCCATAAAGGCGGCTATTTGTACTTGGGAATATTAATTTGTTGATCCTACAGTGTTTCATCTAAAAAAGAAGAAAAAGTAAAAATCAGGACTTTGATTCAACAATGCAACATTGCATATACTATAAAATGTTGCATTCTTGCAAACTTGATCATAGGTAACTCAAAACCAAAAGTGCAAGCAAGACCGAGAAAGCACCGATGTTTGTAAAACATCCAAACCAAAACAGGAAACGTTTGAAGGTGTTGAATTTGAAAAGCTTGGTTTCTGCTTCTACAACATCATCTACTAAGCTTTTTAGCCTATAAAAGTCCACATTTAGCTCCTCATAAAACCGCTTTTCAACCTCTTCTGATTTTTTTCTAAATGAGATCTCCACGTCATCAGTCATACCTGAATACCTATTATGGAACTCTTCTATAAGCCTATCTCCCTCGGTTCTTATTTGTTTCGCTGAGTTCGAGCAATCCATCGTCAGACTCGTCACTTTTGAACTCAGATCGTAGATCGCTTGCAGTAGCTTCTCCGATGTATTGTCTCTGTGTGCCGGCTGTCGAGGCTTCCATTCCGGCGGCTCCTGCTCGTAATTGTCTATGATAATATCGTCCTCGTCGTTTTCGTAGTATATATCCATCGTTCTCCTCGGTGGCGCTTCCATTCCTGTATGAAGATTTCTCAAGCTCATTTAGTATTGCCTCCTTGGTGTAGTCTGCTCCGAGTTTTTCTCCCCGGATAGATTTTTGTTTTTGCGGATGTTTGAAGCTGATAGTTTTTTCGGTGTTTCGAGTGATTTCCACGCCATATTCATTGATGAATGCTTCAAACTCATCAATCGCAGTGCATTCTTTTACAGCCAACGCTATGACTTCACGCAGTTCTTCTTTCCACGATGTTCCGCCCTTCAGCGTTACTCGATTCTCTTGGCTGCTGATTCTGTCAGCTGCTGCTTTGCGAAAATCAAGAGCAGAGTAGCCGTGACTTACAGCGATGTTATTAGATAAGTCTTTTAGCGCAGCATATTCGTCGTTGTTAAGATGCAGCATTCGACCTGTCTCGAATGAGACGCTGTTTACAATGAGGTGGCAGTGGATATGTGCTTTGTCTGTATGCGTTGCGATTATGTATTCATAGTCATCAAATACTTTACTTGCAAGTTTCTCTGTCATTTCACTTGCTTCGGCAGGGGAGACGTTATCCTTTGGATCAAAGCTATGCTTAAAGTGATAATATTTTCTGTTGCCAAAGGATTTTGCTTTGCCGAAAAGGGACTGGGTATCAGCAAATTGAGCTGCATAGTCAAGTGAATCGTCTAAAGCGTGAGTGACTACAATAGCAGCCTTTTTAGGATTAGTGATGTACTTGATAGCTTTGCTCGGCTTAGCCTTGCTTGCGACTCCTTTGAATAGCGGCATTTACTCACCTACATTACTTATTATGTCTGCCAACTTGAATAGCTTTGCATAACAAGCTCGGCAATCATTTAGGGTGCTTGCTATAACTTCATCAGGTACTCGGATATATTGGTTGAATCTGTGTGCTATCTGATTAAGGTTAGAGCCTTGCCGTTTCAGTTCAGCAAGTATTGGGACAAAGTCCTCGACTACAAGGATCTTTTGATTACGGATCGCAAAAATGAAGAAGTTGGTCTTGTTCATTTTGCACTGCGATAGCTTGTACTGCAAAATTTGAAATTCATCATTAGATAAACGGAAAGATACTTGGTGCGATCTGTTGCGATGCATGTTGTTTTCCTCCTTTTTTAGTTCAGGGGTCTGGGGGTACACCCCCAGCGAGGAGGCTTGTGGCTAACCACAAGCGTTCCTCGCTATTCCTCACAACGATAGTGCAAGGGTGCATAATTCCTTATTACTCACACGCTTGCAGTGTTGATTTGGGAAAGTTCCAGAACCACTTGCCATTGATCTTAACTGATTTCACACCTAGGTTCTGTTTTGCCTTAATTACAGTTCGTTCACATATATTACGGTATTTTCCTTGCTCGATAAAATAAGGTTGTGGTTTAGCTATTCCATCACTGAGTATATCTTTAATCATCTTTTCGGCTTGCTCGGTCTTAGTAAGATTAGTGGTTCCATTAAGGAGTTCATCCGCAGTGATATTATATTTGCCAATTAGTCGGAACCCTGTTTTCTTGTTCAGTTCAAATGCGATTGGCTCTCCTTCTTCAGCTAAATTATTCTTTATCTGAAGCATTACCCTTATGGTTGGATTATCTTTGATTCGACTTAGCAACAATACACTTCGTGAAGAAGCTGGAATATCAATAGAGCCTAAACCTCGATACGTTGCCTTGTTAGCCATTGATTTGTTCATATGACCGATCAAAACGACGGCACAATCATACTTTTCAGCCAGCGCAGCGAGATGGCTCATTATCGGACGAACTTCGTTCGCTCTGTGCATGTCCACATTCGCTCCTAAAAAGGCTTGGAGTGGGTCAAGTATAACAAGCTTCGCTTTTGTTTCCAGTAGTGCTTGTTCTAATCTATCGTCGCACATAGACAGACTCTTTTTACTGTCATCAATGACATATACACGAGAGGTGTCAGCATATGCAGCTTCAAGCCTTGGCTTTATGGTATCCGCCAATCCGTCTTCCGCAGTTTGGTAAATTATATTTATTGGTTCTCGCTTTTCGTTTTGGTCTATAATCAGTTCGCCTTTAGACAGCTTTGCAGCTATCCTTAAAATCAGTGTCGTTTTACCATCGCCAGGATCTCCCTGCAGAATCGTGATTTTGCCGTTGGGTATATAGGGATACCAGAGCCATGTAATTGGTTTTGATTTTACGTCAGACATGTTTATCAGGCGGTAATCGTCGGGTTTATTCATCGTAATCACCTGCCTGATCATTGAAATATCCCAGCTCCTCGAATACTTTTTTGTCTGGACAGTAGTAGTTAAACTCCGTAGAACCGTCCTTTTTGAACGCATATCCAAAATTTAATATGCCTTTTTGCAACCCAACTCGTAAATATTGCGGGTCTTTTCCTGTTGCCCGTGCCAGCTCGGCGATTGGTACATTCCGCCCCGTGAAGCGTGGCGGCGAATTTGTGTTAGTAACTCTGTTCATTTTAAAACCTCCATGAAATATTTGTTATTAACCAAAAGAAACTCTTGACATTTCTTTCGATTTATGATATTGTATCATATATACAGTACATTGTAAATACCGTTTCAAGTTATAGTACATTATTTTTTGGAGGTTATTTTTATGAAAAATGTTAATCAAGTTCAGATCAAAAGGGACAAGCAAGTTGAAAAACTGAAAATCAATCAAATTAAAACGGCTGAGAACATAATAAGAGTCCGTGAGGAAAAAAAGTATTCGCAAACGAAAGTAGCAAATGAAATGGGTATTTCACGAACACATTATTGTAACATTGAGAACGGTAACAGGGACATAACGAAGGAGTATTTGAAAAGGTTAGCTGACTTTTTTAAAGTGGATTATGATGATCTTGTAGTTTACGAGGAAGACTATAGCAAGGGCTTTTATGACGGACTTGAATATCTCAGAGACTTTCTCGATGAGGATTATCTGGGACTGAAGTCACTTGTGTTTAATTTTGTTTCCGCAGGAGATAAATTGAAACACAATAGCCTTTTATACCCTTTTCTATACAGCTTGGGATATGAAGTGTTTGTTCTTGATTCATGTGATGTATGGAAGGAATATAATCATCCCGTTCCTGATAGTATAAATGAAAACGGAGAAGTAGAATATACAATACCAGATGTTTATGATTTCTTTAGAGAAAAATATGTTTACTTGATTGTAAAAGACGGTAAAGGTTTAACGTATTGTAGTCCAAGTGATTTTAAGCGTTTTGAAAAACTTGTTCAGGATCAAGTCGATGTATATTTTAATAATTCTTTTAAGTGTTTTATATATCAAACATGTACTTATCCTCATTATGATGCTATTGAACATAATAATACTACACTTATCGATGAACTTAAGAAGCAGATTTCAGATATAAAGGAATACATAAATGAATGTGAAAAAATGATTGATAGGGAGGAGAAAAAACGTGCAAAGAGCGAACGGGATGGGGACGATCTACAAACTAAAGGGTAATCGCAGAAATCCGTATATCGTCCGCAAAACAGTAGGTTGGGAAATAAACGAAGTGACCGGAAGAAGCAAACAGGTGTATATAACGATAGGTTATGCTCCTACACAGCAGGAAGCGGTAAAAATGCTCAATGAGTATAACGAGTGCCCATATAGCAGGGAAGTAGCAAAAATGACCTTTTCAGAGGTCTATGAAAAATGGTCAGAACAGAAATACCCATTAATATCCGGATCAAATGTTAATGCATATAAGGCATCATATAAATGTTGCGGGGATCTTTATGACCGACCGTTCAGAGAACTAAAGCTTGTGGATCTGCAAAAGGTTATTGATACTTGTGGAAAGAATTATCCTACGCTTCGTAAACTGCGTGTGCTGTTCAATCAGATGTATTCTTATGCGATCAAATATGAGATGTGCAGTAAGGACTATTCAAAATATGTTGAGATAGCAAAGCATAAAGACAAGAATCCGGACAAGAGAGACAGGAATGTATTTACTGCTGACGAAATAGAAAGGCTTTGGAATCAGAAGGTCAATACATATGTTCAGATCGTTCTGATGCTTATTTATAGCGGCGTCAGAGTTGGCGAGCTGCTTGATCTGAAACGTGAAAATGTCAATATTGAAGATCATTGTTTTAATATCATAAAGAGCAAGACCGAAAACGGTATCCGACTTGTGCCTATACACGATAAGACATATCCGTTCTTCAAAAAGTGGTATGATGATGGCTGCGAGTATTTGATTCACACTCCGGAAGGGAAGAAATATGAATACCGAAATTACTATGATTCGTACTGGAAACCTGCAATGGAATTGATAGATAGTACGCATAAACCGCACGATACCCGTCATACCTGTATCTCGATGATGACCGAGAAAGAGGTATCTCCTACGCTGATAAAGAAGATCGTAGGTCATTCAGGTGCGATGTCGCTGACTGAAAGAGTTTATACTCATGTCAATGTTCAGGAACTACTGGACGCAATCAATAAGATATAGGTATAAAAATAACCGCTGAGAGTGTGTTCTCTCAGCGGTTTTGCATTTGTTTTGAAGATTTTGGATAGATGATTTCATATAAAACATCTAAAGCTTCTTCCTTGCACTTAATAGAGCGATTATTCCATTTGTCTCTCCATGACAATAAAGTAGTATCATTTATTTGTGTAAGCTCTTTAAGAATTTTGGAAACATCATATTTTATATTAATATCACTATATGCAGAGTGTTCTAAAATGATTTTTCTGGATTGTGTCGATTTTATTAATGTCATCATTGACAATTCGTAATAAATCCAAGGTGATAGTGTTGCTTCGCTTTTTTTGATTTTTGCAAGTTCATCGCCTATGCTTATTGAATTTGGTGTGTTGAAAAAAATAACACATTCCGTTTTGTCAATCATTTCCGCTAAAGCTGTTGATAACATCATATGAACGTGACTTGTTGTATAGTTGCGTAAATCATAATCGTATGTTTTACTACTGGGCTTATAGCAATACTTTTTATCTATTTTTTTTAGTAATTCATCACAGTATCCCCATGAACATGAATCAATGAATGATTCTAAACCGAAAGTTTCATATAACCAGCCTGCAAACGCCTTGACTTTATTTATATCCTTGTGTGAATGTGATATAAAAATATCCTTATCTGAAATCGAGAACCAATGTTCCTTTAAATCTGAACCATTTATAACGCCATTTTCGTTTATGTACTGTGATAAACAGTCTTTAACCTCTTTTTCGTGTTTGCTATATAGTTCATTTCCTTTTGTTAAATATGGATTTAATGTTTTATTATAAAAATAATCTGATGGGCTATAATTGAATTTTGCATACATTCTATCACCTTCTTATAATATGTATAAAAATCCTCTTATCTTATGGTCAGATATATTACTCCAGCACAAACCAAAGCTAACGGAAAATAAAAAAACAACTCGGTTATGGAAACAAAACAGGCGAAGAAAGTGTTTCTTCCACCACCAAAATCCTTTTTTGTAGCTGATAACGAGAAATCAATATCTTTTTCCTCGGTAGAGCACACTTTTTTGTATAACTTTCTGTATAGGCGTTCTTGAAGAAGGTAGTAGGAATCCAACAACCAAAATATTATTATTGGAATGTAAGCAACCAAGAAATACTTTTTATCTGTATCTTTTTCAGCTAAAGCCATTATTCCAGCTACAAGAGTTACTGCCCATCCTTTCAATATAAAAGAATTGCTTGCCATACGCTTTATGACGTCTTGTACCATTTCAAGATGCTTGATTTTGTTATCATTATTCATAGCAGATCACCTCATATATTCATTATAAGGAAAAGGCATTCACCAAACGATGAATGCCTTAAAATTTGTTAGTTACGTGTTAGTTACTTGTTAGTTACGGTCTTGAAATCATACCGTTTTAACACTTTTCGTAACGACTCAAACAGCGTATTTACGCTGTTCTTGATAACTGCAAAGCGGTGCAGATTATCTCTTTGAGAACTGCGGAGCACGACGAGCTGCTTTCAAGCCGTACTTCTTTCTTTCCTTCATTCTTGGGTCTCTTGTCAGGAAGCCTTCCTTCTTCAGCAGAGGACGGAACTCGTCACTTGCCTGAAGCAGTGCTCTTGAAAGACCATGTCTGATTGCACCAGCCTGACCTGTAACTCCACCGCCTGCTACTGTGCAGACAATGTCATACTTGTCAACGGTATTTGTTACGCCAAAAGGCTGACGAACGATGAGCTTGAGTGTTTCAAGTCCGAAATAATCGTCAATGTCTCTGCCGTTTATTGTGATCTTACCTGTACCCTCGTAAACACGAACACGGGCAACAGAATGCTTTCTTCTTCCAGTGCCATAAAAATATGGCTTCTTTGATTCGTACATCTTAATTGCTCCTTTCAATTACAGTTCGTATTTAACCGGCTTCTGAGCAGCGTTGTTGTGCTCAGCACCCTTGTAAACTCTGAGTCTCTTTGCGCAAGCTCTGCCAAGTGAATTGTGAGGCAGCATACCTGTTACAGCAATGGTCATTGCTCTGTCGGATTCCTCAGCCATAAGCTTTGAGTACTTGATCTCCTTCAGACCGCCGATCCAGCCTGTGTGCCATCTGTAATATTTGTCCTCAAGCTTCTTTCCTGTGAGAACAGCCTTGTCTGAGTTGATGATGATTACATGGTCGCCGCAGTCAGCGTGAGGTGCGAAAGTTGGCTTGTGCTTGCCTCTGAGAATGTGAGCAGCCTTTGCAGCAACTCTACCGAGAGACTGACCCTCAGCGTCCAGAACATACCATGTGCGGTTGATGTCCGCAGCCTTTGGCATATAAGTTGACATATGTTTTCCTCCGTTCAAATTTTAAATAGTCAGTTTCCGCAGAAATACCTGCGGACTCGCAACATTGTCCATTATACATAATGTGGCTTGAAAAGTCAAGGGCTAAACAGGCGAATTTTTAATTTATATCACTCGTTCTCTTTAAATCTCTCTGTTTTTCTCCGTTTCTCTTGATTTCTCGTTTTTCATTTCACTTTTGAACTATATATTAACAGCCCCGTAAACAAGGCGTTTCGGGGCTGTTTGTGCGCTATGAAGAACTGCTGCTTGCTGCGCTTGAATTGTCAGATGCGTTGGATCTGTTATCAATGAAGCATTTTTGCAGAAAGTCCTTTTTTTCATCTTTTTCAAGACTCTTTCCGCTAACGGTGATGTCCTGGATATAGAAGCTGTGATAGGTAAAACCATCAAATTCGAGCTTTATCGAAATGACAAAATCCTTTGAATCGTGTGTTCCCTCAGCGGTTATGTCAAAACCATAGTCCTTCTGTTCCACTTTCCAACTGACCTGCTTTGAGGAATAGGTATTCACACAGTCGCCAATAGTTACATTTGAATTTCCCGAAAAATTATCCAGCTGACTAATATAGCTGTTCTGGACAAGCTCGTCAATACTGTCAGCGTTTACCCGCAGACCTTTTATAAAACCGTTTGTGAGTAAAGCGCCTATCATAAGTGTTATGCAAGCCACGCTCAGCATTGCTTCGCCGCCAACAAGGACCTGCCTTTTGTAAATGTATATCGGTGGGAACAGATAGCTCTTTCCAAGCGTTATCGTGTTCACTTCCCGCTGGTCAAGTATTCTTTTGTCAAGTGCGCAGCTAACAGCCATAAGTATAAGCACCAGGACCCACAGAACTATGGCTACAACTGCTGAGTAAGCATAGCGTTCAAGAAACAGTCCTATGACCGGCAGAAATACTGCATAAAGTATATATCCGATCGGCACCTTTGGCTTTGGCATGATGCCGTCGTAGATCGTCGGTGATTTAACGTACATATTTTTCCTCCGAATTTATATTAACATTATTATATCTTATTTTGTGTAAATAATCAAGTGGTCAGTATGTGAAAAATACACAAAAGTATCATTATAAGCTTTGTTAAATTCATCAAACACAGTGTTGACTTATCTGTAAGAATGTTGTATCATTAACTAAGTGAATATTTAACCGGGTAAAATAAAATTAGGGAGGCGATGATTTGGATCGTGAGGTCGAAAAACGGCTCCACAGGCTGCTGATAGCGCATAAAGAGATCAAACCGGCACTGAAGTCATATAAAGGAGATCATGTTTTGCGCTATGGGGAATTTGCTGTAATGATGAGCGTGCTTGAGAACGCTGTTCACAGCGGCAAACCACTCGTTAATACAGGAGTGCCTATGAAGATCCTGTCTGATGAGCAAAACTGTACGCCTGCAATGATAACTAAGCTTATAACAGGACTTGAGGAGCAGGGATATGTCAGGCGTGAGCTTTCAGAGGACGACCGAAGGGGAGTCAAGGTGTGTGTGACGCAAAAGGGCTATGAGGTCTGGCAGCGTGAACATGAGCTTTATCACAGTCTGCTTGATGAGATAGGTGAGCAGATGGGTATGGAAAATCTGTACAAGCTGCTGGAACTTGCAGAGCTGTTCGTGCGCAGCAGTAAAGATATAATTGAACAGAAAAAGGAGAGTAACAATGGGTAAATTGATGAAGTATCTTGGCAGATACAAGCTTAAATGTCTGCTTGTGTTCGTACTTCTGGTCGTGCAGGCGCTGTGCGATCTTGCGCTGCCTGATTACACTGCTGATATAATGGACACCGGCATAATGCAAAAGGGGATCGACAGGGTCTCGCCCAAGGTGATCAGTCAAAGCAGTATGGACGATATCAAGCTGTTTATGAGTGACAGTGAGAAAGCAACGGTCGATGAGAGCTATGAGCTGATAAACGAGATAGCTGATACCGACTTGCTGCCGCTGGTGAGCGATCTCAAGGAAACTGACGCTTCAAAGCAAAAGGTCTACAAACGCACAGCTGATGAAAGCAAAAAACTCAACGAGCTTGATGATGCTATGAAAAAGGCGATCATGGTCTATTCGATCGCAGAGCAGACAGACATTGAGAAAATGGCTGAGATGAGTAAGTCCTCAGACAGCGGTGACAACTCACAGACAATGACACCTCAAATGCTTGAGAAGCTCAAGGGCAAAACGATGCTTGATTTTTTCAAAATGAGCGGCGGCACAGCTGCAAGGAGTTTCACAGAGCAGATGTCCCAAAGCAGCGAGATGTCGGATATGGCGATCGAACAGGCAGCAAAGGCTGCTATTAAGAAGGAGTACGAGAAACTCGGCGTTGATCTTGACGAGCTTGAAAAGAGCTATCTTATCATAGCCGGTCTGAAAATGCTGGGAATGGCAGCTTTGATAATGCTGTGTACAGTCCTTGTGGGCTTTCTGGCTGCAAAGATAGGAGCAGGCATCGGACTTGACCTGCGTATAGGCGTTTTCAAAAAAGTAATAAGCTTTTCCAATCAGGAAATGGACAGTTTCTCCACATCAAGCCTTATTACACGTTCAACCAACGATATCCAGCAGATACAGATCGTGCTGACGATAATGCTGAGAATGTGTATGTATGCGCCAATTCTCGGTGTCGGAGGAATGATAAGGGTGCTCAATACCAACACGAGCATGATGTGGATAATCGGTGTAGCAGTGATCGCAGTTTCTGTAATTATCGCAGTGCTTATGTTTATTGCAATGCCTAAGTTCAAGATAATGCAGAAAAAGGTTGACAGGCTCAATCTTGTTACACGAGAGATACTCACAGGCCTGCCGGTCATCAGAGCGTTCTCACGGGAAAAGCACGAGGAGGATCGCTTTGACGATACCAATAAAGACCTCACCGGTACAATGCTTTTCACACATAGGGTAATGAGCTTTATGTTCCCGGCAATGACGCTCGTAATGAACGGCGTTTCGATCCTTATCGTGTGGGTCGCAGCAAAACAGATTGACCTCGGAAAGCTCCAGGTCGGAAGTATGACTGCGTTTATCACATACGCAATGATGATAATAATGTCATTTTTGATGCTCACGATGATCTCGGTGTTCCTGCCAAGAGCAGCCGTTGCAGCAGAGCGTGTTGACGAGGTACTGACAAGTGAGCCTACTGTCACGGATAAGGATACCGCTGATAAGGACAGAAAGATCACAAACGGTGTGGTTCGTTTTGATCACGTCAACTTCAGATACCATAACGCTGATGCTGATGTGCTGGAGGATATTGATTTTACTGCTCAAAGCGGAAAGACAACAGCAATAATCGGAAGTACGGGAAGCGGAAAGTCTACACTTATAAATCTTATCCCGAGATTTTACGATGTTACCGCAGGAAGCATAACAATAGACGGAGTAGATGTACGGGATTACACCCAGCACAACCTCAGAGAAGCGATAGGCTATGTTCCGCAAAAGGGAGTGCTGTTCAGCGGTGATATTGATTCAAATCTTGCATTTGGTTGTCCCGATGCTGACCACGATCAGCTCGTAAAGGCTGCCGAGATAGCTCAGGCAAGCGAGTTTATCAACGAAAAGCCCGAAAAGTACAAATCAGAGATAGCTCAGGGCGGAAACAACGTTTCCGGCGGTCAGAAGCAAAGACTATCCATAGCAAGAGCTATCGCAAAGAAGCCTAAAATACTTATCTTTGACGATTCGTTCTCTGCACTTGATTTCAGGACCGATGTTGCGCTGAGAAAGGCGCTCGGTGAGAACATCAAGAATACAACGGTAATAATTGTTGCCCAGCGTATCGTTACGATAATGAATGCAGATGAGATCATAGTGCTTGACGAGGGCAGGATAGCAGGAAAGGGCACACACCTTGAACTGCTCAGAAACTGTGAGGTCTATGACCAGATAGTTAAGTCACAGCTCTCTGAGCAAGAGTACAACAAACAGCTTGAAATGGCAAACGCAAAGGAGGTGGACTGATATGGCAGGACGCAGACACGCACCGCCGGGTGTGGTGACCGAAAAGCCAAAGGATTTTAAAAAATCCATGGGCAAGCTTGTAAAGTACATGGCAAATTATAAACTGGGACTGTTTTTTGTATTTCTCTTTGCTGTGGGAAGCACGATCTTTGCTATCATTGGTCCTAAGATACTTGCAAAGGCCACAGATGCACTTTTTGAGGGACTTACCTCAAAAATACAGGGCACAGGCGGAATAGATTTTCAAAAGATCGGAACTATCCTTGTTATAATGCTCGGACTGTATGTTGTTTCCGCAGCAATGCAGCTTGTGCAGAACCTCATAATGGCAAATGTTTCTCAGAAGGTGTCTTACCGTATGAGAAAGGATATTGCTGCAAAGATCAACCGTCTGCCGATGAATTACTTTGATAAAAAGACAAACGGTGAGGTGCTTTCAAGAGTTACAAATGATGTTGATACTCTTGGAATGTCGCTCAACCAGTCATTGACACAGCTCATCACTTCCATAACGACCATAGTCGGTGTGTTGATAATGATGATAACCATATCCCCGACGCTTACGCTTGTTGCAATAGCAATACTGCCTGTGTCCGGCGTGATAATGGGAATTGTTATGAAGCATTCGCAGAAATACTTCAAGCAGCAGCAGGAGTATCTCGGACACGTCAACGGACAGGTCGAGGAAACATACGGCGGACACATAGTTGTAAAAGCTTTCAACCGTGAGAAAGCAAGCGTCGAGGAGTTTGACAAAGCCAATAAAGTTCTTTACAGATCGGCTTGGAAATCACAGTTTTTCTCGGGAATGATGATGCCTATAATGATGTTCGTCGGAAATCTTGGCTATGTAGCAGTTGCAGTTTTCGGTGCATTAAAGGCAATTAACGGCAGTATGACAGTAGGCGACATCCAGGCGTTTATCCAGTATGTCAAGAGCTTCACTCAGCCGATCTCACAGATCGCACAGGTATCCTCTATGGTTCAGTCGGCCGCAGCAGCTTCAGAGCGTGTGTTTGAGTTCCTTGAGGAAGAGGAAGAGCCGCAGAAGGCTGAAAACCATGCGCCGGTGTCGATCTCAGATATCACCGCAAATGTTGAATTTGACCACATCAAATTTGGATATGATCCTGAAAAGATCATCATAAAGGATTTCTCTGCAAAGGTGAAAAATGGTCAGAAGATCGCTATTGTTGGACCGACAGGTGCAGGAAAAACTACTCTTGTCAAGGTGCTTATGAGATTTTATGATCTCAACGGCGGTTGCATCAAGATCGACGGATATGATATCAATTCGTTTGACCGTTCTGAACTGCGTGAAGCTTTTGGAATGGTGCTTCAGGACACATGGCTGTTTAACGGAACGATAATGGAGAATATCCGTTATGGCAGACTCGATGCGACCGATGAGGAGGTAATTGCAGCAGCGAAGGCAGCTCACGTTCACAGATTTATCGAAACGCTCCCCGGCGGCTACAATATGGTGCTTAATGAGGAAGCATCAAATGTATCTCAGGGTCAAAAACAGCTGCTGACCATTGCAAGAGCGATACTTGCGAATAATAAGATACTTATTCTGGATGAGGCAACATCGTCTGTCGATACCAGAACAGAGGTGCGCATACAGAAAGCGATGGATAATCTTATGAAAGGCAGAACGAGCTTTGTTATCGCTCACAGACTCTCGACTATCCGTGATGCAGATGTTATCCTCGTAATGCGTGACGGCGATATCGTTGAGCAGGGCAGTCACGATGAACTGATGGCTATGGGCGGATTTTACAGCGAGCTTTACAATTCACAGTTTGACCAGACGGCATAACTGTACAAATATTCGGACAAAAACAAAGAAGCGTATGTGTACAACTTTTAGTACACATACGCTTTTTCCAGCCATATTATCTTCTTGTGCATATCTTGCTTCAATAGCATCATCAAATAATGAGCAGCATCACAACGACTGCAATAACACCAAGGATAATTCCTAAAGCGATCAGGTAATTAGAGCCGTTACTCTGCCGCTTGCCGAATCTGGTACAGTTATTGCTTGGGTCCTGCGGATCATATAGTACCGTAACGGTTTTGGTGTTAAAAGGATTAGGATAGATTTCATCGACGCCGTGATACTTAATGCCGTTGACCTCAAATTCATAATAAGCCGTGGTGTCCTTCCCACGCCCGGTATCGGGATCAAGTTCACCGCTATCCTCAACACTCTTGATGACTGCCGTTGCTTTACATTTACAAGCGCTTTTATCCTTGACCTTTCCCGATCTGACAAGGCTCCTTTTGGATAAGTTCATTATTATAACGGGAGATGATAAAGTAAAGATCGCAAATATAATAACTATCCACATATATTACCCCTGATGTATTTATCCGAAAGAGAGTCTCTTACATCTTGCCTCTTATCTATTATCTCTTACCTCTTACATCTTACATCTTACCTCTTATCTCTAATTACCACGGCTTTACCGTTCCGACGATCTGCGAGATGTTGTCGATATTGTTATCAATGCAGTATTGCTCAAGTCCGTCGATAATCTTTATCGGAGCATACGGGTCATTGAAGATAGCCGCACCGACCTGAACAGCGCTCGCTCCTGCCATCATTATCTCCACAGCGTCCTCCCATGTCGCAACGCCGCCCATACCCATAACAGGTATTTTTACTGCGTTTGCGACCTGCCATACCATTCTCACGGCAACAGGGAACACCGCTGGTCCCGAAAGACCGCCTACGTTGTTTTTAAGTATCGGTCTGCCGGTTTTGATGTCTATTCTCATTCCCAGCAGCGTGTTTATCAGCGAAACTGCGTCAGCACCGTTTGCCTCAACGCTTTTTGCAATGTCAGTGATGCTCGTCACATTCGGCGAAAGCTTGACCATAAGCGGCTTGCTTGTAGCGTCCTTAACAGCTCTTGTGACCTGTCCTGCGATAGTGCAGTCGGTTCCGAAAGCCGCACCGCCTGCCTTGACATTAGGACAGGAAATGTTCAGTTCGATCAGGTCAACAGCGCTGCCCTCAAGCATTGCTGCAAGCTCAGCACACTCATCAACTGTCGCACCTGCGATATTTGCGATTATGCGTGTGTCCTTTGTGACAAGATTGGGCATCTCGTATTCGAGAAATTTTTTAACTCCGCCGTTTTGCAGACCAACCGAGTTGAGCATACCGCTTGGAGTTTCAGCAACTCTCGGCCCGGGGTTTCCTTCACGTCTGTTGAGCGTTGTGCCTTTGACTGATATTCCGCCAAGCTTTGAAAGCGGGTAAAACTGCTCGTACTCACGTCCGTAGCCGAAGGTTCCGCTTGCGGGGATAACAGGGTTTTTGAAAGCCACACCACAGAAATCAATACTTAGTCTGCTCATTCAAAAACCACCTCCTTGCTGTCAAATACAGGTCCGTCCTTGCAAACGTGCGAGTTGAACTCCTCACCGTTTTTGACTGTTCTGCAAACGCACACAAGACACGCTCCAACGCCGCAAGCCATTCGCTGTTCAAGCGATACCTCGCAGTAAATGCCATTGTCGGCAGCGATCTTTGTAACGTTTTTGAGCATCATCATCGGACCGCAGGCGTAGATTATGTCAGGCTTTTCTTTTGCAAGCTCGCTTGTGAGAGCATCGGTCACAAAGCCCTTCAGTCCGGCTGTGCCGTCATCGGTGCAAAGTATTGTCCTGTTCCCATTTGACTTGAAATCGTCCTGCAAAATAACTGCCTGTGCGTTTCTGAAACCGCTTATCACAGTCGCATTTTCGCCGTACTGTTTTGCGATCTCCACCATCGGGGGAGTGCCGATACCGCCGCCGATGCAGATAGCCTTTTTGCCCTTTTCAAGCACCGTAAAGCCCTTGCCAAGAGGAGCGATAACGTCCACAAGACCGCCCTTTGCAAGCTGTGAGATCTTTTCCGTTCCGTGACCTCTCACCTCAAACACAAGGCGGATAGTCCCCTTGTCCTTGTCCACCTCGCAGATCGAGATCGGTCTGCGCAGGAAAAATCCCTCCGCAGCGACCTGTGCGAACTGCCCGGGCATTGTTTCGGCAGCGATCTCGGGACAAAGCACAGTCATATCGAAAATGCCTTTAGCGATCGCCTTTTTTTCGGCAATAATAAACTTACCTTGTTTGTACATATCGTACCTCCAGATCAATTATCTTTGTTTTTGAAAACCAGCGGATCATTAATAAACCCGCCTCTGAAAAACGAGTTTTCCAGGATGTTCAGCGTCACAACGTAAACAGGTCTGCCTTTGCGGATATAAAACAAACCTATGGGATGACCGAACGCTTTGATATCCTCGTAACCGACGCTTACAAGCGTGTCGCCCTTGCTGTATCTGCCCAGCATACCTGCGGTCACGCCCTCGCACCACGCAAAATCACGGCGCTTTATCCTGCTAAGGCGTTTGATGTTGCGCCACAGCAGAAAGAGGGAGTATAATGCGCTCAGCACGGCGATATTTGTCGGGATAGTAATGCCCGAAAGTATCTTTGTAACAATGAAAAGCGCAATATATGCGGTAAAGGGGAATATCTTCACTATCAGCCACAGCGCTATCCTGCGGCAGATGTTGCGAACAACCGGCTCGGGCATCAGTTCTCCGCTTAACCACATACAACTCACCTCATTTTCTTCCAATAATAATTATAGCTTATTTTGCGCATACTGTCAATAAAAAAGCCCGACATAGTCGGACTTTATCATTTCTTTTTAAAAACAATCGGGTCACGGAAGAAACCGCCCTTGAAGAATGCTCTGCCGTATGTGTTGAACATCACCGAATAGACGGGGACACCATCTTTTTTCCACCCTAAAGTCGAACGCAAAGAATAGTTTTTCACCATAATATCGCTGCTGTCTGTTCTGACAAAAATGCCGGGCAGTTCGCCCTCACCCTTGATATTTGGTGTATAAATTCCGCCCGTGACTCCTTCTACCCACAGGAACTTCCGCTTTTTGAGTATCCGCACGTGCTTGATACCGCTTCGCAAAAAATGCAGCCCGGGCAGCCAAAACAATATAGTTCCAAATGCTATGGGGTTGTGATCTTTCATGTAACCGTAAACAGCAACGCAGGTAACAAGTATTGTCGGGAGCAGAATAAGCGCCGTATAAGTGTAAAAAGTGAGCCTGATCGAGCGAATGATATTGTCAACAGCCTCCTGCGGCATTTCGCTTCCGTCACGCCAAAGCGTTGTGTCTTCAAAAGGATTAGTATTCATTTTTACCCCAAACTTTCTGCGGTTTGTCTTTATATCCGCAGCTATATTATAGCGCAATCCTTACGCTTTGTCAATAATTTTAGCAAAAAAGCCCGAACGAGTCGGGCTGTAAAGTTATTTCTTTCTGAAATAATAAAGAGTACCTTTGTTTAAATAAAAGTCTAATTCATCACTGGTGAACTTTTCGATTTTGCAAGCTTTTTTTTCATTATCAAGGTCTTCTTTACTAATTGCAATATAAATCTTATCACCATCAAGTTTGTAGTATCTCGTATCTCCTTCAAAGGTTGCGCGTTCATCATCGAATTTCAGAATTGACATTCTACTAGCTCTAACAGATTTTGGCTCATCAGCTCCTTGGCTTTTAGTTGCATATAGTTCCCATTCGCCCTCCAATGATTTTCCACAACCAACTAATGTCATAGAAAACATACACACAACGATTAAAAGTAGAATTGATATTTTTTTAGTCATTACGACCACCTCCAATAATTTCTATACCTATATTATGACACAAAACGTGTCAAATGTCAATGACACATTGCGTGTCATGTTATAATAAATTCGGAGGTGATTTTTGTGCAAATTGACAGGGTAAAAAATCTTCGTGAGGATAATGACCTTACACAGCAGCAGGTCGCCGATAAACTCTTTATCACCCGCAGCGCCTATTCCAACTACGAAAACGGCAGCCGAGCATTTCCGCTGGAGATCCTCTCGCAGATAGCCGATATTTACGGCACAAGTGTTGATTACCTTATCGGGCGCACAAACGTCAAAAAACCATATCCAAAAAAATAAACCGCTTACGTTTGGGATAAAACATAAGCGGTTATTTTTATTAGCATTTTACCTGTTGAAATATTCTTGGGGGCTTTCCGTATAATTTGCGCCGTCCCAAACCCATTCGGGTATAAAATATAGGTTGAGTATTCTTATTGATTTTTTACTTTTCCACTGCCTTGATAGGCGGAATGTGCGAGGTGATGTCCTCCTTCATTCTGATGACCTCACGGCGTGCAGCCTTTGCAAAGTCCTTTTCGTCGCAGCCGTCCTCTTTCTTATAGGCACACATAACGCCTCTTGAAGAGTTGACTATTGCTCCCAGACCGTTCTCGTCAAACGCTTTGGCAACGCCCTCTGCGCCGCCGCCCTGTGCGCCGTAGCCCGGTACCAGGAAGAACGTGTGCGGCAGAGCCTCACGCATTTCGGCAAGCTGCTCGGGATATGTTGCGCCCACAACAGCACCAACTGCGGAATAGCCGTACTTGCCGATGTTATCACGTCCCCAGCTCTCGCACATAGCGCCCATTGTTGCGTAGACGCTCTTGTTGCCGATCATCAGATCCTGAAGCTCGCCCGAGGACTTGTTCGAGGTCTTGACCAGCACGAAAATACCCTTGTCAAAGGCTTTGCACTGCTCAAGCAGCGGAGCGATACCGTCTGTGCCGAGGTAGCCGTTTACTGTCAAAGCGTCTGCACCGAAAGCGGCTATCTTTTCGCCGTCAACGTCTGTAAGCCCCAGGTGCGCAGTCGCATAAGCCTCCATAGTAGCACCGATGTCGTTGCGCTTGCCGTCTGTCATAACGAACATACCCTTGCTCTGTGCGTACTGGATAGTCTTGTAAAGCGTCTTAACGCCCTGGTAGCCGTACATTTCATAGTAAGCAGCCTGCGGTTTAATAGCAGGGCAGATGTCGTGTATCTCGTCGATTATTTCCTTGTTGAATTCAAGTATCGCCTTAGCAGCGCCCTTCAAGTCCTTGCCGTATTTCTTGAAATTCTTCTGTCTGATATACTCGGGAACATATTCAAGCTTTGGGTCAAGTCCCACAACAGAAGGGTTTTGTGTGCGCACGATATTTTCGATAAGTCTGTCAAATCCCATGTTTCTTCTCCTTTGATATTGCGTTATAGTTCAAAAACCACTTTGCCCTTGCAAATGGTGTAAACATTTCTGCCTTTGAGCTTTTCGCCTTTAAAGACGCTGTTTTTGCTCTTTGAGTGAAGCTCTGCGGGAATTACCTCCCACTCATAGTCCGGGTCGATTATCGCAAGATCTGCTCTCTCGCCGACAGCTATTTTTGCGGTTGGCAGACCAAGTATCTGCCTGGGTCTTATGCTCATTATCTCTGCGATCTTGTCCAGTCCGCACTTGCCTGTGTGATAAAGCTTTGTCAGCGTTGCAGCAAGTGATGTTTCAAGTCCGACTACTCCGTTTGGCGCAGTTTCAAAGTCAGCCTTTTCCTCTGCGCTGTGCGGTGCGTGGTCAGTGATTATGCAGTCGATAGTGCCGTCAAGCACAGCCTCCTCGACCGCCTGTCTGTCGTCCTCTGTACGCAGCGGCGGTGACATTCTGTAATCCGCATCACGGCTGAGCAGCTTTTCATCGGTAAATGTAAAGTAGTGCGGAGCAGTTTCACAGGTGACGTTCACTCCGTCTTTTTTGGCAGCCCTGATGATGTTGACCGAGCCTCGTGTAGAAACGTGGCATATATGGATATGTGCGCCGCAGCTCATAGCAAGTGCTATCTCACGGGCTGTGATGCTATCCTCGCTTGCCCTGTCCATACCCTTGACACCGAGCTTTTCGGATATCTCGCCCTTATTGATTATACCGCCGTTTATTATGTTAAGATCCTCACAATGCGACAGTACAGTAAGTCCGTTTTCAAGCGACTTTTCAAGAGCCTGACGCATAAGCTCTGCATTTTCCACAGGCCGTCCGTCATCTGACAGTGCGCAGACACCTGCGGCTTTAAGCTCATCATAGTCGCAAAGCTCTTTGCTTTTCATACCCTTAGTAACACAGCCTATCGGCAGAACGTCTATCCCTGTTTTCTGTGACTTGTCCAGCACATACCTGACAAGCTCTGCGTTGTCGATGACCGGCTTTGTGTTTGGCATACACGCAACGCCGGTAAAGCCGCCTGCTTTTGCAGCGGCGGCTCCGGTGAATATATCTTCTTTGTGTGTCAGTCCGGGGTCACGAAAATGAACGTGCATATCAAATAATCCCGGAAATGCGACGAGCCTGCCCTTTGCATCTATTACCTTTTTTGCAGCGGCATTGTCGTCTGTTTTTCCGATACAAGCGATCACTCCGTCGCTTATACCGATATCTGTCTTTTCAAACAGCTCGCTCTGAGGATCAACAGCAAGAATGTCCTTTATCAGTATATCCATTACTTACCGCTGATCTCCTTGCCGTAGAAGTTGGCCTTTTCACCTATTCTCTCGCACTTAAAGACCTTAGCGTCTGCATCCTGGAAAAGGAACTTGCAGGTAGCGTTGTCATGCTTGAGCTTCTGCTCTACCTCTTTTGCGGTAGGATATTTCAGATCGGAGTATGAGATCGTGCAGAAGAATTTCAGCTTCAGTCCGAGGTTGATGTCATCTGTATGCGATGTAACAAGGATCTTTATAGCATGGTCGTCTTCCTTGATCTTGAAATATCCCTTGACCAGTTCCTTATCACCATCCTTGGTATCGTACATTGTAAAGTCACCGTCTTCGCTGAAAACAAACTTTACATGATCCTTCTCGTCCACCCAGTCACCCATAATGAGCTGTCTGGATTCTCCGTCCTTTGAAGGTGTGCTGAAAACGTAAGTTGCAACTACGATACCGCACACAACGAGAATGAGAAACAAAAGTCCCAGAATGCCGGAAATTATTTTCTTAACTGTTTTGTTCATGATTATTTCCTCCCAATAAGATTATTATTTGATCTCAAGTACAGCACCTCTGTTTGCTGATGTTACCAGTGATGCATATCTTGCAAGATAACCTGTTTTGATCTTAGGCTCCTTGGGAACCCAGTTCTTCTTTCTCTGTTCAAGCTCCTCGTCAGAAACTCTGAGCTGAATACTGTGGTTGTTTATATCAATGGCAATGATATCGCCCTCGTGAACAAATGCAATAGGTCCGCCCAGAGCAGCTTCAGGTGAAACATGGCCGATCGAAGCACCTCTTGTTGCACCGCTGAAACGTCCGTCGGTTATAAGGGCAACAGTTGAGCCAAGCCCCATTCCCGAAATAGCAGATGTAGGATTGAGCATTTCTCTCATTCCCGGACCGCCCTTAGGACCTTCGTATCTGATAACTACAACGTCACCCGGAACGATCTTTCCGCCTCTGATAGCTTCAATAGCCTCCTCCTCGCTGTCAAAGACTCTTGCAGGTCCCTCGTGCTTGAGCATTTCGGGAGCGACCGCACTTCTTTTTACAACGCAGGTATCCGGAGCAAGATTTCCTCTGAGCACTGCGATACCACCGTTTGGCATATACGGATCGTCGATATCTCTGATGATATTGTGATCTTTGTTTACGCAGCCCTTGATGTTTTCTGCAACAGTTTTGCCTGTGCAGGTAAGACAATTCGTATTGATAAGGTTTTTCTTTGCAAGCTCGTTGAGCACGGCATAAACGCCGCCTGCCTCGTTGAGATCCTCCATATAAGCGTGACCTGCAGGTGCAAGGTGACAGATGTTAGGAGTTCTTTCACTTATCTCGTTGACCATATCAAGGTCAAGCTCTATTCCGCACTCGTGAGCGATAGCAGGAAGGTGCAGCATTGAATTTGTTGAGCAGCCAAGAGCCATATCCGCAGCGATAGCGTTTCTGAATGCGTCCTCTGTCAGTATGTCACGAGGTCTGATGTTCTGACGGTAAAGCTCCATGACCTGCATACCTGCGTGCTTTGCAAGCTTTAATCTTTCTGAATATACCGCAGGGATAGTTCCGTTTCCTTTAAGACCCATACCCAGCACTTCGGTCAGGCAGTTCATCGAGTTAGCGGTGTACATACCCGAGCATGAACCGCAGGTCGGACAAGCCTTGTTCTCAAACTCCTCAACGTCCTCAAGCGTGCATTTGCCGGCATCATATGTACCAACCGCTTCAAACATACTTGAAAGCGAGGTCTTTGAGCCTTTGACGTGTCCTGCGAGCATCGGTCCGCCCGAAACAAACACAGTCGGGACATTGACTCTTGCAGCCGCCATAAGCAGACCCGGAACGTTCTTGTCGCAGTTAGGCACCATTACCAGTGCGTCAAAGTGGTGTGCAAGCGCCATACACTCGGTGGAGTCTGCGATAAGGTCACGGGTAACGAGTGAATACTTCATACCCTGATGCCCCATTGCGATACCGTCGCAAACAGCGATAGCAGGAAATACGATAGGGGTACCGCCTGCCATAGCAACACCAAGCTTTACAGCTTCAACTATCTTGTCGATGTTCATGTGACCCGGAACGATCTCGTTGTATGAAGAAACGATACCTACCAGAGGCCTGCTCATTTCTTCCTTGGTGAGTCCCAGGGCGTTGAACAGCGATCTCTGCGGAGCCTTGTCAACACCCTCGCAGAAATAGTTCTTACAGTCTTTACATTCTGACATAATAATTACCTTCTTTCAGATTCACAGCACACCGCCTGTTTTGGTGAACGGTATCTCCGTAGCCTTTCAGACAGCAGGGAAGTGCACCGTGGTTATATCATAATAAAAAATTCGTACTCAGAATTATTGTATGCTCACCGCATTATCATCTTTGATTTGAGACAGCTATGTTTGTAAAAGAAATGCTTTGTACCTCTGCCGAGTCGATTTCGAGGTTCTTCACTATATTCTCTCCCATTTCAAGATGATGCGTATGCAGCTGGTTTGATCGGATACCGTCTGTGCTGCATCGTGCAAGCTCTTTGATGATCTCCTCGGAAACCTTAGGAGCAACAGCGCTATTCAGCATTTCTTCGGTGAAACCTTCTGATTTGATGACCAGTTTCATATTTCCTGATGCACTGACATATGAAACATTGCCGTCGGGCTCTTTGTATGGGACGGGATACGGTGTGCCGAACCCGCTTTCTATCGTCCTTCCCACCTCAAGGGTATTTGACACAGCTGTCTGTGTCTGTACAGGCTGGACCTGCGGCTGCGGAGCTTGTGCAGGCTGCTGCGGCTGCTGTGTTGAGCCATTTATCTTTCCGTCGTCAAGAAAATCCTTGACCTTATCAAAAAATCCCATCTGATCGACCTCCTGCTTGGGTTATACCACCAAATAGTTATCACAGCATAGGCTGTTCGCCGGGAACTTCCCACCCGGTGATCTGAATGCTTGCACCTTTAAATTTAAGAAAAGATATATAATTGGAAATATACTGTAAAGAACTCTCTGCAGCTTTTGCGATTGCTCCAAGTTCATTTGCCTTTGGTCTTTTGGCAGGGATGTTACTAAAGACTTCACCTCTGATATACTTATTCAGCAGATCCTGTAACTTGCTGTATTTTTCTTTGCAGCCGACCATTTCAACTTCGACTGTACCCTTTACAGAGAACCTTACAGGCACCTTGTCCTTGTCAGCATACGGTACGGGGCTGTCAAATCCAACATCTATTGTTACCGTTTCTCCCGGCTCAATCGTTCTGTCGTCTGCTGTATTTGCAGCGGCATTTGTATCAATGCCTGCCTGCGCCTTCAATTCATTGATGTGTCTTACCTGCTCCTCCGCCCTTGCCACACTGTCATTTTCGGGCTGAACGGGCTGGACGGGCTGGACTGGCTGGACGGGCTGGACTGGCTGTGCAGGCTGTGTCTGCTCGGGTTTATTGGTCGAGCCGTTTATCTTGCCGTCATCAAGAAAGTCTTTGACCTTGTCCAAAAATCCCATCAGTTTCCTCCTTTGTGGTCTTGACCAAGGAACGCCGCACCGATGATACCTGCATCGTTTCCGAGCTTTGCAATAACTATCTCCGTGTTCTTTGCCGAGTTCTTAGTGTAGACCTCTTTAGCTACCAGCTCCTTGAGCGGTAAAAGCAGAGGGTCGCCCTCGTTGCAAACACCTCCGCCGATGCAAAGAATATCCGGCTGGAAGATGTTTATCGTGTTTGTTATCCCGCAGGCAAGGTACTTTATGTACTTGTCAACAACAGCCTTGCCGGCTCTGTCGCCTGCTCTCATTGCGTTGAAAGCGGTTCTTGCGGAGACCTTTCCGTCCTCCTCGTTCATCTGCCACATAACAGAAGCCTTGTCCTCAAGCATAGCTTCCTTGGTCATTCTCACAAGACCTGTTGCCGATGAGAACACCTCAAAGCAGCCCTTTCTTCCGCATGTACACTCAGGACCGTTAGGGTCGATAACAGTGTGACCTATCTCAGCGCCTGCAAAGTTGAAGCCGGAATAGATCTTGCCGTTGATGATTATTCCGCCGCCAACACCTGTTCCGAGCGTGATGCAGACTGCATCGTTAGCACCCTTGGCTGCGCCTGCAACATACTCGCCATAAGCCGCAGCATTTGCGTCATTTTCAACATAAACAGGCTTGTTGATGTGCTTTTGCATTATCTCTACAACAGGGAGATTGAGAAAACCGAGGTTGTTTGAGTACTCGATGATACCTGTTTCCGAGTTGGCTGTACCCGGAGTACCTATGCCGACAGACTCAATATCGTCAAGTGTAAGTCCTGCCTGCTCAACAGCTTCCAGAGATACCTTCGCCATATCAGCGCATATCTCCTCAGCCGGACGCGGCAGCAGAGTCTTTGTCGTTGCTTTAGCGATTATCTCATAATTCTCGTTTACAACTCCCGCCTTGATGTTTGTTCCTCCAAGGTCGATGCCTATGTAGTATTTCATTTTTAAAACCTCCATATATTCAAGTGATCTTTCCGAAAATATTAGCGCTTATAACTGCACCGCTGACTGAACCGATGAACGATCCGACCAGTGAGATCAGCGTTGACAGCGTAACGACCTCAAATGTATCGTCCTTTTTCTTGTGTCTTGCGATACCGATGATGCATACTATCACCGCTGAGAAAACAACCGCTATCGTGGTGTATCTCGCAATATCAAATTCTCTGAACATGATCCCGTTCTTTCGCAGATAGAAAAATACCATCATACAGGCTAAATTAGCTGCGATCGTGATCATCAGAGTGATAAAGAATTCTTTACCGTGGTTTTTCAACAAGCTTATCAATTCCTTCCTCGCAGCCTGTGCGTGTAAGAATAAAGCTGCAATGTCCTTTAATTTCAGTTCTGCCGCTTGAAGCAGCAATGAAAAAACTGTTGCCTTTTTTTGCTTCAAGTCCCGATATCATGCCTTCACCGCTGAGCATCAGAATGTGAGCAAAGCTTTGCCCGTCGATATCGAGCACGACTTTGTCTTCAACATCAAATCTGACCGTTGTAAAATATCTGCACCTTACCAGCAGTGTATATTCAAAGCCCTTGCATTTAACAGCAGGGAAGTGTTTTGTCACCTCTGTCGGACGGGTATTTATCACCTCGACAGCCTTTTGAATGTGAAGCTCTCTTGGTTTGCCGTCCTTGCCGAGCCGGTTGTAGTCAAAGACACGGTAGGTGATGTTTGAGTTCTGCTGTATCTCAGCGACTACGATCCCCTTGCCGATAGCGTGTAGTGTTCCCGACGGAATATAGAAAACGTCGCCTTTTTTTACCCTGACCCTGTTCACCAGCTCACTCAGCCTGTTATCATTCAGCGCTTGAATGAGATCGGCTTTTGTGATCTCGTTTTTTAACCCATATATGATCTGAGCATCCTGCTTACAGTCAATAACATACCACATTTCCGTTTTGCCCGGTTCGCCTTCGTGACTGAGCGAGTACTCATCGTCCGGGTGCACCTGAACGGAAAGATCGTCCGTTGCATCTATAAGCTTGATCAGTATCGGGAATTCCATTCCCCGACATCTGCTGCCAAGTATCTGTCCTGATGAAAGACGTATTATCTCACCAAGTGTTCTGTCCTTGAGATCACCGCTTTCAGAAGTATTCATACCGTCACTGCGGCAGGCAAGCTCCCAGCTTTCTGCAAGCTTTTCAAAGCCGCACTCTTTGCCATATTCCTCGATCAGACGGGTTCCGCCCCAGATGTATTCTTTGAAAACAGGCCGAAGTTTGAAAACAGACATCATAATACCTCTGCTTTCTATCACTAATTAAAAATATTATAGCATAATATATACCGTTATGTCAACAAAAAGAGTGTTACAAAACGGATTTTTTTAATAATTTTATCAATTACTGTTTGACTTTGTTTTCTGCTTGTGCTATACTTTGCACAGTCAGTGAAAACCGGATGGAGGAATAGCTATGAAAATACTTGCCGTTGACTACGGCGACACCCGAACCGGGATTGCGGTGAGCGACAGGACTGAATTTCTTGCAACGCCTGTTGCAACGATAACCGAACGCAATGCGCAGAGACTTGCGCAGAAAGTTGCTGACGCTGTAAAGAAACAGGGTGCGGAGCTTATCGTTGTCGGTCTGCCGATCAATATGAACGGCACAAGAGGGCCCAGAGCAGAAAAGTGTGAGGCATTTGCGCAGATGCTGCGTGAGCTGGTCGAGTGTCCAGTTGAGATGTGGGACGAGCGCTCAACGACGGTGACGGCACACAATATCCTCAACACGACAAATGTCCGTGGAAAGGCGAGAAAAGCGGTCGTTGACACCGTTGCCGCGACGATAATACTTGAATCTTACCTTGAGTACAGGCGCAAGAATAAGGACAAATAGGAGGAGTTTCAATGGCGATAATACCTGTTCTGGGAGTAACGGCAGCAATATTTGCTGCGATAGTAGCCACAGTTATCGGAGGTTTCGTTTTAGGCGTCATTTTTATCATTATCGGTACTTTGATGATAAGAAAGTCATCACGCAGAAAGCTGGGCGTAGGGTTAAGGATATTTGGATATCTCGCAGCTGTTCCTGCTTTTATACTGGGTGTATTGCTGACCGGTATTATCGCTTTGTTTGCCGATCTGTTCACGATACTTATAGCAATTATCGTTGTCAGGTTTTTGTGCAGATTGATACCGGATAATAACAATGTCAGCCACACGCCCGAATGACTCTGAAAATAATGCACACAAATGAAAAAGGCTTCGCATCTGCGAAGCCTTTGCTTTTATCAGTCTATCTCGACCATTATTCTCTGATCGTTTCTTGAAGCGCTGGCTCTCATAACAACTCTGATAGCCTTTGCTATACGACCCTGCTTGCCGATCACACGACCCATATCGTCCTGTGCAACGTGCAGATGGTAAACGATCACGCCCTCCTCGTTCGGCTCATCGACAGTAACTTCGACGGCATCTTTGTTTTCAACGAGTTCGGAAACAATAGTCCTGAGTAAATTTTCCATTTGTATTTTCTCCATTCTCCCACGAAAATGCGGTGTTCCCACCGAGAAAACCGGTAAGGCGGCGGTGGGATAAGTGCCTTACTGGTTTTGAAGCAGCAACTCAAATGTTGTTCTTCTTGAAAAGTGCCTTAACAGTATCTGTTGGCTGAGCGCCTCTTGCGATCCAGGAATTAGCCTTTTCAGCGTCTACCTTGAAAACGGATGGTTCCTTGGTTGGATCATAGTAGCCAAGCTCTTCGATGCAGCGTCCATCTCTTGGATATCTGGAATCTGCAACAACGATCCTGTAGAACGGAGCCTTCTTAGCGCCGATCCTTCTGAGTCTGATCTTTACTGCCATTGTGAATTTCACCTCCGAATGTGAACTTGTATCATAAATATCTTTGTTTGATATTTAACGACTTATTGTTTTGGGAATGTGTTTGGGTCAACCCCGCCAAGTCCCCTGAGCAAAGCTGCTCTGTTCATCTTTGCTTTTTTACCGTGAAGCTTTCCGCCGATGCCGAACTGCTTCATCATTTTTTGCATCTGATCGAACTGTTTCAACAGCTGATTGATGTCCTGCACCTGAGTACCGCTTCCGGCAGCGATCCTGCGCTTTCTCTTAGGGTCTATTATCGAGGGCTTCTCTCGTTCTGCCTTTGTCATCGAGTTTATCATAGCCTCGGTCTTTCTGAGCTGAACCTCGCCCTGTTCAAGCTGAGCATCGTCTATCTTTCCGACTCCCGGCAGCAGCCTGATGAGTGATTTCATCGAACCCATTTTCTGTATCTGTCTCATTTGTTCAAGCAGATCGTTGAGATCAAAGCCCTTTTCCTGCATCTTGTCAGCAAGTTTTTTTGCTTCCTTCTCATCAATAGTCTGAGTTGCTTTTTCAATAAGCGTGAGCATATCGCCCATGCCAAGAATTCTTGAAGCCATTCTTTCCGGGTGGAAAGGCTCAAATTCATTGAGCTTTTCGCCCATACCCACAAATTTTATAGGCTTACCTGTGACTGCAAGCACTGAAAGCGCGGCACCGCCACGGGTGTCCGAATCGAGCTTAGTGAGGATAACACTGTCGATACCAAGTGCCTCGTCAAAGCTTGAAGCTACTTTTACAGCGTCCTGACCGATCATTGCATCGACAACGAGCATTATCTCGTTTGGTTCTGCGATAGCCTTGATGTCTTTAAGCTCATTCATCAGCTCTTCGTCAATATGCAGACGACCTGCGGTATCTATGATAACCAGATCATGACCGTAGTCCTTAGCGTGCTTGATACCTTCCCTGACGATCTTTCTCGGATCTATCTGTCCCATTTCAAAAACCGGGACCTCAGCCTTAGCACCAACGACCTTCAGCTGTTCGATAGCAGCCGGTCTGTAAACGTCCGCAGCGATCAGTAAAGGTCTTTTGTTCTGCTCCTTGAACATTTTAGCAAGCTTGGCTGCGTGTGTAGTTTTACCTGAACCCTGAAGACCGCACATCATAATTATGCATGGCGGCTTGCTTGGGAAATTGATCTTTGCATTTGCCTCGCCCATGAGCTTGATAAGCTCTTCGTGAACGATCTTGATGACCTGCTGTCCCGGGGTAAGGCTTTTGAGTACGTCTTCACCCACTGCACGTTCGGAAACATTGCTGATAAAGTCCTTGACTACCTTGTAGCTTACATCGGCTTCAAGCAGTGCCATTTTGACCTCACGCATAGCCTCTTTAACATCGGATTCGCTGAGTCGTCCTCTTGATTTAAGACGCTTGAACACGCCATTGAGTTTTTCGGAAAGTCCTTCAAACGCCATATATATCCTCCTGTATCAATCCTTTTCCTCCTCTGCGGGAGCAGGATTTTCATATTCTTCAAGTCTTTGATCGAAAGCCTCCAGCAGAACGATTATCTTCTCTGCGACAGACCTGAATGATCTGTGAGCATTGCACTCATTGAACGCTGCAAGTGCCATTTCTCTGAAAGCACTTATCTCATCTCTGCGCTCCTGCTCAGCTCTGAGCAGCCCGAGCCTTTGCTCGTATTCCGTCAGCGCCTCGTCACCACGCTTTATCGCATCGTGAACGCCCTGCCTTGAAATATCATAATGATCTGCTATCTCTCCGAGCGAAAGATCGTCATTGTAATAAAAGTCCATTATATCAAATTGCTTTTCCGTAAGCAGACCGCCGTACAGGTCAAGAAGCCTGCACATATCCAGATTCTTGCTCATACAACGCCGCCTCCTCGAAGTCAATGTAAAGTCAGAGACCTTTACAACATTTATCATTATATATCAAGTAAAGTTACTTGTCAAGAGTTTTTTTCAAAAAAGTCCGAAAAAAGCAAGAAGAGTCCGAAAGGGGTCAGCCTTTCAGACCCCTTGCCTGTCTGTTCATGTCCTCAACAACGATATCGTAGATCTCTCCGAGCGTTGCACAGTATTCAAGCACCTTCCACGGCTCGTTGGTGTGGTAGTGTATCTTCATTACCTCATCATCGCCGATAGCGAGAAGGCAATCTCCCTTGAAATGTGTCTCAAAGTATTCGCTGACAACGTCCTCATCAAGACCTTCTGCGTCAATAAGCAGCTGGGTGTCGTATCTGTATTCTATCTCTTCCATACAATTACCTCCATTGTTATTTAACATATGCTTTGAAACAAAAGCATATATTTGTTGTATCAATATGTTGTGAATAAATTAACAGAAAATTTTGAAATTGCAGTAAAGATTGTGTTATAATCAATAAAAACACGAAGAGATAATAAAGTGAGGGCGTAATAATGATAAGCTATACACTCAAAAATGATAAATATGAAATCGAACTTCCCGCACTTACGTTTGGTACGGGCGACTTCAAAAGACATGATAACGACGAGGTCTATTTTGAGCTTCTTGACACATATATCAAGCACGGCGGCTGGTGCATAGACACTGCAAGGGTCTACTGTGACTGGCTTGAAGATGGGCACAATTCCAGCGAAGGTGTTATCGGACGCTGGATGAAGGCGAGGAACAACCGTGATAAGATAGTTCTTGCCACAAAAGGCGGACACCCTGCGATGGGACATATGGACGAGAATCGTCTTAGCAGGGAAGACCTTGAAAAGGATATAAACGACAGTCTTGAATGTCTCGGGACGGATCATGTAGATATCTTCTTTCTGCACAGGGATGATGTACACGTTCCGGTCGAGGAGATAATGCCGGTGCTCAATGACATCTATCAAAGCGGAAAGGCACATTTCATCGGAGTATCAAACTGGAGCTGCGAGAGGATACAGGCGGCAAATGATTTTGCGCAAAGCAACGGACTTGAACCGATCAGGATCAGCCAGATCTACTATAGCCTTGCTCACGCAAGCTCAAGCATACTTGGAGATCCGACGCTTGTTTGTATGGACACAAAGGAATTCCGCTGGTACAGTGAGAACAAATTTCCGCTCATGGCGTTTTCACCGCAGGCAAAGGGGTTCTTTGCAAGACTTGCCAAAGGTGATGCTGCACAGTACCTGCCCGAAGGACAGTACGCAAGCACCGCTAATCTCGCAAGACTTGCAAGGGTCAAGGAGCTTAGCCGTCAGACGGGCGATTCACCGGCGATGATACCGATAGGGTATCTTTCGAGCCAGCCATTTTTCGTGACCTCTGTGTTTGCCGCTTCAAGGACCTGGCAGATCGAGGAGGATATGTCCGCACAGGATCTGAGGTACGACCCAAGAACAATAGCGTTTCTTGAAAACAAAATATGAGAAAAATCAAGAGCTGCCTGAACGGCGGCTCTTTTTTAGTAAACAAAAAGAGAGCAGCAAACACTGCTGCTCTCGTATATATCAATTATATTTTGCATATGTACTATTAATTAGCACATCGCAACTCACTCCAATTCAAATAAGATAAGTTGGTTTGAAATTGAATTAAGCCATTGGACTTTACACCTTTCGTAGATTTTAAAAACAGTCCATATAGACAAGCCCCTGCTTGCCATCGTCATTTAAAACAGAATTTTGGACTCACGCCTTTCAAAAGAAATGAAACTATAAAGTCGAATTCAGATTAAATAGTACTTTGGACTCACGCCCTTCATGTTATTTTGTGTTCGCAGACATCAACTTTGTCGGATCAATTTCCGCCATGATGTTGAATATCTGATTCAAAAAATATTTAACCCATCGGATTTATTACCTCTCAAAATATGAAGTCTGGTCACAATGGTAAAAGTTTTTGACCGTGAATTAGAATTAAAAATTCTTACTGTGCGTAAAAACGCAGTTTATAGAGCCATTGGATTAATTTCCTTTCGGATTATTTCAAATCAAATCATACTACCTGATCAACAGGTAAAAACTGAACTTTCCGGCGGACTCACTCCTGTCTGTCAAATATTCAAACGTCTTGTGCATGTGAAGATCATATGCACCACTCCCGTCATAGAAATATGTTCAGAAATAAATTTTGAAAAAGAGCTTCAAACTCGTAAATATCTTGGCGGACTCACTCCTTTGATTCAAATGTTCATGATCCTTGTGCAAGCTATTTTCATAGTGCATCACTCCAAAAATATTTATTAAGTATAATAAAGTTCATTAAGAACAAAAACATAGTATTACATTGGACTCACTCTTTCAAGATATTTCTTTCTCGTCAAAACTATCCGAATTGTGCATCGGAAACAACTCCAATCCTAATGTAATAATGTAGTATTAATGTGCCGGCATCCAAGCCGGTCTTGTATTCAATTATATATGGTAGCCTTGTTATAAAGATTCTGATTTAGGTCCGTTTTCCATAAGACAAGGCAGCTCAGTTATGTAAATCATATAATTGTGATCTGACGGCTCATTCGTCCGTGTCCTGATCCTCTTGTTACTTGAAACTGCCGAGCCTATGGCTACCGCTCTTGATATCCAGTACGCCCATGGGACTCGCTCCTTTCGTGTCAGTCTGGATCTGCCGGAGTACCTCGCTGCCTGTCGGGAAATGAGCAGGGTGTGCAGCGTGTTCACTTTGTTCCTTTAAGACCCTCGATCAAAAAAACTCAAACCGTTTAATATCAAACACCATCGCTTCAGCGAAATCTGCTTTTATTAAATCCAAGCTGCGAGAGCCTGTGACATCTGCGCTGATGTACCGCTGTTCCCGCTGCCGTTCAGCTTCACCTTCAAGTGAACTGTTCGGTTCTTGTTTTCTTGAATATAATATAGCACACTTTTTGTGACTTGTCAATAGTTTTTTTCAACTTTTTTGGAGATTTTATATTTAATATTACTTTTACAAATCACGTCTTGACATTCCTTTAATAATGTAGTATAATAATGATGTTGCGGCGGGCAATTTGGCTTGAAAAGCCTTTTGTTTAGCCGTTTTGGTTTATATTAGGGTCGCTTGTGTCAGGACCTTTTCGATATGTTAAAACATATCACATTTTTAGTTGAAGGGGGAAACTGCTTTGGATAAGGATAACGAGCTTGGAATGAATGAGGAATATATGCCTGATCTTTATGAGCTTGAGGATGAAAACGGCGACAAGCAGAGCTTTGAGCTTCTTGATGTAATGGAATACGAGGGCGAGAAGTATTATGCCCTGACTCCGTATTACAGTGAAGAAGAGATAGAGAAAATGCTTGATGACAGCGGAGAGGTGGTTATCCTCAGATCTGAATTTGACGAAAACAATGATGAGATACTTGCATCTATCGACGATGATGAGGAGTATGAGAAGATCGGCGAGATATTCATGAAGCGTATCGAGGATATGTTTGAGTTTGACGATGAGGATGAGTGCGGCTGCGGCGATGCTGACTGTGATGGTAAGCATTTCAGCTGATCTTAGTTCAGAAAACGTTTAAGTTAGCGCTTTCTCGTAATAAATGTACAAATTTTCGGACATTGATTTGTATAGAATTGTACTTGAATATTCAATTTATTTGTGGTATTATAATAACAGAAAAAGATTTCTGCCTTGTGCGTTGAGCACAGTCATTATAAATCCAACACACAATTAAAAGGGAACTGGGTCTCCGAGAAACGGATTGCAGACCTCCCGGCATACGCCGACTTTGTGCCGTGTATGTCCGGACGCTGGGAGCGAGAAGTCATTGGGCTGGTACCCACCTGCGAAAGCGGGTTTTATCAACTGTGCGACGGCAAGGCGGTAATATTTTAGCGTACCACACGGTATGTGTTAAAGCGAGGCTTTCATGCCTCGCTTTTTTATGTTCAAATTCAAGTACGAATGCTGCTTGCTGTGCATAGTATGTGTTAACGGCAGCTGAGCCTTGCACTGAGCGTAGGTGACAAGGCGACCGCTTTGTCCGCAGAACAGCCTGCGCAGACACTGCAAAAGCAGGCTGCCGATAAAACAGGAGCCGGGAGAGTTCCCGGCTCCTTATTGATCATATCCTTATGCTTCGCTTCTTAGAGAGCCTGTCAGCAATAATGAAAATAAATTGGCTGTTAGTCGGCACCCACCTGTCGTCAAGGGCGAAAGTGCCGAAGTATTCTTTTTTGACGGATCTGCCGGATTTTGACCACGAACTGTGGATGACCGTTCGGATATTTCTTTCAACACTGCATACCGATACATTGTATTTCTTTGCAATGTCCGGATAGATGTCCTTTGAGATGCACCGTGCGATCGTGTCAGACTCAGCCGCAAGCGCTATCGCATCACTGAGAAAGGCATAACCGTTGTAATTCTTGGTGATACACAGATCAAACAGAGTGTCTGATATCAGTGCTTCCAGACTTGCCGAAGTGAGCTGAACACCCGCCGGGGCTTTGTTCTTGAAAAGGCGTGAAAACAGCTTGTCAAAAAGCATTTTATCTTTGTTGTCAAGTATAAGATCCGCACCCTCTATCTCCTTGTCCGATGAATTTTCACTGCCCTCGGATATTAGTACAATGTACGGAGCGTGCTCACTCTTTTTAAGCAGCGAGCATAGCTTTGCCGTGTGTCTTGTCAGACTTGACAGTATTAGTGCGTCAGGCTGTTTGCGAAGCACATCGAACTGTATCTGTAATGGATCACAGTGTGAGTAGTTCACATCTGCTCCATTGCTGCTCAGTATCCTGCCAATGTCAAGTGCCGCTCCATCATTTTTCCCTACCAGCACCTTAATCTGGCTTTCATTCATTTCTAAATTCCTCCCTTAGATGAAACATAGATGTTTCAAAATTACCAGAATTTATTATATCATATGTATTTTTAAAATCAAGCTTTTTCTTTCATTTTTTTGTGCTGTTGCTGCGATTTTCAGTTTTGCTTTACTGTGCTGTAATAATTGGTTAACACGGGTCGAAACTTTCGTCACGTTTCGACATTATTGTGTACTGCGTGTAAATTAAAAATAGGGTTATAGCAAATGACGTATCAACGCACTTACGCACTATCAGAGGGCAAGCTGTTTCAGGTACATCAGCGAATGATAAATATACTTGTATTTGAAAGTCAGACTATCACTGCACAGGGGTCTGCAAAATATGATAGCATTTTGATTTTAGTTTCATATTCTTATATAACTGTTCGATTTTACAGCAGCGGTGCTTGACAAAAATGTTGTGTTGTGTTAAACTTAGCTTGTCGGGATCTTATTCCGATAAAATACAGGTTTCGGACACATAAATATGATATATCGGGGGTAACGTATATGAAAAAGGATATGTTCGACTATATCTGGACGGATAAAAAGCGTACACTGTTCGGCTTACCGCTTTCTTTCACAAGATATTTTCTCACCGAGACAAAGTTCATCACCAGAAGTGGGTTCCTCAGAGTTCAGGAGGATGAGCTTGAGCTTTACAGAGTTACCGATAAAAAGCTCATTCTTACCCTCGGACAGAGGCTTTTCAAGTGCGGTACGATCCAGATGCACGTTCGTGACGTGGACACACCAATAAAGATAGTTAAGTCTGTCAAGAAACCAAGGCAGCTGCTTGAACAGCTTGACAAATACATCAATCTCAACCGTGACAAGTACCGTGTAAGAGGCAGAGATATGGTTGGAGGATCATTTGGCACCCACAGTGACGATTCGTTCATTGAAGGCGATATCGACGCTGACGACAACTATTTCTGAAATATGAGTTTAAGGGCGGAAATTTGTTTTCCGTCCTTTTTTGGAGGTCATTAAATGAACAGCTGGGAACTTGATCCGGTTATTTTTGAAAATCTCACACCGAGCTGGGAAAGGATAGCGTGCTGCAATAAGCCCGTTTATATCTATGGTATGGGCAACGGCAGCGAGAAGATGCTTCACCTTTTCAGCCGTTTCGGGATAAAATGCGAGGGCATATTTGCAAGCGATGACTTCGTGAGAGGTCAGAGTTTTTGCGGCTATAAGGTACAACGGTTTTCGGATATAATGAGCGACCCGACCGATAAGCTCATAGTGCTTGGCTTTGGCAGCAGTCTTGATGAGATAATGCAGCGTATTGAAAGCATTGAGCAGCGCTTCGAGCTTGTTGCACCGGACACCTCCGTTACAGACGATGGGTACTTTGACAAGCAAAGGTTCTTTGACCTGTTTTCAAAAGCAAGCAGAGCATACAGCCTTCTTGAGGACGACCTTTCAAGAAAGACTTTTGAATGTGTCACAGCATTCAAGATCACGGGCAATACTCAGTTCCTGCGTGACTGCTTCTGTGATGAACAGAAAAACGCCGAATTGCTCGGTCTTGGAAGTGACGAGAGCTATTTCGACCTCGGTGCATACAGGGGAGATACCATTGAGAGCTTTGTGAAACAAACAGGCGGAAAATACCACAGTATCACCGGTGTCGAGCCGAATAAACGCAATTTCCGCAAGTGCAGTGAGAATACGTCTGACCTTGAAAATGTGACCCTGTATAACGCCGCAGCGTGGAACAAATGTACTCAGCTCAGCTTTTCAAGCTCAGCTGGCAGGCAGGCGAGAGTTTCTGAGAAGGGCGTGCTTACAGATGCGCTGACACTTGACAGTATTGCTGAGAAAGGCTGTACATATGTAAAATACGATGTCGAGGGTGCAGACTGTGAAGCGCTGCTTGGAAGCGTGGGTACTATAAGAAAGTATTCACCGAAGATCTGTACAGCGGTATACCATAAGCCCTATGACTATTTTCTGATACCCCTGCTGATAAACGAGATCAATGCCGATTATAAGCATTATCTGCGTCAGTCAAGGTACTATCCCTGCTGGGAAACTAACCTGTACTGTATCCCAAGATAGATAATGTACATAAAAAAGCAGTTACCTATTTGTGCAACATTACCCAATAAATATTAAACTCCTTGTCCGTATATCTTGTGTAAGCTTCAAGCGTACACTATACAGACAAGGGGTTGTTTTTTGTGTTAAAGAGATTTATAAGTGCAGTAATAGCAATAACAATGGTAATGGGAATGTGCTCGTGCGGTGATTCTTCCGGTACGGCAGACGCAAAGCAGACGAAAGAAAAGCCTTCTGCAGCTCAGCAGCAGGCATCTGAGCCGGTAAATGTCCCGATCTCACCGACATCGAACTATCAGTTCGCTGCAGCGAGCGAAAATACGACCGACGATAAGTTTATCGCCGGCACGAATGAGTTCTCGGTGGGGCTTTTCAAGAACACGGTCCTTGAGGATCTCAAAAAAGGACAGAATACGCTCGTTTCGCCCGAGTCGGTGCTTTTCGCAATGGGTATGGTATCAAACGGCGCAAACGGCGAAACGCTCAGACAGATGCAGAAGGTGCTGTGCAAGGATCTTGATACGGATACCTTCAACAAGAATATGAACAAGCTCATCTCCGATGCAGACAAGAGCGAAGCGTTCAAGTTCAGGATCGCAAACTCCTTGTGGGTAAAGGACACAGAGAACCTGACGCTCAGCGAGCAGTTTGCAAAGAACTGCAAGGAGCTTTATAATGCCGATATGTTCAAAGCTCCGTTCAACGATGAAACTATCAGGCAGATGAACCGCTGGGTCAATGACAAGACCGATTCAATGATACCCGAGATCATCGAGGAGTTCGGCGCTGAAACAGCTGCCGTGCTGCTCAACTGTATAGCATTTGACGCAGAGTGGAAAAACAACTATGAGAAGAACGATGTCAATGAGAACGGCGAGTTCACTCTCGGAAACGGCAGGAAAGTAAAATGCTCCTTGATGAACAGCATAGAAAAAGGATATATCCGTGATGGCAGCGCAGAGGGCTTCATCAAGAAATACAAGGGTGAAAAGTATGCCTTCATGGCTATCCTTCCGGATAAAGGCGTGTCCCTTTCGGATTATGTCAGGTCTCTGACAGCCGAAAAGTTTGCAAGACTGTATAACAGCAGGAATAATAACGAGAGTGTCATTGCATCACTGCCCAAGTTCAAGTATGATTACAGTACGTGCCTGAACGACCCTCTCAAGCAGATGGGCATTGTCGATGTTTTCGATCCTTCCAAGTCCGACCTCAGCGGCATCACCGACAGGTATAAAATGTATATCAGCAACGTCGCACACAAGACTCATATCGAGGTCAATGAGCAAGGCACAAAGGCAGCAGCAGCTACCGAGATCCAGTTGGACGTGAGCGGTGCGCTTCCTGCGGATATGCACACTGTATCTCTCGACAGACCGTTTGCTTATGCGATAGTCAATACCGAAACAGGTATGCCGATATTCATGGGAACAGTATGCAACCCTAATGCGTAATAAAATGCACAAAACCAAGCCTACTGATTTGTGCAACATTACCCAATAAATATTAAACTCCTTGTCCGTATATACCGTGTAAGCTTCAGGCGTACATCATACAGACAAGGAGTTGTTTTTTATGTTAAAGAGATTTATAAGCGCGGTAATAGCGATCACAATGGTAATGGGTATGTGCTCGTGCAGCGAGCAGCCGTCGGGTTCGGAGCCGATGCAGCCAAGCTCACAGATAGTTCAGCCTATGCCGTCAGAGCCTGTTGAGCCAAGCAGCGATCTGGGCGGTAATACCGTTCAGCTGACCGCTGATTACAATTTTTCACCCGCACAAAGCAGTGAGAAGAACGACAGCGATTTTGTAAACGGCATCAGCGAATTTTCAGTTGAACTCTTCAAAAACTCTGTCAAGCAAGACCTTGTGAGTGACGCAAAGAACACACTCGTTTCTCCCGAATCTGTTGCGTTTGCACTGGGAATGACCATGAACGGCGCAAACGGCAATACTCTCAAGCAGATGCAGGACGTTATGTGCGGCGGAGTTGAAACGGTCAAGTTCAATAAGAATATGAACCTGCTCATTTCCAATGCGCATAACAATAATACCGAGGATTCAAAGCTGAATATCGCAAACTCTGTATGGGTAAAGGACAGAAATGATCTTGTCCTCAATAAGCAGTTTGCAAAGAACTGCAAGGAGCATTTCAACGCCGAAATGTTCAAAGCGCCATTTGATAGTTCCACTGTTGCCGGCATAAACAGCTGGGTAAATGAAAAGACAGACAAAATGATCCCCAAGCTGATAGATAACTTCCAGGGCAGCGAGATCATGTGCCTTGTCAACTGTATCGCATTTGATTCCAAGTGGGAAAAAGAGTATGAGCAGGAACAGATCTCGGAAAATCAGAAGTTCACCAATGCCAAAAACAATGTGGTGGATTGTACTATGCTTTGCTCAAATGAGGATATCTATGTGCAAAATAACAGGGCAACAGGTTTCGTAAAGAACTATAAGGGCGGAAAATATGCGTTCATGGCAGTGCTGCCAAATGAAGGTACTGATATCGGGAACTATGTTGCATCAATGTCAAAAGATGAGATAGCAAACCTTTATGAGTCCAGGACTGCCAAGTACGATGTGATAACCAGACTTCCGAAGTTCTCTTACGATTATAGCACCGATCTGAGCAATACTCTTTATAAAATGGGTATCAAAGATGCTTTCTCTGATGATGCAGATTTTTCAAAGATGTTTGATAATAACAGCACAGCTATCAGCAGAGTTATCCATAAGACACATATCGAGCTTGATGCAAAAGGTACCAAAGCTGCTGCCGCTACAGCAGTATTGATGAAGGAAAATGCTGTTGCAGTTGCCGGCGAATTCAAGCAGGTTATTCTTGACAGACCTTTCGTTTATGCGATAATGGATACAACGACCGGACTGCCTGTTTTCCTCGGAACAGTCTGTGACCCCGGCGAACAATAATTCATAAAATCTTCTTGAATAGATGATTAAAGTGTGGTATAATTCTTGACGTAAGGAAAGTGTTTCCCTATAATTTCCGATATGGAGGAATGTAAAATGTCAATGTATATCACCTGTCTTGACCTTGAAGGAGTTCTTGTTCCGGAGATCTGGATAGCATTTGCCGAAGCAAGCGGTATCCCCGAGCTGCGCAAAACTACCCGTGATGAGCCTGACTATGACAAGCTGATGAAGTATCGTCTTGCAATACTCAATGAGCATAACCTTGGTCTGAAAGAGATCCAGGAAACTATCGCAAAGATCGACCCTATGCCGGGCGCAAAGGAGTTTCTTGACAAGCTCAGGGACCTTTCACAGGTCATTATCATAAGCGACACCTTCACACAGTTCGCAAAACCGCTGATGAAAAAGCTTGGTATGCCGACTATCTTCTGCAACACTCTTGAAGTAGCAGACAACGGCGAGATCACAGGCTATAAGATGAGAGTGGAGAAGTCAAAGTACACGACTGTAAAGGCGCTTCAGTCGATCGGCTATGAAACCATCGCATCGGGCGACAGCCACAATGACCTTGGTATGATAAAGGCAAGCAAAGCAGGCTTCCTTTTCAAGAGTACAGAAAGCATCAAGGCTGATAACCCGGATATCCCTGCGTATGAAACATACGACGAGCTTTACGAGGCTATCAAAAACGCAATGGACTAATTTACTTATATACCGCAAAAGGCTTGGAACTGATCCGAGCCTTTTTTTGTTGACAAATTTAGAAAAAAGTGCTATGCTTGTGAAAAAGGGGAGTGAACAAATTGTCAAAAAGAAGGATAATCGCTGCGTTTCTTGCACTCGCATTGGCGATCTCAATGACAGCCTGCGGAGAGGACACAGCCTCGGACAGCAGCACAGAAGCATCTTCACAAGCCACGACAACAACAGCGGAAACTAGTCAATCAACTACTACAACTACTACAACAACCACCACAACAACGACCGCTGCTTCAACGACCACTACGTCCTCTGAAACAACCACGTCCGCTTCACCAGCGAAAGTTACATCAACAAAGCCAAAAGGCACTTCCACAACAGGCGTTACATATAAAAGCTCGATTCCCGATGATGAGGTTATTTTGTCTGACGGAAGTTTCAAACTGAAGCTCCACAGTATCGACGGTATGTACGGCTGGATAATGAATAAAGGCGATTTTCAGAGTAAATTTTATACTGAGCTTGTGAACCGCACTGAGCTGGTCAGCGTTGAGTATACTCTGATAGATAAAACGATGTTTGATATGCGTTCGCTTGACCGCAGCGGACAAAAGTATCAGGTGTTTGGATACAAAGGCAAGAAGGTCGTATCCGTTATTTATGATAATCCCTCGCTCAAAAGAATAGGCTTGTTCGGCTGCTTTGAGATGTACTTGCCCGTGTCAGATGAAAAGATGCTGATGATGCGGGTGTCCCTTGGAGGGGAAGCATATAGAAGGGATAATGTCGGTGCATATGGCTTAGTGGATTCGTGGATAATACAAAATGATGAGCTTTTCTCATCAGTCTCGGTCAATGCAGAGGATTATCTTTCCTTCTTGGACGCGGTGGAGCTGTAAATAAGAAACGGGCTTGATATTTTCAAGTCCGTTTCTTTGTACTCTTTTTATTCTATCGTTCCGCCGCCGATAAGATAGTCACCGTCATAGAAAACAACCGCCTGCCCCTTGCAGATCGCCTTGTGCGGCTGTTCAAAGTCTACTCTTACACGCCTTTCACCGATCGGTGTTACTGTGCAGGGCATATCCTGTTGGTGATACCTCGCGCAAGCTGTACATTTGATTGGACTGTTAAGCTCATCTGTTATCAGCATATTCACATCGCTTGCTGTCAGCGAAGTGCGAAGGAGCTTGTCAGGCGTTCCGAGTATCAGCCTGTTGCCTGCAATGTCCTTTTGGATCACAAAAATAGGTTCTGTGTATGACACCCCGACACCTCTGCGCTGCCCGATAGTGTAGTGTATCAGACCCTTGTGAGTGCCCAACTTTTCGCCGCTGGTGAGCACGATGTCACCGCACGGCTGCTTACCGCAGCGGCTTGTAATAAAGCTTGCATAGTCACCGTCAGGAATAAAGCAGATGTCCTGAGAATCAGGCTTAGCCGCATTGACAAGACTGTTTTCATCAGCTATCGTGCGAATATCCGCCTTGTTCATCTCACCCACAGGGAAAAGACTGTGCTCAAGCTGATCCTGCGTCAGTGAGTAAAGCACATACGTCTGGTCTTTTTTTCTGTCTGCCGAACGCTTTAAAAGCCAGCGTCCGGTCTTTTCGTCACGAGCTTTTGTAACATAATGTCCCGTGGCGATATATTCATAGCCAAGCAGCTTTGCTCTCAGCAGAAAATCACCGAATTTGAGATACCTGTTGCAGTCAATGCATGGGTTCGGAGTTCCGCCGTCAAGATAAGTGTTCACGAACTTGTCCATAACGTTCTGCCTGAAGCTGTCTGCAAAATTGAAAACGTGAAAGGGAATACCAAGCTTGAAAGCGACCTCCCGAGCGTCCTGTACATCGTCAAGCGAACAGCAGGTCTTTGAGCGCTCAATGCCTATGTCCTCATTTGCATACAGATGCATCGTTGCACCTGCGACCTCGTAGCCTGCATCAAGCAGAAGCTTCGCACAAACCGAGCTGTCAACACCGCCTGACATAGCCACAAGCACTTTCTTTTTATTCTCCAACGCAATTCCTCCGGTTCATACTCTCATAGACTTTTGAATTTCTGCGACTGTTCCACTGCAAGCTCGTCACACCGTTCATTTTCCGGGTGACCTGCGTGACCCTTGACCCATACAAATTCAACCCTGTGCTTGTCAAGCAATCCGAGCAGCTTTTCCCACAACTCGGGATTAAGCGCCTTTTTCTTGTCGCTTTTGACCCAGTTGTTTTTCTGCCAGCTTTTTGCCCAACCCTTTGTGACAGCGTCTATAACATATTTTGAATCGCTGTACACCGTGACCTCGCAGCTCTCCTTCAGTTTTGAAAGCGCCTCGATGACAGCGGTCATTTCCATTCGGTTATTGGTCGTCTGTGCCGCACCGCCGGAAAATTCCTTGATGGTGTCCTTGTATTTCATTATTATTCCGTACCCGCCCGGACCGGGATTTCCCGAGCAAGCACCGTCGGTAAAAACGTCAACGTGCTTCATCTTATCACCCTTTTAAATAAATGATTCAGTCTGCATATTCAGAACGTATCTCGCCTGAGAACGCATATTGCTTTTAATGTTTTCGATGCCGTTTTCAAGTATCGTGAGCGGCTCTGTTGCGTAGTCCCCGAGAAGCTGCAAACAGTCATCAATTATTTCGTCGTTGTCACTTGATATAACTATCTCCTGTAAAAGCTCAAATATTTCTTTTTCATAATCGAGCTTTATCTGATATATCGGGTCAAGATATCTGTCAAGACAAAATAGCAATCTCCTCGACTTTGTCACATCATCACCGCATAGTACTTTTTTTATTCCATCAAAACCGCCCTCTGCGATCTTTTTCTCATTTTCATTATATCCAAGCATTCCTACACCTCATTCAAATAAATCAAAATTTAACTTATCAAACTTATCTAATAGCCTCGCAAGAGGCTACCTTGAAAAACAGTATTCCGAGCCTGTAATCCTAAACGACTCCGCAAACCCTGTAACTGCACAATGATAGCAAGAACTCGGCAGGCAGCAGGGAAATCAGCACCCCGTCACTGCCGTTGTCTGAAGCGAAGAAGGCACAAAAGAATTGAGCGGGTACGGCAAAAGATAGGTGAAGGGAAAGGGGATACTAAGGGGGAAACCGTGAGGGAAGAAAAGTCCGTGTACCGGCGCCATAAAGGCGAGGCGTCCTGTTCTCCCTTATGGGTTTCCCCCTTAGACGAGAGAGCAAGCTTGTTACCTTTATAGCATTAGGTTCAACGCTCGAACGTCAAGCCATAGTGGCTTGAAGAAAAAAAGTTCTACACGGGGTAAGGGGCAGCCCTCTCGTGCAGGGCTTAGCACGGCAAAGCCGTGGTAAACCTCATTTTATAATAGTCCACCGGACTATTTTTGAATTCACCCTATGCTGAGCGTTTGGCGTTCGGAGAGTTCCGCTGACTGCGGTCAGCGGCGAGGGCTCTGCCCTCGACCGACCCGCCACCTTTTTTTACGAGAAAGAAGGCAGAGAATGGCTTTGCCATTCTCTAAAGTAACCGTGGTAACGGTTACTTTGGGACACGAAAAAACCTGTTATTATACTATACTAACAAAATGAAAGCACGGAGCGGCACAAAGGCGGTTGTCATCTCATGCTGATATGCGACGGACACGCGCGCCGCAGCGGCGGTAAATTCTTATTTATGTTAAGGCAACAGAAACGCCATAGTACTTCTGACCTTACATCAGAAATACTATGGCGTAAAACTTCTTTATGCGTACCGTTTTTATAACAGGCGGATTTTTTTGTGTACATATATTTGGACAGCTCCGATGACAAAAGCTATTTCTTCATCAGCTCCCACAGCACGATACCGCTTGCAGAAGCGACGTTGAGCGAGTCCACACCATGGTACATCGGTATCTTCACAGTGCAGTCGCAGGAGCTTATCGTCTCGCTTTTAAGCCCCTCACCCTCTGTGCCGAGAATGACTGCAAGCTTTTTGTGTCTTGCCAAACCCGGGTCGCTCACCGGGAGCGTGTCGTCCCTGAGTGCCATAGCGATAGTGAAAAAGCCACGTTGTTTGAGCGTTTCAACATAATGTGGGGGAGTCTGCTCAAGATAGGTCCATGGCAGCTGGAACACCGTCCCCATGCTGACACGAATGCTTCTGCGGTAAAGCGGATCGCTTGATGCCGGTGTCAGAAAAACCGCATCTGCCCCCAGCGCAGCAGCATTGCGAAAGATCGCTCCCACGTTCGTCTGATTCATTATATCCTCTAAAACCACGATCCTTTCGGCGTTTGCGAGCAGTCCCTCCTGCTTTGGAAGCGACCTTCGCCTCATCGCACAAAGTACCCCCTGCGTCAGTCTGAACCCCGTCAGCTGCGTCAGTACCTCGCTGTCTGCCGTGTAAACAGGCACTTGCGAGCAGGCTGAGATGATGTCGCTTGCCTGATTATCAATATACTTTTGCTCACAAAGCAGCGACACAGGCTCATATCCGTCCGCAAGCGCACGTCTTATGACCTTCGGACTCTCTGCAATGAACAAACCCGGATCAGGCTCGCAGATCCGCTTTAACTGTATCTCGTTTGTGCAGCTGTAAGGCAAAAGCTCAGGATCGCTCAGATCGTTTATTTTAAGTATTCTGCTCATTTCCACTCCTTGTGATGACTTGAAGCTGTACAATAAAATGTACCCGTGTGTTCGCTGCTAAGTGTACAAAAATATGTACACAATAATTGACTGTTCAAAATCATGTACAGCTGCAAGCGAAACATCAGTACAATTAATTGTACTTATCTAAATTATTATCCCATCGAGGTGATCGCATTCGTGCTGGATTATCTGCGCTGTCAGCCCCGAAAACTTTCCCTTGTGCGCAATGAATTTATCGTCATTATACCTGACTTCGATGTTGTCAAAACGTGTGACATTGCGAACCCCAACCAGAGAAAGGCAGCCCTCCTGAGTTTCGTATTTACCGCTTTTTGAAATGATCTGCGGGTTTACCATCACGATGTCGCCAAGCTCTGTTGAAACAATTATGATCCGCTTGGAAATACCGATCATGTTTGCTGCCATTCCAATGCAGCGCTCACGATTTGCAGCGAGCGTGTCACGCAGATCATTTATCACACAAATATCGTCCTTTGCAGCCGGAACGCTTTTTCTTGCGAGAAAAATAACGTCTTTGATTATCGGTCTTACCATTGCGAACACCCCTTTTTATAAGCATACGATATTTTTCCGTTAAAGTCAAGCATGGTGACAATACCAAAGATCATTGGATCATATTGTGCACAATTATATTTGATCAAATATAATTGTATCAAATATAATCTTAAACGTTTAAGAAAGTCTGTAAAAGCGATTTTAAGTACAAATAATTGTACATTTACTATCTTGAGCCATTTTCTGCATATATTCAAACTGTACAAAAAAATGTACAGTAAGAGCATATGAGGCTTTTTCTATTCAGGTGCGGCGTTCTAAAATGCCGTTGATACGCAAAAAAAAATAAAACAGCCGCTGCGTTCAGACAGCGGCATTTGCTTTTGTTATTCAGTTTTATCCTCCTGTGGCTTTATCAGTATCACGATCATCGACTGTACCGAACAGGCAAGAAAAACGATGTTGCTTATAAGCCTTATCAGATTTTTCTTGCTCGGAATGTCATTTTCAAACGTATCAAGATGTATCATCGAGTGGACAATATCGCCTAAATGCAGCGAAATAAGCAGTATCAGCAATATCGTAGCCGCTGTACCTGCTTTTCTGCCAATGCTGCCGGAAATTGCCCTCAAAGTCAGAATATTTGCCAGCAGGCAGCCAAAATAAAACGTCGTGTAAAAGATCATTCCTACCGCTTCGCCGGCATCGGGTCCATCTACTGTCAGCGTTCTCAAACCGTGGATAAAGCCGATTATATCAGCGATTATAAACGTGTAAATGGCGATCTTATAATTATTGAATTTCCCATTGTTTGGAAGCGAGATGCCGACAGCTGAGTGCAGCGCACAGCCAAGGATCGCCAGCACCACTGTTGTGAAAAAGACGATCGAGTCCTTCACGCCGCCTGGCCGCAAAGAGTATAAAACAAAGAAAACTATGTCCGCAAGCACGCCTATCAGCGAGAAATATGCAAGGATCTGTACACAGCGGACAGACTTTTTATACTCTGTCTGTTTAATGTAGTTTCCCATATTTCAGCTGTGTTTGTATTAGCAAACACATCCTCCGTTAAAAGTTTAATCTTGAATAATATATTAATATAATATCACAAAATTTCAACTTTGTCAATAGGTCATTCACACATTTGTTTACTATTTTTCCTGTTTGAGGGTATACTCAACGATGGTATAGCTTTTGCCTTCGGGGGACGAGAGGTCAACGGTGAGCAGCCCATTATCGCTGTAAACCTTCGGGATAACGATGCTGTCACGGCGGACGGGCAGCTTATACTCGCTTCTGATACGGCTTATTTCGGCGTTTTCCGGGACAAACTCGTCGGTGATATCGAGGTAGCGTGCATTATTGACATGGCGGTTCATATCAATAAAGCAGCGGTTTATTTTCACGGGTTCAAAGATCTGCGGCTCACATTTGGGCAAGGTGATCTTTCGTGATGTATACTCGATATCTTCGAGTTTTTTTTCAAGAACGACTCTGTCGATCGTTTCCTGCGGTACTTTCATGGTACGCATACTTTTTGAGTCGATGAAGCAGCCGCCTGCGATAGATTTTACAAGTATCTCTCCGCTTTCACCGTAGATAACGGTGTTACGGAAGCCATAGAGCCTGTTCAGCTCGTAGGTCCATGTCCTGACGGTGACATTCTCGTCTATCTGCGGTTTTCTGACGATATCAAGCTGGCGTGAGATGAGAAACATTATGCAGCCTGTTTCACGGAAATACGGGGACATCACAGGCTCATTCTCGAGGTGTTTTAAGCTGCAGTCCTGCATGAAATCCACAAGGGCACTGTTACGCATTGTTCCGTCCTCGCCTATCTGGCTGCACCGGACGGTTCTTTTCATTTCGTATATCATTTTTACACTTTCTTTCCTGTGTTTAGTTTTTACTGTTTTGCCGAATTTTTCTGACCACGGCGAAAACGCCATGAACGGCGAGTATCGCTATCGTTATAATAAGAGCATCAACGCAAAAACGCCCGAATCCGTTTGATATTGAACTTTTGGTGTCTATGGCATCTCGTATGGAAAGCCCAAGTATAGTTCCGATAAATACTGCTATCATATCCGCCCAGTCGATACGGTGCGGCTTTTTCATTTCGTCGCTGAAAGACTGCTTTATGAGAGCTTGATTATCCGGCTTTCTTATTTGTTCAGCATCTGATGTTTTCATTTTTTTCTCCCATTGACTTGGATTATTGGTAATACATTTTTACCAATATTATTATACAATGAAACTTGCATAAAATCAAGTGCGAAAATTTGTTGATAGTGTACTTGAAAATTATAGGGATTTATGGTATAATAACTAGGTGCTTTAAAACTTTAAAGGAGATAAGTAACTATGTTTTTTCAAAAAGAACTTGAAACGATGTCAAGAGCGCAGATCGAGGAGATACAGCTCAAAAAGCTGAAGCATCTCGTTAAATACTGCATGGACAATGTGCCGTTTTACAACAAGAGGCTGACCGAAGCCGGAGTGAACGAGGACAAGATCAAGCAGCTTTCGGACATTCAGTACATACCCTACACGACCAAGGCGGATATGCGTGACACCTATCCGTTCGGGCTGTTTGCACAGCCGCTGAAGAAGATCGCCCGTATACACGCATCTTCGGGAACGACAGGCAAGCCGACAGTTGTTGGCTACACCAAGGCTGACCTTGATATGTGGAGCGACTGCATGGCAAGGCTTGTAATGGCTGCCGGCGCAAGCGATGAGAGCATTGTGCAGATATGCTTTGGCTACGGACTTTTCACGGGTGCGCTGGGTCTGCATTACGCACTTGAAAAGATCGGCGCAACGGTCATTCCGTCATCAAGCGGAAATACCGAAAAGCAGATAATGCTGATGCAGGATTTCGGCACAAACACGCTGGTTTCAACGCCTTCCTATGCGCAGTACATAGGCGAGCTTGCAAAGGAAAAGGGCGTGCTGGACAAGATAAATCTGAAGCTTGGTCTGCTCGGGTCTGAGGGCTGCACGGTCGAGATGAGAGATCAGATCGAAAAGACGCTGGGAATGTTCGTTACCGACAACTACGGTATGAGCGAGCTTATGGGACCGGGCGTTTCGGGCGAGTGCGAGCAGCGTGACGGTATGCACATCAACGAGGATCACTTCCTTGCTGAGATAATCGACCCAAAGACGGGCGATGTGCTTGACAAGGGAAGCGAGGGCGAGCTTGTTGTAACAACGCTTTCAAAAGAGGGTATACCGGTCCTGCGTTACAGGACGAAGGACATCACGCAGATCAACTATGAGCCGTGCAAGTGCGGAAGGACGTTTGCGAGAATGGCTAAGCCGAGGGGACGCTCGGACGATATGCTGAAAATTCGTGGAGTGAATGTTTTCCCGTCGCAGATAGAGTCGGTGCTTATGGGCTTTGCTGAGGTAGCGCCGCACTATCAGCTGATACTGACGAGGTCGAATTTTGCGGATCATCTGGAGATAAAGGTAGAGCTTTCAAACACGCTCAGCCATGAGATGATAGAGAATTATCCGAAGCTGGAGGAGCTGCACGACCGCATCACGCACGATATGAAAACGGTGCTTGGCATTCAGACCAAGATCACGCTTGTTGATTTCGGCTCGCTGGAGAGATTTGCGGGCAAGGCAAAGAGAATTGTTGACCTCAGAAATGAGGGAAAGTAATAAGAAAAAAAGCCGCACGAATTGTGCGGCTTTTCAATTGGGGGCTTTCCGGTCGCCCCCAAACCCATTCGGGTGCATATCAAAAAAATGGCGATGAGGTTAGTGTACAAAAAAGAGGACAGTTGTTAGCTGTCCTCTTGATTTTTTTGAGATCTTATTTTACGGTTATTTGTGTGCAGGCGTTTTGCAGAAGCTTCTCGGAGACTGCGTTCGTTCCGCCGAATGCGACGATGCTGAACTTTCCCTGATCTGCATAGCACTTTGTTATAAACGCTTTCTGCTCACTGCTGAGGTTATTATCTGCAAGCAGCATTGGCGAATGGTACTTTGCAGAAACTACGCCGCCGGAAAGTGCATCGGGGAAGTTGAGCCCTGTTGCGAGGCAGACGAGTGAGCCGTCAAACAGGCTCTTGAACTCATTATTCACTGCGAGGCAGGTGGTATATCTGTTTGCACCGCTGACTCTTTTAGCGGTGACGCCGAGCGTATCGCTGATGGTATCAGCCATTTCGTTTGAAATGACCATTTCGCCGCCGATGACGTATGCATTTTTCACCTTGCCCTTGACCTTTTCGAGGTAAGCTTTTGTTGAGTTATCAAGCTCGCCGTTCTCTCTTACATAGAGGATCGGGCAACCCTTGATCGCTGCAACGGAGCTTACGGAGAGGGCATCGGCATACTTATCGTAGTTGACAAAGAACACGCTTTCGGGAACGTTTGAACCGTCCTCGCCAAGCAGGTCGTCTGCTATGCTTGCGGCGGTCGCAAAACGATTGCTTCCGAAGACTCTTCTGACTTTGAGTCCGTTAGCAACGAGTGTATTCTCGGCATTCTGGGAAACGGCACTTGTACCGCCGAGGATTATTGCATTCTTTGCACCGAGGCTTTTGATCTCTTTAAGCGTATTTGTGGGGATATAGTCCTTTGCGGAAAGAAGGATAGGTGCTTTGTTCTTTTCAGCGATCGGAACGCCGATGAGTGCGTCGGCGTGGCTCATTCCCGAGGCGATGATAACGGTATCTGCTGATGGGAAGGAGTTTCTGGAGATCTCGACGGAGGTATCGAATCTGTTTGAACCCCACAGTCGGATCTCACGGGCTGAGTGGACGAAATTGAGGCTATGGTCGTCTGCGTAGGTTTGTGCGGTCTTTTCGATCACATATCCATAGACTGTAAAGTTCTTATTGTATGAAGGCTCGCTGTCCTTTTTGGTCTGCTTTGCACCGAAGGCAGCTTCGCCGATACTTTCGACGCTGTTTGGGATAACGACGCTTGAAAGGGCGCAGTTCAGGAAGGCACTGCTGCCGATCTGTTCAACGCCGTCGCTGATCGTTGCTTCGCTGAGATTTTTACAGCCGCAGAATGCGTTATCTTCAATCTTCTTGCATTTTGCGGGGATAGTAACATCTTTAAGACCGGTGCAGTCGGCAAATGCATTCTTTTGGATAGCTGTAACGGTATCGGGGATCTTTACAGCGGTGAGGTTTGAACAGCCCTCAAAAGCCGACTCACCGATGCTGCTGACAGTGGGTTCAAAGGTGAAGTTTGTTTTTGCGAACGGACAGCACAGCAGCTTAGTTTTCGCTTTATTATAGATCGCACCGTTGGCTGATGAATACAATGCATTTGCGGGGTCAACGACAAATGTTGTGAATTTGCCGCAGCTGCTCATTATTGACTTGCCGATATAGGAAATGTTCTTATGCACAAATGCTGAGGTAAGCCCCTGGCAGTCGTCAAAGGCATTATCGCCGATGAAGGTTACGTTGAGGGGGATATTCAGCGCTTTGATGCTTGCGTTGTGCGCAAACGCTTTACCTGCGATACCCTTGACGTTGGCAGGGATATTGAGCACCGGTTTATCGTACTCTGCGCCGTAGACGATAAATCCGCAGAAGGTGATGAGCGGATCATTTTCCTTTTGGGATTCGAGCCATCTTGTCGAGCCAAAGACATCAGAGCCGAGGAATGTGAGATTTGCAGCGGCGGCGTGAGTAACGCTTTCAAGCTGCGTACAGTTTTTGAATGCATAGTCGTTTACGGTAGTGACGGCAGCGGGAAGGGCGATGCTTTTGATATTCTCGCAGCCTTTGAAGCAATTATTGCCGATAGAAACGAGCTTTTCGGGCAGGGTCACATCTGTGAGGCTGGTACAGTTTTCAAAGGTGCTGTTTTCAAGCTTTGTGATATTTGAGCCGATGTAAGCCGACCACAGTCCTGTACAGTTTGCAAAAGCTTTTTCGCCGAGGCTTTTCACAGAGGTGAGGCTGACCTGAGTCAGCGATCTGCAGCCGTCAAAGGCAGCGCTGCCGATAGAGGTGAGCTTATTGGGGAAGAAAACGTTCTCCAGCTTTGAGCAGCCCTGAAAAGCCTTTTCACCGATGCTTTCAAGTGACGAGGGCAGCAGCACCTGATTGAGTGAGGTACACTGCTCAAATGCGCTTTCAGCGATCTTTGTGATGCCGTAGGACACGGTTATCTTTTCGATGGCAGTATTGTGCTTGAAAGCTTCCATCCCGATAGCGGTGACTTTCTTTTCGTCAATGGTATCGGGAACCGTTATCGACTTTTCCTTCAGGATACAGCCTGTGATAGTGGCTGTACCGTCGGTGTTCAGGTCATATGTAAAGCCGTTGGTTTCAAGTGCGCTTGCGGTGATGGAACTGCTGCTGTAAGAACTGCACGGTATTGCTGCGGCAGAGCCGAACACGAGGCAGACAGCTGTGACAAAGGACAGCAGTTTTTTTGAATGTGATAGATTTATCAATTATTTCAACTCCTTAATATCTGACAAAGCGGATATGTACTTATTTTTCGGTATCGCACGGATATCGGTACGATACTCTATTATTATACTATACTGTATCTGATTTGTCAACGAAAAGGGAATATTTTACAAGGCGATCTGTCAGATGCTGCCAAGCTGCTGAACTGTGCCTTTGACAAGGGTGATGAGCTTACGGCTCGCTTCCCGGGCGACTTTCTGCACCTGCTCGTGGGTGGTCGTGGTATTTTCGTTATTTATAGCCATATCGGTCACGCAGCTGAGTCCGAGAAGCTTTACGCCCATATGTCTGAGGGCTACGGCTTCGCAGGCGGTGCTCATTCCAACGGCATCGGCACCCCACGAGGCATACATTCTTGACTCGGCGGGGGTCTCGTATGCCGGTCCGGTTATCTGCATATAGACTCCGTCAACAAGCGGGATATTTTCCTGTTCGGCGGTGCGGTGCAGAAGGCTGATAAGCTGCGGATCGTAGACTTTGCTCATTTCGGGGAAGCGAGGACCGAGGTCGCTGTCGTTGGGTCCGACGAGAGGAGAGGGGACAAAGGTCGCTATCTGATCTTTGATACACATCAGAGTTCCCGGGTGGAAGCTTTCGTTAAGCCCTCCTGCGGCATTGGTGAGGATAATTGTGTTTGCGCCAAGTGACGCCATTATCCTGACGGGTGCGACGACCTGCTGCATGGTATAGCCCTCGTAGTAATGGACACGTCCGTTCATCAGCACGACGGCAGTTTTGCCGATATAGCCGAAGATATACTCACCTTTATGTCCTTCGACGGTCGAGCGTGGGAAGCCCTCAAGCTCGCTGTAAGAGATACGATCGGTGACGGTGATCTCCTGTGAAAGTCCGCTCAGCCCGGAGCCGAGCACGATGCCGATGTCGGGCTTGAAGGACGTTTTTGCTCTGATCTGAGAGATGATATTTTTTATATTTACGGTTTGCATAGCTGGTGCTCCTTTCGTATATGAAAAATCCCTGCTGATGTAGCAGTCCAAAAAAATGTACTTTAATGATATATCAGCAGTTGCCGATACAGACGTATTTCAGCTTTTGTTTTGCGATGTCTGCAAAGTGGTGGATAAGGGGGATATCGGTCGCAGGGGTATTGGTCATTTTAAAGCGTGGGAAATATCGTGTAATGTGCAGCACGGTCTGTCCGCCGATATTTTCGCCGTTGGCACCGGTAAGCTCGCTTATCCATGAAACGAGCTGTCGGAACTGCTGCTCGTTGTCGCTTATTCCTGGGACGATCAGAGTAGTAAGCTCGACATGGCAAAGCTTCACGGCTTGACTGATAAAACGTTTGACCATTTCAAGATCGCCGCCGAGGGTGTGTTTATAGGTTTGCTCGTCAAAGCATTTGAGGTCGATATTCATAGCGTCGATGCAGCCGCAAAGACTGCTGAGAACGCTGAGGTCGGCTGTGCCGTTGGTGACAAGGACAGTTTTCAATCCTTCTTTTTTGGAAAGTATGGCAGTATCTCTTACAAACTCAAAGCTTATCAGCGGTTCGTTATAGGTGAAGGCGATGCCGATATTTCCGTGAGAACGGTATTTTTGCGCAGCGGCGACAAGCTGTTCGGGGGAGGTCGTGTGAAGCTTTTGAGCAAAGGACATAGCCTGCTGCGACCAGGAGATCTCGTGGTTCTGGCAGAAGGGACATCTGAGGTTACAGCCGAAGCTTCCGACAGAGAGGATCATTGAGCCGGGGAAGAACCTGCTCAGCGGCTTTTTTTCGATCGGGTCGAGGGCGACAGATGTAAGTCTGCCGTAGTTTTTAGCGATGATCGCTCCCTGTTTACAGATGCGTGCGCCGCAAAAGCCTGTCTGACCTTCGCTGAGTTTGCAATGTCTGAAACAGATCTGACATTCCGGCATTTTTCACACTCCTTATTTATGACGCACGACTTCAAAGCGGTGCAGGGTCATTGGTTCGTTCTGACGGATACCGCCTTTTTGCATAGCGATGCTGATCTGCTGATCGACAGAATCGACGCCTTCGAGGTCGGGCAGAAGCAGACCTCTTTTCGCTGCGCTTGTGACGATGACACCGTAACGCCGGACATCGAGCTTATCTTTTGAATCAATAAGTTCGGGTTCGGTAAGGACATCGACATTGATCTCAAGATCATCAAGCTCATCGGGGGTGACGGGGTCAAAGCGCCAATCCCGGGAGCAGGCGCTGATGGCGTTGGAGATGATCTCCTGCGCAAGTGAGGGTTCGGTGGGGAGGATAGTTCCGATACAGCCACGGAGGCTGCCATGCTTATGGATACTGACGAAGGCGGCGGCACGGGTATCCACAAGCTCATTTGGGGTATCGTCGGGAACGGGGATCTTTTCGCCGGTTGTGACAAAGGCACGGATAGCTTTTTGGGCGAGGGCGACATATGGATCCTCGGGTTTGATCGGGTAGAAGGTGCAAACGCCATAGCCCACGCCTGTGACGGTCTCGTGGGAGAGGACCTTTGAGCGCACGGGCATATTGCTGAGGGCACCTGACAAGATCACGAACGAACGGTGGCCGCACTCGGCTGCATTGGCGCAGAGCTGCTCGTCAAATTCCGCAAGCTCGCTGAGCGCACCTTTTTCACAGGTCCTTATCAGCAGGTCGTCGTAGACGGGACCTTCTTTTGCAAAGCCATAGGGACCGTAGGGCTGAAGCTTATGAGAAAGGTCGCCGCTTGCGACATAGACTGCATTTGAGCCGCAGCTGCTGACGGCTTGTGCGACGAGCTGACCGAATCTGAAATGAGTTTTCATTGTTGTCCATGACAGACCGAGTCTGACGAGTTTGAAGTCGGGATAGACTTTTTTGATGAAGTACAGCGGAAGCATTGTGCCGTGGTCGAGCACGGCTGAGCTTTTGTCGTCTGTGGCGATGGGGACGTTATTCTTTTTGCAAAGCCCGATCAGCTCGTTTGTGATGTGGGTATCATAGGTCTGCTCGAAGCTGACCTGAGGCGCTGCGAAATCGGCGAAGCTGCCTGATGCTTTAGTGCCTGTACTGATATGGAATTTATCCCTGTGGAGCTCACAATGGGGGCTTGAGATTATTATTGTTTCCGGCTTCAGTTTTGCGATCTGCTGTGCAACACTCCGGTAGGAGTCTATGGTCTTTCTGACCTGGTTTTGCTGACCTCGTCCGATCTCGGCGACTATCAGCGGCGGGTGGGGTACGATAAATCCTGCTAGTATAGGCATAGCTCTCTCCTTTCTTTTGTCGGGCGGTCGCACTTGCAGGCAAAGCCTGCAAGCGGCGCTTTGCGCCATGCAAGCCTTCGCAGGAAGGCTTGTGCGACCGCTGTGAGCAAGGTGTGTTTTATTCGGGTATTATATAAACGATCTCACGGCGGTTGAACAGGCGTGGGACAGCGTGTGCGGTATTTGCAAGCCCACGGGAGATTATCATATTACCGTGGACTCCGCTTGTGTATCCGGGGAATATCCCTTGCCCCGGTGCGAAAAGCCCTTGCCCGAAGATGCGTATCTGTCCGCCGTGGGCATGACCGCTGAGTATCAGATCTATCTTTCTTGTGCTCAGGTATTTTGGCTGGTATTCGGGGTGGTGACACAGCAGGAGCTTATACCCGGGTAGTTTTTCAAACTCATCAAGCCAGTCAAGCTTTGGTTCGTGACGCTGGGGAGCATTGAAATAGTGCCAGTAAGGATATGCCTCTGATCTATTCCTGCGGAAATTATCGTATGCGACTGCACCTGATGAGGTCAGTCCGCCGATGAGCATTTCTCCGAAAGACTCCCAGCTGTTGTCAACAAGGTGCACGCCGCAATCGCGAATTATCTGCTTGTCCTGTTCTGAAAGCATCCACTCGTGGTTCCCAAGCGAAAAGAATGTGGGTGAGATCTGCACACAGGCTTTGAGAAAATCCAGCGCATATGGCGTTCTTTTCATCACTGCAACATCGGTGTCGAGTCTGATTCTGTTTATGATATCTCCTGCAACGGCGATCAGGTCAGGCTTGTTTTTTTTGAGCGAAAGGGTTATCTCATCAAACGGTTTATCGTGAATGTCGGAAAGCAGGCAGATCTTCAGGGGGACATTATATTTATAAAAGGTCTCTTTCATTTTTATCTCCTGTATCAGTATATCTTATTTGTGATAATTATACCACACCGAGGCTGATGCGTCAACGGAAAAAATGTGTTGACAGCCTGTATTTTGTATGCTAAAATGATGGCATAAAAATTGAAATGGGGGAGGTACTAAAATGGACGGGATACAGTATCCGACACTTGAGGACGTAAAGAAAAAGAACGTTGCACACGGGAAGCTGATCGCTGTTGACAGACATTCAAGCTCGCATGGAATGATGATGTTCAGCGGTGTCAGCGACAAGTTTACGCTCAAAGAGGGCGAGGGTGGATTTGTAATAGTGCACGAACACAAAAGTGAAATGGACGGGACAGTGGAGAATATCTACCGGGCTGATGAGGGTGCTTTGCAAAGGATATCTGAGATCGCCGAAAGGGAGAACCTTTACGCATGGGGGAAAATGCGTATTGACCCGCAAAAGGATAACCGTCCTGTTGTTTTTGATTATTCGAGTTCAAGCGGCATCACACTTTTCACTGACGACCGAATAGGCAATACTTTTTCATTCAACTGCGAAACTGCCAAGTTTTACGGCGGGGGCGAGGTGATAAGTGAGATCAATGAGATCTTCAACAGCTTTTTGACTGAGGACCGTTTGATAAGCCAGAAGCAGACACCTGTGACCGATGCTCGTGTAATTGAGATGAAAAAGATGTGGTTCCCCGAATACAAAGAGCCGAAGGTGTTCGATGTGAACGGGCAGGCGGCTGACAGCGGCAAATGGGATTGTCCGCAGTGCAATGCGCAGGGCAACGAGGGAAAGTTCTGCTTTAACTGCGGACAGCCAAAGCCGTGCACGCAAAACGAAGCCGATGCTGTGAAGAAAGAAGCGGGAGAGTTGGTCTACAACGGCGGAGATTGGGAATGCCCGGAATGTGGGCAGGGAGGTAATCAGGGAAAGTTTTGCCTGAACTGCGGCAGGTGGCGACCGGATCTTGATCCAGGACGTGACAAAAAGCAGAAGGAGCAGTCCGGGACTGTTCAGCCGTCGGAATCTGCAAGGAAAATGGGTATCCCAAACGGGATCACTGAAATGATGAAGGCAATGAAGCTTTTCCCCGAGGACAAGCCTGATGAGCAGCTGACGGCTTTGCTTGGAACAGAGGTCGCTCACGGCAGGCTTATAAGTTTTGAGAGCAGCAGCTGGTCAAACGGTATGAGCATCAATAGTCATAGGCAGGACAGCACAAAGGCTGTTTGGGCTGATGACAAAACGGCTGTTACACGTTACATACAGGAGGGGATATATGACGCTGCGGTGACTGAGTTCACAGCCGGCGAAAAGGCAGCTGCTGAGCTTGAGGAGTTTATCAGAAGCAAAAATCTGACCAACCTGTCAAAGCTGAGTTTTGATAGTTCAAAAAATGGTCCTTTTGCAAATATGACTGACATTTCGGGTGGTACACATTACTGCATTGTTTTTGATGATTCGTCGGTCGGAGGACGTAGTTTTGAAGCGTTCACTATTGACCCGGCTGCTTTAGATCAACACGGCGGCGAGAGTATCACTGCAAAGCTGAGAGAGTTTACTGACAGGCTTTGCACTGAGAGTGTCATAGTTTCTTCACGCCGTGAACCGCCACGGACGGGGGGAATGCAGGGCTTTTCCGGGATCACTGCGGCGGCAGACCCGGGTGAGCCGACGAAAAAAGGCGGCATAGCGCATACAGCGTCGGGGGTTGGTGAAACGTGCGGCAAGTGGACGTGCAGTGAATGTGGTTATGATGAGAATACAGGGAAATTCTGCAACAACTGCGGATGTCCCCAAAAAGCAGGTCAGAGTTAATGACAGGCGTTTCAAAAAATTAAGGGCAAAGACAACTTAAAATCTTCTGACTATATTAAAAAAATCGTTGTTCTCAATGGCTGAACAACGATTTTTCTATATTCACATTTTGATATACCAGGTACCGAACTTGGTGGTTTCGGAGCCTGACACACTTTTTGGTTTGTCATATGGTGAGTAGATGAGCCTGTGGTTATCCGAATCACCTGCTGACGTTTCAAATATGATCTCCCTATGGTCAGCGCTTACTTTCAGACACAGAAAAACCTTGCCGAGCGACTTTTTGATCTCGCTTTCTATTTCCTTATATTTAGGTGCGTCATTGTTATAGATGTATCCGGGAGTGATCTCATCGTGCTGAATGAAATACTCCCCGACTTTTGTGAATGCACTGCGGTTTGTTTCAAGATCTTTGAGGATATCGTCCCGGGTTATCTCGCCGGGGATAAATATTACAAAGAATGCTCCGACGAGCGCTGTGATAAATACTGCTGCAAAAATGATCTTTTTCATGTGCAAGACCTCCCTTTCATTTGCTGAAAGAATAGCATTAAAATCTGTGCTTGTGATTGGAAATGTTGTGAAAAGGCATTGTCAGGTGGTGAAATTACGAGGGGATTCAACTCGCCACAAAATATGTGCAATTCACCACAAAATGCTGTCTGACCGTTTGTTGTATGTTATGATAATCTCAGATCAAAATGAAAGGACTGATGTTATGTTTATCCTGGGCAGGCTTATTAGGAGGAATATAACAGGCAAGCCGCTGCGCTCGTTCGCTATAATAATTGCTCTTGCGGCTTCTGCGTTTGCGATGCTTTTCTGCGTTGCGGGAAGAGAGGCGCCTGAACAGGCGATGCGTGAAAGAATGCTTGCGGCGTACGGCGGTGCGGAGATGCTGGTTTTGGACAGATCGCATGATCTGAAATTAAACAAAGCCGATTTCCCAAGCACAACAACGATATTATACATTGCAAGTATTAATGGCAGAGTCAAGTCGCAAAAAGGCGAATACTCTGCAACCTTCAGATACATGGATACAAAAGAAGCCAAGAAGCTCGGAATATGTGAGAGCGAATATGATGCAGGCAGCGGAGTAATCATTTCTGAGGCGTTTTCAAAAAAAACAGGCCTGAAACAGGGCGACAGCATAACTCTGACGGTCGTTGCTGCCAATGATGATACAAAGCCTGAGAGTAAGACTTTATCGCTTAAAGTAAATCAGCTCAGCAGCGACAAGTATATGCGCCGTCATGAAAACACGGTCTTTTTAAGCATGGATAATTACAAGGCGATCTCGGGAAGAAAAGGCTTTTCATCTGCAATGATCGACCTGCCTAATGATGTTGATGCTATGCAGTTTTGTATTGATATGCAAAAGAAATACGAAAAGCAGCAGTATACGTTTGCGCCGCTTATTACGGACGATCTGATAGATGAGATCAATAACCAGACGACGGTATTTTATCTTATCTTTGCGGTGATACTGCTGATGACGCTGTTTCTCACATTCTCGATGTCACGCCATATCGCAAACGAGAGGCTCTCATCTATCGGCACGCTGCGAAGCATTGGAGGAAGTATCCCAAAGACCTCAGCGCTGCTGATAATCGAAAGTGCCGTATACGGACTGGTAGGCGGTATCATCGGTGCGGTGATATTTATGTTCTGCGGATATTTTGCTGTGACTGCATTATTTGGCACGATAGGTGATTACACTCTGGCGATCTGGTGGTATCCGATCTCTGTGCTGCTTGCAGTGATAATACAGATAGTCAGCCAGTCGGGCGCACTTATCAAGGCGGTAAAGACTCCGGTAAGAGATATTATTTTCTCGTCAAGGGACGCTGCATATCATATCAGCAAAAAAAAGGTCGTGGTCGGTGCGGTGATGCTGAGTGCGGGTTTAGTGACGGGTATGTTTGTGCATGAAACGATCCCGAGCATTGCGGCGATCTCACTTGTGTGCGTAGGTTCGGTAATGGTGGTGCCTATAATAATAAAGCTTGTTTCGATGCTGTTTGTAAAGCTATTTGGTGCACTGGGACTTTCGTGTGCAAAGTTTGCAGCCAATGAATGCTCGCACAAAAAGAGCACTGTGACGAGCACGCAGCTTACGTTTATTGCGCTTGCGATAACAACGGCTGTGCTGATAACAAGCGGTGCTATCAAGGATCAGTATTCGACAGATCACTACAATTACGAGGTGGCTGTTAATGTCTACAAGGAAAGCAAAAAGTGTGAGTTCATCACAAAGATCGACGGTGTGCAGCGCTCAGAGATATACACCGGCTCAACATTCAATATGTCCATCAACGGCAATAAGAAAACGTACACAGAAATCGCAGCGTTCGGTGAGTTTAAGCTTAACCCGATAATTGAGGGTATCAAAGCAGAGCCGGCAGAGGGCGAGGCGGTAATGGGAAGCGATTTTGCAGAAAAATACGGTGTGAAAACGGGTGACACTATCAGGATCGTTGATGAAGATGACTACATTATTGATGAAAACGGTGCTCGGTCAAATCCGACGTTCGATCTTAAAATAGTTGATATATGCCCGACTGTTGCGGCACACCGCAACCTTCTGGTCGTGAACCGCAAGTGGTATATCACTCAGTTCGGAGATCGTATAGATACCATTTATGCTGATCTTTCAGATAAGCTGAGTGTGGACGAGTTTACACAACAGATCCAGCAAAGGCTGCCTGATGCTGATGTCATCACGGCGCAGCAGCAAAGGGAAGAAAATGAAGAGGACAGCAAAAACATCATGACTATCCTCTATTCGATCTTCGGAGTCGGCTGTGTGCTTTCGCTGCTGGGTGCGGTGAGCAATGCAGTGATAGGATTTGAACAGTCAAAAAGAAAATACGCAGTGCTTCACTCTGTCGCTGCAAGCAAGAAGAAGCTTTCAAAGCTTATAATGCTTGAGACACTTTTCTCGTCGCTTACTGCCGGGATACTTGCGGTGCTGCTGGGAACTGTGCTCACAAAGCTGATAGATACAACGCTTGACAATATCGGAATGGTAGTTGCGATCAGGTTCGACATTGTGATCATCGCAGCGTTTATGATCGCAATGATCGCAGTGCTTTTGCTTGCGGCAGTCAAGCCGATAGTTTCGCTGAGAAAAATGAACACAGCTGCTGAGCTGAAATACGAATGACGGAGGTAGCATTATGTATAACTCGATAGAAATAAAAAATCTCAAAAAGCATTTTGGCTCGGGTGACAATGAGGCTCTGATATTTGACGGGGCTGATCTGACCATTGAAAAGGGAAGCTTTGTGTCGCTCACGGGCGCTTCGGGAAGCGGAAAATCAACGCTTTTGTATCTGATCGGCGGGCTGGACCGTGATTTCACAGGGGATATACGGATCTCAGGGCAGAGCATCAGCGGAATGGACGACAAGCAGCTTTCGTATCTGCGCTCGAACAAGCTGAGCTATGTTTTTCAGTTTTACAATCTTGTTGCAAATCTGACGGTGGAGGAGAATATTCTGCTGCCGATAGAGCTTTCGGGCAGAAAGACAAGGGACTATCTGCCGCAGCTGGAGGAGATACTGAAGATAACCGGGCTGAGTGAAAAGCGAAAGAGCTATCCGGCACAGCTTTCGGGCGGACAGCAGCAGCGATGCTCCATAGCAAGGGCGGTGCTCAATGAGCCTGAGATACTGCTTGCTGATGAGCCGACGGGCAATCTTGACAAGAATTCGGGCGAGCAGATAATGAAGCTGTTCAGACAGCTGAACGAGCAAAAGGGGATAACTATTTTGCAGGTGACACACTCAGATGAATGTGCTGCCTATGCAAACAGGATAGTAAAACTTAGCGATCACAGACTTGAAGATGTAGAATAAATATGGTATAATGACCTCGGGGGTGAGGTGTATGAGGCTTGCAGTGTGCGATGACGAGCTGATATTTCTCAAAAACCTTGGGCAGAGGATAAAGTCTGTCGGCGGAGATATGCTGATAGCTGAGTTCTCTAACGCTGCTGATCTGTTATCGGCGATAAATCACGGAAGAAACTTTGATGCGATCTTTCTTGACATAGAGATGCCGGGTGTTGACGGTCTGGAGGCTGCAAAGAAACTGAGAGAAAGCGGATATGATATACCGATCGTTTTTCTGACAAGTCACACGGAGATGGCTATGGAGGGCTACGAGGTAGATGCGCTGAGGTTTTTGCCAAAGGACTGCTCGGACAGAAAGCTAAGCGATGCGCTCAAGGCGATACAAAGGGAGCTTGGAAGCAAACCGAATGTGGTCATAAAGCAAAAGGGTGAGGAGATCGTTGTTTCGCCGGACAGGATAATACTTGTTGAAGCGGACAACAACTCGGTGCATTTCTGTCTTGACGGTGAGAGGATAAGTGCAAGAATGAAATTCACGCAGGCTCTGGAAATGCTCGAAAAGGCTTCTGCGGAGTTTGTGAGGATACACCGGTGTACGATAGTGAATATGCGTCATGTAAGCAAGTACACTGCAAAGGAGGTCCTGCTGGACAGCGGCGACACGGTGCCGATGAGCAGGAGCTACGCCAATGAATTCAAGACGAGAATGTTCGACTATGTCCGCACGAGTGCGAGATAGGAGAACAAAATGAAGATACTTGTCTTTTTTCTCTACTTCATCATCGGTTTTGCAAAGGTGTTTGGTGTATGCAGCATGATAAAGCACGTTTTTCGCTGGAAGGTGAAGGGCTACTTTATCTTCAGCCTTTGCTGCGGCGGAATCACGATGCTTTTCAGCCTTGTTCCGCTCATTTTCGGGCAAAACAGTATTACTCTTGATGAATTAATTCTTTTGGCGATATTTGTGCCGATGATCTGGGCCTTGCTCACAGACCGATCGTTCAAGAGCCTTGCGGTGAGTCTATCGGGGTATGTTTTTGCTACAAGAATGAGCATGATAATGATACTGCCGCTTCAGTTCCTGCATGATCATTTTGACAGCAGTGCGATCGTGAACTATATGATCTCGGTACTTAGTGAAGCGGCTGTATTGGGAATGATACTGCTCGTAGCAAAGATCAGCAAAAGCAGTATCACACAACCAATGTCGATATGGAACATCATTTTTATCGCTTTGCTTTCATATTTCACGAGCTGGCTGACATTTTACGCTTTTGATGCGCAGACGAGCGGCAGAGAACTCTCTTTCAGCGCGGTCGTGGTATCGCTGCTGTCGATCGCTTTTATTTCCGCAGTGGTAGTGATGACGGTAAAGCTCACCGAGAGCCGCTATTACAGCACGCTGAACAGCATAAACGAGAGCTATCTTAATGCACAGAAGGATTACTACGTTGTAAAGCAAAGCTCTGACACTGAGATACGCCGCATAAGGCATGATATGAAAAACCACCTGATCTGTATAAGGGATCTTGCATCGCAGGGAAAATACGAGGAGCTTGAAAGGTACATCAACGAGATCTCTGACACGGTCAAGGAGGCGGACAGGCTGATACACACCGGAAACGGCATAGTTGATGCGATCGTCAACGACAAGGCTGCTGCGGCAAGAAAGCTCGGGATACAGTTTGAGTGGGAAGGCACTATCAGCGGTCTGGAGATATCGGCGGTGGACAGCTGCACGCTGGTCGCTAATCTGCTGGACAATGCTATTGAGGCTTGTGAAAAGGTCGATGTTGAAAACAGGTACATAAGCCTTTCGTTCAGGCGAAACGATCACTTTTTATTTATGGTGTGCGAAAACTCCGCTGTCAGGCTGGTGGAGCTTGCCGAGGGACGGCCGATCTCGACAAAATCGGACAAGTACAATCACGGTTTCGGACTGGGCAACATTGAAAGATGCGTTGTGAAATACGGTGGGGAGCTGAGGCTGAACAGTGAGCTGCGGGAGGGCAGACCGGTGTTCATTGCTGAGGCTGTGATACCTTTGTGAGAGAAAATGAACTGATAAAAAACGGAGACTGACGGGTGTGTCGGTCTCCGTTGATCTTTATTCGATATCTGCTTTCCAGTCGTCGCTTATCTCTTCACGATCGCACATACAAGCCTCGGTGACTGCCTTGCCGACACCTTTGAACAGGCTTCTTGTGCCATTTGCAGATGCGGTATAGTTCACTGCTCTGCGGGCGTCGATACCCATATTCTCGGCAGTTTGTACAGAGTCGATATTTGCGCCGATAAACAGGAACTCCCAGTTGTACTTTTCCTTTTGCTTTTCAATAAGCCTTTTGACCTCTTTGGCACTATAGTGAGTGCTTGCGTTTTCCATTCCGTCGGTGGTGATGACGAACATCGTTTTGTGGGGGATATCCTCGCTGCGGGCGTACTTATGGATATTTGAGATATGCTTTACTGCGCTGCCGACAGCATCAAGCAGTGCTGTACAGCCCATTGGTGCATAGTCGTCACGGGTAAGCTGCCTGACATCTTCGATCCTGACACGGTCGTGGACAACGGCAGAGGTCTCGCTGAACATTACGGTTGAAACGAGCACGTTAGCACCGGTCTTTTTTTGTTGTTCAAGCATTGTGTTGAAGCCGCCGATAGTGTCATCTCTCAATGGTGACATAGAGCCGCTTTGGTCAAGAATGAAAACCAGTTCGGTAGTGTTGTTGGTCTGATCTGTGGTCTTTTTCATAAGATCTCCTCCTTGAAGGTTTTGATGTTGTGCTTTGTTTACAGCTAAAGAATAACACACTTTCAAGGGGAAATGGTCGCTTTTAAAGCGACATTTGTACGATACTGCACACAAAAAAACTCTCCCGCTGCCATTTGCGGCGCTGGGAGAGTGATATTTCAGCAGCCGATCAGCGACTGGTCAAAAGCGAACAGAGCCTGGTTGATGATGAATATATCGTACTGCCTGTTGATTATGAAATACTTTACTATAAGGTCGAACTTCAGGCTGCTTGAAAGCGTGTAGCCTGCCTTTGCAAGCAGATCCTCAGTCTGGGCAAGGTCAAGCTGCAAGGCTATGGCAAATGCAAGTGCAGTCTGCTTTTTGGGCTTGTAGTTCTTATCACTGCGGATCTTTGAAAACAGCTTTCGGTCGATATTTGCTTTGCGGTAAGTTTGCACATCGCTCATTCCGCTTTCGTCAATAAGCCTCATAAGCGACTGCGAGAACGACTCGTCACGACTCATGAGAAACTCGTCAAGGCTAACGGGTGCTTCATCACAAACGAAGCATTCATCGTTCTGAGTCTGTTTAAAAGCAGCAGCGCCGGCTGGGACCGATCCGCATTTTTGAGCTGCTCCGAAAAGCTTTTTAAGACCTCTTCGCTCTGACCGAAAGTCCTGTTCGGGGTGCTTTGAGCATACCGCAGCTTCCGCCGCAGGAGCAAGGTGTGCACAGCTGTCATCAATGAAGCTTTTTATGTTCATCTCAAGAGCATGATCCAGCTCAAACGAACTCTTGCTGTACATAACAAGCGTAACGTCCATGTCATTTGCCGAAAGAAAATCGCTTATCGCTGCCACAGCGACCTGTAAAGCTTTGTCCTTCGGGTAGCCGTAAATGCCCGAGGAGATCAGCGGAAACGCAATGCTCTCGCATCCCTTTTGCCCGGCAAGCTCCAGTGAATTCCTGAAGCAGGAATACAGCAGCTCACGCTCGCCCTTTTCGCCGCCCTGCCAGACAGGACCTACCGTGTGTATAATGTATTTGCAGGGGAGCTTGTAGCCTTTGGTGGCTTTAGCCTGCCCTGTTTTGCAGCCGCCGAGAAGCCTGCATTCAAACAAAAGCTCTTCGCCTGCCGCACGGTGTATCGCTCCGTCAACTCCGCCTCCGCCGAGCAGCGACGAATTCGCAGCGTTGACAATAGCGTCTGCGGTGACTTTGGTAATGTCGCCGGTAATTATTCTGAAAGGCATTTGTTGATCCTCCTGTCAATCCTTTTCATAGTAAACAAGATCCATATACTCATTGATCTTATCGACTCTGCCTGTACGCTTATAGCCAAGCTTTTCGTATAGGCGGCAGCTGCCCTTTTCCTGCAAGATCGTTTCCAGCGCCCAGTTGTGCTCGCCATGAAGCTGCTCGGCAAGCTTGATCGCCTGAGCTGCGAAGCCTTTTGAACGGTACTGCTTCAATATAAAAATCGGTGAGATACGTTTTGCGCTGCTGTCGCCATGGTCGATGACCCGCACTGCACCGACCTTTTCGCTGTTTACGGTGATGAAATAATAGAAGCTGCCGTCGGTGAGACGGTGCCGGATCCTGTCAATTTTCTCACAAGCAGGGTCGATGTCGTAGTCTTTGTACTTTTCGGGAAATTCTGAGAACGCTTCAAGCTGCATTTCCCACAAAAGCTGTGCCTGCGGGAGATCTATTCTTATCAGCTGCATAACTTTTACCGCCTTATTTAACGTACAGCGCTTTTATGCAGCAGTTTCCCGGTTCAAAGTCGGTCTTTTTTATCGCCGCTATGTCGCTGCTTGTCAGGTAGTCCTTCCACGCACCGCTGTCGCCGTCTAAAAATGTCTTATCTTTACCCGTCTTTATCGCAGTCTTTATGTCGCTGTCGGTCATATCCTTCCACTTGCCGTCTGCGAACACAAACGACTGACCTTTCTCTATCGATGTTTTATAGCCGGCAGCAGCAGTCTCAAAGCCCTCGCCCTCGACAGGCGCACCCTTTGAGTATGTGATAACAACGGCATAGTTCTCTACGTCAACAGGCTTTGTCAGCTCGATAGTTTGATAGCCGTGGTAGTCAAGCACAGCCTCCTGCGTGTACAGCAGGTTCTTGAAATCTGCGGACATGATCTCTATTTTGATATTTTGCTTGTCAAAGGTGTTGAATGTGCCGACGGCGGCGAGCTTGCCTTTTTGGTGGAAAACATTTGCGGCCTTGGTGGAGTCACCTGTTGTGATGTAGCCGCTCATCACGTTGCCTGCGTCATAGCTTTGCACCTGCGAATACTTATCGCTGACAGTATGGCTTATCGCGTATTCAAGGGGCGCACAGTAGGAGATGTATTGACACATCTCGCCGAGGTTTGAATTGTAAACTATCCAGGCGCCGTCTTGCTCTGCCGGGGTCTTGAAATACTCCTTGGGGAAGTGGTCGTCCCAGCCGATGACAGTAACAGCGTGGTCATATATTTTAGCCTGCTTGTATATCAGGGTCGGGTATGTTCCGAACATACCAACTTCACAGTTGCGGGAGTCGATCCCGACAGTAACGCCGCCTCTTGTTCTGACAGCGTTTTTTATAGCCTCACGGTCGGTGGGGTCAATTATCATTGAGCTGTCCAGCGTGATGCCGTCCTTGCATTCTCTTGACAGCCTGTCGGTGACAAACTGCTGATAGCCGCCTAAGTCAGCTTTGCTGATACCGTTTTTAACGAAAATGCCCTCCTGCTTGCCCTCGCCGTAAACGGCATCGAGCATATCGGATATCTCCATTTTCAGCTCCTTGCCCGTCTGCTTTTCGTAGCTTGTCTGCATACTTGCACGGCCTGCATACAGCCAGCAGGTGCCTGTCTGCTGAACGGGCCTTTTGAAATTTTTAAGTTCGTCGGTAAGATTATAGTAGCCGTCTGTGCCGTGGACGTAGTCATATTTCGGTGCAGCCTGTGACGACGAGTCCGCTGATGTCGAGCTGTCCGCCGCTGACGAGGATTCTGCCTGCGATGATGACACCGATGAGGATTCTGCCTGCGAGGACGATCCGCTTTCGGTAGTGCTGCTGCTTGTATCGGAGCAGCTGCCAAGCAGCATGGCAGCACACAGCACAAAGGTTGCGACAGGTCGTTTTTTCATATTGGTTTCCCCCTATATTTTTATACATTAATCATACTATAAAACCGTCAGAAAATCAATAGCAATTTTTTTGAAAAGCTGTACAACCGGATACAAAAAGGATATAATTAATAGGTAAAGTATGGTCATGGGAGGCGGAAAATATGGCTTACAGGGTGCTTGTGGCGGAGGATTCCTCACAGATACGGGAAATGATAGGGGACTACTTTGATGCAAAGGGCAAGGGTACGATCGAGCTTGAATTTGCAAAGGACGGCGATGAGGGTCTTGAAATGATATACGACAATGAGTACGACCTTGTGCTGCTGGATATAATGCTGCCGGGAGCGTCCGGCTTTGAGATATGCAGACAGCTTCGCAGCAAAAGCAGCTGCCCGATAATTTTTATCACTGCGCTGGGTCGTGAGGACGACATTTTGCACGGCTATGAGCTTGGTGCGGACGATTATATTGTCAAGCCTTTCTCGCTTGCGGCGCTGTATTCAAAATGCCTTGCGCTGGTAAAAAGGGCAAAGGGGATCGTGCCGGGAGAGAACGTTATGACCTGCGGCAGGATCAGGCTTGATCCGCTGAAAATGACAGTGAGCGTTGACGATGAGCCTGTTGAGCTTTCGCCAAAGATGTATTTTCTGCTGAAGCTGCTTATGGACAACAAGCAAAGAGTTCTGAGCAGGGACACCATTATAACAAAGGTGTGGGGTTACGATTTTGATGGCGACGAGAGGGTGGTGGACAACCACATCAAAAAGCTTCGCAAGGCTCTTGGCAGCGAGAGCAAAAGGATAAAGACAGTTTTCGGTGGCGGATACAAGCTTTCCGAATAAAGAGAAAGAGTGAGAAAGATGAAAAAGATAACAGTTACCAAGCCACGCTTTATGAGGATATTCGCAAAGCGTCTGATAATAAGCCTTGTGATCTTTGCGCTGCTTGGCACATCCGTGTTTTTTATTGCACATCGCTTATACCGTTCATATGCCGAAGATATGGCAGACAGATCGTTCGATGATGTTTCCAATGATGTTCAACGTCTGTATTCGGACTATTGCGACAACATTGACCAGCAGGAAGCATATAACTATTTTATAACATCTGTGCGTTATAAATTAAGCTATTATGTGCAGGAGGATCCCGATGTACCTGTGCCTGCCTGCCGACTTATCAATAAGAACGGAGAAGTTCTGTGCACATCTGATTACAGCCCAATGCTGAAGGTCTATGATAAGTCATCAGATGTTGAGTATAGCAAACCTAAATACTATATCTGTCACCCCGATGTCCAAGCCGCTGTGCACTCGAAATTTATAGAGTATGATAACCAAACTACTGATTACGATCCCCACAGTTCCGACTATAAGTCGGTGATGTGCACAAAGGCTTACATCAGCGGCAGGTATTTCTATCCAAGACTCAGTCTTTGCCGTGTGGATTCGGCCACAGGCGAGTGGAAAGAGCTTGAAGGCACTGATTTTTATCCTGAGGACACAAGTTCATTAAAGCTTATCGAAGATAACAAGTCCGCAGATATCTGGTATGATGACTATTTGTTAGAAAACTATGATGAATATAAAGAAAAAACCAAAAGCGAAAAAGCAGCTGATGAATATGCAGACGGTTTTTATGTCTCGGGTGATGATTGGCATATCGGCACAGCACCTGCAGGATATATAGATCATATGATCGTTATCTCAGACGGAATGGATAATAAGAAAGGCGAGAGCTTTATTCTTATCAGTGTATATCCTTGTTCATTGTTTGAAAGGTACGGACTGCGAGTGATACTTACAGGTTTGGCGGTGCTGTTTCTTGCTGTGTGCATACCGCTTTTCACATCTGTGCTTACCTATAAAGATAAAAAAGCACAGTATGAGATCTTCACTTCACGGCGTGAGACGACAAATGCGATGGCACACGATCTCAAAGTGCCGCTTACGGCGATGTCGGGTTACGCAGAGATGCTGCGTGAGGACATTGATCCGCAAAAACGGCAGCACTACCTTGATATGATCTCATCAAGCGCTGTGCAGATGAACAGGATAGTCACGGACATACTTGAGCTTTCCAAGTCGGAGTCGGACGTTAAGGCACTTGACATACAGGCGTTGGACGTTAAGCAGGTGTGTGAAAAGATCGCCGCAGAGCTTGAGGCTGCGCTTGAGAAAAAGGGAATGAAATGCGTGATCTCAGGTGAGGACGTGCAGGTCAAAGCTGACAGGGAGCTTTTCACACAGGCACTGACAAATCTTATGCACAATGCTCTTGTTTACTCAAAGCAGGGAAGCGAGGTCGTGGTAACGCTCACGAACAGGCAGCTTTGCATCACCAACATTCCCCAAACGATGCCAAAGACAGATGTAAATGAACTTACAAAAGCGTTTGTCAAGGACAAGGCTTACCGTGGGGAAAACTCCGGAAGCGGAGTCGGTCTGGCTATCGCAAAGCACGACCTTGATCGGATGGGATTCGGGCTGAAAATAGAAACAACAGATGACAGGTTTATTGTGAGCTGTATATTCTGAGAAGATAAACAAAAAAAGAGCCGGATATTCCGGCTCTTTTGCGTTGTGTTAAGTATTACTTTGACTCAGCCTCTGATGAGCTGTCAGAATCAGTTGCGTCAGCGTACTTTGCAGCAAGCTCGTTGATCTTGCCGCTTTCCTTCATCTTCTTGATAGATTTGTTGATCTGATCGAGCAGCTCCTTGTTGCCCTTCTTGACAGCGATAGCGTACTCTTCGTTCTCAAACTCGGTATTGTCCTCAACGATCTTCAGACCTTCGTTATCCTTAACATACTTATCAGCTGTTGCAGAGTCGATAACTACAACATCGCACTTGCCATTTACAAGCTCCATGATAGCTTCAGTGCCTTTTTTGAAAGACTGGTAAGCATAGCCGAGCTTCTTTACGCAGGTCTCGCCGGTATAGCCCTGGATAACAACTATTTTCTTGTCAGCCATATCGGAAGCCTTTGCGATGGTCGAATCTTCCTTGACGATCATTACCTGCTTTGCATTGTAATAGGTCTCAGAGAAATCCACCTTTTCTTTTCTCTCGTCGGTCACGGTCATACCTGCGATAGCAGCGTCGATCTTTCCGTTATCAAGTGCAACGAGCAGTGAATCAAACTCCATATTCTCTATCTTTGCATCTTTGTTATTGTCATCACCTATCTGCTTTGCGATAGCCATGTCGATGCCGTCAAACTCGTCGATAACACCCTTTGATGCAACGAACTCAAATGGAGGGAACTCTGCATTTGTTCCAAACTTGATCGTACCTTTCTTGTCGCTTGAACTGCTGCTGGAATCGCCGCAGGCTGTGAATGTAACTGCCATAAGCGCAGCAGCAACTGTCAGGCTGAGCATTTTTACTAACTTTTTCATAATTACATTTCTCCTTAATTTTATTATTATCAAAGGCATCTGCTGCCTGATAAACCATTTATTTGAGCACACTGCTCAGGAATTTCTGTGTTCTTTCGTTTTGTGGATCTTCAAAGATCTGTTTTGGATCGCCGCTTTCCATTACGACACCCTGATCCATAAACAGCAGTCTTGTGCCGACCTCTTTTGCAAAACCCATTTCGTGGGTAACGACCACCATCGTCATTCCGCTTTGTGCAAGACCCTTCATTACGTCAAGCACCTCGCCTACCATTTCGGGGTCAAGCGCAGAAGTAGGCTCGTCAAAGAGCATTATCTCAGGTTCCATTGCCAATGCTCTTGCGATCGCCACACGCTGCTTCTGTCCGCCTGAGAGCTGTGAGGGATAGGCATCGGCTTTATCCTCAAGTCCGACCTTTGCAAGAAGCTCATGCGCTTTTTCGGCAGCCTGCTGTTTAGTCATTTTCTTGAGCTTTACGGGAGCAAGGGTTATATTGCCAAGTATCGTCAGGTGGGGGAACAGGTTGAAGTGCTGAAACACCATACCCATTTTCTGTCTTACCTTGTTTACGTCAACCTTGGGGTCGTTTATCTTCTCATCGTCGATGAATATTTCGCCTTCGCTCGGTGTTTCAAGCAGATTGATACATCTCAGGAAGGTACTTTTGCCCGAGCCGGAGGGGCCGATAACGACCACGACCTCGCCTTTTTTGATATGCTCATTTATTCCGCAAAGCACCTCAAGCTCGCCAAAGGTCTTTTTCAGATCTTTAATCTTTATCATTACCGTCAGCCTGCCTTTCGTTTACCTTGCATCTGATTTTCTGAGCTTCTTTTCAAGCAGTCCCAGACAGATCGTCAGTATCTTGATTATCACAAAATAAATGACTGCCGTTGCCAGAAGCGGCATTGCAGCTTCAAATGTAGCACTTTTTATAAAGTCACTGGCTTTTTGTATATCCATAAGTCCGACATATCCGACGATCGCAGTTTCCTTGATGAGCACGATGAACTCGTTGCACATAGCAGGGAATATATTCTTCAGAGCCTGCGGCAGGACTATACTGATCATTGTTTGTCTGCCGTTAAGACCCAGCGAACGTCCTGCTTCGGTCTGCCCCTTGTCAATAGACATTATACCCGCTCGGATTATCTCGGAAACGTAGGCACCCGAATTTATTCCGAACGCTATCGAGGCGATTATCCATTTTTCCAGATCGACCGTTCCGAAGATCACAAAGTAGATTATCATAAGCTGTGTAACTGACGGTGTACCACGGATAACATCGGTATAGACCTTTCCGATAATTCTGAGCGGAAGGCGTTTCGAGAGGTTGCAAAGTGCAATAAGAAAACCGATGATTATACCGATACAGACCGCAAGAAGCGAAACTTTCAGGGTAAGCAATATACCGTCTATGAAAAGTTTATATCTGTCCTCACGGATAAAGGTTTTCTCAAAAGACTCCTGAAAGCCTGAAAACCACGAGAACGCAGTCATCATATCCATTCTGATCTCTCCTCACTGTATGATCCCGGACTTTCTTCAGATCCGGGTCACAACACATATAACAGAGTTTATTTTACCATATGCTAACTGTAAAGTCAATAGCAATTATCACGAAAAAACGCCACGATACGCCATAATTATTGGGGCTTTCAATTACAGCGGGACAAAACGCAAAAAGCCGTCCGCAGTCTGAAAGAGCACGGACGGAAAATTCACATTATAAGTCGGACGATCACAGCTGAGAATACAAATCCGCAGAGGTCGGCGATACAGGCACCTGCAAACACGAGCTGACCGGCTTTCTGACGGATAGCGGCAAAGTAGACGGAGATGGTATAGAAGGTGGTTTCAGTCGAACCCATAAGGACGCTTGCGACTCTGCCGGTAAAGCTGTCGGGGGAGACTCTTGAGAGGATATTTTCAAGGGTACACAATGCGCCGCTGCCTGAGACGGGGCGTATGACGGCGAGGCTGACACACTCTGCGGGAAAGCCAAGAAAGCTTGTGATGGGGGAGAGGACGCTTGTTATTATCTCCACAGCGCCTGATGAAGAGAACATTCCCACGGCGGTCATAAGAAGCACGAGTGAGGGGAGAATATCCAGGACGGTGAGCAGGCTTTGCTTTGCGCCGCAGGCAAATTCATGGGCGATATCAACGCCTTTGAACACGCCTGAGAGCAGAATGAAGGTTATGACCGCAGGTACAAAGATATCACCTGACAGCATTTTTTTTGCTCCCCAGGCTGAATGCAAGGACGGTCAGGCAGCCGGCTGATGCGGAAATCAGTGATACGATGAGAACAGGCAGGGTTATTTCAAACGGTGCGGTGCTGCCGTGGGCGGCTCGCATTGTTGCGATGGTGGTGGGTAGGAGCTGTATCGAAGCGGTATTGAGTACGGTGAGCATAGCGATATTGCGTTTCATATTTATTCCTCCCTGTTTGCTCATGCCTTTCACGGCAGCTATTCCCAGTGGTGTTGCGGCATTGGCGATACCGAGCATATTAGCGGTGATGTTCATGGAGATATTTTTCATCGTTGCTTCGTCACAGCCTTTGAACAGGCGTTTTGTCAGCGGGTGCAGCAGACGCATGAACACGGCTGTAAGTCCTGCTTTATCGGCTATTTGCATGATGCCGCCCCACAGAGCCATTGTGCCGGCGAGGCTTATTGCAAGCTTAACTGCTTCGCCGCAGGACTCCACGGCGGCTATTGAAAGGGCGTTCGTATTTGAGCGAATGAGTGCGCAGACCACGGATATGGTGCACATTATCGCTGTAAGTATGCCGATCAGAAATGACCACTCCTTTATTTTTGAATGATTAACAGGTTGTAAAGACGTATATATTTTTGAAAATTCAGTGAAAATACTTGACTTTTTACAAATGTTTTGTTATAATGAAATCACAGAAGTTTTTTTTGGATTTTTAATCGTTAAGATTAAGGGGATGTATTTATGAAGTCAACAGGTATTGTAAGAAAAATTGATGAACTTGGAAGGATCGTTCTGCCGATCGAGCTTAGAAGAACGTATGATCTTGCTGTTAAGGATGCAGTTGAGATATACACAGATGATGACAAGATCATTCTGAAGAAGTTCCAGAGAGCGTGCATTTTCTGCGGCGAGGCTGACGGAGTTATAGAGTTCAAAGGAAGAACAGTCTGCGAGAAATGTGCAGCTGAGCTTGGCAAAAAGTAATAGCTTTTATCGGAGCATGGTTCTGACCTTGCTCCGTTTTTTTTATCTATATGCGTGATGACAAAAAAAGATACCGAAGCGTAGAAATGCTTTCGGTATCTTTCATTTTACGATCAGTTTTTCAAATTCCTTCTCGGTATATCTGTAAACGCTCATATGAAGGTACTTTTTGTGATTGTCAAAGCTTTCCAGACGGTATCTGCTGGTATATTCCCAGAAGGTCCAGGGGATATTATCGTCGGGCTGGCTGAACAGGCTTTCATACCAGATCATACAGTCGTCAAACTCACCACGGATATACTTGTTATAGGCGTGTGATGAGCATTTGATAATGGGCGCAACACCGCATTTTTGCTTTACGGTATCGACAAATTCACGAAGGTCTGTGCCGACGGTTTTTACATCGTGGGCAAAGATCCTTGCAAAGATGCCGGGGCTTATCTCGACTGCGGGGGTGAGTCTTCCTGTCATATCTCCGACGGCTGAAAGGAAGTTCTCAGCCTGGTCTTTTCCGCTCGCACGAAGATCGAAGATGTGCAGTGCTCCGACAGGCAGACCGGAACCTTTTGAGGCATTCCAATTCTTTTCAAAGGCTTTATCAACGTTGTTTGCAGACTCTGTTGCACGCAGGTAGCACATCTGGATATTCTGCCCGGGAAATTTTGACCAGTAGATCTCGCCGCCGCTGCTGTCCATTACGGGTCCACGGACGGGAAAGTCTTTCTTTTTAGGCTCATTGAACCAGATCTGCCCTGTATAAAGCAGTATCCCGGCCTCTATCAGCAAAACGACTATACCGACAATGATAAGCCTGATGAGGATCTTTCTCAGCAGGCTTTTCTTGCGGGGCTTGTCCTGCAAAGGCGGCTCATAAAGCTCCTCCTCGACCGGATAGCCCTGCTCATCTATATCTATTGAATACTGTTCAGACTTTTGATCTCTTCGTTCTTTCATTTTCAGACAGTTCCTTGTTCATAGCTGCCTGTTGCTTTGAAAGAAGCTCAAAATCGTAGCTATCAAGCAGCTTGTTCACCTGCTCGGTTATCTCGGCAAAAGCACGCTGATTGCAGCATTTGCCGCTTGCTCCTCTGTTGCATTCTCCGTCGGGAGCAAGACACCTTGAAAAGCAGTATGTACCCTCGATGGCTTCAACTACCGTTCTGAGCGTGATGTCTTTAGGATCTTTGTTTATGCAATAGCCGCCCTGGACTCCCTGATATGACTTTACGATGTCAAGGGAAACCAGTTTTCTGAGTATCTTTACGGCAAACCTAAGAGGTACCATTGTATTGGCTGAGATAGTTTTAGCATCTATCTTGCCACACGTTTTGCAAAGCTCGGATACTATACGCACGGCATAGTCGGTCTCAAGTGTTATATACATATATAGTGTTCCTGCTCCTTTATATTAATCGAGGTAATCTCTGACTTTATTGCTTCTGTTGGGGTGACGCAGCTTTCTCAGGGCTTTTGCTTCGATCTGTCTTATTCTCTCACGGGTAACGTTGAACTTTTTGCCGACCTCTTCAAGAGTTCTGGATCTGCCGTCTTCAAGTCCGAAACGCAGTCTGAGCACCTGCTCTTCACGCTCGGTGAGAGTAGACAGCACCTGATTGATCTGCTCTTTTAGAAGCACCAGTGATGCAGCTTCTGCCGGTGCGGGAGCGTCGTCATCGGGGATAAAGTCGCCCAGATGCGAATCCTCTTCCTCGCCGATAGGGGTTTCAAGCGAAACGGGGTCCTGAGCGATACGCATTATCTCTCTGACTCTGTCAACGTTCATATCAAGCTCCTCTGCGATCTCCTCCGGTGAGGGGTCGTGACCATTTTTATGAAGCAGCTGAGAAGAAGCTTTCTTGACTTTGGTGATAGTTTCCACCATATGAACGGGGATACGGATAGTTCTTGCCTGATCGGCGATAGCTCTTGTGATCGCCTGCCTTATCCACCATGTTGCATAGGTCGAGAACTTGAAGCCTTTGGTATAGTCAAATTTTTCAACGGCTTTGATAAGACCCATATTACCTTCCTGGATAAGGTCAAGGAAGCTCATTCCACGTCCTACATATCTTTTTGCGATAGAAACGACAAGACGCAGGTTAGCCTCTGCAAGTCTTTTCCTTGCCTTTGAGGCATCTTTTTCGTTGTTGCTTGCCATACTTTCCGCAAGCTGGATCTCCTCCTCGCTTGTCAGCAGCGGGACACGTCCGATCTCCTTGAGGTAGATCTTGACGGGGTCGTCGATCGCAACGCCGTCGGTCGAGAGGGAGATGTCTACATCGGTCTGTTCGATATCCTCCTCGGGATTAGAGATATCAAGGTTATCGTCAACTACGATATCGTCGATGATCTCGATATTGAGGCTGGCACAGGTATCATAGAAGTTGTCCATCTGGTCTACGTCGTAGTCCAGCTTTTCAAGTGCGTCTGTGATCTCCTTTGTTGTCAGTTTTCCCACAGCTTTGCCGTGTTCCATAAGGTTGTCCATTATCTGCTTCTTGTCAGTCATAAATATGCTCTCCTGTCTGAATTTTATTATAAAGCGATTGCCTTTATTTACTGTTTTGCCTGTGAGTCTGCACGCATCTGATCGAGTGCCTTGATAAAGTTCTCGTTGCTTGAGGTCGCATCCTGCTGCGACAGACTTCGGTTATAGCTTTTGAGGACTCTGATATAGTCTTTGCAGACGGTATCATCAACTCCGAGCTGTTCAAAGTGGGTGAGTATACCAACTATCTTTCCCATTTCATCGGGTGAAAATTCCGCATTGAGCGTTGAAACGGAGTAGTCAACGGAGGCTTGTATCTTATCTGAAAGGCATTCAAAGACACGCCTGTTAAAGTCGGTAACAAACTCCTGCGGGGTTATCTCACCGCACAGCTGCGTACACTTATCGGGGTTAGCATAGAGGTAATAGATTATGCCTTCCTCTGCCTGCGCCTCACGGCGGTGTTCGTAAGCCTGGGGGTTGATAGGGTCACGTTTGACATCGGTAAAGGTTATCATTTTCTGATAATTGATCTGTTCCTGCTTTTTTACGGCTTTACGGTGCAGGCTTTCGACCTCTTGTCGGATAGCCTCCTTGCTTACACGGGTCTCATCGGCGAGCTTTGACATATAGATATCACGCTCAACGGGTGAGTTGATCGCTGCAAGGACACGGTAAGCCTTTTTGAGATACTCTATCTTTCCGAGGTCGGTATCGGCATCTATCCCTTCACGGCACTTTTTAAGCTCATACTCTATTGAGCCTTCAGAGCCTTTGAGCAGGCTTTTGAATTTCACCGGTCCGTAGAGTTTGAGAAACTCGTCGGGGTCCTTGGCGCCTTTTATCTTGACTACGGTAGTTTTAAAACCGGTGTTGTCAAGTATCTTTATTGCTTTTGAGGTAGCTTTCTGACCTGCCTCGTCGGCATCGTAGCAGATTATGATATGGTCTGCATACTGTGTCAGCGAACGAGCCTGTCTGTCTGTTAGTGCGGTGCCGCAGGAAGCGACGGCGTTTTCAAATCCAGCCTGACTGAGTGAGATAACATCGAGGTTGCCCTCACAAAGTATGATCTTTCTGTCCTTGACGGCGGCATTTTTTGCAAAGTTAAGTGAAAACAGAAAACCTTCCTTACTATAACAGGGTGTATCTTTGGAGTTGAGATATTTCCGCTTATCGTCGGGAGAAAGAGCACGTCCGCCGAAGCCGACGATATGACCGGTGAGGTCGATGAACGGAAACATTGCCCGGTTCACGAAAAAGTCGTATGTATTTTTGGTGTTGTGCTGGGAACGTGATATCAGTGATGCGCTTATCATTTCGTCCTCTTTATATCCGAGGGACAGCAGGTGATTTTTGAGTGCGTTCCAGCTGTTCGGGGCATAACCCATGCCATATTTTTTGATGGTCTCTATTGAGAGTTTTCGCTTGTTTATGAGATAGTCCAGGCAGCTTTTTCCCGCAGGCGTTTTGAGCTGCGAATAGAAAAAACGTGCGGCCTGCTTATTCATCTCGTAGATGCGCTTTTTGTTTTCTGCTTTCTGGCTGTTGTAGCCGTTGTTCTCAGGAAGGGGGATATTCCCTCGCTCTGCAAGCCACTTGACGGCTTCCCAGTAGTCAAGATTCTGATATTTCATCACGAAGGTTATGACATCGCCGCCTGCGCCGCAGCCGAAACAGTGAAAATACTGCTTGTCTGTGTGGACATGACATGAGGCGGTCTTTTCATTATGGAATGGACAAAGGCATATGTAATCTCTTCCTGTGCGTTTGAGCGTCACATAGCTGCCCATGACATCTTCAATAGGATTGGCAAACTTTAGCTTGTCTATGAACTCCTGCGGTAAGGGCATCGCCTTTGCCTCCTTTCAGTTATAAATCAGAATTTGCCGCCGCTGCGGCGCGCAATTCCCTCGCCCTCAGTTTTGGGAGAGCTGTTTCTTTGCCTGGCTCGGGGCTGAATTATTTTAGTCCTATAAATCAGAGATAAAACTATTATTATCAAATTAATAGTTGTGCACCCGAAGGGGTATGGGGGCGATCGGAAAGCCCCCGAAGAAAGCAAGAACACCAAATGTAAGAGGTAAGAAATTTAGCGGCAAGTTTGACCGCTAAACTATCAATTATTATTGATACATAGCTTGCTCTCTCGTCTAAGGGGGAAACCCATAAGTGAGAACAGGACGCCGTGCCTTACGGCGTGGTGAGCGGACTTTTCTCCCCTCTGTGTTTCCCCCTTAGCAACCCCCTTCCCATCACCCCTCATTTGCCGCCACCACTCAAATGCT
>CADAHS010000001.1:15668-233982 GCA_902787825.1 uncultured Ruminococcus sp. | reverse complement strand
CAGACCTACTCTTATTCTATCATAGGAGGTTTTGTTTTTCTACTCATAGCTAAAGCTTTTTTGAACCCCCAGCATAGCTGGGGGTTTTCGTTGCACAATCAAAAAGACTTGTCACTCATAGCGGCAAGTCTTTTTTTGCTGTGTTCAGTTTTCAATTTTTGCTTCGATAGCGTCTATAATAGTTTTCATAGCTTTGATGCGAGCGTACTTCTTGTCATTACCCTCAATTATTGTCCACGGCGCAGCCTTAGTTGACGTCTTTTCTATCATCTTGTCGATGTACTTTTCATAAGTATCCCATTTTTCACGATTACGCCAATCCTCATCGGTTATCTTCCACTGTTTTTCGGGAGTGTTCTGACGAAGTGTGAAACGCTTGAGCTGCTCCTGCTTATCAATATTTATCCAGAATTTTATTACGATCGCACCCCACTGCATAAGCAGCTTTTCAAACTCATTTATCTCCTGATATGCCTGTTCTACCCTGTCCGGCGGAGTGATATTCTCGATAGGCTCCACCATCACCCTGCCATACCATGTACGATCAAAGATAGTGAAGTGACCGTCATTTTCCAGCCGTATCCAGAAACGATACAAGTAATGTCTTGCAAGCTCATATTTATCCGGTGCAGCTATCGGCTCCACCTCGTAACCTCTTGGGTCAAGCGCATTTGCAACACGACGTATGTTTCCGCCCTTTCCGGCTGCATCCCAGCCCTCATAGCAGATTATAACGGGTATCTTTTTCTGATAGCACAGATTTTGAAGCTTAAAAAGCTTATTCTGATATTTTTCAAGCTTCTGCTCATATTCCTCATCACTGAGTGATTTATCCAATGCGACCTCGGAGACCTTCTGAGTTGCAGCCATTTCAAATGCTTCAGGATGTACCTGAGCAAACGGAAACTCGTATCGTGGAACAAAAGATTTGCCTTCCGCTTTTGCTTCAAGCCTGCCCTCTATAGCTTCAACAAGTATCCTTAACATATCAAGCTTTGCATGGGTCTTGTCATCAGCACCGATGACATTCCAGACACCACTTGGTGTATGAGTTTTTGAGATCATTTCTTCATAATACTTTGTGAATTTCTCACGCTTTTTCAGGTTGTAAAGATCATGCTCGTCTATTCTCCACGATGTAACATCAGAGGATGTAAGCTTTTTGAAACGCTTTTTCTGCTCTTTCTCGGTAATATGCAAAAAGAACTTGACAATAAGATACCCGTCATCAGAAAGCTGTCTTTCAAATACATTGATGTCGTCCAAGCGTTTTCTCATTTCAGATTTGTCTATCTCATCATATAGGTATGCATTTGCAGTGTCTCTGTACCAGCTTCTGTCAAGAAAAAGAAAGTTTCCCTGCATAGGCATTGCACAGGCATATCTCCAGAGCCACGGCTTTCTTTTCTCGACCTCGTTTGGTTTTCCGAATGACATTACCTTATAAAACCTCGGGTCAAGACATTTGATAAGCTGAGCTATCTGTGAGCCTTTCCCTGATGCGGACCAGCCGTCAATAGTGATTATTACGGGCAATTTTTCTTCTTTGATCTTCTTCTCGAGATCATACAGCCTTTTTCTGAGATCGTCTATCTGCTGAGCGACATCTTGTTTATCAGCCGTATTTTGTTTGATCTTATCCAGCATTTCTATCACCTCTTATTAATAATTGATCTTTTTTTCTATTATAAACAATTTTATCGCATATGTATATTGACATTATCACTAAATTTTATGTATTTATTTTGTTAATAGGCAGTTCATAAACATTGTGTATACTAAATTAATCGTGTGAGGTGATCCTGATGGCTGAAAAAAACGAGAACGAAAAAGCAAAAGAATTGCTTGATGAAAGCGATTACGAATATGAAAAACAAATATACGATGAACAGAAACAAAGACAGGCTGAAATCGAACGTAAGCGCCGTGCAATAATTGAAGAACGCAAAAGACGTGAGAAAGAAGCTAAAATCGAGCATGACAAACAGATCGCTAAAGAACGAATTGAGTTAATGAAGCTCAAAAACGGAGTTTCTTCAGCGCAAAGCACTGTTGTTGAAATTGAAAATGACGATGAACAGACCGATGACGACAACGAATCGGTACAAAGCAAAAGCTCTTTTAAAAAGAAAGCGGACAATTTCTTTTATCAAAACAAATGGTGGCTTGGAATAGCTTCTATTGTTCTGATCGTCGGCATTTTTCTGCTTTACGGACAGCTCACAAAGAAAGATCCTGATCTTACTGTGATAGTAATTGCTAACAACGATCTTGAATTCAAGCAGGATCAGCTTGGAAAGCTTTTTGAGGAATATGTTGATGATGTTGATGGTAATGGTTATGTTCATGTTTCAGTTATACCAATACCGCTTGGAAAAAAAGACGAAAAAGGTGTTGAACAGACTCAATATCGCTCACAATTTCTCACTTTGCTCCATTCGACAGAGGATATGATCGTTGTGACCGATTCAGATACCGACCCGTACTATATGGAGATAATGGATCACGACCTGAAATCAAAATTTCCTGGCAACAAGTATATTGATGAAAACGGCTTTTCACTGAATATGAAACTGGTCGCTGACAAGCTTGAATATGAAAATATGCCGAACGATATTCATGTTTCAATTCGACAAGCTGTGCCTACTGTTGAGGATTCATTGGAGACTGCAAAGAAAAACTATGATAAGAGTTTCAAGTGCCTTGAAAAAATGGTCAATGACCTGACAAAACAAGCCGAACAGACAAATGATCCCGGTCTGAAAGCCAAGGAAAAGAAGACCGTTGATTCATCATTGGCATAATAATTAGCAAGACGTATTTCGTATGGAATACGTCTTTTTGTGTTCACATTAAATTCACAAAAATTTATCAATATTATTTGCACAGATTTTGACCTTTCACTCGTATTAATAGTGAAGGCAGAAATAAGAAAGGAGGAACACTGATGCAGACAGAGCTTTTGTCGGAATATTATGAGCGGTATGCCGACACTATTACACGAGCCGTTTGGCATTACACTGGTAATATTCACTCTGCACAGGATTGTACGCAGGAAGCTTTTCTCAGGCTTATGCAACAGGAGAATATGCAAAGCGAACGTGTTCTTCCATGGCTGATACGAACGGCGATCAACGCAGCGAAGGATATTGCAAAGTCTGCAGAACACAGTAAGACGGTACCTCTTGACGAATTCAGCGGCGAGTACTCAGATGATGCAAATATCCTTAATGAACGAGCCGCAATGCGAGCGATGCTAATGATCGAGGAGAAATATCGTCTGCCTTTGTATCTTCATTGTGCACAGGGATACACGATACTTGAAACAGCAAAGATCATTGACAAAGGATTCAGCACCACGGCATCTCTGATACGCCGTGGCAAGAAGCTTTTACAAAAAGCATTTGAAAAGGAGGTAACGTAATGGTAAAAGTAAATGCTATGGAGCTTTACAAAAGTGGGATAAACAGGATAAATGCTCCACAGAATCCATTCAAGGCTCAAAACATGAAAAAAGATGAAACGCCTCAGATCACGGTGAAACATAATACTGCGGTCATAAAGACTAATCGATTTTATTATGCTGCTGCAGTTGCCGGCATTATTCTAATAACTATTGCAGCAATCGGATTTATACGCAGCAAAGACATTGAAATATCACAGCACGCAAACTCAAAAGCATCTCATGAAAGCTCTGATAATTCATTGATCGGATCGTTTACTTCTGCAACAACAAGTCAGTCACCTATCACAACTACTCAATCAGCTATATCATCAACATCATCACTTATATCGACCAGCTCTCGTCCTGTAAAGCAGCACAATTACGCTAACATTGATGAAGCAGTTAAAGCTTACCGTTCATGCGAAGACGAGATACAGCTGACGCTGAAAGAGTTCAAGGCTGTACGCAGCAAAGAAAGCTTCAACGCCCAGGATCTTCAAAAGTATCAGAACAAGCTCAATGAGCTGACCAAAGCGCAGTCAGACATTACAGATAATATCCTAAAAGACAAGCTCTACACAAGTGATATTGTTATTCTTGATGCAAGGCCTGTGGAAAACACTGATAAGCCGACTGCTAAGATCGTTATTATGAATGTTTCAGAACAGCTCATCACTATGCTTGGAAATGGTACTTTGACTGATCTTCAGACCGGCGAACAGGTCGGACGATTCGAGCTTGTAAGTCAAAGTGTTGTTCCCAATGCAGGTGCAAGAAGTACGATTTATTTTGACGCTTCAAATATACCGTCAGATATAACTCAGAAAATAACGTCCGAAAGAAAGAAATACAGCATTACTTTTAATGGATCTAAATTACAAGAAAGCAGTAACGGGTATGTGAATGTTCCGATAAAAATAAGCACAGTTTCCTGGTTTGAAAGCAAAGTCTGGGCAATGTCATATCTTGATGAAGACGGTCTTTATAAACGAAACGATTTAGAAAAGATCGACGTGATCGGTCAATAAATATAGCCGATGCCTACTGAAAGGGTAAGCATCGGCTTTTAATATTCCAAGGTATCAATCACCAAACGAGATACCGATATCTCTTGCAGTCTTTACAAGCTGATCGTCCTGCGGAACAAACTTTGTCTTCCCGGCAACCTCGGAAAGTGGATTCTCGCTGACATTATCCTTTATCATTGCAACAGCATATCCGTACTTTTCCTTAGAGATCAGTTTTGCTGCATGAACACCGAACTTTGTGGCAAGGACTCTGTCATATGCCGATGGGCTTCCTCCTCTGAGCATATGTCCGGGAACACAGACTCTTGCCTCGCAGCCTGTCATTTGCTCTATCTGCTTTGCGATCCTGCTTGTTGCTGTGGTCAGACCCTGCTCTGCTCTTGCAGCCGCACGCTCTTTCTTTTTCATTTTTGCCTCGTGGATATCAAATGCACCCTCGGCAACAGCCATGATCGCAAATCTCTTATCTTTACGCTTTTCGCAAGCCTCTGCAAGCTTGTCAATATCATAAGGTATCTCAGGGATAACGATCATATCTGCACCGCCGGCAATTCCGGAATACAGAGTTAACCATCCGGCTTTATTTCCCATTATCTCGCATACGAGGATCCTTCCATGAGAGTTTGCAGTTGAATGCAGTCTGTCAATAACATCGGTAGCAGTGTTGACTGCTGTGTGGAATCCAAACGTAACGCTGGTGCCCCAGATATCGTTATCTATTGTCTTTGGAAGTCCGATTACATTAAGACCTTCCTCCGAAAGCAGATTTGCAGTTTTATGAGTACCGTTTCCGCCAAGTGTCAGCAGGCAATCAAGCTTTTGCTTCTTATAGGTTTCCTTCATCGACTTGACTTTATCAACATTATCGTCCTCAACGACCTGCATCTTTTTGAAAGGAGTTCTCTTTGTTCCGAAAATAGTTCCGCCGGTGGTAAGGATACCCGAAAAATCAGACTGCTTCATCTCACGGCACATATTATTGATCAAACCAAAATATCCGTCTTCGATACCGACGATCTCAACATCGCCTCCGAATCTTTCATAGCAAGCCTTGGCAACGCCTCTGATAGTAGCGTTAAGTCCGGGACAGTCGCCACCGCTGGTCAGGATACCTATTCTTCGCTTCATAAGTTGATTCCTCCGTTTCTTTTTTTATATCAGTATTTATCATCCTCGTCAAGGAACTGGTTGAGTTCCTCATCAGTAATATTGATATTATCATCATCGACATCAAGATTTGTCTTGTTCACAACCTTTGTGTGATCTTGAGTACCATCGTCGTTCATTATTGCGTATTCAAAATTATTAGGCTTAACGTATGGATGGTTTTCAGCAGGTTCATCAGCAGACTCATTTTCAGAGAGCCTGAATCTTGCGATCATATTCTTGAGTATAAGTGACTGGCTTGAAAGCTCCTCACTTGCAGAAGCAAAACCAACTGCGGTTGATGTATTTTTTGAAACGACAGAGGAGATCTGGTCAACGCCGGTGTCGATCTGAACGATAGCTTCAGCCTGAGCTTCGGAAGCCTCGGTGATATTTTTAACAAGTGTTGTGATCTCTTCAGATTTTTTAACGATCTCACCGAGCGATTCAGCGGTATCTTCTGCTATCCTTGAACCCTTATCAACGGCGATAGACGAATTTTCAATAAGCTGAGCAGTTTGCTTGGCTGCTTCTGCTGATCTTGAAGCAAGTCTTCTTACTTCATCTGCAACAACACCAAAGCCCTTGGAACCTTCTCTTGCAGCCTCAACAGCGGCATTCAGAGCAAGGATATTGGTCTGGAACGAAATGTCATCAATGACCTTGATGATCTTTGCGATCTCAGATGAGGTATCATGAATCTCGTTCATAGCGTTCAGCATATTTGTCATATCATCGTTACATCTGTTTATAGCGGTGGTATTCTCCATGACTATGTTATAAGCATTCTTTGCGTCAACAGAGTTCTGCTGTGTCTGTTTGGATACATCACTGAGCGTTGCAGAGAGCTCCTCGATAGCGGAAGCCTGTTGAGTTGAGCCTTGTGAAAGAGCCTGTGCCGAATCAGATACCTGAACTGCACCGGAGTTCACCTGTTCTGCCGACAAGTTGATAGCTGCAAATGTATCTGACAATGCGCTGAGAATGTCATTGAACGTACTCTTGATCTTATGGAAATCACCTTTGAACGTTCCCTCCATCTTATGACAGAGGTCACCTTCCGAGATCTTTGTCAAAGCAATGGTGATAATATTAATGTACTGTCTGAGACTGAGCACGGTTTCGTCAAGAGAGTTAGAAAGCACACCAAGCTCATCATTTGAGTACCAGACGTCAACAGGATCAGTAAGGTTGCCCTGTGCAAGACCTCTGATACGTTCGGTCGTAGAAATAACAGGCTTGGAGATCCTTCCGGCAAAAATAGTTGCTGCGATCATTGAAACTCCAAGAAGGATAATACTTACAAATAACAAACTTTCAAGAGCATACATGGATGTCTTTGTGTACTCATCGGTGTTGCTTATCATCACAAGCTTGGCATCAAAGATCGAAACTTTAGAATAGCCGCCGATAAGGTCTTTTTTGTCATATGAAAATGTAACATAGCCTGAATCAGACTTTACGATTTCTTCAAATGCAGAGCTTGCGTCAGAATAATCCTTGTTTTCTTTGCCTAATGTAATGGGATTTTCATATTTGAAATAAGATGAATTCATCGTCGGATGAATTATGATATTTCCTCCATCATCAACAAGATAAAACTCTCCCATTTCGCTCAGAGCTGTCTTTTCAAGTATTCTTGACAATGCATAACCATTCAGAACGATACCGATAGAAATGTCCTTTTTAGTCTCCGGGCTTTTTACTTTTCTAAGGATAGCAAAGCACATCATATTATCGGTCTTTGTGCACTTTGTTATGATCGGCTTGTCAGAATCAAGAGAATCTCTCACATGCTGAAGCTGGATCACAGATTTAACATCTACCGAAGAATCACCCGATGAATTGAGCACAGAGCCGTTTTCGTCAAATGCATATACACTGCAAAGATCAGAAAGCGCAACATTGAATCTGTCGTTTACATTCAGCGGAAACTTTGTCTTAGTTGAATTTACCATTCCTGAAACGGTAGACTGGGTCGTAACAGCGCTGCTTCTGAGTGTTTCATCAAGCGATTCACCAAGTCTGACAACAGACTGGTCAAAATAGCTTGCAGTACTGTTGGTGATAGGCATGATAGTATTGGCGAGTGTTTCTAAAGATGCCTTGTTCACGAAACTTACTGACACGAACATAAGCACGCCAACAAGTACGATAGCAACAGCTACTACTGCTATTGTCAGTTTGGATTTCAAAGATTTAAGGAACTTACTACCCTTGAAAGAAAAGATGAATGCTATCACAAAGAATATGACCGATGCAACAGCAATAACGATCTTTGCCCAGTTTGGCAACCACGACATAAAACCACCCCTAATTTATTACTATTAAACAAATTCAAAAATGCACTGCAATAATTTTATTTATTATATCACATTTGCACAAAAATTGCAATAGTACCCCAGATATTTTTTTGTAATTTTTATTCACTCTTCATCATAAGATTTAACAAATGAACGATAAGTGGTGATAGTATGATATTAAAGTCAAAAGAACAAGTAAAAGCGGCAATAGCTTGTCTGATTTTTATATTTTGTGTTATTTCAGCGATCATGGTACTTCACAGTGGGGTAATAGAAAGTTCAGGTCATATCAGCGGTGAGGTACCGATTTTAGCATATAACATCAATGGCAATGAAACAAGCATACAACAGATAGAATCAGATATAAAGTTTCTTGTAAACAAGGGATACTCCCCTGTTTTCGCTTCAGATGTTGCAGAAAGCCTGAGCAGCGACAAAAAGCTTCCCACAAAACCGATAGTACTATTATTTGAAGGCGGATACAGCAGCTATTACACACAGCTGCTTGCGATACTAAAAAAATATTATTTTAAAGCAGTGATATCTGTCTGCGGTAAACAGTCCGAACTTGCTTCAAACAGTGCGGACGATAACACGACTTTTCTGAGATGGGAACAAATCCAGCAGCTTCACGACTCGGGACTCGTAGAGATCTCAAACGAAACGTTTTCATATCACGCAAGCAACGGATTCGCTCAAAAGGAGAACGAAAGCTATGAAGATTACCAGTGCAGGATAATCGCAGACATTGACAGATTACAGCGTCTGTTTGCAGATTATTGCGGTTTTGAATCGACCGTCTTTACATATCCTGACAAAGCCGCATCATATTCAAGCTCAAGGTTTGTCAAGGATCTTGGCTTTAAAGCAGGTCTTATCCTCGGCAACAGCGCTGTTTCAACTGTTGGTATCAACAAAAGCAACGAATTAAGAATGCCATGTCTGGCAAGGAATACAGACAAAGAATTATCAGAGATCTTAAAGTAAAATTCAATATGTAAAGCGAAAAACTTTACATATTGGTCGGCGAGACAACAGTGACAGCCATCAAAAAAGCAGCCCTCATAAGAGGACTGCTGAATGTGTATCTATCATCCGAGCTTGATCGAGCCAAGGACTGCTTTAGCCTCGGGACTGTCAAACTTGAAGCCGCAGGAAGAAACTCTGATGTTCTTGCCATTGACGGTTGCGTAAAGCTCAAAGCCTTTGTTGAAGTCTCCGCCGTACTCAAAGCCGTTCCACTCGATGTCGCCGACCTTTGTTGCAGGCAGATCCTTCTGCTGATCAGTGTATGTCTTTTTGTTGTAATCATACTTCTGCTTCATAACATCGTCCTTTTCGCTTTTGAGATCAAAGTACGAAAAATCAGATTTTTTGACAGAGCATACACTCTGGTCGTTCTCATCAAGAGCATCGCCCTTTCTGAGCGTCCAGCCGTCAGGAACGAGAACAGTGAACACACCCCATGTTTTTGTCTTTCCGGTTATCTCCTTATTCTCAGATTCAGATGATGATGCAGCTGCGCTTGATGCAGTGCTGTTGTCCTCGGACTTGCTGCTGTCGCCGCAGGCGGTCATACCCAGCATAAGAGATGATGCAAGGATAATGCTTGCAGCCTTAGCCATGATCGACTTTTTCATGTTGATTACCTCCTACAATTCTTCATTTTGTAAAAAACACAATCGCCCTCTGCTAATGCAAAGGGCGTGTGCAAGCGCAGATGGAGAGATTTGAACTCTCGCGACGGGATTGCCGTCCTACCGCATTTCGAGTGCGGACCCTTCAGCCACTTGGGTACATCTGCATAATACTTTGATATTATATCACAACTTGATAGAAAAATCAAGTTATTTATTGATTTTATAATAAAAACGGAAATTTGCACAAAAAACAGAGCAGTAAAGAACACCTGCTCTGTAAAATGGCGTATTTACCATGTATCCTCACAGTCAGCTATCATTTTACGGACTTCTTCATTATTATACAGTCCGAGATCGAACAGCCTGTCTGCTTGCTTTTTTGTAATTTTGCCAGTCAATGAATAAACGAACTGACCGTGCTCACGCTGTGTTCCGTCCCAGGAATCAATTATTTTCAGCCAGCCGGCTTTCCCTAATGCTCTTTCAGGATACTTTTCATCAGGAAAATACTTTTCGCAAAGCATTTCAGCCGCTTTAGTGTGATTGGTATAATTGCATGAATAAGTATCACCCTCCGGGGACATCCAGCCAAGTTTGAAAGTCTCCTGATTCTTAAAAAACATTTCTTCAAGTTCAAGAGGACAACCTTCACATTCAACTATCCTGTCAAACATATAGTCGTTACCTGTAAAATGGAAATATCCGCCGTCGCCGGTAATTATGACAGGCAGCCTGCTTTCGTCAATAATGTTCTCAAACTTTGTACCCTTCAGGGACTCAAGAGTGTCGTGATATTCATTATAATAATAGCCTGTTTCAGACTTATAAATTGCATATTTTTTCACAAGGCACTCCCCTTTCCCGCAGATTACGGCTGAATGATCAGACCTATAATAAAATAATATAACATTTTTTTTGTGAATATGCAATACCTTTTTTTAAAAAATCCGATATTTTTTTAATATAATTTTTTCAGCAAATTGCAGAAAGTCACTTGTAAGTTTTGAAATAATGTGATACAATAATAAATAATAAAAAATGACCAGATAAAGGGAGGGATAATCATGCGGGTTATCGTTTTTTCTGATACTCACTCAAACCAGGGCGCAGCGGACAAAATCATTCAGGATAACAATTCGTGCGAACACTTTATTTTCCTTGGTGACGGCATACATGAAATAGATATACTGAAATCAAAATATCCGGAAAAAAGTATCTTCTGCGTTGCAGGCAACTGTGATAAAACAGCGGCTCCGACATCTGCTGTGGTAGAGCTTTTCAATACGAGGATCTATATGACTCACGGACATTTATATAAAGCCTCGGAAACGACTGATTTGATTCTCAAAAATGCTAAGAAAGAAAATGCGATGATCGCATTGTTCGGTCACACCCACAAGAGATATTTTGAGGAGATAAACGGAATATATCTCCTCAATCCGGGAAGTGCTTCTCTTCCCAAAGACGGTCTTCCGCCCTCATGTGCATTTATTGACATAACGCCTTACGGAATAAACTGTATGCTTATTGATCTGAACTGAATCAACATAAAAAAGGAGAGCATCTGCTCTCCTTTTTAAATTTTACATATCTGATGAACGATAATGCTTCTGACCATCAATATTAATTGGTATCTGCTCAGCCTCATACTGAAGCTCGATCCCATCACTGAAGTCCGAATTCTTCCAGATACTTACAATACGCTGAGCAAGCTTGTGAGCGTCCTGTTCGGTTATCTCGGGAAGAACGAGGAAAAACTGGTCATCACTGAGCTGAACAAGCAGATCGCTCTTTCTGAGTTTTTGAGCGATAAGCTCTGAAAATCGTTCTGAAATATAAGCCATACCATTATATGGCTCTTTTATACAGCTAAGCGTGAAAAGCATTTTGAACGCACTGCGGCAATAGCTTTGCACATATCTTACGAAATAACGATATATAGGACCAAAGCCATTCATACCTATACGACAGGCACCGTTGCTGATATCATTTTCATCAAAAAGCTTGCTTGCTGCGGCAAGGTCACGACGCCACTCAGAAAACTTGCTGTACTGGCTATATACTGCTGCATCGTGCTTTTTTTCTGCCTTAACACTTTCAAGTGCCTTCATTGCAAGTTTATAAAGCTCATCATAATCCTTACCGTTTTCCGGAACAAACACTGAGCCTGTCCACACACCAATGCCGTTCATGTTCTCAGCTTTTTCAATCCCCTCATTCAAGGAAACTGTGAACTTGCCCGGGAAAAGCGGATCGATCTGAAATCTGAAGAAAACAACGTATTCCCCGCTGTCTGCCTTTCCGATAATATCATTTTCAGAAACTGATTCTTTCAGGATCCCTTCAAAGCAAGCAAAAACCTCAGCATCATTCTGTTTTGCACAGGTGTCAAGACCGATCAGCATAAGGATACCGCTGTCATCATTACAGCACTGACTGATTTTTTCACGCACATCTGCACTACCCAGGATACAGCAGGATCTATTTGTCTGATTATCTATTATCTTATCACTCATAATGGCTTCCTCCAATCTGACTGTAATATATTTCATTTATTTATTTCTATTTTATCATAGCTGTTACGATTTGTCAAGAAATACGTTAATTTTAATAAAAAATACATATTCAGAGCCTGATAATACGATAATTCATACAAATCGCCCTGAAAAATCGAGATTAATTTGTAATTATAACGATATTGACTTTAAAATAGTACTATTGTATAATAATATATTGACAATATATTGATGGAGGACATAAGATGAAAAAAGTTGTAACACTGGCATTGTCATTGGCTATAACCTTTGGCGCAGGATTTACTCCGGGACTGGACGTAATATCTGAACATATGTCGATAACTGCAAATGCTGCTGTTTTTGCAGACTATGAATACGAAATTCTCAATGACGGAACTGTTTCGCTGACAAAATACAAAGGCACGTCTTCAGAGATCGTAATACCTGAAACGATAGATGCAAAAGCAGTTACAGCCATTAAAAGCGATGCTTTTTCAAATCTTGAACAGCAAAAAAGTGTAAGTGTGCCTTCGGGTGTAAAAATCATCGGCGATCATGCATTTGGATACAAGCGTACACAAAACGGATATGAAAAGATCAGCACATTTATGGTCCTGTGCTATGAAGGCTCTGCTGCGCAGAAATATGCTGAACAAAACGAATTTGAATATGATATAATCAAGTGCGATCACAGTGTTGAAAAGTGGGTCACCACAAAGGAGGCGACCTGTTCGCAGGAAGGTACTCAAAGCGGTTATTGCAGCAAATGCAAGCTTCAGGTCAGCAGGTCTATACCGGTTGACAAGAATGCTCACAAGTTCTCTGGCTGGAGCACTGCAAAGCCTTCCACGCCGATATCTGACGGTCAGATGTCAAGAAGCTGCCTGCACTGCGGAAAAACAGAAACACAGACTATTGCAAGGGCAACTCAGAGGATCTATGGCAGTAATAGATACGAGACTGCATTCAAGATCGCAGATACGCTTAAAGCCAATAACGGCAACAAGAAGTTCCCAAGCGTTATCGTAGCCTCCGGGCTTGACTCGGCAGACGCACTATCAGCAGCATATCTTGCAAAGGTGAGGAACGCTCCCCTGCTTATAACCGCACCGGCTGATGTTATCACTGACAGGCTGGTAAAATATATCGGAGATAATGCCGAAGAAAATGCAACGGTTTATATCATCGGCGGAACAAAAGCTGTTTCTCAGCAAACTCAGGATAAACTCAAGAATTATAATGTTGTCAGAGTCAGTGGTCCTGACAGGTATTTAACAAATTTGCTGGTACTGAAAGAGGCCGGCGTGACAAATCAGGAGCTGCTTGTTGCATCGGGTATCAATTATGCTGATGCATTATCGGCTTCCGCAGTCGGAAAGCCTATACTTCTTGTAAACGGCAAGACGCTTAATTCCAATCAAAGATCATTTATAGGAACTCTCAGCGGTACAAAGGCTACTATAATCGGCGGAAAAGTTGCAGTCAGCGACGATATCCAGACTCAGCTCAAAGGTCTCTATACATCCGTATCAAGAATTGGCGGCGCAAACAGATATGAAACATCTGTAAACGTTGCATCAAAGTATTTTTCAAAGCCAAAAACTATGGTACTTGCTTATGGAATGAATTTTCCTGATGGGCTGTGCGGAGGTCCGCTGGCTATGAGCTATAACAGTCCTCTGATACTTACTGCTGATAATGCTACAACTCAAGCAAGGAACTATGCTTCAAAGTCTGACATCAACTATGTCGCAATTCTTGGCGGGACCGGTCTTATCAGCAATAACTCGGTTATGATGATCCTCAGTTCTCCTGCAACAGCAAAGACTGATGGAAACAGCATAACTCTTAAATGGAACACGGTGAAAGGTGCATCTTTGTACCGCATAAGCACGATCTCACCTGATAAAAAGATAATCGCTGTAACAGACAAGTTATCATATACAGTTAAAGGTGCTGCCGCAACGAGCTACACATTCTGCGTAGATGCACTATCAGCTGATGGGAACGTGGTAGCCGGATCAAAAACAATGGTCGCTGCCGCAGGAACTGCTCCTGAAACAGTAAAGAGCCTTTCTGCAAGTTCAAACGCAGCATCAACAGTTCTCAGCTGGAGTTCTGTAAAATGCAGCTACTATCAGATATTCAAGCTGATATCCGGCAGATACGATCTCATCGGTACGAGCACGACTAATTCTTATTCAGATACAAGAGCCTCAGGAAGCAACAATAATGAATATAAAGTTAGAGCTGTGTTTGTTGACAGCGCCGGAAATGCGTACTACGGTGGTTACTCACCTTCTGCAAAGATAGTAACAAACATAAATCAGGCACCCAATATGCTGCTGAGCGAATCGGGTGAGCATTACATCAAACTAAAATGGGAAAAACAGTATGGTGTGTCCTCATACAGAGTTTCTATCTACAAGGACGGTCAGTGGCGATCTTATACAACCAATGCAAACAGCTATACTTTCAACAGGCTTGAACGAAGCACAAGATATAACTTCAAAGTCTGCGGAATAATCAATGCATACAGCACTACAAAAGAGGCTGTTTTCTCCGATGCGACCGACTCAACAATTAAGAGCAAAACCGCTTTCAGGATCTATGCATCAGCAAACACATCATCTGCTGTGCTTTATTATGGTCAGGCAGGTGTTGTACTCACCCAGAAAGGAAAATATTCAAGCAGCTGGTACAGGGTCTATGTTCCCGGCACTAACAACACGAGCATCGGATATGTCCAGGCAAGCCAGTTTGGCGGATATATGAACTTGAATTTCGGTCCGATAAGCCAGCTTGGCTGGGAGGGCGGAAGTCCGTTGCCGACAGGGTGTGAGACTACCGCACTCGCAACACAGCTCAACAGAGGACTGAAACTCCCCTGTACAAAGAATCTGCTCGCTGATAAGTACCTGACTATTCTCCCAAACTATGTGGGAGATCCGAATTACGCCTCCTGGGGTAATCCATATACTGATTACGGTTATGGTGTTATGGCTCCTGCACTTGCAGAAACAACTAACAAATATCTCAAATCTATCGGCGTAAGAGATCAGTATCAGATCGACGTTCACACCGACAACAACAAGAATATGTGCTGGTACAAGCTTGACACGGGCTCGATAAACACATCTGACGGACTTGATCTTGAAGGCATCAAGCACGAGCTGGAGCTTGGACACAGTCTGGTGATCTGGTGGATAACAAGAGGCAACGATCCGTCATCATACACCAATTTCACGATAAACAGAGGCGAAAGATATACCCACGACGGTACAGGTACATACACCCTTACTTGGGTCGCTCATCAGCATGGCTCGGTTATCACCGGCTATGATGAGACCACCAATCAGTTCATCATCGCTGATGTAGGCTGGGGATTTACAGTTCGTCACTCTTTCAGCCATTTCATGAAGATATACACTCTTCAGAACCGCCAGTCTTTGGTAATTTATAAAAAGCTCTGATCTTACAAGCACCTTTTGCAATGCACAATGCATTCGTAAAAGGTGCTTTTTGGTGCACAAACAAGCGTGAACAGGCGGAAAACTATTGACAATCAACAGGTGTTTTGGTATAATATAATAGAATATGAACAACCATCAACTATATGTCAGTTGATAAAAAGGAGGTCGGATAAGTGTCTTTATTCTATGATACGATGCTTGCGATTTCGCTGGTTCTATCTATAATTTACCTTGCAATGTGGCATAAACACTTTGATATTCATATTTCACTGGTGTTTGTGCTTGTTCCTATAACAAATCTTGGATTTTCCATGTTTGCAAGAGCTACAAGCCTTGAGGAAGCTATTGCAGGAAAAAAGATCGCATATATTGGCGGATGCTTTTTGCTGATGTTCATAATGTTCATGGTATTCAGCCTTTGCCATATCAAGCTGAGCAGGTTCATACGAGTCACCTTGATGACTATAAGCACGATCATTTACATTTCTGTGTTGTCGATCGGCTATTCTGACATTTTCTACAAAAAAGATATGTCATTTGAGATCGTTGGTGATGTCGTTAAGATAAACAAGACATATAGTTTCATGCACAATGTCTTTGTAGTCATCGTAATAACGTATTTTGCAATGAGTATCATTGCAACTGTATACAGCTATTTCCGTAAAAACCAGGTATCAAGAACGATGATATACCTTCTGTGTCTGTCCGAGCTTGTGGCGATGCTTGCTTACTTTGCCGGCAAACAGCTTGTGGAAGGTGTAGAACTTCTCCCTGCGGCGTATGTTTTCGGTCAGATAATGTATCTTATAATCATTTACAAGATAACATTATATGATATATCCGATACGGCGATAGATTCAATGGTAGAATCGGGTTCGACAGGTTTTATTTCGTTCGATTTCAGATTCAGATACCTTGGAAGCAATAAAACTGCAAAGAGGATCTTCCCTGAGCTTTACGAGCTTACTGTTGACAAGCCGATCAATAATCTTGAAATAATGAAGACCACAGCTTTGAAATGGCTGGAGGATTTCAAAAAAGATAATTCCAAAAACAAGATATACTACGACAAAAACGACAAAGTATTTCTTATCGAAATCGTGTATCTGTTTGACGGCAGAAAGAACAGAGGATATCAATTCTATATAACAGATGATACCAAAAACCAGCAGTACATAAAACTGATTGACTCATTCAATGATGAACTTATAAATGAAGTCGCACAGAAAACAGCTCATATCGTTGAGATGCACGACAAGCTTATCCTTGGAATGGCAGCTATGGTCGAAAGCCGTGACAACTCAACAGGCGGTCACATCAAACGTACAAGCGAGGGTGTAAAACTGCTGACGGATGAAATGAAAAAAGATCGATTCAAAGATCTGTCTGATGAGTTCTATAAAAAGCTCATAAAAGCCGCTCCGATGCACGATCTGGGCAAGATCGCAGTTGACGATGCTATTTTGCGTAAGCCGGGAAGATTTACCGATGAAGAATTTGCGATCATGAAAACTCACGCTGCTGAAGGCGCAAAAATCGTGCATCAGATACTTGAAGGAACAGAGGATATTCAGTTCCATACTATTGCTGAAAATGTTGCGCACTTTCATCACGAACGCTGGGACGGCTCGGGATATCCTGATAGACTCAAGGGTGAAGAGATACCGCTTGAAGCTCGTATAATGGCTATTGCCGATGTGTATGACGCATTGGTCAGCAAGCGTGTTTACAAAGAAAAAATGTCGTTTGAACAGGCTGATAAGATAATAATGGAAGGTATGGGCAATCAGTTTGACAAATCGCTTGAACCTTACTATATTAAAGCAAAGCCAAAACTTGAAGCCTATTACAGCTCAATAGAATGCTAAAAACAGTCCGGTACTGAAACTAACAGCACCGGACTGTTTTTGTAATCTCAACGAAATCAGACTGAAAATCAGAGAATAAAACAGATCAGACCTGAACAGCCTTCATTTATCATTCTCTCGATAGTTTCCCTCAGACGGTTTCTTGCATCAGACGGAAGTTTACCCATTTTTGCGTGCAGCCCTTCATTTACAAGTTCGTGAAGTGATTTACCGAAAATGTTTGATTCCCATATCTTTTCAGGAGAGTCTTCAAAATCATTGAGCATATAAAGCACAAGCTCCTCTGACTGTTTTTCGCTGCCGACGATCGGTGCGACCTCGGTGTTTACAGTAGTTTTTAACAAATGTATCGCCGGTGCAGTCGCTTTCAGACGTATACCGTATTTGCTTCCCTGCTTGATTATCTCAGGCTCGTCAAGTGATAACTCCTCCATTGATGGCATAACGATACCGTATCCTGTTGCTTCCATTTCATCAAGGGCGTTTGAAAACTTATCAAAACGGTTTTTAACCTTAACAAGCTCAAATATTCTGCTCATCAGCTCATTTTCATCATTCACCTCAAGTCCTGTCACCTCAGCAATGATCTTGAAAAACAATGAATGCTGCAAAGCTGCATTTATTCTTGCAATTCCGTTCCCAAGGTCTATCTCTGCAACGCCAGCATCGGTGATATATTCACAATCGGCTATCCTGTCGGCAAGATCTCCTATATCACGAAGGCTTCTGACAGATGCAGCTGTCTGTCTGATATGACTGTAAATTGCATCTTTCAGCCAATGACCTTTTTCAAGCGAATTGATCCAGTTAGGCATTGAGATATTGATCTCTTTTACAGGAAAAGCATACAAAACCTGTGTTAAAATGCTTCTGATATCATCTTCGTCAAGGTCGATACAGCTGACCGGCAGCACGGGAGCTTCATATTTCTCTGAAAGCTCCCTGCAAAGCTCTCTGATCTCTTTTGACTGCGGTTCTACACAGTTCATAAGCACTACAAACGGCTTATTTATGCTCTGAAGCTCATTTATAACACGCTGTTCACATTCCTCATATTCTTCTCTCGGAAGATCGGTGATGCTGCCGTCCGTGGTTACCACAAGCCCTATTGTCGAATGTTGAGTTATAACCTTTTCTGTACCGACCTCAGCAGCCATATTGAATGGTACAGGTTCGTCAAACCAAGGGGTGTCGACCATTCTCGGTGCATCATTTTCGATATACCCCAGGGCGCTTGGGATTATATAGCCTACACAGTCTATCATTCTGACATTAAAGCTTGCTGAACCGTCTATCGTTATTCTTACAGCTTCCTCGGGAACGAATTTGGGTTCGGTCGTCATTATCGTTTTGCCTGCACTTGACTGCGGAAGTTCGTCAATAGCTCGTTCCTTTCGGAAATCACTCTCAATATTAGGTATAACGAACTGCTCCATAAATCTGTTGATAAATGTGGATTTACCTGTTCTGACAGGACCGACAACTCCGATGTATATATCACCGCCTGTTCTTGCGGCAATATCCTCATAAATATCTTTTGCCATATTCTATACCTCCTAATTTATCAAAGGGATAAGAAGCATACCGCTTCGAGCGGCGTTCTCATCGTTCAGCTCGTTTTCTTCCAGGATCGCACTGATCGATGTGGAATACCTTTTTGCGATCTCCCAGATATCCTCCTGCTCGCTGCAATAACAAAGCTTTATCGCACAATCACCGTTTTTCTCTTTTGGCTTGTCAGTAAGAACAGATATATCGCTGACGATCTGTTTTGCTGCACTTGCAGACATTGAAGCTCTTATAACAAGTTCAGCTGTTAATTCAATACTATTATCATCCGGCATTGTGTACTCGCAGTTTTTCACGCTGACATATGGTTCGCACTTACGGTCATTAAGCTGTGAAAGCTGCTCGGGTGCTGATATTTCCTGTTCAAACGGCTCTTCTGCGACCAAAAACACAGGCTGGTCACTTTCGCTTTTGGCAAGAACGCTGAACTTAGTATTTCCGCTTACTATGAATACCTTTTTATCGGGATCGTAGCTTACATTGGTGTTTTCAACGTTTGCCCAGCTGTCATATACGCATCTGATACTCTCATCGGGATACAATGCTTTAGCTTTAGAAACAACAGTTTGCATAACATTGATCGGAACGCTTTCCATGCTCCCCTCGCTGCTTTTTATCTCACATTCATAACAAGTCGAATATGCATCGGTGACAACTTCAGCGGTCTCGTATTTTACTGCAACACAGTTTACAAACATCACAAGTTCACATTCAAGTGACGATTGTGATCCGGCAGACGGCATTATCTCACACCCTGAAGGGGTGATCTCTACTGATGCTTCAAAGCTTTCATCAATACCGTCAATGTCGATTATCTGACTGAAAGGGATCGAAAACCGCATATTTTCAAGCGTTTCTTCTCCGGACGTATTAATGCAAGAATAACACATTGAGATCTGTGCATTGCCCTTTGTTACGAGTTTTCCTGCTATAATCTTTTGTTCAGAAGGCTCAATGAAGCAGTCTGTTCTCACGACCTGATCCACTGGCGGTTTATCTGATGCAAGCTCAAGCTCCTCTATCAGCGTTATACGTTTATCTGCTGTCAGACGCTTTGAGGGATATGTAAGCAGCTGCTTTCTAAGCTGAATATTACAGCCCTGAGCATCGGTAACGATACTTTGTTTTTTCTCACAGCTGACCTTTATCCTTGATGTGACTGCTCCCCTGATATCGAGTCTTCTGGGACTTATCACACGGCAGTTGACATAGTCACAGTGTGGTGTGATGCTGATACTTGGATTTGAGCAGTTATCGCCAATATCAACAGACTTTGTATAGTTCATATTCTGAACGATACAGTTTACCTTACTGTCATTTTCTGAGCAGTATAGAACTCTTGCGGTCACACACATCTCAAACGAGAGCTTCCCGCCGTTTATCGTTTGAGAAAGCACTCTTGCATTGACAATGCATTTGAGGATCCTGAATATATCTGCATAATAATCAGGAAGTACGAAATCCTTCTCCACGGACTGTTCAACGGATGTATCCAGCACCGTTGAAGCCGCAGAAAAAGTCTCCCTATCGACTTTCAGTTGAGTTGTAAACATTTCTTTGCCTCCTATAATTTCGTTGAGTTTTGCCTGCTAAGATAATATATTCAGACACTTCCTTGTTTATTCCGCAAATAAAAAAGAGCCGGGCATTTAACCCGACTCACAGCTGTTTTCAGTATTTCATTCGGTCACGAAGCGATTTCCATTCCGGACAGAGGCTTTCGACCAATGCCCAGAAATCCTTGCTGTGATCCATATGTTTAAGATGACATAGTTCGTGTATACACACATAATCAATACACTCTACCGGAAACTGTATCAGCTTATAATTAATTGAAATATTGCCGTTTGCGCTGCACGAGCCCCACCGAGAGGTCATTGATCGCAAAGAGACCTTTGATGGACTAAGTCCTGAGATATCGCAGCAATACTTCATTCTTTGTGTTATAACATCATTTGCAAGTTTTTCAATAAAACTGTCGATCTGTTTTCTGGAAAAATCCGCAGGATAGTCCCTGCAAACCGCAACATTCAAAGATACATCATCAAGAAAAGGAGCAAAATATGTATCACTGTTTAAAAATCGCAACACATAGGTTTTGCCGACAAGACTTATCCTTTCCCCATTCAGATATGTTTTTGGAAGACCGATTCGATTTTGCTGCAAAAGCATATTATTTCTTATCCAGTCCGCATTTGAAATCAACAGATCGTTTATCTGCTTATTGGTGACACCATAAGGTACACGGACAACGATCTCCCCATCGACGAAAGCTATAGACATACTCTTTCTGCGTCTGACATCAAGCGTAAATGTTATTATTGTACGTTCATCAATGCGGTACTTATATTTTTGTCTGCTCATCAGTAAAGGAAACTTGTCTGGACATATCCTGTAAGCTGACCGGTCACATTGAGAAATGTTATCTTTGTCCAGCCGCTGTCAAGAGTTTCAAGAACATCGACCTCAATGTTAGGCGACAGATACATCACGTTTTCAGATTCTTCATCAGGCTCAGCCTTTAGATATGTAACATCAACGATCTTCATCTTTACAACCTGTTTTTCAGTAGTCGTCTGCTGCTCGGTGGAAGACTGAGGTGCAGATGTCGCCTGAGTCACGGTGGTAGTAACAGCCGCACTCAATTCGCCGCTGCTATCTGCCGGCTGTACATTTGATCCTGCAATAGTTGCAGTATCAATACCCTCCGGGACATCTTTGGAATTGCTGACAAAAACAGCTTTTGATACTATAACAATAAGGCACATTGCAAATATACCCATAATTATTATTGCAACAGCACCGCCAGGACTTATTCTTGCGACGATCGGTGCTTTTCTTTTTCGTGATCTGCTCATTGATCGCTTGCTCCTATCAAGAGTTTAGTTATACATAATTATTATATTCCTTTATCTCGTTTTTGTCAATAACAAGTCGAAATTTAAAAGGTGCACCGCTGTACGATGCACCTTGGTATGATATAATTAATTGTTCAGACAGCTTTGCCGCAATGCTTGCAGAATTTTGCTGTCGGGGCAAGAACTGTTCCGCAATCCGGACAAACCTTTTGCAGACCGTCTGATGCGTCATTTGCATCATGCTGCGGAATAACGGCTGAAGCTTCGTTCTTAACAGTCTCTGGTATCGGAGCGCTAGCCATTACAGCATTATTGTTTGCTGGAGCAAATGTGCTTGGATCATTTTGCACGAACTTATTTTCAGCAGTCTGCGGTGCTGGAGCGAATGTATTGCTGTCAGGCTTGATTGCATTATCGCTTGAAGGCATAGCAAACGCAGCTGCGGCAGCTGCATTTCCCGGGTCGTTGAAACCGGGCTGTGAAAACTGATTGTTCGTATTGAACTGGTTTTGTGGATTAATGCCATTTTGTGGAATAAACTGACCCTGCGGATTAAATCCCTGCTGAGGATTTTTCTTTGACTTTCGGGGAACAGCCGTGATCTCGGTTGCTTTCTCACCGGAAGCCTTTACAAGCAGTGCGATTCCGCATATCACGAACATAACGGCAACAGCGATAACGATAATGTAATAGCTCAGATAAATAATACCACGATATTTAAGGTTATCGGCGCTTTTCATATATAACTTGAATGCTCCGGAATCAAAATAGTCCAGCATATCCATAAACGGAACAACAGCCGATATAGCAGGAACAAGCACTAAAAGCGAGCTGAATCCCTGACCGATATTCTTCTTAGTCTTTGAACTGAAAGCAGCTATCATAAGGGCAACTGACATTGCTAACAAAACAAAAAAGATCTCAGAAAACTTGATATAATTCTTGATTCCCTCGACAAACAAATAATCTATCTTTCTAGTGAAGATCATATTATAGATGAGTTTTCCGACAGGCTCAAGAAGCACACCGATCATACTGAGGATCAAGGCGATGATACTAAAGGCTCTGATCATACCGTTGGCGTTTGTAAGCTTTTTATAAGCTGCTTTTTTTGCGTCCATAGCATTGACATTCCTTTCATAAACAAAAATCAGAGGTGAGAATCATCTCACCTCTAATATTCTAACTCATATAATAACCTTTGTCAATAGCAAACAGTGAAAAATATTCACAAAATAGGTCATAAAATGAAACAATTTGGAAGTCAGTGTTCATCCTGATGTTCGTTAGTATCATCGGCAGCTGATGATTCGTTATCAGGCGGATCGACCTCTGCATCAGTATCAGTATCAGTATCAGTATCCGGACCGGTCTCATCACCTGTACTGGTCTCATCAACATCATCCTGATCTTCGTCATCTGCTGAAATTGCATCTTCTATCTTGATGGCAGCTGAACCAAACAGTTTGGAGATCTTTGCAGAAACATTGATCTTCCTGATCTCAACAATAAAGACAAGGATAAGAAGTACCACACCAAATCCGGTTATTATAAACGAGTGTATCAGATATTTAGGCATGAACCGGAAGGTTATAGTATTATTCCCCTTTTCAAGCGGAATTGCGATAAGACTTTCAACGACTTTTTCGTACTTTACTTCTGTTCCATTGACAGTGATCGTCCAGCCATCTTCATATGGAATGGTCGTGAACAGATACTGCCCGTCCTGTGTGGATGTAGCCTCTGCTTCAAGGAAGGTATCCTCAAACTTTGTTACTTTCATCGCATTCTCTTTCAGCATCTGACAATCCTTCTCAAAAGCATCATAGTCAAAGCTGCAGAAGATATAATCCTTCCAGAATGCTTCGTTATCTTTATTATCAACTGTTACACGAACTCTGAGAGTTGAGCCCTTTGTGTAATGACCGATATTAAATATCGAATAATTATCTCCGACAAAGAACTGTCCCGCATAATCCATCGGCTGACTTCCCTGCTGATATAGTTTCTCGTCCTGCACCCAGATGTTGCAGTTACGCTCATACAATGTCGGTAAGAACATATAAACATCTGTATCGGTATTGACCTCTACAAGATAATCAACATGAGAGTCGGTGATATTCTGATTATCGACTGAGAATTTGGTATGCCCGTCGATCAGAGTAGATCTGATAAGGTTATTTGTCTCTATTTCGTTTGCATCAAGTCTGTTGAAATACCGCTTATACTTTCCAAGCAGAGCACTGAACAACAGATTCTGGTTTTCAAACGGGTCCTCATCGGAAAGAACGGTATCAAAAATTGCAGATCCGGTTACAACTCCAAGACCTATCGCATTCGGATTACGATAGAATTTATAGGTCGTATCGCCTTGTTCAGACTGTGTTGCAAGCTTATACTCCTTAGGAATAATGATCCTGCTGTCAACATAGTTAGTATTGCCCGTTTTTTCCATAAGATACTTTATATCAAACAAGGCGTCGGTAATATAAGTTGCTCCGTCATATTTGGTATAATGTCCGCCATAGGCATATCCAAGCCTGTGAAGCATAGTCAATGCATCTGAATTCATAGTTGAGCTTGAATGACTGACACCCACATATCCTGCTCCGATAGGGTCATTGACAGTACGGTGGAAATTAGCTTCCATACGGTAAAACGGCTCCTTATCATAGCTTTTCAATGCTTTGACAGCATTTCTCAGCTCGCTCATATACGGCTGATATGAAGACCATTTGCTGTATGCGACATTCTTGTCGATCTTTCGGAACGTATCGACTGTATTTGCGTAAAGCTCAAGACACATTACACACGCAAATACAAAGCTGACTATGGCTGATTTCGGGTACTTTCTGAGGAGATGGATCATCACAAAAAGAATACTCAAAGCGATCATTCCGACCCAGATACCCTGTATCACAACCGATTTCTTGGCATCGACAGTAATAGTCTCGAAGATCTGGAAATGAGCGTAATTCTCACGCTCGCACCAGAACAGGAAAATCATCAGACCAGCATAGATCCCGCCTACATTTTTCATCGTTATCCCATCAAGATTTTCAAATGCTCTGAAAGCCATATAAATGAGCATAAACGAGAAAATAAATGAATATCTGAACGGAAGCCACTGTGGTACCTGGAATCCGTGCATAGCCATATCGGCAGGCTTGATATACATAAGTATCACAAGTAAAGCTGTGAGCAGACCGTTAGATGTCTTTTCCTTGATAGAAAGCTTTGTGTTCATAAAGAACAGAGGAACAAGAAGAACAACAGCCGTTGAACAGTATATCATCGGAAGTCCTTCAGGATATACTGTATCATAGCTCATTGGAAACAGCTTTGTTATAAATGTAAGAAAATCAAATTGAGTAGCAAGTGAAAAATCAGGCTTTGTAAAATCAAATTTACCGAGTTTCAGCGAGTTATATACGGGTATCAGGACAAAAGCTGCGCACATCAGTGCAATGAGAGTTCCTATTATAAAGTACCCGCACTTAGCAAAAAAGTGCTTTGGCAGGATCCTGCCTTCTTTGGACAGACAGGCATAACAAAAGTAGAAAAATGTAAAGATCCCCACCATATATCCAATATAGAAATGCGCTATGAACATAAGTGCCAGCGGAATAATATATGGTATCATCTTACCTTCATTGACAAGTCGCTGGACACCCCAGCAGATAAGCGGAAGATAAATAAGCGCATCAAGCCACATAGGATCCATAAGCTGGACTACCATATATGACATAAGCGCATATACAGTCGGGAAAACGACCAGTGAGATCGTCTTCGGCTGCTTCGGTGATATTTTTTTGAGGAAAAATCTGAATGTTACAGCTGCTGTGCCGACTTTTGCGATCTGCATTATCATAATCGACATCGGCATGATAGAACGAGGCAGCAGATAGATTATAAGCATAAACGGGCTGGCAAGATAGTATGCAAATACACCAAACATCTCACCACTGAGATTTCTTGACCAGTCATAAATGAAGCTGCCGTCACCCCAGAATGCATCACGGTAGGCTTCATAATAATAGACATACTGCCCGTTCAGGTCAAGCACCAGCGCAGAATTATCTCCGAATGGGTAGACCTTAAAAACGGCATAGGCTACAAACAGTATTGCTGATGGGAGGAAAAACGCAAGAAAATACCAACGTTTATCATAAAACCACTTTCGTATTTTCTGTAAAAACGTTCCCTCAGCAGCGACAGCTTTATTGATTACTTCTTCCATAAACGCCCTCCGACGTTATGATCGTCTTTTTTAACGACCTTTCTGATTATGTATCTTGGCCTTTGCTTTATCTCCTCATATATTTTGGAGATATAATATCCGATTATTCCAAGGCTGAACATGATTATACTTGATGTGAACAGCTGTAAGATGATAACTGTCGAGAAGCCTGCTGAGGCATCTCCCCAGAACTTGTTGTAAAGCGTATTTACGCCCATTATGACAGAAATCAGAAATGTGATAATGCCGCAGACGGTAACTATCTGGAGCGGTGCGGAAGTAAATGATGTGATATTATTGATTGCAAACTTTATAAGCTTGCTCACTGTCCACTTACTTTCGCCCACTTGACGATCCTGTACATCAAAGTATATTTTTTCGGTCTTATAGCCTACCCAACTGGACATAGCTCTGAAAAATGTTAGTCTTTCAGGCATCTCATTGAGTGAATCAACGACTGATCTGTCCATAAGCTTAAAGTCACTTGCTGCACGCATATCAAGTCCGCTGGACGAATTTATCATTTTATAGAAAAGATGCGAAAAAGCTTTGTATACAATATTCTCCTTGCCCCTTGATTTTTTACGCCCCTCAACGATATCAACATCATTATTCTTCCAGATGTTATACATATCTATGATGACCTCCGGCGGGAACTGAAGATCACAGTCCAACAGTACGCAGGCATCGCCCTTTGCAGTTTCAAGGCCTGCAAAAATAGCACTTTCTTTACCGAAATTTCTTGAAAAGTCTACACCGACTATATGATCTCTTGTCGATGCAAGCTCATCAATAAGCTCCCACGTTTTGTCTTTAGAGCCGTCATTAACAAAAATCAGCTCATAATCTATCCAGTTTTCTTCAAGCAGACGAGATACAACATCAGCTGTATTGACAATGTTACCTTCCTCGTTATAGCTTGGTATGATGACCGAAAGCAAAACGATCTCTCCTTTCAAACGCCAAATGTCTTTAAATTCAGACTGATAATGACTACATACTATTTAATTATATAACAATCAAGCGGTGTTGTCAATCATTTTTGCAAGTTATTGTCAACCCAATATGCTTAATTATGTTATTTTTCCTTTAAAAATGCGGTTTTGAACTTGACAAGAAAAAATGTTTGTGATATAATTTTTACATATGTTAAAGACTTTGACGGAGAGAGTATGCTTTTCAAGGAAAGTTTCAGCGAGCCGCTGGCAGTGAAAGTGCGGTACAAGTACTAACAGCAGAAGATCACTCCCGAGTTGCAAGGCTGAAACCAGTAAGCCAAGCCGTTTTCTTTCTCGTTACGAAAGACTCGTACTATCATGTATGATGAAAACAGGTGGTTGCGTAAGCTATGCTTTCGTCCTTTTTTCAGGGACGGAAGCTTTTTTTATTGTAAAATCTTGAAAGGACAGATAGGAATGTACAAGAAGGTTTCCACTGATCTGAACTTTGTTCAGAGAGAAAAGCAGATCGAAAAATTCTGGGAAGAGAACAAGATCTTTGAAAAAAGTATTGATTCCCGAAAAAAGGGTGAATCATACGTTTTCTATGACGGTCCCCCGACGGCTAACGGAAAGCCGCATATCGGGCACGTCCTTACTCGTGCTATCAAAGATATGATCCCAAGATATCACACAATGAAGGGTAAAATGGTACCAAGAAAAGCAGGCTGGGATACTCATGGACTGCCTGTTGAACTTGAGGTGGAAAAGACACTCGGCATTGACGGAAAGGATCAGATCGAGGAATATGGTCTTGAACCTTTTATAAAGATGTGCAAAGAATCCGTTTGGAAATATAAGGGTATGTGGGAGGAGTTCTCCTCTGCTGTTGGCTTCTGGGCTGATATGGAAAATCCATATGTAACATATCACAACGATTTTATTGAATCCGAATGGTGGGCTTTAAAACAGATCTATGACAAGGGTCTGCTTTACAAGGGCTTCAAGATTGTACCTTACTGCCCGAGATGCGGAACTCCGCTTTCCTCTCATGAAGTCGCACAGGGTTATAAAACAGTAAAAGAGCGTTCGGCGATTGTTCGTTTCAAGATCAAAGGTGAAGATGCGTATTTTCTTGCATGGACAACTACGCCATGGACACTTCCTTCTAATGTTGCACTGTGCGTGAACCCGACAGATACCTATTGCAGGGTAAAAGCTGCTGACGGTTACACTTACATCATGGCTCAGGCTTTGCTTGACACTGTTCTTGGAGGCCTTGCAAAAGATGGCGAAGCTGCTTATGAAGTTCTTAAAAGCTATGTAGGAACAGACCTTGAAAGAATGGAATATGAGCCTTTGTTTGAATGTGCTGGCGAATGTGCTGCAAAGCAGGGCAAGAAGGGTCATTTTGTGACCTGTGACAACTACGTTTCAATGACAGACGGTACAGGTATCGTTCATATCGCTCCTGCATTCGGTGAGGACGATGCAAGGATCGGCAGAGCTTATGATCTTCCTTTTGTTCAGTTTGTTAATGCTAAGGGTGAAATGACTGAAGAAACCCCTTATGCAGGACTTTTTGTAAAGAAAGCAGACCCCGAGGTACTCAAAGATCTCGATGCTCAGGGCAAGCTGTTTGCTGCTCCGAAATTCGAGCACGAATATCCACATTGCTGGAGATGCAACTCCCCTCTTATCTACTACGCAAGAGATTCCTGGTTCATAAAGATGACTGACGTAAGAGACAGACTCATCGCTAATAACAATACTATAAACTGGATACCTGAGAACATCGGTTCGGGTCGTTTTGGCGACTGGCTCAAAAATGTTCAGGACTGGGGTATTTCAAGAAACAGATACTGGGGAACACCACTTAACATCTGGGAGTGCGAGTGCGGTCACAGACATTCTGTCGGCTCTATCGAGGAACTGAGGTCAATGTCAGACAACTGTCCTGAGGATATAGAGCTTCACAGACCATATATTGATGCTGTAACTATCAAATGTCCTAAGTGTGGAAAGCAGATGAAGAGAGTACCTGAGGTGATCGACTGCTGGTTTGACTCGGGTTCAATGCCTTTTGCTCAGCACCACTATCCGTTCGAGAACAAAGAGCTGTTTGAAAGCCAGTTCCCTGCTGACTTTATTTCAGAGGCTGTTGATCAGACAAGAGGCTGGTTCTACTCGCTTCTGGCAATATCGACGCTTATCTTTGACAAGGCTCCTTACAAGAACGTTATAGTACTCGGTCTGGTACAGGACGAGAACGGTCAGAAGATGTCCAAATCCAAGGGCAACGCTGTTGATCCGATGGAAGCTTTGCAGACCTATGGTGCTGACGCTATCAGATGGTATTTCTATACAAACTCTGCTCCATGGCTTCCGAACAAGTTCCATGGCAAAGTCGTTACAGAGGGTCAAAGAAAGTTTATGGGTACACTGTGGAACACATATGCGTTCTATATCCTCTATGCAAATATTGATAAGTTTGATCCTACTAAGTACAAGATCGAATATGACAAGCTTTCTGTAATGGACAAGTGGATCCTTTCAAAGATGAACTCAATGATAAAAGCTGCTGACGACAATCTTTCTAATTACAGGATCCCTGAGGCTGCAAAGGCAATGCAGGAGTTTGTTGACGATCTTTCCAACTGGTATGTCAGAAGAGGACGTGAAAGATACTGGGCACAGGGTATGAGCCAGGATAAGATCAATGCATATATGACTCTTTACACTGCTTTGGTAAACCTTTGCAAGGCAGCTGCTCCAATGGTTCCGTTCATCACAGAAGAGATCTATCAGAATATTGTCAGAAGCGTTGACAAAAACGCTCCTGAAAGCATTCACCTCTGCCTGTATCCTGAGGTCGATGAAAACATGATCGACAGCAAGCTTGAAAGTGACATGGACGAGGTACTTGACATCGTGGTGCTTGGAAGAAGTGCGAGAAACGGTTCAAATCTCAAGAACAGACAGCCTCTGAGCGTTATGTATGTGTCAGCTGACCATGTGCTTGACAGTTATTACACAGAAATAATAAGAGATGAGCTGAATGTTAAAGATGTCGTATTCTCTGATGATGTTTCAGCATATATTGATTATAAGTTCAAACCACAGCTCAAAACTCTCGGACCCAAGTACGGCAAGAACCTTGGCGAGATCAGAAACAAGCTTACAGAGCTTGATGGTCACAAAGCAATGGCTGAGCTTGACAGTACAGGATTCCTTAAAATGAACATCTCCACAGGTGAGATCACACTTGCAAAGGAAGATCTGCTTATCGAGTCACAGCAGAAAGAAGGCTTCTTCACACTTACCGAGGGTAAGGTAACAGTTGCTCTTAGCACTGAGCTTACACCTGAACTCATTGAGGAAGGTTTCGTAAGAGAGATAACCAGCAAGATCCAGACGATGCGTAAGGATTCAGGCTTCGAGGTCATGGATCATATAAATGTTGCAATCAGCGGAAATGACAAACTTTCCGAGCTGGTGAAGAAAAACTCCGAGCAGATCAGCCACGATGTGCTCGCAGAGGATATCAAGTACGGCGAAACAAGCGAAAACTCCAAGCAATGGGATATCAATGGTGAGAAGGTTACTATCGGTGTAACAAAGCTCTGATAAATAATTGGCGGTGAAGGCTGAAATGCTTTCACCGCTTTTTATATAAAGTATGACCAATGCTGATACGATACTCCTATTAAACTGCAAATGATTGTCTTTAGGGCAAAAAAAACTCCCACGAGTTATGTGGGAGCCAAAAAATAAAAAATTATAGGGGAGAAGTTGTAGAAATTGATCTACAACATTATATGAAGGCCTGGGGTAAAAGCCTACATACCGTTTAAAAGTTCGGAAAATCCTTCGATTTCCTTGTATATATAATAACTTATCCATATGTTCCACACATTAAAAGAAATCATATATTTTATGAATTTTCTTGAATTTTGTATGAAACTATGTTATACTAAATTTGTAGAAAACCTTTTCGTGTTTATTTTTCTTAACAATTACCAAGGAGAAATTATGCCAAGATTCTTTATAAATCCCGAAAACATTGGAGAAACATCTGTTACCATACCTGCCCCGGACGCAGTTCACATAGGAAGAAGCCTGAGAATGCGAATCGGCGATGCAATAACAGTTTGCTGCGGCGGAATCGAATATGATTGTAAAATAATAACGATCTCAGATAATTGCGTCAACTGCGAGATCATTACATCACAAAAAAGTCTTAACGAGCCAGATGTTGAGGTTACACTGTTTCAGGCAGTGCCTAAAGGTGATAAGCTTGACACCATTGTTCAAAAAGCTGTTGAACTTGGCGTAACGAGAGTTTGTCCAGTGTTAACAAGCAGATGTGTATCAAGACCTGATAAAAATAGTTTTGGTAAAAAGCTTGAAAGGCTGAACAGGATCGCACTTGAAGCAGCAAAACAATCCGGACGAGGCATAGTTCCGCAAGTGACTGAACTGATCGGATTTGATGATTGTGTTAAACAGCTTACAGCGAACGACTATGCTCTTGTGTGCTACGAAGGCGGCGGGATTAATCTTTCTGAAACAGGATTGAAAAGCAATTCCACGATAGGGTTATTTATCGGAAGTGAAGGAGGATTTGACAAAGCTGAAGTGGACACCTGTATCAGTGCAGGATCCGTTGCTATCGGTCTTGGACGGCGAATTTTACGATGTGAGACCGCACCGCTTGCAGCTTTGAGTATAATAATGAATCTCACCGGCAACATCTGAATTTTAGTCAAACAATCCAATAAGTTTTAAAAAATATATACAATTTGCAAGAAATGAACAAAAAGAGCTTGATTTTTTGTGAAGAATGTGTTATACTGAATATAATCTAATTATGGTTAGAAATTGATTCAAAGGAGTTGTTTTTTATGTCTACACTTTTTAAGATCCTGGCTGTTGTTGGTGCGGTCGCAGTAGCAGTTGCTGCTTTCCTCGCATTCAAGAAGCACAAAGAGCTTGAGGATTACGATTACGAAGATCTCGATGAAGATTTCGATGATTGCTGCGATTGTGATTCTTGTGCTGAAACATCAGGTGACGTTGAGGCTGACCTTGACAAGGTTGAGGATGCAGTTGAGGACGTTGACAAGGACTAAAATCCGATCAATAAAAGGGCTTGCTTATGCAGGCTCTTTTTTTGTTATAAAACTAATTCCAATAAAAAAGGACCTGCCCAAAAGCAAGTCCTTATATTCTGAATAAAGAAATTAGCGTGCGTCCTCTGCAAAACCGCTGTCAACAAGATCAACAAGTCCCTTAACTGCATCTTCCTCATCAGCGCCGTCAGCAATGATTCTGATCGTAGTACCGCCAACAATACCAAGTGAAAGAATGCCAAGAAGACTCTTTGCATTTACTCTTCTCTCCTCCTTCTCGATCCAGATGGAAGACTTGAACTCATTAGCCTTCTGGATGAAGAAAGTTGCCGGACGAGCATGAAGACCTACCTGATTCTGAACAACAACGTCTTTAACGAACATAATAAATCTCTCCATTTCATTATTATCTTTTGAAAACATAACAATTTACAGCATGAATTCCCTGTTCATTCTGATACTAATATTATACTCTCAAATAAAAAATTCGTCAACAAAAAAATTAGACAAACAGTATATTTTTGCGATATTTTTGTTGCTATTAGCTAAATTGAGTCAACTATACGTTAGATAATTGTGCATAATTACCGTAAACTTGGCGGTTTAAAGTTAGAACGTACAAAAGTTCTTAACATTCTTGTCAACTATAAACAAAATCTAAAATTTCAAGTTGCCTATTCACCTATATTTTTGTGTAATATTGCTAAATCAGAAGCAGAAAGCTCAAGCTTTTCAAGAAGCTCGGGTCTTTTTTTTGCTGTGGTAAGCAAAGCTTGTTCATGACGCCATTTCTGAATATTCGCATGATGACCCGAGAGCAATATTTCAGGCACTTTCTTATCATGCCATATCTCAGGTCTTGTGTACTGAGGATACTCTAAAAGCCCATTGTAATGGCTCTCATCTTCGTAGCAATCTGCCTGTGAAAGAGTACCGTCAAGCATTCTTACTATACAGTCAACAAGTACAAGCGCCGGGAGCTCTCCGCCGGTCAGCACATAGTCTCCGATCGAGATCTCCTCATCGACTATTTCTTCGATCACTCTGTCATCTACACCTTCATAATGCCCGCACAGGATAAAAATATCATCAAGCTCAGACAGCTGCTTTGCTCTTTGCTGGGTCAGCGTCTTTCCCTGAGGCGACATATAAATAACGTGCGGTTTTCTTCCCTCGCAAACAGAGGTAAAGCAGTTGAAAACAGGCTCACACTGCATAAGCATACCTTGTCGTTCGCTGTATGGGGTATCGTCCACCCGGCGGTGTTTATCTAAAGTATAATCACGGATATTGTGGCAGTTTACAGTAAAAATGCCCTTTTCTCTCGCTCTGCCCACGACACTCTGAGAAAGATAATTCTCAAGCATCTCCGGGAAAAGAGTAGCTATATCAATTCTCATATCAATTTCCTTTTCAAACCGTCAATTCTATCCTATTGCCCTCAGGATCCTCAACGCAGCTTTCGTAATAACCATCACCGGTGGTCCTCGGACCGCTTATTACAGTAAAGCCGTCATTTTTAAGTTTTTTGGTCAGGCTGTCTACCATCTCAGCGCTTCCAAGACTGAAAGCTATGTGTGCCAACCCCAAAGAATCTGCAATTTGCTTATTGAAGATACTTTCCTTGGACATTATCTCAAGCCTCGCTCCGTCGTCAAATGCAAGAAAATATGAGCAAAAGCCCGTTTTCTGATTACGGTACATCTTTCCGGAATGTGCACAAAAGTATTTTTCATAAAATTGCCTTGCAGCATCAAGGTCTGAATAATAGATCGCTGCGTGCTCGATCCTCACAGTCATCTGACCTCCTCTGCGCCCTCAAACAGTCCTTCAAGCGGTGTTATCAGCATTTCTCCGCCCTCAATATCGGTCTGCTTTACAACGTCTTTAATCGCAGGGATATAGTACATTTTGCCGTCAGGTGATTTAATATGGTATACATCATTAGCACCTGTCTGTGAAACGTCAGTTATTTCACCATAAATTTTGCCTGTATCAGCATCCTTGACAGTCAGACCGATAAGATCTTGAATAAAAAATGCGCCATCTTCAAGCTCAACGTCATCTCTGTCAAGGTAAAGGACTCTGTTGCGCAGCTTCTGAGCATCATTGGCGGTATCAATGCCTTTGATCTTCATTACCACTATATTCTTTGCGACCCTTGCGTGTTCTATTTCAACAGGTGTTCCGCTTTTATAGTACAGGGTTTCAAGCTCGCACAAAAGTTGAGGATCATCACACCACGGCTGAACCTTGACCTCGCCTTTTATACCAAACACAGAAACTATTTTGCCAGTTTCTATAAGCTTTTTCATATGATCTCTCCTTTAATCTCTCTTACATCTTACCTCTTACCTCTTACTTCTTATCTCTTACCTCTAATATAGCATACCTTTGTGCATATTGCAAGAGATATAGTGAGAACCATTGTGTGAAATTCACAAAAATTTTAATAATTACAAAACGGTTACTAAAACCGTGCAAAAGCTGCATTTTCCGAATTGATAAACGATTTTAAGGCTGTATTTAACACATTATTCACACATAGCAGCCGTGAATGTGTTACAATTTGTAATATCTAATGGTACTTGCCGGCTGTTTGTCGATTTTGACAAACTTTTTTGCACATTTTTACTATATAGCACTTGCAAAATGGATTTGTTTTTGTTATAATAGTGTTATATTACAAAACTGTGCTGTTTTGTCCGTTGAACATTCAGCAGTTTAACAATGAGAATTATTAAAAGCAAGTAGAGGAGAAAAACTATGTCAAACAGATTATTTCAGAGTGTTGTACATCAGATGCGTGATACTATTGATTGTGTGATCGGTGTTATTGACGAAACTGCTACTATCATTGCCTGTTCTGAACTGGCTCAGATCGGAACTACCAATGAATTTGTGTCTCTTGACTTAGGCGAATCCCATGATGTCTTTGTTCGTGACGGTTATACCTATAAACCATTCGGCGCTCATATGAAGCCGGATTACGCAGTATTCGTCGAGGGTACAGACGAGGTAGCTGCAAAGTATGCAAGTATCCTTGCTATAACTCTTTCAAGCATCAAACAGTATTATGATGAAAAGTATGACAGGAATAACTTTATCAAAAATGTTGTTCTTGACAATGTTCTCCCTGGTGATGTTCACGTAAAAGCTCGTGAGCTTCATTTCAGCAGCGATATCTCTCGTGTTGTTCTGCTTATAAGGATTGTTTCCTCAAACGATGTTCCGGCTTACGATGTTATCCAGAATCTCTTTCCTGACAAAAACAAGGATTTTGTTTTCAATATCACAGAGTCCGATATAGTTCTTGTCAAAGAAGTATCAAACGGTGTAGAGTCCAAGGATCTAGAAAAGCTTGCACGTTCTATTTCCGACACGCTTTCAAGCGAATTCTATACTCGTGTAAATGTTGGCATCGGTACTGTTATACAGGGTGTTCGTGATCTTGCAAGAAGCTTTAAGGAAGCTCAGATCGCTCTTGAGGTCGGAAAGGTATTTGATACCGATAAAAATATCGTTTCCTACGATAATCTCGGTATCGCAAGACTTATTTACCACCTTCCTACCACACTTTGCGAAACATTCCTCAGAGAGGTATTCAAGAAAGGCTCTATAGAGTCACTTGATCACGAAACATTATTTACTATCCAGAAGTTCTTTGAAAATAACCTTAACGTTTCAGAGACTTCAAGAAAACTCTTTGTACACAGAAATACGCTTGTGTACAGACTTGAAAAAATCAAAAAGCTGACGGGACTTGATCTCAGAGAGTTTGACCACGCTATCATCTTTAAGATCGCACTTATGGTCAAAAAGTATCTTGCCGCTAATCCGGTCAAGTTCTGATCTGACTAATATCCCTTCGGCCTATTAATAAGGCGGTGTAAAATTTTGGTAGAGTTTAAAGATGTGTCCGTAACCTATTCAAGTGGTGTGGACGCATTAAACAAGGTCAATCTTAAAATCAACGATGGTGATTTTGCTTTCGTTGTAGGTCCCTCAGGTGCCGGAAAATCCACTCTTATCAAGCTGATACTAAAAGAGATAGATGCCACAACAGGCACGGTATTGGTGAATGGATACAACCTGAGAAAACTCAGAAGAAGAAAAGTTCCTGCATTAAGACGTACAATAGGCGTTGTGTTTCAGGACTTCAGGCTTATTCCCACAATGACGGTATATGAGAACATTGCTTTTGTTCTGCGTGTTATTGACGCTCCTGCAAAATACATAAGAAGCAGAGTTCCATACGTTATCAGTCTTGTTGGACTTTCAAAAAAAGCTAAAAGCTATCCGACTGAACTATCAGGCGGAGAACAGCAGCGTGTTGCCCTTGCAAGAGCACTTGTAAACGACCCGCAGCTTATTATTGCAGACGAGCCTACCGGTAATATCGATCCGGAGCTTTCTTATGAGATCGTCGAGCTTCTCAAAGGTATAAATGAATGTGGTACTACTATCCTTATGGTAACGCATGAGCATGATCTTGTACGTTATTTTGGCGGTCGTATCATTAATATCAATAAGGGAAGCATTCAGTTTGACGAGGTAATAGGAGGTTCCAATGAAGATAAGTAGTTTTAGTTACCTGATCCGTCAGGGCTTTAAAGGAATCTGGAGAAACAAGATGATGACATTCGCTTCATTCTGTATCCTCCTCGTTTCACTTATAATGGTAGGTTTTTCTATTCTTATTTCAATCAATCTTGATAAGATCATCGGCAACATCGAGGAACAAAGTGAGGTCGCTGTAGTTGTAAGAGATAAAGTCACCAACACAGAGATGATCCAGCTGCAAACCAAGATCGAAGAGATCCCTAATGTTACAGAGGTGGATCTGTACAGCAGAGATCAGGCTTGGAAAGATATGATGGACAAGATGACTGATGCTCAAAAGGATTACTTCAAGTATGCTGATGAAAACCCACTTCCCGATGTTTTCAGACTCAAAGTCAAGGACATTCAAAAGCTTAACGATACAACTTCTCAGATCGAAACATTTGAAGGCGTTGAATCTGTTCAGGCTCCAAAAGAGTTTGCAGATATGCTCATCAATTTCAGAAGAATCTTCATTATTGTTGCGATCGCTATCGTAGTTGCTCTTGTTCTTGTGTCACTCATTATTATTTCAAATACAACACGAGCAAGCGTATTCACAAGACGTAAAGAGATCAATATTATGAAATATGTCGGTGCAACCAACAGTTTCATAAGGATCCCGTTCTTTATCGAGGGTATGCTCGTTGGTCTTGTTGCTTCTGTGTGTGCATTGATTATCACAAAGTTCTCTTACGAAGGAGTATATAATATACTTACCCACGAACACAAGCTTTTTGGATTCTTCGGCTTTAACAACATCTATTCATTCGATTCGATGTTCTTGGCTGTGACCATTTCCTATCTTGTGGCAGGTGCATTCATCGGTGCTATCGGTACATCAATAAGCACGGGAAAACACCTTAAAGTTTAAATAATCAGGCGGCAGTTTGGGCTTATGCCTGATCTGCCGTTTTTATGCTTAAATGATTTACGGCGTTTTATAACGATTAACGGAGGATCATTGTGAAAAAAATAACGATGTTAAAAAGATTTGTTGCGTGCAGCATTTGCGCTGTAATATGTCTTAGCCTTATTTCTGCAAGTGATGATGGATTAAATACTCAGCAAGCTTCTGCGATCAGCGAGGAGGCTCAGGAAAATGAGGATAACATATCACAGGCTCAGCAGAAGATAACTGAGCTTATGCAGGCTCAGCAGCAGCTTGATGAGCAGATCAAGTCGACTCAGGGCAATATTGAAAAAGAAGAAGAAAACCAGAAAGCAATTTCTAAACAGATAGAGACTGTTCAGAAAACAATTCTCGCCCTGGAGGATTCTATTAAGGAGCTTAACGAACAGATCGCACAGCTCCAGACTGAGATCGAAAAAAGTGAAAACGAGATAAACAAAAAGAAGCAGGAGATAGATCAGGGCACTGAGGATTTCAAAAAACGTCTGCGTGCGTTGTACATAGTAGGCGACAGTTCTTATGCGAGCCTTATCGCCGGTTCAAGTGATTTTTACGACCTGCTGATGAAAATGGAGCTTGTTAAGAGAGTCGCTAATCATGATAACGATATGATCGACGAACTTATTTCTTTGAAAGCTCAGTACGAGGAAGACAAAAAGGCTCTTGAAAAGAAGAAATTGTCACTTGAAGAAAACAAGAAAACTCTCGAAGATCAGAAAAGCAAGCATGACGATCAAAGGAAAAAGCTACAGGATCTTATGAACAAGAGCAAGGAAATTGTAGCTAACCTTGAAAAACAAAAGGCAGCTTTTGAATCAAACAAGCAATCTATCCTCAACGATCAGAACTCATTCGAGAAAGAGCTTGCCGAACTGTTCAAAAAGCGTCAGGAGATCCAGAAAAAAGAGGAAGAAGAACGTCTGCGTCGTGAGGAAGAAGAGAGAAAACGTCAGCAGGAACTTCTCCGCCAGCAAGAGGAGCTTCGCCGCAAACAGCAACAGCAGCAACAGCAGCAGTGGCAGCAACAGCAACAACAGTGGCAGCAACAGCAACAACAGTGGCAGCAACAACAGCAACAGCAGCAAAGCACCGGCTCAGGAAAACTGATTTGGCCGGTTCCCGGATATTACGGAACAACTTCTGAATTTGGTCCAAGATGGGGAACTAACCATAATGGTCTTGATATTTCTTCATTTGGTATTCACGGTGCTAACATATGTGCAGCTGCTTCCGGCACAGTTATCAGAGTTGAAAACTATTGCCCGCACAACTATGGCAAAAACAATTCCTGCGGATGCGGCGGTGGTTACGGAAGATACTGCATTATCGACCATGGAAATGGCTTGTGGACGCTGTATGGTCATCAGACTAATGTTACTTGTTCAGTCGGTCAGCATGTAAATGCAGGCGACATCATTGGAAATGTCGGTTCAACAGGCTGGTCCACAGGCGACCATCTGCATTTCGAGGTTCGTGTGAACAATGTTGCTGTTAATCCAAGACTGTTTCTTTCATAAACTATTAACTGCGGGGATAGCAACTCTCCGCAGTTTTTTACTTGATTTGACAAAAGGAATATGATATAATTCTAAAGGGACTTCCCTATTGAACGATTTTTACCAAGGAGTGACAAACATGAGCGAAAAAACGGTTTGCGCAAGAAACGAGATAGACGAAAAATACAAATGGGCTATTAATGATATTTATGCTACTGATGAACTGTGGTCTGAAGATCTGGGCAGGCTGAAAGGATATATTCAAAAGCTGAAGGATTATCAGGGCAGACTTTGTGAAAGTGCCGATGTTCTATATGATTATATGCTGATGTGCGATGAGATAACTGTACTTTGTGATAGTCTTATAAATTACGCTCAGAGAAAAAGCGATGAGGATACAACTGTATCCAAATATCAGAACATGATCGGTCAGGCTATGAACGTTTTTATGCAGATAGATTCCGCAGGCAGCTTTGAAACTCCGGAGATAATCAGCATTGAGCAGGACAAGCTTGATAAGATGTTCGCTCAGAAGCCTGAGCTTGAGCTTTACAGACGAAAGATCGAACTAATGCGCTATAAAAAAGATCATGTTCTATCGCAGGCTGAAGAGAATCTGATCGCTCTGACCTCTGAAATGGGTGAATCACCGGAGAATATCTTTTCGATGTTTTCAGATGCAGATCTCAAATTTCCTGATGCAGCTGACGAGAGCGGTAAACTACATCAGGTCACTCATTCCACTTATATTCCGCTTGTTCAAAGCAGTGACAGAACTCTCAGAAAAAATGCATTTGAGTCGATGTATTCAACATATGACAGCTTCAAGAACACTTGTGCAGCCACTCTTAGTGCGCAGATAAAATCGGTAAATTTCTACTCGAAAGCAAGAAAGTATTCTTCAAGCCTTGAAAGATCACTTTCCGAAAACGAGATCCCGGTTGAAGTATATCACAATCTTATAAAAGCTGTGCACGAAAATCTGCACTATATGTACGATTATGTTGCCTTGCGTAAAAAGCTGCTTGGTGTTGAACAACTGCATTTTTATGATCTTTATACTCCTTTGGTCGGAGATCTTGATATGAAGATCACGTTCGATCAAGCAAAGCAAACTGTTCTGAAAGCTCTTGCTCCAATGGGCGAGGATTATCTGGCTATAATCAAAAAAGGATTTGAGAACCGCTGGATAGATGTTTTCGAGAACAAAGGAAAAACCAGCGGCGCATATTCAGCCGGTGCACGAGTTCACCCGTATGTGCTTTTGAATCACAAGGACACGCTGAATTGTATGTTCACTCTCATTCACGAAATGGGACACGCTGTTCACTCGTATCTTTCAAATAAGAATCAGCCGATATGTTACAGCGACTACTCTATCTTTGTGGCGGAGGTCGCATCTACCTGCAACGAATCCCTTCTGATAAGATATCTGCTGAAAAATGCAAAGGATAAAAAAGAAAAAGCGTACCTTATCAACTACTTCCTTGAAATGATACGCACAACACTTTACAGACAAACAATGTTTGCTGAATTTGAGCTGAAGATTAACGAGCTTGTTGCAGATGGAAACAGCCTGACAGCTGATATGCTCAACAGCATCTATCGTGACCTGAACAAGCTTTATTTTGGTGACGGGATAGTTCTTGATGAACAGATCAGCCTTGAATGGGCAAGGATACCGCACTTTTACTATGATTACTATGTTTATCAATATGCAACGGGAATTGCAGCGGCTATTGCGCTTTCAACGAGAATTTTAAAAGATGGCGAGAGCGCAGTAAAGGACTACATCAGTTTCCTTTCTGGCGGAAGCTCAAAAGACCCGATATCGCTTCTGCGTGGTGCAGGTGTCGATATGGCGACGGCAAAACCTATCAACGATGCACTTGCTGAGTTTGGCAAAATGATAAAAGAAATGGACAGCTTGTTCTGATTCATAATCCAGCGCTCTTTTGCAAGGGCGCTGTTTTGTGTTTAAATACGATCACTGATAGACTGTGTCAAGCACGGTTATTAAATGCAGTTGTCGGCATTGCCTTTTTACGCAGTAAAGTGCATTATTATGAAGATAAGTTGTGCAATATCCCAAAAAAGCTTAAAAGCGTTGACTTTACAGCGTTTATGTAGTATTATAATTTTGTATGTTATTTACGAAAGAAGATAATCAATGGAAAAGAACAATAGCTTTCTGAAGCATTTTACTATCATTGGCGGCGGAACAATGATAAATATGCTGTTGGGACTGATAACTGAACCGATCATAACTCGTCTTGTCGATCCGGCTGATAACGGACGATACGGTATCTTCACTATGTATTCAAGCATTGCGGTAATGATACTATGCATCGGTCTTGATCAGGCACTTGTAAGATATTATTATGAAAATGACGATGAGGACTACAAGCGATCGCTGCTTGCAAAATGCGTTACACTTCCGATCCTGCTTTGCCTTGGTGTAAGTGTTATTGTAATGGCACTATCGCTGACAGGCATTGTAAAATTCAAATTTGACCCGCTGATAATGGGTATTCTTTGTACATTCACACTTATACAGCTGATATACAGATTCAGTCTGATGCTTGTACGGCTTGAATACAAAAGCAAACTTTTTTCGCTTCTGAATATTCTCTACAAACTGTTCTACCTTGCAGCGGTATTCCCTTTAATCTTCCTTTTCAAACACGATCATGTTCTAAGCTTGGTTACGGCAGTAACGCTATCTATGTTTGCGTGTATGTTCACAAGTGTTGTCGCAAACAAAAAACTCTGGAAGATAAGAAATACTGACAAGCAAAAAAGCGCTTCGCTCAAAGAGTTGATGACATTCGGTTACCCGTATATCCTCTCCATGGGGCTTGCTACGCTTTTTGCAGCAATAGACAAATTCTCGCTTGACATATTCCGCACAGACGCTGAGGTCGGTGTTTATACTTCAGCAATGACTCTGGTGAATGTTTTTGCTATAATCCAGACGACTTTCAACACGCTATGGCAGCCGATGTCGGTTGAACACTATTCAAAGGACGAAAACGACAGATCATTTTATCAGCTTGGCAACCAGCTGATAACGATAGTTATGTTCTTTATCGGCATATCTCTTATACTTTGCAAAGACATTTTTGTATATATTCTCGGTTCAAAGTATCGTGAAGCAGCGTACATACTTCCCTTTCTCTGCTTTCACCCGATAATGTACACTATATCAGAAACCACAGTCAGCGGACTTGTTTTCAAGAAAAAAAGTAAAATGCAGGTCGTTGTTTCAGCCGGTGCTTGTCTGACCAACATCATTGGAAATACGATTCTCGTACCGTGGCTTGGCTGCAAGGGTGCGGCGATCTCAACTGGTATTTCTTACATCGTATTCTTTACACTCAGAACTGTACTTTCCAATAGTTATTTCTACATTGATTTCAAACTCGGGCGTTTCTACACGCTGACACTTGCAGTTACGCTTTACTGCTTTTACAACACTTTCTTCAAATTTGGTATCATTACAATAGTTGGATATATTGTCTGTCTTGCGCTGCTTATAATTCTTTATCTTGACAGCGTTAAATGGGGTCTTGGATATCTGAAGAAAGCAGCAAAAAAAGTTTTACACAAAAAATAAAGGACTGGTTCACCGATCTCGGCAGAACAGTCCTTGTTTTGTTTTATTCAGCAGCTTTCAGCTCAGTGGAAAGCCTTGTGATCTCAGGCTCTGCATCGTTAGTGACACAATCAGCCGTGATCCTGATAGAAGCGATCGTATCGTCACTCGGAGCTTCATACATAAGTTTTGTTAGTATCTTTTCTACAATAGCTCTCAGACCTCTTGCACCAGTTTTTTGAGAAATAGTCTTTTTAGCAATTTCCTTCATTGCATCATCAGATATTTCAAAATCAATATTATCAAGCTTGAACAACTTGGTATACTGCTTTATAAGTGAGTTTTTCGGCTCGGTAAGTATCCTGCACAGAGCGTCCTCATCAAGTTCCTCAAGAACAGTTATAACAGGAAGTCTACCCACAAGCTCAGGTACTATGCCATATTTAACAAGGTCATGCGGAACGACTTTTTTCATAATATCGTTCTCGTCCTCTTTTTTCTTTATTGAACTACCAAAACCAAGCGAAGAAGAATCTGTTCTCTTCTGAATGATCTTCTCAAGTCCATCAAATGCACCGCCACAGATAAACAGGATATTCTTGGTATCTATCTGGATAAACTCCTGGTGCGGGTGTTTTCTACCGCCCTGCGGAGGAACGTTTGAAACTGTTCCTTCGACAATTTTCAGAAGTGCCTGCTGAACGCCTTCACCGCTAACGTCACGGGTGATGGAAGTGTTCTCAGACTTTCTTGCGATCTTATCTATCTCGTCAATATAGATAATACCCTGCTGAGCAGCTTCAACGTTGTAATCAGCAGCCTGGATAAGCCTTGTGAGTACATTTTCAACGTCATCACCGACATATCCTGCCTCAGTCAGAGTAGTTGCATCTGCGATTGCAAACGGAACGTTGAGAAGTCTTGCAAGTGTCTGCGCAAGCAATGTCTTTCCTGTTCCGGTCGGACCAAGCAGCAGCACGTTGCTCTTTTGGATCTCTACGTCATCATCATCTGTAAGAGAAAGTATCCTTTTATAGTGATTATATACTGCAACAGACAGAGCAATTTTTGCATCATCCTGACCGATAACATATTGGTCAAGCACAGCTTTGATCTGTGCTGGTTTTTTCAAATCAACAAAGCTGAGACGTTCGTTATTCATATTTTTTTTGCTCATTCTGCTTTTTGAGGATGGCAGACCGTTCTGTTCCGCAAGCAGATCATAGCAATAAAGCACGCACTCGTCGCAGATATGTGTATTTCCAGCTGAAAACATACTTGTTACTTTGTTTTCAGGCTTTCCGCAAAAGCAGCACTTTTTGGGATCGTTATTTGCCATTTTATTTCCGTACCTTTCAAAATTTCAACTGAACGACCTGATCGCATTATCTCTTGGTGATGACCTTATCAATAAGACCATACTCAAGAGCCTGCTGGGCTGTCATATAATTATCACGTTCGGTATCAATATTCAGCTGTTCAACGGATTTGCCGGTATTCTCGGCAAGTATTCTGTTGAGTTTTTCTCTTGTGGCAACCATATGATCAGAATGGATCTTAATATCAGTGCACTGTCCTGAAAGCCCTCCGCCAGAGATAAGCGGCTGATGAATCAGGATCTCACTGTTAGGCAGAGCAAATCTTTTTCCTTTTGCACCGCTTGAAAGCAGGAACGAACCCATTGAAGCAGCCATTCCGATACAAATTGTTGAAACATCACATTTAATATACTGCATGGTATCGTAGATAGCCATTCCTGCAGTGATAACTCCACCCGGGCTGTTGATATAAAGGTCTATATCCTTCTCGGGATCCTGACCCTCAAGATACAAAAGCTGTGCGATAACAACGCTTGCGACCTGGTCGTCGATCGCATCGCAGAGCATGATTATTCTGTCATTGAGAAGTCTTGAATAGATATCATAGCTTCTCTCTCCACGGCTGGTCTGTTCTACTACATAAGGTATCAATGCCATACAAATTGCCTCCTTGCTAAAACACGTTCTAAGTGTTGTATATGTCACGGAAATATCCGTTTAATATATGTACCCCCGTTATAAAAACGGGGGACAATATCATTTATTATGCTTGCTTGATAACAGCGTTATCTTTAACAATGTCAACAGCCTTTCCTACGGCGATATCCTTCTTGACATCTTCCTCACGGATATAAGTCTTGACCTTATCAACTGTCATCTTGTACTGATCTGCGATCTTCTGGATCTCCTGAGCTGCCTCATCATCAGTTACTTCGATGTTTTCAAGCTCGGCGATCTTTTCAAGTGCAAGTCTGAGCTTGACCTGCTTTTCAGCCTGCTCCTTATAAGCCTTCTTTACAGTGTCAATGTCCTGACCGGTAAACTTACAGTACATCTCCATGGTGATACCCTGCGGAGCGAGTCTCTGCTCGAGTTCCATCATCATTTCATTGACCCTGTTATCGAACATTACCTGTGGGATCTCAGCTGTCATATTCTCAACGACCTTGTCCATAAGAGCGTTTTCAACATCATGATCAGCGTGCTCCTGTGCATGCTCTTCAAGCTTCTTTCTCACATCAGCCTTATACTCATCAACAGTTTCAAACTCAGTAGCATCCTTCACCATTTCATCGTCAAGTTCAGGAATTTCCTTTTTGGAAATGCTCTTGAGCTTGATCTTGAAAACGACCGGAGCGCCCTTGAGATCCTCAACATGATAGTCCTCAGGGAAAGATACGTTAATATCAAATTCCTCTCCGATATTATGACCAGCGACCTGCTCCTCAAAGCCGGGGATAAACTGACCACTGCCGAGGTTGAGCGTGAAGTCCTCTGCTTTTCCGCCTTCAAAAGCAACATCGTCCTTAAAGCCCTCGAAGTCTATTACAACGTCATCGCCCATTTCAGCTGCTCTGTCGTCGATAGTAAGAACTCTTGCATTCTTCTCCCTGAGAGCCTCAGTCTGCTTGTCTACGTCCTCATCAGTTACAGTCTTGACAACTTTTTCAACTTCTATACCCTTATAGTCTTTTACCTCTACCTCAGGCTTGGTGATAACCGTTGCTTTGATCTTTACGCCCTCAGTTTTGGAAATATCAGTAACCTCGACCTCTGGTCTTGTAACTATCTCAAGTCCGGACTCAGCAACTGCATTATCAACTTCCTCAGGATAAATGATATTCACAGCAGACTCAAAGAATACCTCTTCGCCATACTCTCTTTCAATAAGCTTTCTGGGAGCTTTTCCTTTACGGAAACCGGATATCTGGATCTTGCCTTTTTCTCTCAGATAGGCTTTCTGTATAGCCTCTTCAAACTTTTCAGCGCTGATCTCGATCTCCAGTTCATACTTATTTGTTTCGACTTTGTTTGTGGATTTCAGACTCATTTTAAATTCCTCCATTTATTAAAAATGTATCTTATTTATTATAGCATATTCTCGCTATCATTTCCAGCATTTTTTTATAAATTGTCGTTTTGCACAATTTTAGTTATATCCATTGGGTCAAATTGCAAAAAATCAGCGGATACAAGCTGATATGAGACATTGTCACGAGTAGCGTTAATGGCAAAAGCATGGGTATTTCCATGCAAATGTCCGTAAAAGCAATGTTTCACATTATATTTATGAAGCACCTCAAGCATATCATAGTTGCAGATGTTGGCATATACAGGAGGATAATGAAGAAATACGACCGGATCAAGTCCCGCATCGACAGCTGATTTAACAGACAAATCAAGCCTTATTGCTTCCCTTGCGATGACCTTTGCATCAGCAGGTTCGCTGTTATCATTTATCCAGCCTCTTGTTCCACAAATGCCCTTACTACCAATTTTAAAATGATCGTTCTGAATCAGATGCAGACTGTCAAAGCCGTTATCGTTCCAGAATTTTACGACCTTGCTTCTTGTAGACCACCACAGGTCGTGATTACCCTTTATAATAATCTTTGTACCGTTGAGTTTCTGGATAAACTCAAAATCATTAAAGGTATCTTCAAGCTTCAACGCCCACGAGATATCACCGGGTATTATTACAATATCATCAGCTCTGACCTTTCGCTGCCAGTTGTCATGCAGTCTGTTCACATAGTTATCCCAGCCGCCGAAAATATCCATAGGCTTATCCACACCCAGAGGCAGATGAAGGTCTGCAATAGCATAAACTTTCAAATACTCTCACCTCATTGAACTAAAAATGATATTCCGCTAAAAGCTGCACATACTAATGTTGCAGTACAACTGCAAAAAGGAGTGAGCTTTTGATGGAAAAAGATAAGATCTACGGTATCAACTGTGATGTCAGCAACTGCGTTTACAACAGAGATTCACATGAATGTGTCGCTGGAAGCATTGACGTTTGCTGCACTTGCAAGGATCCTGACTGCTGTGACGAGACACAGTGCAAGACTTTTAAGGCAAAATGCTGATCTGTCTTTATAAGCTGACCGCCTGAGAAATATCAGGCGGTACATAGTCGATCAGATACCAAGTGTATCAAACACGAAGTCTTTCATATCGGTCTTGTCGATGACCTTGTCAAAACGGATATCCTTTGATTTAAGAGCTGCAAGTGACTGCGGTACAGGAAGCTTTGAGCAGGCTGCAAGCTCATCAACGAGGTCAAACTCGTCCTTGTCTGTATCCTTGCCGATGGCAGAAAGAACAGAACCGGAGAATTTATATGGACTTGCGGTAGAAGCTATAATAGTTTTTGTCTTGTCACCTGTTGACTTTACATAGTCCTCATAGACTTTAACAGCTACTGCGGTATGTGTATCGCAGGTATAGGAGAATTTGTCAAAATACTCTTTAATGGTTGCTTTGGTCTGCTCATCGTTGCAGCAGCCGGCATAGAACTCATCAAAAAGCGCCTTTTTAACATCTTCACTGACCTCATATTTGCCGTTTGAAGCGAGCGCACCAAACCATTCTCTGATCTGAGCGTCATTTTCGCCGCAGAGGTGATAAAGCAGTCTTTCAAGATTAGATGAAATAAGAATATCCATTGAAGGTGAGATGGTTGCGTGGAACTCTCTGTTTCTGTCATAGACACCTGTTGTCAGGAAGTCAGTGAGAACATTATTTGCGTTGGAAGCACAGATAAGCTTATTCACAGGAACACCCATATGTTTTGCATAGTAACCTGCAAGGATATTACCGAAGTTGCCGGTAGGAACAACGATATTGATCTTCTCGCCCTGCTTTATCTCACCATCGGCAAGCAGCTGAGCATACGCAGAAACATAGTAAACGATCTGAGGTGAAAGCCTTCCCCAGTTTATTGAGTTTGCAGAGGAGAACATAAAGCCGTTATCGGCAAGCTTGTTTTTTATCTCGTCATTTGTAAAGATCGCTTTTACGCCATTTTGGGCATCGTCAAAGTTACCTTTGATAGCGCAAACTCCGACATTGCTTCCCTCCTGAGTTGTCATCTGTTTTTTCTGCATAGCGGAAACGCCATTGTCAGGATAGAAAACAAGGATAGAGGTACCTTCGACGTCCTTGAAGCCTTCAAGTGCAGCCTTTCCGGTATCGCCGGATGTAGCAACGAGGATAACGACCTTTTTATCAAGGTTGATCTTTTTGGTTGCAGTTGTAAGAAGATAAGGCAGTATCTGAAGTGCCATATCCTTAAAAGCGCAGGTGGGACCGTGCCAGAGTTCAAGCATATATGTTCCGTCAAACAGATGTGCAAGCTCGGCAATATTATCGCTGTCAAAGTTTTTTGTGTTGTATGCACCTTCAACGCAATATGCGATCTCAGCCTCGGTATAGTCGGTGAGGAACTTTGAGAAGACGAATTTTGCTCTTTCACGGTAGTTCATCTTTCCGATTTTAATTATATCATCCATAGAAATAGATGGTATCTCGCTCGGTACAAACAGACCTCCGTCAACAGATATACCCTGTGCGATAGCCTGCGCCGATGTCACATTCACCGAACTGTCTCTTGTGCTTTTGTAATACATAATTATACGCCCTTTCCTTACTGTTTACTGCCATCAAAAGCATTTACATAATACTTCAGATGCTTGACTAATCTATCAGAAACCGTGACAACACACACATCAAAGCGGCAATTTCCACGGCACTTCAATACTTCGATATAATACCTTTCGGCTGTTGCGATCAATCTTTTCTTTTTAACGGGTGTGATCGCTTCCTCTCCCTCAGACAACGGAGCCTCTTTACGAGTCTTGACTTCAACGAAAGCTATCGTTTCATCTTTTTGTGCTATAATGTCGATCTCTCCACCACGAACGGTATAATTCCGATCAAGGATCTTATATCCGTTGCGCACAAGGAAGTCAGCAGCAGCACGCTCTCCGATATCACCCGTTTTTCTGCTGATGCTCTGATAATTTTGCATAATACTTTTTCAAAAAACTTGGTCTGTGTATCTCACAAGGACCATACTCATCTATCATCTGATAATGCAGCTTGGTCCCATAGCCTTTATGCTTTTCAAACTGATACTGCGGATACTGCTTTGACAGCATCAACATATATCTGTCCCTTGCGACTTTTGCAAGTATTGATGCAGCAGCGATACTTTGCGACTTTGCATCGCCCTTAACAACTGCCTCGGTCTTAACATCTACCACCGGAGGTTTATTCCCGTCAATAAGACAAATATCAGGCACAACAGCAAGATCCTCTATCGCTCTTTTCATAGCAAGCATAGCTGCATTAAGGATATTGAGATTTTCGATCTCCTCAACACTTGCGGTCTTTATCGACCAGAACAGCGCCTTTTGTTTTATCTCGTCAAAAAGCTGCTCACGCTTTTTTTCGGTCAGCTTTTTGCTGTCATTTATTCCTTCGATAACTGTATTATCATCAAACACTACAGCTGCTGCAAAAACGTCTCCGGCAAGCGGTCCTCTGCCAGCCTCGTCGCAGCCACAGACAACTCGGAAATGTTTTGAATATTCTCTATCGAACTCTGAAAGAGTCATTTTATCACTTCCCGTCAGGAATCTTCACCTGTTTTATATCTGCTCTCGCCCCACCAGTTCGGCATAAGCTCGCCCAATGTGACTGTCTTTCTCGTTTCGTAATCGGTCATGATCTGCATATCCCGATTTTTCTCGGAAAGCTGCATAAGAAACTCCCTGCAAGCACCACAAGGCATACCGCTGCCAACGATATCGTCGCAAGGCGGTTTATCACGAAATGCGATAAGTCTTCTGATAACAGTCTGTCCGCTATTGACATACATATTTAGTGCAGCTACCCTTTCGGCACAAAGATCCATTACACCGCTGCACGCTTCGATACAAAAGCCTGTAAAGATCTCCCCGTTTTCACTCTCGATAGCACACACGACATGATGTGCATAAACAAATGGAGAAACGTCATGAGGAAAGTATCGTTCTTCAGCTTTTTCATAAAGCTTCTGCCATATATCCATAAAGCAGGATCTCCTTAGTTATCCGGCTGTTCAAGAGTCATTCTGCCGATCTTTCCGCTGCGATACTCATCAAGCACGGTGTTGGCAGCTCTTTCAGTATTAATTTCTCCGCCGGAAACAAGGAATCCTCTTTTTCTTCCGATCCTTTCAAGTATCTCATAACCTACGACACAACCAACAGTTTCATCATCGCAAGGCGGGATATCATCAGTAGTGATCGCATACCTTGCTTGGAGCAGATCATTATAATTATCTTTGAGATACTCAAGCAGGCGGCAAGCAAGAAACTCTGTATCCATTATCTGATCCTTGACTGCACCTGTAAATGCAAGTCTTTCACCAACAAGCTTATCTTCAAATTTTGGCCAGAGTACACCCGGCATATCCAGAAGTTCAAAGCCATCATCAAGGCTGACCCACTGTTTACCTTTTGTAACGCCCGGTCTGTCCTCAACTTTAGCAAGTCTGGAGCCGGCAAGTCGGTTGATAAAAGAAGACTTGCCAACATTAGGGATACCAACTATCATTATCCTGATCGGTCTACCTGTCATCCCCTTGGCTTCCCACTTTTCAAGATCATCTTTCAGTATATATTTAAGCTCGGTATAGAACTTATTGACATTTCTTCCGCTCCGGCAATCGGTAGCAATAGCTTTGACGCCGTTTTTACGATAGTATTCGATCCAGCGGTCTGTCATTGCCGGATCAGCCGAATCAGCCTTATTGAGCAAAACAAGTCTCGGCTTCCTACCAACAATTCTTTTAATTTCGGGGTTTCTGCTGGAATATGGGATACGAGCGTCCGTGATCTCCACAACAGCGTCTACAAGCTTCATATTTGAAGCCATTATCCGACGTGTTTTTGCCATATGTCCGGGAAACCACTGCACATGAGCCGCCTGACTCATTTAATCACCCGTCTTCCCTATAAATTCTGTTTTACTTGACACTTCCGAATTTCTTGAACGGATAGAGTCTGAAAATAACGTGACCCATTACATCATCATTACTGATAAAGCCTATCGTTCGGCTATCGGTGGAATTATTCCTGTTATCACCCATCACAAAGATGCTATCCTGTGGTACATGGTACTCATAGACTCCATCAGAAACCTTATACGAAGGGTCAAACATTCCTTTGTCCAGCATAGTTGAATCAATATGCTCATTACTTATTTCCTTATCGTTTACATAGACCTTGTTCTTGCTGTAATCGATCCTTACAGTATCACCTGCAATGCCGATAACACGCTTTATAAGCGTTTTCTGGAGAACTGAACTGTTAACAACAACAATATCGTCATTTTCAGGTTTATAATTCAAATGCGAGATAATGACCCTATCCTTATCCTCCAGAGTTGAATTCATAGAAGAACCGTCAACAGTAACGATCCTGAACAGGAAAATAAAAATCAGTATAATTACAAAAACAGCAAAAACAAACGATTCGACCCAGTCAAGTATCTCATTGACAATATTTACAGGTTGTTCTTCCTTGAGATCATCCGGTGCAGCCTGACTTGCAAGCTCAATATCCTTCTGATCAACCTTTAGTATCTTATCATCATTCATAGTATCTGACCTCATCAAATGATTTTTCAATAATTCTACAAGATAATATTATAACAAAAAACGAGCGAAATTACAAGTGTTTTGAGCAAAAAATTACTGTGTATACAACTTTTTTTAACACACTTACAAAAAAGCGTCCACCCGGACGACAGGCAGACGCTAAATATAATTATAATTGCTTTAAAAGGCTTTGTGTAACAAACCTTACATCTTCCTCTGTCTTATAAGGATCAAGAGGAAGGCTAAGGACGTATTTACAAATATTCTCTGTTACAGGGCAATCAGCGATGCTGCTGCGTGTACCGTCGAATGCACCCTGACAATGCATAGGTTTAATATAATAGATCATTGTAGGTATTCCCTGTGCTTTAAGCTCATTCTGGAGCTTTTCACGGTCAACGGACTGAGGCAGCTGAATAGTATACTGCGCCCAGCTGCTATAAAAGCCTTCATGAACAACAGGAGGTGTCAAGCCTTTCTCCTTTGCACCGCCTGCGGTAAGAAACTCGGTGTATTTATCTGCAACTTTGTTCACGTCTTTCAGCTCATAATCTTTAAAGGCTTTGAACTTTACACCAAGTATAGCAGCCTGAATGCTATCAAGACGGCTATTTACACCAACACGGATATTATCATACTTGCTGCTTCCCTTCCCGTGCACAGCATAGCTTCTGATAAGATCAGCCCATTCATCATTGTTTGTAAAAACAGCTCCTCCATCGCCGTAGCAGCCGAGCGGCTTTGCAGGGAAAAAGCTTGTGGTCGATATGTCTCCGAAGCTGCAAGCTCTCTTTTCATTCAAGCTTCCGCCAAAGCCCTGGGCGCCGTCCTCAAGAAGCAAAAGGTCATTGTTCCTACATATCGTGCTTATCCTGTCAAAATCAGCAGGCAAACCGAAAAGATCAACAGCTATAACTGCTTTTGGTTTGAGTTTACCTTCTTTTTTCACCTGAGAAATAGCTATTTCAAGCTTATCCGGGTCGATATTATAAGTATCCTTGCAAACATCAACGAAAATAGGGGTTGCACCCTCAAAAGCAACGATCTCACCACTTGCAAAGTATGTAAAATCAGGCACGAATACCGCATCACCCGGACCAATGCCCCAAGCCATTGCTGCAAGGGAAAGGGCATCTGTACCATTTGCACAGGTTATGCAATGCTTTACTCCGACATAATCCGCCAATGCAGATTCAAGCTCTTTAACGGGTGCACCGCCAATGAACTGCGCATTTTCACACAGACTCTGAACCGCATTGTCAATATCTTTTTTCAACACCTGGTACTGTTTTTTCAGATCCCTGAATTCCATTTATTTCACCTCAAAGATCGTTTCTGATCTCTTCTCAAATTTTCTTCCGCAATCAGGACACTCAAAATGCTCATCAAGTACCTGTCCGCATTCACACGTCCAGCCGATCTGTTTTGCCGGGACTCCGGCAACAAGAGCGTGTGGGGCAACGTCCTTTGTAACTACTGCCCCGGCTGCAACTGTACAGAACTCACCAAGAGTATGTCCGCAAACAATCGTTGCATTTGCGCCAATAGTTGCATCGTGCTTAACAATAGTCTTTTTATATCCTGCTCTGCCCTTGGGATATCTTGCTCTCGGAGTCAGATCATTTGTAAAAACGCATGATGGACCACAGAACACGTTATCCTCAAGCTCAACGCCCTCATAAATTGAAACATTATTCTGTACTTTAACATGATCTCCGACTTTAACATTGTTTGAAACGTTTACATTCTGTCCGAATGAGCAGTATTCTCCAATGACCGCACCAGACTGAACATGACAAAAGTGCCAGATTTTCGTGCCTTTGCCTATCGTAACATCATCATCGACATAGCTTGACTCGTGTACAAAGTACTCAGGCATCAGAATTCTCCTTTCATATCAATACTTGCAAAGTCTTTCAGAGGCAGCTTTACCGGCTCTCCTGTTTTCTGACTTTTATATATTGCAAGTATCATTTCAAGAGCATTTCTTCCGGCAATGGCATCTATATATGGTGCTCTGTCGTTATTGATAGCATCAATGACATCAGCAAAAAGGCTTGTATGCCCGTTGCCGTAGACGTTGCTGGTTGCTTCTTTAAGACCTTTGTTCTCAAGATCGCCGTCAGTTTCGTCTGCAAAATCCCAGACATCAATATTATTTGTTGACGTTCCTCCAATCTTGACCGTACCTTTTTCGCCAAATATATAAAGTGTTTCTTCAAGATTTTTCGGGTAAACATTCGTAGTACCCTCAATAGTAGCAACAGCACCGTTTTTGAACTTCACGACAGCCATTCCAACGTCCTCGGCTTCAAGATAATTGTGGAACTGCTGTCTTGTTGTTCCGTAGACTTCATCGACCTCGTTACCGAACATCCAACGGAGCAGGTCAATGCCATGGATACACTGATTCATAAGGCAGCCGCCGTCCTCAGCCCATGTTCCACGCCATTTTGCTTGGTCATAATAGCTTTGGTTCCTGTTCCAGCGAACATGGACAGATCCATGTGAAAGCCTGCCGAATCGACCTGATTCAAGTGCTTTTCTTGTCTTTTGAACCGCAACATTGAATCTGTTCTGGTGACAGGCACAGACCTTAACGTGCTTTAGCTGCGAACGTCTGATTATCTCATCAGCATCTGCCATACTCATAGCCATCGGCTTTTCAATAATCACATTTATGCCTTTATCAATACAATAAAGTGCTATCTCTGCGTGAGAACCGCTCTCTGTAGCGATGCTTACAAGCTCAGGGGCGATCTCCTCGATCATTACCTTATAATCTGTATATCTTTTGATGCTGTCATCATTTTCAAGTCCGTGCTTTTCAAGAAGCTGCTGCATTCTTTCCGGAACGATATCACAGACTGCTGACAATTCAAGCATGGAACTGTTATTCACAGCTGCTTTTATATGATTGGTGGATATTCTTCCACAGCCTATCAAAGCATATTTCATATTTTTCAAATCCCCCGTGATCAAAGCACTTCGATATTATCTCTTGGCTGGATATTCTTCATAACGTTCTTTGTGTCAAATATAGCCTTAGCGTTTTGCTGAACCATCTGATAATCAACGTTTGTATGAGCGCAGGTGATCATAACAAGATCTGCATTCTTTACAACATCCGCTGTAAGTTCAGCAATGCTCTTTCCGCTTTCGCCATAGCCCTTGAATTCAGGTACCCATGGATCGTAATAGCTTACATCTGCGCCAACCTTTTTAAGCTCTTTGATGACCCTTATTGCCGGGCTTTCTCTGTAATCATCAATATCCTGCTTATAAGCAACACCAAGAACAAGCACTTTTGCTCCGTTGATAGCCTTCTTATGTCTGTTGAGGATATGCATTGCTCTTTCAACACAATAAGCAGGCTGGCTGTCATTTATGACCATACTGTTTTCGATAAGAGTTGTATGGAAGCCATACTCACGAGCTTTCCAAGTTAAGTAGTATGGGTCAAGAGGTATACAGTGTCCGCCGAGTCCCGGTCCGGGATAAAACGCCTGGAATCCATATGGTTTAGTCTTTGCTGCATCTATAACGTCCCAGACGGATATATTCATTTCCTTGCACAGTCTGCTAAGCTCGTTAACAAGACCGATGTTGATATTACGATATGTATTTTCAAGGATCTTTTCCATTTCAGCAACAGCGGGATCAGTTACCGTGTAAACTTCACCGTCAAGCACTGCACGGTACATAGCAGAAATGACCTCAGCAGCGTCGTCACCGATAGCACCGACGACTTTAGGTGTATTTTTTGTTTTATAGATCAGATTGCCCGGATCAACTCTCTCCGGACTGAAGCCAAGATAAAAATCTTCGCCACATTTAAGTCCCGAGCCCTCTTCAAGTATAGGCTTTATAAGCTCCTGTGTAGTTCCGGGATATGTGGTTGATTCCAGAACGACCATAGTACCTTTTTTCAGATACTTAGACACAGCTATTGACGAATCACGGACATAGCTGATATCCGGTTCCTGATGCTCATCAAGCGGTGTAGGAACACAGATGGCAACAAAATCTACATCTTTGATAAAGCTGAAATCGGTAGTAGCCTCAAGCCTTTTATTCTTCACCAGATCGGCAAGATCAGAATCAACAACATCTCCGATGTAGTTGTGACCTTCATTTACCATATCGACCTTTGCCTTCTGAACATCAAAGCCGATCGTCTTGAAGCCTGCCTTAGCCTTCTCAACTGCAAGCGGAAGTCCGACATATCCAAGTCCTACTACGCCTGCAACGATTGTTCTTTCCTCGATCTTTTTAAGCAATTCCTGTTTCAAAGCTTTCACCCTCATTATATGAATTTATTAATTTACAAAATCCCGGACTGATCAAAGTCCCTTGTACAGATCGACCAACTGACGAGCTATACTCTTAGGAGAATACTTATCAATGATACCTTCCATTATCAATTTGCTGTCAAACTTATCTTTGTTTTTCATAACAAAGCTCATCTGCTGTGCAAGCGAATCAGGGTCATTGATCTCAGCAAGCCTTCCGTTTGATTCATTTACATAATCCTGTGGTCCGCCGCATTTTGTTGCTATCACAGGCAGACCCATGCTCATAGCTTCAATAAAGGCAACACCAAATGTCTCAGATCTTGATGCAAGAACAAATGCATCACTTTTCTCATACTCTTTTGCCAAAACATCTCTTGGCTGTCTTCCCTTGAAAAACACCCTCGAATCAAGTCCGAGAGAGGCGGCGAGCGATCTTAACTGTGCCTCAAGCACACCATCGCCGAAGATCGTAAGCTGAGCAGATCTATCTTCAAGCTTTTCAAAGGCTTTAAGCAGCACGTCAAAACGTTTGATCTCAACAAGATTACCGCAGGAAACAAATCTGAAGATATTATCAGTGCTTCCCTTTGCAGGTCTATTAAAGCTTGCCGCATCAAGAACATTACCAATAACGCAGGTATGAACGCCCACGTTTTTCTCAATATTATGCGCAAGTACAGAGCTGACTGCGATCACCCTATCAGCTTTGGGATAGCTGTACTTTGCCTGTCTCAGCGACTTCAGATCTGACGTGGCAGAATTCATAAGTGACGAATGCTCAGTTATCACAAATTTTGCACCGCTTGAATTTGCAACATCTGCAAAAGCGTTTGCGATCTCTGTAAAATGAGCGTGTATCACATCAGGTTTCCAGCCGTCCTTACAAATATACTCAAAAGCTTTTTTGGCAGCGTGTCTGCCCATTTTATCCTCAAGAGAACCCGGCAGGATACTGGCAAAATAATTTGCTGTAACACAACGCATTTTTTCAAGAGCAAACTTCTTTATTCCGAGTGGTCTGCGACGTCTGGGAGATCTGAGATCCAAAGAAGCTATCCTGACATCACAGCCTGCTGCTTTAAGAGCCTTAGCCTGATCCAGCTCAAAATTACCGATATTATTCTCGGAGCCTGAATTATACCCTCTTGCACAAACAAGTATCTTCAAGGCTTTTTCACCCTTTCCGGAAACCATATCACTCACCGAGGATCTGTTTATAGACTGCAAGGAGTTTTTTCTCCTGAGAAGCCCAGTTATACTTTTCTCTTGCAAGTCTTTTTCCGTTCTCGCCCATCTGCTTATACAGCTGCGGATCATCTATAAGTTTAAGCACAGCATCTCTGAGAGCCTGCTCATCATCATGTTTAATACAGATCCCGACATTATTGCCCTCAACGATCTTTTTCCAGAGTTTAAAGTCAGAGGCAATGACCGGTATCCCGGCATTCATCGTTTCAAAAAGTTTTGTATTACTAAGTGTTCCGACATATCCGCCGGTATTGTGACTTGGTTTGAGAAGAGCCATACCTATACCGGCTTTGCGCATAGCCTGCTGAACTTCAGCAAATGGTGCAGCGCCGTGATAATTTACTTTCTTCCAACCCTCGAGGCAGTTGATCGTTTCAAGATAGCCTTCATCAGCATTGCCGTAAAGATCGTATGTTACGCCATCAAGATCGGCAATAGCATTGATTATTGTTTTATGCGACCACTGCTGCTGAAGTCCGCCTGCAAAGAAAAGCGTCCTGATATTTTTTTCGCAGCCAGCAAACTGTTTTTCAAACTCATCATCAACGATAGGATAGTTTGTTATCATAGCCACATTAGGGTTATACTTCTTGAGATTTGCAACAACGTGCGGTGTACACGCAATTATGTAGCTGCACTTTTTCAGCACAAGCTTTTCTATCGTAGTATAAACCGTTCTTGCGCACACACGCACTGCATATGGCATATATGTCTTATCAAGAATGCTGTCAGCAACGTCCTCGTGGGAGTCGAAAATGACCTTCTTTCCCTTTTTGACAAAAGTGCCGACATACTGCAAAAGCTCCGGATCGTGGAAATGATAGATATCGGCATCAACCTTCAAAGCCTTTGCGGCAACTTTTTTAGATAATTCAAACATTCTCTCTTTCCTTGAAGAAGGCATCTCTCCGACACCGATAACACGAACATTATTCTTCACATAGCTTTCGCCCTGAGCCACGAGATAAACTTTATAGTTCGGATTTTTTGCAAGTGAAGTACATTCTTTTTCAAAAATTCTTACATCACTGCTTTTATGAGCACTTGTAACATGACAAACCTTAAACATATACTATTTCCTCCGTTCACACGGAACATATTTTTTCTTTTTTCTGTTTCCCGAAAGGTCAATGCCGACCACCGCAAAAACAGTTTTTATCATAATTCTGAGTTCATTCATCAGGCTGAATTCCCTGATAGATCTAAGATTATACTTCATCTTTTCGGGGAGTATCTTTTCAACATAAGTCTTGTCAACATCAACGGCATTTTCAAGGAGCATATCCTCGTCCTTATAATTGATACTTGCTTCAGAGGTGATGCCCGCCGGAAGAAGAAGAGTCGCTCTCATTTCCGGAGTATATTTTTCAACGTACTTCGGTACTTCTGGGCGTGTGCCAACAAATGTCATCGTACCACGAAAAACGTCGATCAGCTGGCTTATCTCATCAAGGCGATATTTTCTTATCTTACTACCGACCCTGGTGATCCTTGAATCGTTACCTACGGTGACCTGAGTGCCCATTTTATCGGCATTGTTCACCATTGTTCTGAACTTGAAGATCCTGAAACGCTTCGCATACCTCGTGACTCTTTCCTGCCTGAAAAAGACCGGACCATCTGAGTCTTTCTTGATAGCTACTGCTATGATGATAAACACCGGAGACAGCAGGATCAACAATAATGCAGATGCAACGATGTCAAATGTTCGTTTCACTGCAAGGCTGAACCATTTTTTTTGAAGGATATTATAATACTTTCTGACCTGAGGAACTCTCATTTCCTCGGGAAGCTGCTCCCATTTTTTCAATAAAGATACTCCTTAACGATTTTTAAATAACAATCCGCAACATACTCTGTCTGCTCATCTGTAAGGCAAGTGTGAAGAGGAAGTGTTATTTCATTTGCATAATCAGCATAAGCGTTCGGATAATCATTAATATCAAATCCAAGCTGCTTATACGCAGTAAACAGCGGCAAAGGTTTATAATGCACATTTGTCGCTACGCCACATTCAGACATTTTAGCAATTATCTCATTTCGCTGTTCATGAGTAATTCCCGGAACTCTTGTAAGATACAGATGACAGGAGGAACTATACTCATCAGTAAAATGCTCAAGAACGCCAATTCCTGCGGACTTAAACCTGCTGTCATAATAATCTGTAATTTCCTTGCGGCGTTTCAGCAGCTGAGGATATCTTTCAAGCTGAACAAGTCCAAGTGCAGCGGCAACATCTGTCATATTGCATTTATACCATGTTCCGATAATATCATATTCCCATGCGCCGAGCTTAGTTTTTGCAAGTGCGTCCTTATTCTGACCATGAAGACTGAAAAGCTGAAGCTTTTTATAGATCTGCTCATCATCAAATCCATTTATAGTTCTCCATGTCAGTGCGCCGCCCTCAGCTGTAGTAAGATTTTTAACAGCGTGGAAACTGAACGAGCTGAAATCTCCGATATTTCCGCACATTACACCTTTGCGCTTTGCACCAAAAGCGTGTGCTGTATCTGCATTTACACTGACTCTGCCTATAGCTTCCTGAAGCTCATTTACAGGTCTGAACAGAGACTTTTTTCTCTCAACGATATCAAAGATCCTGTCATAGTCGCAGGGAACACCGGCAAGGTCTACCGGAATTACGACCTTAGTTTTTTCATTGATCGCTTTTTCAAGCGCATCATAGTCCATCTCAAGGCTGTCTTTCTGAGTATCGACAAGAACGAGCTTTGCACCGACGTGGCACACCACAGAAGCAGTCGCAGTATAGGTATAAGCAGTTGTTATGACCTCATCGCCCTCACCTATGTCAAGCAATCTCAGAGCCATTTCAGCGCAGGCAGTCTGTGAATTAAGGCAGCAGGCTTTATTTGTTCCAACAAACTGAGCGATATTCTTTTCAAACTGTTTTGTTCTTGGACCTGTAGTGATCCAACCTGACTTTAAAGCACTGACGACTTCCCCGATATCCTTATCTGAAATATCCGGGGGAGAAAAAGGTATATTCATCATTATACTGAACCAATCCTTTATATTTATTCAAACATTACACATATAGTCAAAAGAACATAATTATTTACTATATAATGATACTACAAAATGCCTTTGATGTCAACATATTTATGCCTATTTTTGTGTTATTGCACAATAGCTTTTCACCTTTAAAAAGCGTTTTATACACTTAGTTGCCACCAAGACTAAATCGAAGGCTTATACAAGCCATAAAATGTATTATTCATCAAAAAAAAGACGCACCGAAATTCGATGCGTCTTATGCCGCTGACCGGACTTGAACCGGTACGGGTTTTACCCCGAGGGATTTTAAGTCCCTTGTGTCTGCCTGTTCCACCACAGCGGCTGACCAACGTTGATATTATACATCAGTTGTACAAAAATGTCAAGCAAATTTTAAACTACTGATCCACACCACAGTTGAGCGCTCTGAACTCAGCCGGCGACAAATTTTCATATTTTTTGAACACGCTGCAAAAATAACTGCAATCATTATAGCCTACCAGCTGACAGACCTCATTTACAGTATACCCGTCCTCGACGAGCATCATTTTCGCCTTCTGGATACGCTTTTTCGCAAGATACTCAAATGGTCTCATTTTATAACAATCCCTGAAAAGCCTGCAAAGATACTGGGGAGATATATCAATTATCGCAGAGAGCTGATCGAGAGTCATCTCTTTTCTGAAATTTTCCTCAATATAATACACGACAGGGGCTAACTGAGCACGCTTCAGACTGTCCGGATTTTCAGATTCCATATCCAGTTGATTATGCAGCAGCATCAGCAGATCGTAAGCCATTGCAGAGCACTCATAGGTACAGCTGCTGCATTTTCTGCGTACAGTTTTCATCATTTCAGTCAGCTTTTCAATGAGTTTATCTGTTTTATCCAGCTTATCTGATCTGAGTTTATCAAACTTGAGGGCTTCAAGCAAAGGCAGTATCCCACTTCCGTCAAGATCAAGAGTGAAAAGCTGCCAGGTGTTTTCGGTAGGTACAAGTTCGTGGACTAACCCTTTGGGAACAAAAACGATGTTATTCTTACGAATAATTATTTTTTTCTCAGGTGTAATCATTTTCCCGCAGCCATCAAGACATAAAACGATCTGGTAAAACGGATAGCCGCTGTTTCGGCTTATCGTAGACAATACTTCTCTGACGCCAATACCACAAACGTATAGAGGTAATGCGGCGCCGTCGTAATGCACCGGATAGCAATAGGTCGTCATCTTCCCACTCCTGTAACAGTTTAATATATTTGCATTGCTGTTAAAAATGATACCACAAATCAAGATGTTTGTCAACAGGAATTATTTAATTTCTTAATAAGAAAGGATGCCAAGCTGAGCGCAAAGCATCCTTTTATAACTATCAGTTTGATTTATTCATACAGTGGGTATTTTTTGCAGATCTCGCCAACACCAGCTCTTATCTTATCGGCACTATTATCGAAATCAGAAGCAGTGAGGTAAATGTACTCAGCGATCTTTTCCATATCTTCCTCAACAAGTCCCCTGGTAGTAACAGCAGGCGTACCGATACGAACGCCGCTTGTAACAAACGGGCTCTGAGGATCGTTCGGGATAGCATTCTTATTAACAGTGATGAACACCTCATCAAGCTTCTTTTCAAGCTCCTTACCTGTTACATTGAACGGCTGGAGATCAACAAGCATAAGATGATTGTCTGTACCGCCGGAAACGAGGTTGAATCCTCTTTTGAGAAGTCCCTGCGCAAGGGCATTTGCATTAGCTACGACCTGTTTGCCGTAAGCCTTGAACTCAGGCTTGAGAGCTTCACCAAGGCAAACCGCCTTGCCTGCGATAACGTGCATAAGCGGACCGCCTTGTGTACCTGGGAAAATAGCCTTATTGAACTTTTTAGCAAGCTCCTCGCTGTTAGTAAGTATCATACCGCCTCTTGGACCTCTGAGAGTCTTATGAGTTGTAGTTGTAACGACATCAGCATAAGGGATCGGTGAAGGATGCATACCCGAGGCAACGAGTCCGGCAATATGAGCCATATCGACCATGAAATACGCTCCGACTTCCTTAGCGACATTAGAGATCCTCTCAAAATCAATTACTCTCGGATAAGCGGAAGCACCTGCAACGATAAGCTTAGGTTTATTCTCTTTAGCGAGCTTTTCAAGGTTATCGTAATCAATAAAACCATCATCGGTAAGACCATATGGAATAAAGTTATAATTCTTACCGCTCATATTTACAGGTGAACCATGTGTAAGATGTCCGCCTGCATCAAGGCTCATACCCATAATGGTATCGCCGACATCACAAAGAGCAAAATAAACAGCCATATTTGCCTGTGCGCCGGAATGGGGCTGAACATTGGCAAACTTACAGTCAAAGAGCTTACAAGCTCTGTCGATAGCGATATTCTCTACAACGTCAACACACTCACAGCCGCCATAGTATCTCTTGGAAGGATAGCCCTCAGCATACTTGTTGGTAAGAGCACTACCCATTGCCGCCATAACAGCAGGTGAAACGATGTTCTCGCTTGCGATAAGCTCAAGATTTCTCTTCTGTCTTGCAAGCTCTGCAGCCATCGCCTTTCCTACTTCAGGATCAAAGCCCTCAACGAATCCAATAGTGTCAAGAATTTTCATTTTTACAAACTCCTTTTCGATTTTTAATTTCATAAAAATTCTTATTAATTATACACTATTTTTCTGCAAATGGCAATATCTTTTTTTGAATTTTACAGATTTTTTTCATCCTGGAAGCAACGGATATTGAATAAATTCTGAAAAAGGGTGTAAAGCTATTGCATTTAGTGAAAAAGAATGATATAATAATAGTTCAGAATTCCAAATGAAAGGCGGGACAAGTATGCCTATCAAGATACCTAATGATCTTCCGGCGTTTCAGACCCTTGAAGATGAAAATATATTTGTAATCGGCAACGAACGTGCCTTACATCAGGACATTCGTGCATTGAGGATCGCAATAGTCAACCTCATGCCTGACAAGATCTCAACGGAGACACAGCTTCTGAGACTTCTCAGCAACACCCCGCTGCACGTTGACATTGATCTTGTCCAGATGAACCATATTTCAAAAAACACATCTCAAGAGCATATGCTTGCGTTTTATAAAGGGTTTGACGAAATCAAGGGCGAGCGGTATGATGGTCTGATCATCACAGGTGCGCCTGTTGAGCTTATGGATTTTGAACAAGTCGATTACTGGGACGAGCTTTGTGAGGTTTTTGAATGGTCAAAAACTAATGTTTTTTCTACGATCCACATATGTTGGGGAGCTCAGGCCGGGCTTTACTATCATTACGGCATACCAAAATATAAACTTGACAAAAAAATGTTCGGCGATTTCAGGCACAGAAATCTCAAGCGCAAGCACCCGATACTAAAGGGTTTCGGAGACACTTTCCACTGTCCGCACTCACGACACACCGAGGTAAGACGTGAAGATGTTGAGAAACATGATGACCTGATAATTCTTACAGAATCCCGTGAAGCAGGTTTGCATATGCTTGCAGACAAATCAGAACGCAACTACTACATTTTCGGGCACTGGGAGTATGACCGAGACACACTTGCAAAAGAATATTTCCGTGATCTTGACAGAAAGCTGAAGATCGATATGCCGCAGCACTATTTTCCAAATGATGATGTCACCAAGACACCGAATTTCGACTGGGCATGTTCAGCAAATCTGGCATATGCAAACTGGCTCAACTACTGTGTATACCAGAAAACGCCTTATGATCTTTCAGAGCTTGAAAAATACAAATAACACAAAAAGAACTGTACAAAAGTTTGTACAGTTCTTTGTTTTTGCTATTGATTATTCTACTGAGATGTAGTAGTAATAAACAGGCTGACCGCCATTAATAAGATTGACATCTATATTTGGATACTTGGCACTTACCTGCTTATAAAGAGCCTCGGCAGCCTCATCGGTAACATCAGAGCCATAGAGTATGGTGATAAAAGACGAATCTCCTTTAACAAGCTTTTTGGTGAGTTTATAAGCGCCCTTTGAAAGATCCCTTTCCACAAACGAAAGCTTGCCGTTTTCCATACAAAGGATCTCACCTTTTTTTATCGAATGACCGTCAAAATCACTATCCCTTGCAGCAAACGTAACAGAGCCTGTTGACACTCTTTCAAGGGCATTTGTCATTTCTTTGCGATTTGCATTGAAGTCTGAATCAGGATCAAATGCAAGCATAGCTGACATTCCCTGTGGGATAGTTCTCGTCTGAAGCACACAGACTTTTCTGTCAGCAAGCTTCACAGCCTGTTCTGCAGCCATGATAATATTCTTGTTATTAGGAAGAACGAACACGGTTTCAGCAGGACAGGATTCAATCGCAGCAAGGATATCCTCGGTCGATGGATTCATAGTCTGACCACCCTTAACGATACAGTCAACTCCGACATCTCTGAACATTGCTTCGATACCGTTGCCGGCTGCAACAGCGACAAATCCAAAAGGCTTTTCAGGCTTTGCGGGAACAAACTGCTGCTTGACCTCCTGCTGTTTAGCTTCATGCTGAAGCTTCATATTCTCGATCTTCGGCAGGTTGATATATCCAAACTCAAGACCCTTCTGTATTGCTTTACCCGGATCATTTGTATGGACATGAACTTTGATTATCTCCTCATCGTCCACAACGACAACGCAGTCTCCGATGGTTTCAAGATAAGCTCTGAGCTTTGAAGCATCTGCACAGTCAGGCTTCTTGGTGATAAGCATTTCGGTGCAGTATGTAAACGTGATCTCCTGGTCAAACTCACCTACAGCTGATGAGAATGTTTCCACAGTGACCTTCTTTTTCTCACTGTTTGCTGCGGCAACGATCTCACCGCCTTTCAAAACATCCCTGATAGCCTCAAAAATAATAAGCAGTCCCTTACCGCCAGCATCTACAACGCCTGCCTTAGCAAGTGCCGGCAGAAGCTTTGGTGTCTCTTCAAGCGATCTTGCTGCCTGTGCGCAGATCTCGTCCATAACAACGCACGGATCATTTGTGGATCGAACAACATTTCTTGCTTTTTCAGCGGACTCCCTGACCACAGTCAGTATCGTGCCCTCAGTAGGCTTCATTACAGACTTATATGCGCCCTGCACACCATTTTCAAGGCTGACTACAAGGTCTTCTGCGCTCATTGTCTTTTTGCCTGAGAGACCCTTTGAAAAACCTCTGAAAATAAGTGAAAGGATAACGCCTGAGTTACCTCTTGCACCCCTGAGAAGTGCAGAAGCCATTGTCTTTGCAACGGTAGAACAATCGACAGTGTCCTTCATTTTGTTGAGTTCAGGCAAAGCATTGCCTATAGTCATGGACATATTCGTTCCCGTATCGCCGTCAGGCACAGGAAAAACGTTCAGCTCGTCCACTGATTTTTTATTATTAGCTATACTATGTGCCGCACTGATAAATGCGTCACGAAGCAGACTTCCTTCTATCACAGAACTTTTCCTCCAGTCATCAGTTGATCATTTCATCAATAAAAACATTAACAGACTTAACGCTGACACCCGCCTGCTCCTGTAAAACATAGGTGACTTTATGAATAATGCTTTCAACGATAGCACCAACGTTAATACCATAATTAACTGTTATATGGAGATCTACAACAAGCTGGTCGCCGTCCTGTCTGATGATAACGCCCTTTGTGGTATTCTCCTTTTTGAGCATTGCGATAACACCCTGCTTTGCACCATAGACATTAAGTCCGGCAACACCAAAGCAGCTTTCAGCAGTATTTGAGATCAGCTGTCTGAGATACGCTGTTGAAATACCGATGGTTCCGAGATGGTTTTTATATTTGATCATGATACCACTCCTTTTTTACCGCATTTTGTTTTATTCTTATAATCTATCAATTTATTATAGCACACTCGCTTGTTTTTTTCAAGTACTTTATAAATATTTTTAGTTATACAGCACTAACTTTCATCAGATCCATTACAATGTTCTTCGTTGACCTTGTCAAGAAGTGTTGTAGCAGCCGAAACAGCAAACACTTTATTTGCGCCCATTGAACGCAAAATTGTACAGCAGCTGTTAAATGTCGATCCTGTAGTATAAACATCGTCACAGATCAGTATCGTTTTTGATCTTATATCTTTATGACCCTTGAATACCTCAAAACTTATCGCTGCATTTTCAGCACGCTGCTCAGCTTTTAGATGATGGTGAACAATATCAGACGAAAGATGGACAAGCAGCTTATCGTCAAACGGCTTATTCAAGAACATCGCAAGAGCTCCGGCTATTACGGCGGAATGATTGCGATGGCGTTTTTTCAGCTTATCTCTGCTCATCGGGACACAGGTAACAACGTCGATCTGCTCAGCGATTCCACGTTTTCTCAGTATGGCTGCAAGCAGCTTTGCGGCATATTCTCCGAAATTAGTTCCATCGTGGTATTTCAAAGCATATATTCCGTCTTTAGCTGTATCTTTATAATCAAAAAGTGAAACTGCTGCATCAAATTTCAAATCCGCATGATTTTTGCACTTGTCTTTTGCACAGACCGGGCAAAGCTCATCAGAAATAACTTTAAGCTTTTTGTCACAATTTCTGCACACATACTTGTCCCATGGGATAAGCTTATTGCATATGGGACACCTGTTCGGAAGGAACCAATCAGCAATGTATTTAAGCATTTTATACGCCGGCAGCTTCATCATCGTCCTCCTTTACCATTTCAAGGAGCATATTTTTCAATGCAGTATACCGAAGAGTACGCCTGTCATTTGATATCATAAAATCCACACGCTTGCTTGAGCCAACTATAATGAGCAGCTTTCTTGCTCGTGTAACGGCTGTATACAGAAGGTTACGGTAATAAAGCTTATCGTAGCCGCCGAAAGCAGTAAGAATTACAACATCAAATTCAGAGCCCTGACTTTTATGCACGGTGACAGCATATGCAAGTTCTATGTTATCAAGCATGGGAAGGCTATACACTGCTACCCTTCCCTCAAAATTTATCACAGCGGTTTTGAGTATACTGTTCACGCTAAGGATAATGCCGATATCCCCATTAAATATACCCGTTCCCTTCTCTGTGGAATCATCTTCAAGCTGTTTTTTCCACTGTATCTGATAATCATTTCTTGTCTGCATGACCTTGTCGCCTGCACGATAGGTATACATAGGTGTTTTAATTTCGCTTTTGCCTGACATTCTTGGATTAAGCTGCTTTTGAAGGATCTTATTTAGTTCCACCGTACCGGAAGGACCCTGCCTTGTTGGGGATATCACCTGTATATCATTTATTGGAGAAAGATTATATGCTTTTGGAAGTCTCTGCTTACACAGAGAAACGACAAGATCCTGCAAGCCCTGATATTCAAGACGCTGGAAAAAGAAAAAATCTTTATCTTTAACAGTATAATCTATTGGTTGTCCGTTAACGATCTTATGGGCATTCATTACGATCTCTGATTCACGGGACTGTCGGAATATCTCCTTGAGTGTAACCACTGACACTGCTCCGCTTTCGATGATATCTTTAAGTACATTTCCAGCACCGACAGACGGCAGCTGATCGCTGTCTCCGACAAGAACGAGCTTGCAGTTTATCTTGATCGCACGCAGAACTGCTTCAAAAAGCAAGGAATCGACCATTGACATTTCATCAATGATAAGCGCATCACAGTCAAGAGGATCCTGCTCATCGTGTTTAAACCGAGGGATATCACCTATTGAATACTGAACCTCAAGGAGCCTGTGGATCGTCTTTGCCTCATAACCTGTAAGATCGGAAATACGTTTTGCTGCTCTTCCAGTGGGTGCACAGATCATTACATTCAGACACTGCTGCTGATAGAGCGAGATTATAGCATTAAGCGTAGTCGTCTTGCCGGTTCCGGGACCGCCGGTGAGGACAAGGAAGCCCTTTGATAATGCAAGGTTAATAGCCTGCCGCTGAATTGTTTCGTATCTGATACCGTTATTTTCTTCTTCAAGGTCGATAACAGCTGAGAAATCTATCTGGGTATCATATGTAAGCTGACGCATGATGCAAAGTCTTCTTGCAATATAGTCCTCAGCTTTATAGTAATCTCTGAGCATGATGAAAGGACGCTGCTTTTTTTTGTAACAGTACAGATTCTGATCATCAAGCTGTTCGTTAAGCACCTCTTCAAACTGTTCATCAGAAACGCCAAGAAATTCAGTACTGAGTTTTCTGAGTTTATCAAGCGGAAGACAGGTGTGACCCGAATTAGCATTCTCACCGAGCACATACTCTATACCTGCCTTGATACGATTTTTGTTTTCCTGCGGGATATCAAGCTTTGAAGCCATCTCGTCGGCTTTTGAAAACGGCAGATCTACGCCGTAGGTACAAAGAAGATAAGGATTTGATTTTATCATTTCAAGTGCAGGGTCGCCCCATCTTTGCCATGCTTTAACACCATAAGAAACGGGAACAGAAACACTGCTCAGATAACTCATAAGCGAGCGAACAGCAAAAGTAGAGCGAAAATCCTCTGAGATCTTTTTTGCTTTTTTCTTAGTAATACCGTCTACAACTGTAAGCTGGTCAGGATCATTTTCGATAATATCAAGGGTTTTATCGCCGAACTCCATTACAAGTCGTCTTGCTATCACAGGACCAATTCCTGCGATAGCGCCGCTTGCAAGATACTTCTGAATAGCTTCAGTGGTTGTAGGAAGTGTTCTTTCAAACATGACGACCTTAAATTGTTCGCCATATTTGGCGTGTGTCGTGAACTCACCTGTAAGGCTGAGCTCCTCACCTTCTTCAACGTCACCAAGCTCACCGACAACGGTTATAAGGTCGTTGTCTGAATTGAGCATAAGTACACAAAAGCCTGTTTCTTCGCTTTTGAAGATAATACTATCTACCTCGCCGCAAAGAGAATCATATTCTTTTTTTGCCATACTTTCAGACACCACCCTTATTCTTCAGAAATCCTTCAAGCTCACTGATATCAACTGCATACACATTATCAAGTTTTCCGGCAACAATCCGGGCAAATTCTGATGCTTTGTTGTCACTGTTACACAAGAGGATTATTCCTCTTGTATTTCCGCTGCACTTGAATACCTCATCCCAATACAGTGCTTTTACCAAACCCTCAACCTTCTCATCAGTTTCAAAGCACGGAACGAGGACGAAGCTTCGACTTGTTTTATTACATTTATCCATTCTGACTGCACGAAAACAAAACACACATATCAGAGCAACAGCTATTACAACAGTAATCACAACATTTATCAGCAATATACTCACCTCCGCTGAGATCAGCGGTGCCAACAGAAAGCTCCGCTTTCTGCGGGTCGCAGACCCGTGCATATTATCCGCCTGCGTATAATATTTTGGCACCTGATTTATTGTATGCTCAACGGAATTTTATTGTCAATAAACAAGCGGACAGCTTGTACTGCCCGCCTATAATTCTATAAATTACTGTTCTGCGTTCTTCTTGGCTTCGATCTCAGCAAGTGCATCTTTCCTTGAAAGATTTATTCTGCCCTGATTATCTATCTCCATGACCTTAACAACGATCTCATCGCCAACAGAAACGACATCCTCGACCTTTTCTACTCTCTGCTTGTCAAGCTTTGAAATGTGAACAAGTCCGTCCTTGCCCGGAGCTATCTCTACAAAAGCGCCAAACTGCATAAGCTTAACTACTTTGCCCTTATAAATCGCACCAACTTCAGGATCGTTAGCGATCGTATCAATTATAGCGATCGCCTGCTTTGCCTTGTCAAGATCAAGACCTGAAACAAATACATTGCCTTCTTCTGTAATATCGATCTTAACTTCACAGTCAGCAGAGATCTTCTGGATAACCTTTCCGCCAGAGCCGATGACCTCACGGATCTTATCAACAGGCACCTTAGTTGTAAGCATCTTAGGAGCCCACTTGCTGACAGTAGGTCTTACCTCAGGTATAGCCTTGAGCATGATCTCATCAAGGATATAGTTTCTCGCTTTGTGGGTCTTTTCAAAAGCGCTTGCAATAATATCGTAGGTCAGTCCATCGACCTTTATGTCTACCTGAATAGCGGTGATTCCGTTCTTTGTACCGCCTACCTTGAAGTCCATATCGCCATAGAAATCCTCAAGACCCTGGATATCGACCATCGTCATCCAGCTGCCGTCCTCTTTGGTGATAAGACCGCAGGAAATACCTGCAACAGGAGCCTTGATAGGAACACCGGCATCCATAAGTGCGAGTGTTGAGCCACAGATAGAACCTTGTGATGTTGAACCGTTAGATGAAAGAACTTCTGATACGCAGCGGATAGCATACGGGAAATCCTCAACTGAAGGGATAACAGGAACAAGTGCTCTTTCTGCGAGCGCTCCGTGACCGATCTCACGTCTTCCGGGTCCTCTTGAAGGCTTGGTCTCACCAACAGAATAAGACGGGAAGTTATACTGGTGCATATATCTCTTGCTTGTTTCCTCATCAAGTCCGTCAAGCTTCTGAGCGTCTGAAACAGGACCAAGTGTAGCAATAGTCATTACCTGTGTCTGACCTCTGGTGAAGATACCTGAGCCGTGTACTCTTGGCAGAACACCTACCTCAGCTGCGAGAGGTCTTATCTCGTCGATACCTCTTCCATCAACACGCTTGCCGTTGTAAAGCCATTCTCTAACGATAGTTTTCTGAGCTTTATACATTACTTCGCCGATAATATCAGGCAGGTTTTCGTACTCCTCAGAGAATGTTTCAAGTATCTCGTCCTGGATAGGAACAAGCCTTGCATCTCTTACTGTCTTATCGTCGGTATCAAGTGCATACTTGAGCTTGTCGCCGAATTGGTCAAGGATCTTATCCATCATATCGTGATCAAGTTCCATTGACTCGAATTCAAACTTCGGCTTGCCTATCTGCTTCTGGATATCCGAAATGAAGGCAACCATATTCTTGATCTCGGCATGACCAAACTTGATAGCCTCAAGCATAAGATCATCAGGGATCTCATTAGCGCCTGCCTCGATCATAACTACCTTTTCAGCAGAGCCTGCAACTGTAAGGTTAAGATCGTTATGAGCTCTCTGCTCAAGTGTCGGGTTTAAAACGAGCTGTCCATCTACATAACCAACATTGATTGATGCAACAGGTCCGTTCCATGGAATATCAGAAATAGAGATTGCTATAGAAGCAGCGATCATTCCGGCGATCTCAGGTGAATTATCAGGATCAACAGAAAGCACAGTGATAACAACTGTAACATCATTTCTCATATCCTTCGGGAACAATGGTCTGATAGGTCTGTCAACACATCTTGATGCAAGGATAGCCTTATCAGATGCCTTTCCTTCTCTCTTTGTGAAAGATCCTGGGATCTTTCCAACAGCATACATCTTTTCCTCAAAATCAACGGAGAGCGGGAAAAAGTCAACGCCCTCCCTTGGTTTTGCAGATGCTGTTACATTTGCCATAACCACTGTCTCGCCGTATCTTACCCAGCATGAACCGTTTGCAAGTCCGCAGGTCTTTCCTGTTTCAACTTTTACAGGTCTGCCTGCATAGGTCGTCTCAAAAGTTTTGAAATTCTCAAACATTTTTCTTCCTCCAAATTCAGATCATTTATTTGGTGAAAGCATTAGCAATAAACACAAACCACGTTCAGCCGTGGGCTCTGTTTAATGCTAATTCGCCTGCACCAAACATTGTTTTGTTTTCTATATGATACACCAAAAGGCAGTGACAATAAATTGCCTCTGCCTTAATGTGTGATCACAAAAATTACTTACGGATGCCGAGCTTTTCGATAGTAGCTCTGTATCTGTTGATGTCCTTCTTCTTGAGATAGTTGAGAAGATTTCTTCTCTTACCGATCATCTTGAACAGACCACTTCTGGAGTGATTGTCCTTCTTGTGTGTCTTGAGATGCTCAGTCAGGTCGGAGATCCTTCTGGTAAGGATCGCGATCTGTACCTCCGGAGAACCTGTGTCGTTGTCGTGAGTCTTGTTAGCTTCGATAACAGCTGTCTTTTCATCTTTTCTCAGCATTTTTTGTACCTCTTTCATATTTTTATTTCCACTGTCGAAGGATATGGCAGGTAGCTTTCCCATTAGGGCTTTACCCATACTCTGCGGCAGGGATACGCTGTCAACACAGCATTAATTATTATACATTATAAGTATGACTTTGTAAATAGAGTTCACAAAGTTTTTACAATTATTATTAAATCAGTGATGAATATATCAGGTATGCAGGAACAGCTTGTTCCACATATTGCGGTCCTTGCCGTCAGCCGACTTTTCAGACTGACCTTCGAGCAGACCGTTCTGCTGCTTTGCGGCAGTAAGTGTATTTTGCATAAGCATTGCTATTGTCATAGGTCCTACGCCGCCGGGAACAGGCGTGATATACCCTGCCTTATCCTTGCAGTTCTCAAAATCGACATCTCCGCAAAGCTTGCCGTTTTCGTCTCTGTCCATTCCGACATCAATAACGACCGCACCTTCCTTGATGTAATCAGCAGTGATGATCTTCGGTTTGCCGACCGCAGCGACAAGTATATCAGCCTGTGAGCAGACCTTTGGCAGATCATTTGTCTTTGAATGACAGATAGTAACTGTTCCGTTTTTGTGAAGCAGCAGCATTGCCATTGGTTTACCAACAATATTGCTTCGTCCAATAACGACACATTTCTTACCTGTAATATCTGTGCCTGTTGACTTGATAAGCTCCATAACACCTGCGGGTGTACATGGCAGAAAGCTGTAATCGCCTATCATTATCTTACCGACATTGACCGGGTGGAATGCATCAACGTCTTTCTCGGGAAGGATATTGTTTATGATCACTTTATCGTCAAGATGCTTTGGAAGAGGAAGCTGAACAAGGATACCGTTCACCTTTTCGTCCCTATTGAGCTTATCGATCAGAGCAAGAAGTTCCTGCTCGGTTGTATTCTCGTCAAGAGCATACTTGTAGGAGTTAAAGCCGACTGCCTCGCAGGCCTTTTCCTTATTTCTGACGTACACCTGTGATGCCGGGTCATTTCCAACGATAACAACTGCAAGCCCGATCTCGATGCCCTGCTTCTTCAAATTCTCCGCTTCAATCCTGATGTTCTCCTTCACCTGTGCGGAAACTGCCTTTCCGTCAATAATATTAGCCATTTTCTTTCACCTCTTAGTTATTTTCGCCCTTGGGCTTATTATTTCTTTTATTGCTGTTTTTCTTATTTCCGCCGCCCTGCTTATTATTCGGACGGCTGCTATTATTTCTGTTAGGATTATTGTTGTTTCTGTTCTTGTTCCTGTTTTTATTGCGATTGTTTTTGTTGCGGTTACTATTGTTCTGCTTAGGTTTGTTATCATTCTTGGATCCTTGTTTTGTTTCCTCAGACTTTTCCTGAGCAGGTTTATCTGTTTCAGCTTTGGTTTCCTCAGATTTTTCCTGAGCTGGTTCAACAGTTTCAATCTTGGTTTCCTCAGATTTTTCCTGAGCAGGTTCAACAGTTTCAGCTTTGGTTTCCTCGGATTTTTCCTGCACTGGTTCAACTGTTTCAGTTTTTGTTTCCTCAGGCTTTTCCTGCACTGGTTCAACTGTTTCAGTCTTTGTTTCCTCAGACTTTTCCTGCACTGGTTCAACTGTTTCAGTCTTGATTTCCTCGGACTTTTCCTGAGCAGACTCAATTACCTCAGTCTTAGTTTCTTCAACCTTTTCAACCACATTTGATGCAGCAGTTTCGATACTTTCAGTCTCCACATCATCATTCTTTGACTGAGCGGTTGTGGCAGCCTGGTTCTCAACTTCGTTATCGTCAGAAACTTTGCTCTTAGTCCTTGCAGCCTTTCTCTCAGCAGCAGCCTTAATGTCGTTCTCTTCTGCTTTAACAAGTGCTTCTGCCTGTCTTTTCTTAGCTATCTCACCGAACTGCTCCTCATATTCCTTTTCAAGTTCAGCTGCATCTTCGCCATTTGCCTTTGCAGATGCTATCTTTGCTTTAAACTCTTTTCTTTCCTTTTCAAAACGTTTAGCGTTCTCATACTGAAGTATCTGTTCCCTGGAAAGCTCGGTATCCTTAAAGAATACATAATCCTTATTCTTAGCGATGATTATTCTTACAACGATTATTGCAATAACGCTTGCAACAAAGCAAATCCCGGCAAGCAGCTGTGATACTCTGACGTTTCCGATATACAGAGAATCAGTCCTCAATCCTTCTATAAAGAATCTTCCCAGACCATAGAGTGCGGCGTAACCAAGAATGACTTCGCCGTCAAACTTTCTGTGTTTGAAATAAAAGTGCAGTAAAATAAATCCGAGCAGACACCAAAGAGATTCATACAAAAAGCAGGGATGTATAGGCAATGTAGGATCTACACTGCCGTCTGTAATATGATTGTTCACATAATTTGCAGTCGTAAGGCTCATCATTCCCCAGGGCTTATCGGTATTTGTTCCGAAAGCCTCCTGATTAAAGAAGTTGCCCCAGCGTCCGAGACACTGTCCGATAAAGAAACACGGTGCAGCGATATCCAGCATTGTCGTAAGACGTATCTTCTTGAGACGGGTAATTATTCCGCCGACAACTATCGCACCGATAAGGCCGCCGTAGATCGCAAGACCGCCGTCACGGAAACTGAAGAAATCCTTGATTGAAAGATTGCTGCTGAATGCTATATAGTAAAGTCTTGCACCGATTATCGCACCAAAGAATCCTCCGATGACCGCGTCGGTAGCTCTGTCAGGGTCAACGCCTGCCTTTTTCATTTTCTTGAAGCCGTAGATCATTGCAAGGATAATTCCCAATGCGATAAGAAATCCGTACCAGTAGATCTTGAAATTCGTTCCGGGGATAGTGAACATAACTCTGTCAATATCAATTCCCGATTTAAGGACATTGTCACCGTCACCGAAATTAGGAAAATAGACTTTGTCTGGATTATCGTTCAGCTTTTGCCATACCTCGCCGGTCTGCTCTGCAAGAGTCTGAATATGCTGTATCATTTTACATTCTTCCTTTCTGTCATTACTGCTTGTTGGTCACGATACTCAGACTGCATCGCTCAACATCAAGTATCTCACCGATCATCGAATTACACTCATCAACAGTGAGAGATGCGATGATCTCAAGGTCGTCAAACAAAGTAAGCTCCTCGTTGTCAAGGTGATAATAAAGCATCGCTTCGGCACACGCCTTTACATCGTTTATACTGCTGACCTTTTCTCCGTATCTTACTCTTTTATCGATCTCGAATCGTTCCTCATCTATGCCCTCGGATTTGAGGCGTTCTATCTCCTTGCACACACGCTCATATACCTGCTGAGGATCGGCAGCCTCGCCCTCGATCATACAACAGAAATACTTACCTGAGCCTGTGTACATATATGTTCCGAGAGTTGAATTGATAAGGCCTTCTTCAAGCAGCTGATTATACAATGCAGAAGTCTGACCGATAAGCTGTTCAAGCAGCATTCCTGCAATGACCGATCTTTTCAGGTATTCCTTTCCCTCAGATACAACAGCTTTAAATCCGATGCTGAAAACAGGGATACCAACGGGACAGGTATCTGTAACAAGCTTCTGACCGACCTCTCTTGGTTCCTCCGGGAAAAAGCTCTGAAGATGTTTATCCGCACTCGGTTTAAGGAATCTGTCACAGATCTCCAGCACTTTTTGCTCGTCAATATTACCTGCAATAGACAGCGTCATATTATGCAGATTGTAGAATGCATTATAGCACTGATACAAAAGTTCGGGGGTGATCTGTGCTATTGATTCTACCGTACCTGCAACATCAATTCTCAGAGGGTTTTTGACATACAATGCTTTCAGAAGATTTTTAAAGCACTTTCTTGAAGGCGAATCATCGCCCATTTTTATCTCCTGAGCGATAATACCCTGTTCCTTCTGAACGTTCTCAACAGTGAAATACGGTGACTGAACAAATTCAAGAAGTATCTCAAGTGATCTTTCGTAATTATCGGTACAGCTGAAAAGATAAGCTGTTATATCGGTCGATGTGAAAGCGTTTGCAGACGCACCTGTGCTTGCATAAAGGTCAAAAACATTACTGTTATCGTCCGACTCAAAAAGCTTATGCTCCAGATAATGAGCAATGCCGTCGGGGACGGTTATAAACCCGTCGGTATCGTCGGTCTTGAAACAGTTGTTAATTGAACCGTATTTTGTGCCAAACAGAGCTTCAACGGTGGAAAAGTCCTCTTTCTTCCACATCATTATATCAAGTCCGGAGCTGTGGTGGACGATAGTATATTGCTCATCAAGTTCCTCGCTTTTGATTATCTGCTTATTCATCTTCGCTCACCTCCGTTTCCGGTTGCAGCACATAAAACGAATCGTAACCGAAGGATCTTGCACAATCGATCACCTGCTGTTTGGTTACATTCATGAAAATATTGCAGACCTGCTCCGGAGAATAGGAAGTCTCACGGTAATTCTGAACGATATAGTATTCAGCCATTCGATATATCGAATCATTATTGGATTTGAAACCTGTGCAAAGATAGATCTTTGCATTCTCAAGTTCTTCCTCTGTAAAATCGCCGTTCTTCACAGCTTCAAGCTGTTGGAGCACAGCTTTTTCAGCTTTCCCGATATTTTCCTTAGCGACTCCGCTTGATACAACAAGTGTCCCCTTCATATCTGCATAAGCTGCTGAACAATAGTAACACAGTGACATTTTTTCACGCACGTTTGCAAAGAGCTTTGATGTCGGTGTACCTCCAAGCACAGCTGCAAACACTTTTGCGATATATACATCATCAAAAGACGATTTGAACGCCATGACCATTTTACTCTGATTAACGTCCTGTGATTCATATTTATACTCAGTCTTATCTTTAAGCGGTGAAAAAGACTTATATTTAAAATCAACAGTTTTCTCACGTTCAAGGTTCAGTAATCTTGTAACGATTCTTTCTCTGACACTGTCAAAGCTCCTGCCGCACATAACGACCTCAATACAAGCACTTCTTTTGAGTGCTTCATATCTTTGGATAAGCTGCTGTGATGTTATGCTTCGTGCATTATCAACAGTACCAAGCATTGATATGCTCGCTGGTTCGCCTTTGTAAACGATCTCTTTTGCTCTGCGGGTAGAGTAACCGAATTTATCATTGAGTTCAGCAAGGATATTGTCCTCAAGCTCTTTTTTACGCATACTCACATATTTCTCGCAGAAAAGTCCGTTTTCAAGCAGCGGATCAAACAGGCAGTCAAGGAGTATATCCACCGCTTTATCAGAAATGACTTCCTTATTAATTGTGAACTCATCACAGATATACTCAATGGAAAGTCCGTTCTCCTGAATATCTCCGACACGTCTTGACCTCGTGGCAAGTGTAGCTCCATAAAGATATCCGAGCTGTTTTGAGATCTCTATCAGCGTAGGGAGTTTTGCATTAGCACAGGCAAGTATCTCGGTTACAAGGCTGTTTAGCGGTGCATTGACCGCATCAACAGGCGTTACGAACGAGATGTTTATATAATTTGATTTGAATTTCTGATCCGTGATCTCGGTAAGGGCTATGCCTTCACCGATCATCTTTCTTTCATAAGAGATCGGCATACCATTCCTCCTAATCAACTGTCCGGATAAGGACAGCTCTGATTTATAATAACCGGCTGAAACGTTCAGCGGTTTTTTTGCATAAACGCTGCATTATCACTGCCCACGATTTGAGCAAGCTTCTCGATATTGTTCTTGTCAAGCTTTACAAACGCAGCATCTTTAAGACGAATTTTCTTTTTCAGGTCTGAAAGATATATGATAAGCGCATTATCGCTTTCACTGCCGACAAACCCGGCTGCAAGCGATCTCACCTGGTCAATCAGCTGTTTGCTGCCTGAATCTATCCTCAGGCAAATATCCTTTTTAAGGCAGTTGTTGACGTAGCTTTCAGCCCTGAGTATCCTTTCAGCAATTATCTTAGGTTTTTCGTCTTCCCTGCCGGATACTTTTCCACTGACAAAGATCACACTGCCGTTTGAAAGCATACTCAGCGACGAATTATAAAGCTCAGGAAAAACGACAAGCTCTATCGAAGCAGTTTTATCCTCTATCTGAACAAAGCTCATCATATCGCCTTTTCTGGTTTTAAGATCCCGGCGTGAAGTTATCATTCCCACAAGCTTTGCCTGTTCGCCTTCATCTTTGCCTCCGCAGTTTTCATGATGCTCGATAAGCTGCTGTGCAGTATTGCACTTATCGGCAGCTGCAACCGCCATATACTCATCGGCAGGGTGTCCTGAAAGATACATTCCAAGTGCTTCGTGTTCATATTCAAGAAGTTCATGCCTTGAAAATTCATCACGTTTGGGGATAGGCTTTTCAAGATCACGAGTGATATCCTGCGAGGACATTCCGAAAAAGTCGATCTGTCCTTCAAGATTATCGTCCTTTGCCCGTGTCGCAGATAACATTATTTCTGCGCAGGCATCCAGCATCTCATGACGATTATTGTCAAAGCAGTCAAATGCACCGCTTTTTATCAATGCCTCAACAGTACGGACGCTGATATCTCTGCCATTCACACGAGAGCAGAAATCCCACAATGATCTGAACTCACCGTTTTTCTCACGTTCACTTATCATATTAGCTATAGATGCTTCACCGAGACTTTTTACAGCAAGAAGAGCAAATCTTATACCGTCATCGGTAACACAAAATCCCCTTCCGCTTTTGTTTATGTCCACAGGAAGTACCTTGACACCGTTTGCTGTGACATCAGCGATATATCCAAAAAGCTTATCGGTGCTGTCAAGCAAAGCATTGGTCATAAGTGCAGCCATATATTCTTTATAATAATGGCATTTAAGATAAGCGGTCTGATAAGAAATAGTTGCGTATGCAGCAGCGTGTGATTTATTAAATGCATAGCTTGCAAAAGACGTCATCTCATCAAAGATCTCATTTGCGACCTTCTCCGGAACACCGTTTGCTATCGCACCGACGCACTGACCGGGTTCTCCGTAAACAAAAGCTTTTCTTTCTGCCTGCAAAACATCTGCTTTCTTTTTTGCCATAGCTCTGCGGACAATATCAGCTCTGCCATATGAATATCCCGCAAGCACACGGAATATCTGCATGACCTGTTCCTGGTACACGATACAGCCATAGGTGACCTCAAGTATATCTTTGAGAAGAGGGTGCTTATAGGTCACAAGCATCGGATCGTGACGGTTGCGGATATACCTTGGTATCGAATCCATAGGACCTGGTCTGTAAAGTGAGATAACAGCTATAAGATCCTCGATACCGGTCGGTTTCAATCTTGTTATCGTTGATGTCATTCCAGCACTTTCAAACTGAAAAACTCCCTCGGTCTTTCCTTGTGATAGCATATCATATACCATTTTATCGTCAAGCGGTATATTGTTTATATCAAAATCCGGAACAGTTTTTTTCACCTGCTGTACACAATGGTTGATAATCGTCAGATTGCGAAGGCCAAGAAAGTCTATCTTCAACAATCCGAGTTGTTCAAGTATAGTCATTGTATACTGAGTTGAGACCTGTCCGTCTCTTGCATACACAGGAACATAAAAGTCGACCGGTTCTTTTGTAATTACGACTCCGGCGGCATGAGTAGAAACATTTCTTGGCATACCTTCGACCTTTATGGCAGTGTCGATAAGCTCGTGTATCTTTGCATCACCGTGATATAATTTGCTAACCTCCGGTACGCTGTTGACTGCCTCAGACAGAGTCAGATTTCTCGGGACAGCTTTGGAAACGGTATCACCCAGCTGATATGATAGTCCCATTACTCTTGCTACGTCCCTGACTGCCTGTTTTGCAGCGAGAGTACCGAAAGTAGCTATCTGAGCAACATGATCAGAGCCATATTTATTGATAACATAATCAATGACCCTTTGTCTGCCCTCCATACAAAAATCAACATCAAAGTCTGGCATTGATACTCGTTCGGGATTCAGGAATCTCTCAAAGAGAAGATTGTATTTAAGCGGGTCTATGCCCGTGATACCAATACAATAGGCACAAAGGCTGCCGGCTCCCGAACCTCTTCCGCAGCCAACTGGTATCCCATGCGTTTTAGCATAATTGATAAAATCCCAGACTATAAGATAGTAGTCGGTATAACCCATTCTGGTTATAACATCAAGCTCATAATCAAGGCGTTCTCTGGCTTGCTGCGTTGGGTGTACATAACGCTTTTCAAGTCCCTTGCGACACATTTCACGCAGAAACTTTTCGTTATCTTCAACTCCGTCAATATGGAAATACGGAAGCTTGGTATTGCCAAACTCAAACTCAACGTTACACTGCTGAGCTATTTTAACTGTATTCCCGATCGCCTGAGGATAGTTTGAAAAAAGCCGGCTCATTTCATCTCCGCTTTTTACATAGAACTCCTGCGTTGGAAACTCAAGCTTATTGGGATCATCAAGCGTAGTTGCGGTAGATATACATACAAGCACTCTCTGAGCCTGAGCATCGGTCTTTCTTAAATAGTGACAATCATTGGTAGCAACCAGCGGAACACCTGTTTCAGCGGATAGACGAGCGATGAGCGGGATTATTCTTTTCTGATCGTCAATATCGTGATCCTGCAATTCAAGGTAATAATTGCCCTGTCCGAATATGTCGTTATATTCAAGTGCAGTCTGCTTTGCGCCGTCATAATCTCCGTTCAAGAGCTTTCTGGGTATCTCTCCTGCAAGGCAGGCACTAAGGCAGATAAGGCCTTTGCTGTATTGCCTGAGCAGCTGCTTATCGACTCTGGGCTTGCTATAAAACCCTTCGGTATACGAAAGTGAAACAAGCTTTATAAGATTGCGGTAGCCTACTTCATTTTTGCACAGCAAAACAAGATGGTAAGGCGACTGATCTATCTTTCCCGCCTTATCATGCCTCGTTCTTGGTGCAACATATGTTTCACAGCCGATAATAGGTTTGATACCCTCGGCTTTACAGGCTTTATAAAACTCCACAGCAGCAAACATATTGCCATGATCGGTAACTGCACAGCTTGTCTGTCCAAGCTCTTTAACAAGCCTGACAAGCTCTTTTATACGGCAGGCACCGTCAAGCAGAGAGTATTCACTGTGAAGATGAAGATGAACAAAATCCGTCAAGACCTTTTTGCCTTTTCCTTTCTGATATTTTCGGCTATCTCTGCGATTCTCTGCATCCGGTGATTTGCGCCCGAGCGTGAGATAGGTATATCAAGTGCCGCACCAAGCTCTTTAAGCGTAAAATCAATGTTTTCATAACGGATCCTTGCGATCTCCCGGAGATCATCCGGCAAAGAATCAAGTCCCATTGTGCTGTCTATAAGCTCAATATCACTGATCTGTCTTTCAGCGGCATTAAGTGCTTTGTCGATATTGGCGTTATCGCAGTTCATTGAACGATTGATCTTATTTTTGACCTCTTTCATCATTTTGACATTCATTATCTCTAACGAGGACATCTGCGCCCCCATCATTGTTAGAATATCTATGATGTTTTCAGAGTCTTTTATATAAACTATCTGGTAATGCTTTCTTTCAACGTGTTTAGGAATTATCCCGTAGTTGTCTATCAACAGAAGTCCAAGCGCATTGCAAAGCTCCAGTGTCGGCATAACGAACTCCATGTGATATTTTTTTTCAGGATTATTGACGCTTCCACAGGCAAGAAAAATACCCCCGACAACATATGGATAATACTTTGCTTTGGGAAGGTCATCATAGCTCATACCTCTGCTCTCATCAAGCTGAAAGTATTCAAGAATGCTGAGCCTGTCCTCTTTTGAAGCGATCCTCAGATCGTAAAGAACTACTGTATCTGAACGTTGTATCTTTGTTATTTTTACAGAGTTTTTTTTACCAAGAATACGATCAACATTGAGCACAAAAAAATCACACAACAGTTTATTCTCGGTCAGAACGATTATACTGTCAGCACTGAGTTCATTTGCACATAAAAGTACACCCATAAGGCAAGCGTCGGCTTTATCCCTTGAATTGATCCTTTGGATTATTTCCTGCTTTGCACGGTAGGAAAAGGACTGCTCCTTTTCTGAATTGAAATTATCGTTTTTCGATATCACGGTGCTGTATCCTTATCTTATGATTTTTTTCTCGGAGATGGTGAGCAAGCGCTTCTGCAAAAGCAACGCTTCTGTGCTTTCCGCCAGTACAGCCAAAAGCAATAACAAGCTGGGCTTTGCCTTCTTTTTCATATAGCGGGATAAGAAAATCCACAAGATTGCACAGCTTGTCCAGCAATCGTTTTGACTGGTCAAACTTCATTACATAGGTATAGACCTCGGGATTGAGTCCCGTAAGGTTTTTGAGTTCAGGAACATAAAATGGGTTCGGCAGGCACCTAACGTCAAAAACGAGGTCGCCCTCAGGCATATAGCCAAACTTAAATCCGAATGAGCGGACGTCGATTCGCATATAATCTGTGCTTTCTGCAAAGATTTCTCGCATTCTTTCACGGAAATCATTTACATGAGTATTAGTGGTGTCGATATAGTAATCCGCCATAGCCTTGATAGAAACAAGTGTTTCCCTTTCAGTTTCAACAGCTTTTCTGATGTTGCCAAACGAAACTTCATCAAGCGGATGCTTTCTTCTCGTTTCTTTATAACGGCTGATAATAACATCATCTGAGCAATCAAGAAAAACTATCTTCAGACCCACATCCTCATGGCGAAGCATCTCAAGCGTATCCTTGAGTTTCAGGAACCATTCTCCGCTTCTTATGTCAATAACAAAAGCGACCTTATCTATCTTACCCTCGGACTGGTTACATATGTCCACGAACTTTCCTATCAGCTCCGGAGGCATATTATCTATGCAGTAATAGCCCATGTCTTCAAGCACATCAACACAGCTTGACTTGCCTGAGCCTGACATTCCTGTAATGATAACAAACTGCATTTTTTAAACCTCCTCATACGGAACGATCCTGACCTCACATTCAAGGAACTGCCCCGTCTTTTCAAGTACAATTTTTTGTACTTGTTCTATAAGTGAAACAACATCAGCAGATGTTGCATTATCAGCATTGATAACAAAACCGCAGTGTTTTTCGGAGACCTTAGCGCCGCCGACTGCAAATCCACGCAAGCCGCAGTCCTGAATAAGCTTGCCGGCAAAAAAGCCTTCCGGACGTTTGAAAGTCGAACCTGCATTCGGGTATTCAAGAGGCTGTTTTTCACGGCGTTTACCCATAAGTTCGAGCATTTTATCTTCGATATGGTCTTTTCTGCCCTTACGAAGCTCAAAAGTTGCTTCACAAACGATCTCACCGGTGTTCTGGACACTGCTGTAACGGTATGACATATTAAGCTGCTGAGCTGTAAGAGTTCTGATCTCTCCGTCAGGTTCAACGACTTTGCAGCTTTTGATAATATCCTTTATCTCACCGCCGTAAGCACCAGCATCCATAAACACAGCACCGCCAACAGTCCCGGGTATACCATATGCAAATTCAAGACCTGAAAGTGAATTTTCAGCTGCGAACCTGCAAAGCTTCATAAGGCTGCAGCCGGCTTGTGCAGTTATCGTGTTATCATCAAGAGTAATCTCAGACATTTCGTTTCCGATATGCATTACAACACCATTGAATCCACGGTCGTCAAACAAAACATTTGAGCCTTTTCCGAGAATGTATGTGCGTATTTTCTCACTTTTTGCGATTTTCAAAAGCTCGCTCAGACAATCAGTCGATTTGATATTAATCATTGCTGTACACGGCCCGCCCAGTTTAAATGTAGTATGCCCTGAAAGCGGTTCATTCATAAGTATTTCACAGCCGTATTTATTTGCAGTGTCAATAAGTTTTTCTATACTCATACATCGTTGTCCAAAAAGATCTGGACACTCCTTTCTAAAGGAATTCTATATCAGGATGTCGGCGATGGATATATTCCGTCAGTCTTTCATAGTCGGCATTTATCACAAGATGCTCAGGAAAATCAACTTCCCTTGCGATTTTTTCAGCGGTATCAACTACGCCGATAAGCTCACAATAATGCGCATCAGAATCAAAAACTACGGGCACCTCATACTTTTTGCAAAGGCGCAGAACTTCGTAGCAATTCTCATAAGAGCCTTTTTTGTAAAGAATTGAGCTTTCGTTGATCTCAACGAGTTTTTCATATTCTTTGAACTTTTTTATGCACTTTTCAAAATCTATAGGGAACATTGATGTCGTACAATGACCGATAACATCAACAATAGGATCTTCTGCTGTTTTAAGATAGGCTCTTGTATGATTTTCAGACGTAGAGGGCTGATAGACCTGTCTATGCATAGAAGCAACTACCCACTCGAGATTTTCAAGAGTTTTCCGTGGCATATCAAGATCACCATCGTTATTAAGTATATTGGTCTCAACGCCCTTTAATACCGTTACTCCACAGATCTGTCTTGGCAGGATACGAAGATTATCAAAGTGCCATATATGCGGTGAATCAGGCATTTCGCCCCAATGGTCAGTCATTGCTACGACCTTTATGCCTTTTTGTGAGGCACTGCGGCAATTCTCAGTTATAGTTGAATATGCGTGCGTTGATGCAAGTGTATGCGTATGCATATCACCAATGATTTTCAAGGTTAGTCACTCTTCACTTTCTTTAAACTATCTCTTATATCTAACTTCTGATCTCTGATTTCTTACTTCTAAAAATTATCCCAGCTCTTGACCTTATCCTTTTTATCCATTTGCAGGCCAAGGTTTTCAAGAAGCTCAGCAGCAGCATTATAACCCATTTTCTTCTGACGGTTGTTCATAGCTGCGACCTCAAGGATAACAGCAAGGTTACGACCGGGCTTGATAGGGATTGTAAGGCTTGGTACTTTTACACCCAGGATAGCGGTATACTCATTGTCAACGCCCATTCTGTCATATATCTTTGTGCTGTCCCATGGTTCAAGTTCAACAATAAGGTCGATCTTTTCACTTACCTTGATAGCACCCATACCAAACAGTCTTCTTGTATTAATGATACCAATACCACGAAGCTCAAGAAAATGACGGATATTATCAGGTGAAGATCCAACAAGAACTTTGTTTGAAGTCTTTCTTATTTCAACCGCATCGTCGGCAACAAGACGGTGTCCACGTTTTACAAGTTCGACCGCAGTTTCGCTTTTACCTACTCCGCTTTCGCCAACGATCAGCAGACCCTCACCATAGACTTCTATAAGGACGCCATGTCTTGTAATGCGTGGGGCAAGCTCAACGCTTAGATAACCGATAAGTGATGCGATAAATGCCGTTGTACTGTCGTTAGTCCTTGCGATAGGGACATCATATTTCTTCGCTATTTCAAGCATTTCAGGGTAAAGCTCGTGACCTCTTGCAACGATAAACAGAGGGATCTTGGTAGCAAATAGCGCATCAATACGCTGATATCTCGTTGTTTCGTCAAGTGAAGCAAGATAGGCGAACTCCATATTTCCACAGATCTGGACACGCTCCGCATTGAAATACTCATAAAAACCCATGAGCTGAAGTCCCGGTCTGTTGCAGTCGTTCTCGGTAACGGTAATATCATCTATACAGTCAGGCGAATAGACCATTTCACAGTTGAGCTGATCGACTATATCCTTTACTTTTACGCTGAATATTTCTGCCATAGTTTTCTGTCCTTTCATTTTTGGATTTTAAAATCAGTTGATCTCATCAGAATTTCAAATGTCCTTTTAAACACATCTCGTTTGCAGCAACAAGTATACCCATTCTGCCGCTTGGGTAAGTTATACCGCCCTGAAGCCACACAGCAAACGGCTCTCTTATTGGTGCATCGGCTGAAAGCTCGATAGATGCACCCATTGTGAATGCTCCGGCAGCCATTATAACTTTACTTTCATATCCGGGCATATCCCACGCTTCGGGAGTTACAAAGCTGTCAACAGGCGAACCTTTCTGAATTCCCTGACAGAATGCCGTCAGGTTGTTTTCGTTTTCAAGCAATATCGAAGCGATTATATCCGTTCTTGTTTCATTACTCTCGGGAAACGTTTTAAATCCGAGCTTCTCAAAAAGTCTGCACGCAAAAACAGAGGTCTTTACGGCGCTTGCGACAGTCTGCGGAGAGAGGAAAAAGCCAAGCAGCATTTCTCTGTTCTGTGAGAGCGTACAGCCGACTTCTTTTCCCATTCCGACGCAAGTAAGTCTGTCAGCACATTTTTCAACAAGGTCTGCCCTGCCGCAAATATAACCGCCTGTGCTTGCGATACCTCCGCCGGGGTTCTTGATAAGCGAGCCAATTATAAGGTCTGCTCCGACCGAAAGAGGCTCGGCCTTTTCAACGAACTCGCCGTAGCAGTTATCGACCATAACGATTATATCAGGATTTACTGACTTTGCAGCCTGAGCTATCTTTCCTATTATCTCAACGCTGAGTGACGGGCGCAGAGAGTATCCTCTTGAACGCTGGATATAGGCTACTTTTGCAGCTTTAGCTTTTTTTGCGATCGCATCAAGATCAGGGTCACGATCATTTATCAGATCGACCTGATCGTACTTTACGCCAAAATCTATAAGCGAGCCGGAATCCTTATCACCTGTCAGACCGATCACACCTTCAAGCGTATCGTAAGGTCTTCCGACGCAGGAAAGCAGTGTATCTCCCATTCTCAGTACGCCAAAAAGCGCAGTGGAAAGGGCATGAGTGCCATTGACAAAGGTGTGGCGAACAATAGCGTCCTCTCCGCCAAAAGCCTGAGCATAGACCTTATCAAGAGTATCTCTGCCGCAGTCACCGTAGCCATAGCCCGTGGTACCTTTGAGGCAGCTCTCACTCACACGATTGTCTATAAAGGCTTTGAGCACCTTTTCGCCGTTGTAACGAGCTATCTCATCTATCTGTGCGAACATCTGCTCACACTCTTTTTCAGCCTCGTCAGCAAGTGAGAGGATACGTTCATCTATTCCAAACAAGTTTTCAGTCATTACTATCTTCCTTTAAATCTGATTTACAAATATATGCTGTACGTTATTTATCGTGCTTTATTTCATTTATACAATTACGTACACTTATTATCCTGAACACTATCGCAATTACAGCGCAGCCTGCTATGATGCCTATCAGATCGGTAAAAAGCGGATCATCTGTGAGCGATGCGAGCCATACAGCGAAGTTCACAAAAAGGTGCAGCAGTATTGCCAGAAGCAGCCAGCGCTTTTCGTAGTGAATTTTCTTGAATACCAGAAGCGACAGTGCTATCTGCACTCCAAAGGTCACGATGCTGCCGAGTGAATCAATAATACTTAAAAACAGCGAATGGTCGGCATAGGTTTGAAGCTGCCGCATTTGCTGTTGGCATTATGCCAGTTGGTGACGTTGAGCATCGCCTTGTGTGTTCTGAAGCCGACTGATTCGCTTATGGGCTTATTGGCACTTATCTTCATAAGTATCCCGCCGAGCATAAGCGAAAACGAAACGATCGTGCTTACTACTGTGAGTATCATATTGTTCTCCTTATTGTTCTAAAAATCCTTATCTTTTCTCTCTAAAACTATATCAAGTCCGCACTTTTTGAAGCCTATCTCCTCATAATAGCTGACCCTGTGCAGACGGGCAAACAGCCTTACGTCAAAGCCGTCTGCCGTGAGCTTTTCGCCTATCCAGTAAAGCAGCTTTCGTGCATGGTGCTTGCCTCTTTCCTCGGGCAGAGTTCCGACGTGACCTATCAGCGCTACCCTGTCGATTATGTACTGCACGGTCGCTGTGGTGCAGCCTTCAAGGATAAAGCTCTGTGCAAGGCCTCTGCGCACACGATGAGATGTATCAGTCAGCCAGAGTCCGTGGTTATTCTTTATCGCAGGAAAGCACTCGGCAAGTATACGATAAACGTCATCAAGCTTCGGAAGTTCCTGAACGTCAAGCTCCGGCAGTTCGTTTTTGGCATAAAATGCAAACTCTGTACGTTTATCTCCAATATACTCAATGCTGCACATTCGTTCAAGATCAGCTGAATATTCAACAGGAAATTCAACCGAGTACGGCTTATTCATCACAATAAACGATGCAATCTCGGCAAGAATGTCAACACCGAATTTTACACCTTCAAAAGACGATACCATCATAGAAGAGTTGAACACACAGATGATACCACAGTGCTCATCGTAATCGTCAACAGCGAAGAAACGGCAGAACTCGTATTTAGTTGAATATGCAAGAAAATGCGACTTGATACGCCTTGTATAATTGTTAGGCGTGAGCTTTTCAAGTATCTGCATCGAAAGCGTGTTGAGCTGATAGATCATTTGTTGTAAGTCCTGTCCAAAAGTAATTTGATTAACTTATATGCATTGTCCATATCCGACTGTTTTATAACGCAGCTCGGAGAATGAAGATACCTGCAAGGGAGCGAAACAGCTGTTGTCCTGACGCCGCCTCTTGAAATGTGTATCGCACCCGCATCATTACCGCCTGCGATCACTGACTTGGTCTGACAAGGGATATTATTACTCTTTGCTGTATCAAACGCAAGGTCGTACATTTCTTTATCATAGATCGTGTGTCTGTCCATATAGGACACAACAGGACCTTTGCCAAGTTCGCAGACTTTCTTATCATTTTCTGCGCCGGGGATATCCGAAGCAGTAGTCGATTCCAGCACAAAAGCAAAATCAGGATCAACGCTGTAGCTTGCTGTTGTCGCACCACGCAGACCTATCTCCTCCTGCACGACAAAAGTAAAATATGTGTCATACTCCGGTCTGTCCTGAATTAGCTTTATCATCATTGCGCAGCCTGCTCTGTCGTCGATCGCCTTACATTTTACAAAGCCGTCACCAAACTCAAGGAACTCTGAAACAAAATGCACACTGTCACCCTGTCTGACAAGTTTTTCGGCTTGTTCTCGGCTTTCACAGCCAATATCAATAACAAGGTTTTCAAAAGGAACAGTTTTGATTCTCTCATCTTTGCTTATATTATGCACGGCTTTATGAGCAATAACACCAAGAACACTTTGGTCGCCAACTCTGACTCGCTTTGCGAAAACGACTTTAGGATCAACACCGCCTACGCAGTCAAATTTCAAAGTTCCATCTGAGTTGATATAAGTCACGATCAGACCTACCTCGTCCATATGTGCCGAAACAAGAACTCTATTCTTTGAAGGTTTACCTTTGCAAAAAGCAATGAGGTTGCCAAGCGGGTCTACTGTCAGTTGAGCATGATCCTTAATCTGTGAAATGATAAATTCCCTGACCCTGCCTTCATCTCCTGATATGCCGTTCAGCAGGCAGAGATTTTTCAACAATTCTTTCATTTCTCACACCTGCCTTGCACAAATTCAGCGATAAGTGCCGCAGTATTCTCCACGTCCATAAGATCAATGACCTCGACCGGAGTGTGCATATATCTCTGAGGGATCGAAAGAGTAACAGTCTTAACACCTGTTCTTGTGACACTTATCTGATCTGCATCAGTACCTGTCCTGCCATTCATTACCTCGATCTGATAAGCAATGCCGCATTTTTCAGCAGTCGATATAAAAGCATCTGAAAGTTCTCTTGAAAGGCTTGGAGCAACACCGATCATTACACCTTTGCCAAGGATACCTGTTGTATCCTCACTTTCATAATGTGTCTTTGCAAAAGAAACATCAACAGCAACAGCAAGATCAGCATCAAGCTTATATGAGCCTGTTTTTGCGCCACGCTCACCAGTTTCCTCCTGTGCGCTGAACAACACACAGATGTTGTATGATGTCTGTTTATTTTTTAATTTATCAAGAGCCAGCAGCACAGCCGCAACACCGCACCTGTCATCAAGAGCCTTTGAGGTCACAAGATGTCCCTGCATACACTCAAGCTTATTCTCAACAAGCACTCCGTCTCCGGGAGAGACAAGCTGTTCAGCCTGTTGTTTTGTAAGACCGATATCAACATAAAAGCTGTCATCCGAGTCTTCACCGCTGTCTTTTTGCAAATGGGGCGGAACAGAGGTTACAATTCCCGGAAGCTTCTCTCTTCCAAGAACGCTGACCTGCTGAGCGGTAATTGCACGATCGTCCGTTCCACCGCAGTTTGATATTTTTAAAAAGCCCTCATCAGTTATATATGTTACGATATATCCTATCTCGTCAATGTGAGCTTCAAGCATAAGTGTCTGCTTATTTTCGTCCTGCTCTCCGACATGACCGTAAACGTTGCCAAAAGCATCAACTGTCACTGTGGCGAATTCACGCAGATGGTCTGCCGCAATAAGGCTTGCTTTGTTTTCATCACCGCTAACTCCGTGAGCTGAACAAAGTTCGCCAAGCACTTTCAATAGTTCCATATCATACCTGATTTCTTAAAGATTATTAACAAGTTGTTTGAAGTGTCTGCCCCTGTCTTCAAACATTCTGTACATATCAAAGCTTGCGCAGGCAGGTGAAAGCGAAACAATATCGCCCTCGACTGCATAATGATGCGCAATATCAACAGCTTCAGCCATATCTGAGACCCTGACTATCCTGATATTCTCAGGGTCGTATTTAGGCGATGCCTTTACAGCGTCCTGGATCTTCTGTGCTGTTTCACCCATAAGAATGAGTACCTTTACCTTCTCACAAAGTGCATCTGCCATTGGTTCAAAAGATATGCCCTTGTCAGAACCGCCCTGTATCATGATCTGCTTCTGATCGAACGCATCAAGGCAGGCAAGCACTCTCGTGGGGCTTGATGCAATAGAATTGTTATAGTACTTAACACCATCAAGCTCACGCACAAACTCTATTCTGTGCTCAACACCGCCAAAAGTCTTTGCAACATTGACAACGCTTTGAACGGATACATCACCATAGGTCATTGCAATGGCAGTAAGATAGTCCTCAACATTATGCATACCGGGTATTTTTATATCCTTCATATGCACATACTCTGTGATCTTTCCGTGATCGTTATAACAAAGCATACCATCATCACGAAGGAAGCTTCCGTTATCAACAAACGAGCGGCGGCTGAAATATCTAAGATCGCCACGCACATCGCAGCTCAGAGCTTTTGTGGTCTCATCATCATAGCTAAGAACTGTCTTTGAATATGAATTCTGATGCAGTATAAGATTTCTCTTTGAATCGATATACTCCTGCATATCCTTATGGACATTCAGGTGATTTGGTCTTATATTCGTTATTCCAGCAACATCTGGAGATTCTCTCATTGAAATGAGCTGGAAGCTTGAAAGCTCAACGACTGCTACATCAGCCTCTGAGATCGTTTCTACTATCGGAAGAAGCGCTTTGCCTATATTTCCGCCAAGATGAACTCTTTTACCCTCAGCTTTAAGGAACTCGCTGATAAGTGTAGTCGTCGTAGTCTTTCCGTCAGAACCTGTAACACCGTAGATCCTGCACGGGCAAAGGTCGAAGAACGTCTCCATCTCACTGGTGATAACAATGCCCATCTGCCTTGCTTTTTCAAGCTCAGGTCTGTTAAAATAGAATCCCGGTGTTCTGAAGACTACATCGCAGTTATATATCTCATTAATATAGTCCTTTCCCAGAGAGAAGTCAGCACCCTTTGCTACAAACTCCTCATATATCTCCTCGTCAAACTCGTCCTTGGTCTTCTGGTCGCAGATAACGACCTTTATTCCCTTTGAAAGAAACAGCCTTATCAATGCAAGGTGGCTTACGCCAACGCCAATAAAAGCTACTCTTTTGGATTTTAATTCGCTGAAATACCTTTGTGATCTTGTCATAAATACTTCTCCTTACGATAATATAGCTAAAAACGTAAAAAGCCGCTTTAGCAGGTATCGCATCAAAAACTATGCATACCTAATCTATTTTATTATACATCATTATGTTGCAAATTGCAAGTATCTGCATTGTATTTAACCAATTATAATGTAACAAAAATAACAGACGCTCATCAATTATTTTTGTAGGCATTTGCGGCGTTGCGTTTTATGTATAATAATTTATGATTGCAGGCTGTGTTTTTGTTCAAAAGGTTGAAATTTTCAAAATGGCTCAAAGGGTATTGTAAAATGTCGAAAAATGAAGTATAATTATCTGTGAATGGATAGCTATGTGCCTTTATGCACAAATTTCTTATTACGGAGGATAAAATATGGGAAACAACGCAGACAAGATCCTTTTTGACAACAATTCAAGAGTCGCTCCTTTGGGACTTCTCGCCATGGAGGGCGCAAAGGAACTTGGAGAAAAGGTAAACTGGTATCTTACCAACTGGGCAAATGAGAATGAATACGCTGTTGATACTTTTCTTGTGCAGTCAGACTGTCCCCGTTTTTCATCGGGCGACGGCAAGGGACTTATCAAGCAGACTGTCAGAGGAAACGATCTTTTTATACTTTGCGATGTAGGCAACTACAACTGCAAGTACAAGCTTTTCGGACAGCTCAACTGTATGTCCCCTGACGATCATTATCAGGATCTTAAGAGAATTATCCAGGCTGCAAGCGGAAAGACCCACAGAATAAATGTAATAATGCCGACCCTTTACGGCGGCAGACAGCACAGAAGGAACTATCGTGAGTCACTGGACTGTGCAGTTGCATTACAAGAGCTTCAGGCAATGGGAGTTTCAAACATTCTTACATTTGACGCTCACGATCCTCGTGTACAGAACGCTATCCCACTTATGGGCTTTGACAATATCATTCCTTCGTATCAGGTGCTCAAAGCAATGTTCAGAAGCATTGAGGATTTCAAGCCAAACAAAGAACACTATATGATAGTATCACCTGACGAGGGAGCTATAAGCAGAAATATGTACTACGCTTCGATTCTCGGTGAGGTATGTTCTATAAAAGACGTGACTACTCTACTATCGTAAACGGCAGAAACCCGATCGTTGCACATGAGTATATGGGCAACGACGTTGCAGGCAAGGATATTTTCGTTGCTGATGACATCATTTCTTCCGGTGAATCTATGCTTGACATTGCAATCGAGCTTAAAAAACGTAAAGCAAACAGGATATTCTGTTATGCTACATATCCAATATTTACAAACGGTCTTGACTCATTTGACAAGGCTTATGCAGACGGCATAATTGACGGAGTTTTCGGCACAAACCTCACATACAGGACTCCAGAGCTTCTTTCAAGCCCATGGTTCCATGAGGTTGACTGTGCTAAATATATTGCCTACTATATTGCATCGCTCAATCATGATCTTTCTATCTCCAATGTTATTGATCCTCATTCAAAGATCCAGGCTTTGCTCAAAAAGTACGGCATAAAGTAAGATAACAACAAAAAGCTCCTCGAACAACGGGGAGCTTTATTTTAAGGAGAACAAAAAAATGATTTTTGCAGGTATAGTTGCAGGCGGAAGCGGAACAAGAATGAAAAGCGTCGGAGTACCAAAACAGTTTATAAGAATACTTGGTAAACCGATGATAATATACACTGTGCAGAAATTCGCTGAACAGCTGCATATAAACGATATCTACATCGGTATCAAGCCTGACTGGCATGAATTCATGGATCAGCTGCTGGAGGAATATCAGATAGACAGGCAGCGTGTTCATGTTATTGACGGCGGTTCTGACAGAAACGAGACCGTAATGAACATTGTTTCGGCGATCAAGGCAAAGCACAGGGTCAAAAAGGGTGATATCATTCTAACGCACGATGCGGTAAGGCCTTTTGTTACTGAAAAGATAATTGAGGATAATATCATTGGCGCTTTGAAATATTCAGCTTGCGGAACATATGTCAAATGCATAGATACGATAATACGTTCAAATGATGCTGAAACTGTAGATTCAACACTTGACCGAAGCACACTTTACAGAGCCCAGACCCCGCAGAGCTTTGATATAACCCTGCTGGACAAGTACTATAATCAGCTTGATGATGAACAAAAAAGCAAGCTTACTGACACTTGCAGCATTTTCACATCTGTTGGCGAAAAAATACATATCGTCGATGGTGATGTTATAAACATCAAGATAACGACCGAAAACGATCTGATAATTGCTAATCTGCTTGCTACAAGAGTATAAATGCAAAGAGTTCCCCGAACGGAGAACTCTTTTTGTTGTACATATTTTGGGACAGTTACTTCGCCCTGAAGTCAGAGCCAATATATTCGATATAGTCGATAGTATCGGGATCGATAAGCACTCTGAGGTCTATGATAATTACAGTTCTATCGTCCTTGGTAAGATACATAGCAACAATGTTGATCTTTTCAGAAAGGGATTGTGTCGTACCGTCCTTGTAATGTATACTGATGTTATTGATGCTTTCAAACGTATCGTTGCTGATTTCTGATTCATCCTTTCTTACATCGATCTTATCAGTCTCAATTGCAATTTCAAGCTCTGAAACATTCAGCACATCACCGCTTGGCGAGCTGAACTTTACGCTCTTTGACTGCTTGATGTCCTTCAAATCAAAATTCAGTCCCTTGAACAAATCTACATTTTCTGCTGTCTTGTTGCGCTCGTCTCTTTTCATTTCAATATGGATAGGTCTTGAAAGGTCAACAGAGCCGTTAACAGTATTAACAGGTACATTAAGGCGCATAGAATATTCCTTGCCCTTTTGATAAGTATCAACGCCCGTGAGGAATGCAAAGCCATCCAATTTCTCGCCCGTATCGGAATATGTTGCATCGGTAGCTATCTCGCTGAGCTTTTCAAGATACTGCTCTGCATAGCTGTCAAGAGCCTTTACGGTCACAACTGCGAGGAAATTATAGTCATCCTTGATAGCTGTATCAAGGGTCATTCTGAAATGCTCGTTCTCGGTAATCTGGTTGGATACATATCCCTTGCGCTCTATCTCGTCCATAGCGCTGCTTTCGTAAAATGTTCCTACGCTTTCTCTGTTCAGTGCTTTGTACGCTGCGAATGCTCCGATCGACATCGTCGCTGTCAGAGCAGCTGCTACTGCAAATGTTATTATTCTCTTTTTGAGCTTTATGTTCTTCTTCGGTTCAGATGCTGCTTCAAGAATATACTTTTCATCAAGATGTGTAGTCATTTCAAAAATCTCCTTTTTTTTCATACATTGAACCCCTCCTGTTCCAGATAGTTTTTAAGTTGTTGTCTCAGCCTGTGAAGTGTCATGTTTACATTTGCGACACTCATATCACATTCTTTTGCGATCTGTTTTGAAGGGCAGAGATACCAATATCTTTTGACAAAAATTATACGCTGCTGTTTTTCAAGACCTTCGACAAACCCATTGATAAGCTCTCCCATCATCTTTGCATCAGTTATGCTCTCTGGTGTATCAGTCTCAGCCTCACTAAGCTCGTCGATTATCTCATCGACCACTCCGCTGCCTCGCTTTTTTGCATTGATCTTTCTCAGCATTGACAATGCGGCATTTCTCACAACCCTTGCTAAGTAGCCTTTCAGACTTTCAGGATTATGAGGAGGAATCGTATTCCACAATGTCACATATGCATCATTGACGCACTCCTCGCTGTCCTCGCGGCTTGGCAGAATATTATCAGCAATATACATACAGTATTTGCCGTATTGTTCGGCGGTAGAACTTATAGCATGTTCATCTCTGTCAAAGAACAGTTGTATTAATTCGTTGTCCTTCATTTGGTACCTCCGGTTGTTTCAAAAGCGCTTTCACTATAACAGACGCAAAGCACAGGAAGATATAACAAAAAATATCACTCCCCGAAAATATTTTTTCAGGGAGCATGAAAAGTAGAGATATTTGGACTGTTCAGACATCAATACTGTAAACGTAATCGTCCATAACAAAACCGTTACCAATATCCACGACCTGTTCACGTATCTTTTTCATTCCAAAAGCTTCATAAACTTTTATAGCACTGTAATTATGTCTGTTGACTGTCAACCAGATGCTCTTATAACCACGTTCATGAGCAATTTGCTTAACGAAATGGAAAGCCTGTGAAGCATAGCCGTTGCCTCGGTATTCTTTGTACATATATAGTTTCGACAAGAAAAGTGTCCCATCTTCTTGCGGTGCAAAAGCAAAATATCCTATTCTTGTACCATCAAGTACAAAGTTATAATACTCATATTTTTCCGAGCCGACCTGTTTTTTTATTGCAGCAAAAGATTGATAGTTATCTACCATGTAGTCAATTTGCTCGTCGGAAATAACGCCTTCAAAGCACTCATGCCATATATCGCTTGCCATTTCAGCGGTTCGTCTTAATTTATGGTCTGTTTCACATTTAACGAATTCAAGCATTATCTCCACATCCTTTCAGATATTCAACAAACTGTTTAGCAACTCTCGGAGAGCGTCCGCCCCTTGCAAGTGCATATGCTTCAGCCTTCATATAAAGCTCGTCCTGCGGCATATCAAGCTCATACTGTTGTGCAAGACTTGAAACGACTTCGAGGAATGTTTTCTTATCCGGCTTTTGGAATGTTACGGTAAGTCCGAATCTGTCCGACAGCGATAAAAGCTCCTGCATAGTATCCTTGAAATGTATCTCATCTCCCTGTCGGGCTGAGAAGGTCTCTCTGACAAGGTGTCGGCGATTTGACGTCGCATAGATAGCAAGGTTTGCGGCATTTGATGAAACACTTCCTTCAAGAATAGCTTTAAGAGCAGCAAAATCGTCATCGTCTTCGGTGAAAGAAAGGTCATCAATAAAAATAATAAATTTAAGAGGATTCTTACTGACAGTTTCAACGATAGACGGAAGTTCATGAAGCTGCTTTTTTTTCAGCTCGATAAGTCTGAGACCCTGTGAAGCATATTCATTCGCTATCGCTTTGACAGTTGATGACTTCCCCGTTCCGCAATCGCCATACAAAAGCACATTGTTTGCAGGCTTTCCTGCGATAAGGGCAAGGGTATTTTTAATTACCTGTTCCCTTTCAAGCTCATAGTTGCACAACTGTTGAATGCGGATAGGATCCGGAAATTCCACAGGAACGATCTTTCGGTTTTCTACAACAAACACATGATACTGCGAGTAAATCCCGTATCCGTACCTGTTGATCTGGTGGATCCTATCGGCGTAGATCTGTGAAAAATCAATTTTCTGTGTTTTGTACCCAGGCAAAAAGCCGTCATAATTGATCTTTGAAATTATCTCGGAAGATGGTATCTCGGATATCTCCTGAATTATTTCAAGCTCACTTGCAAGACATTCTTCAAGCAGCCTTCCTGTTGCTTTACCCTCGCCTTTGCGCAGCATAAAGAGGTTCTCATTTTCAAGCACCATTTTGAGCATATAACTTGTCAGATCATCTGAATATGTATATAGCTCGCTCACAAAATCACAGTACTTTTCAATACTGTTATCTGTGTTTTCCTCTATGCACGCTTTAATTGCTTCAAGAAGCTTTATAAAAACAGGATCTTGGTTAAGACTTTTAAAAATCACAAGGGTTTTAACATCAACAAGCAGTTTATTCAGGTCATTCATCATTATCACTCATTTCAGTCGTTTATAACTGAGAACATTATATAACTTTTTTTGCATTTCGTCAACTGCAATCTTGCAAAAACAGCACATACACCATAAAAAACAAAGAACCGTTCGCCTGAAACAGACAAACGGTTACTGAGCTATTGGGGATTCGAACCCCAGACCCTTTGATTAAAAGTCAAATGCTCTGCCAACTGAGCTAATAGCTCATCACGCTTACAGCCGCCTTTTACGGTTTTTACCCGAACGGTCATTTGCAAGTGCTTATATATTATATCAAAATAGTTTCTGTTTGTCAAGCCTTTTTTTACAATAAAGATAAAAAAGCTGAAAAAGTTTGACCACAGAGTAAAAATTCACTCTGTGGTCTATGAGCTATTTTATAAGATCAAGCTTTTTCTGAGTAGTTATCATATGCTTTCTGACCGCATCTATCTCTCCTGTATACTTATTGAACCACTCAACATCAGCTTCCTGCGGCTCCTCCTGAAGAAGGATAGCCTGCACCAACGCCGACTGAGAACGAGAACGCTTTCGCTCGATCTCCTCGATAGTCTTACGGCATTTCATTATTTCCTTTTTATATTTTCTTTTTTCACTCATTGCCTTTCCCTCCTGCTATTTACCCATTTTATCTACCGAATCAACGACGGCATTTATTTCATCGTATCCTTTATCAAGATTATCGTACACGTCCTTTAAAGCGGTGCTTACAGCTTCGAGTCTTGTTTTCATCTGTTCGGGGTATTTGACAAAACAATAATGCAGTTCATTTATCGACTTTTGCTTCTCTGTCATCTCTTCGTCCTCCATCAGAAAAATGAAGGACCGAGCCGAACCCAGATAAGAGATCACCATATTATAATGAAGATCATAGTCTATCTTGCGGTCAAGATAAGTATCTATCTCCTCCGCTGCATCAGAAATACAGTTTTTATATTGAGTGCGGTATCTTTCTTTGTTTTCCTTAGTCTTATCAATATACAGACCAATAAACACCAGCAACGCAATGAGAAGTATCAGCGACCAGATTATAGCGCTAATCATCTTCCTTTTCATTATCTTTTCCTGACCCACTGACTATCACTTCACTTTCATTGATCTTATCCTGCTGTCTTAGCTTTTCCTTTTCCTTCTCAATAGCCTCACGGATAAGTTTTTGTTTCTTTTGCTCATCACTTAGAGTATTATCGTTACTATCCTCATCGTCATTATCCTCATCATCGCCGTCAGTTCCTCTGATTATCCTTACAAGAGTCCTTGATTCATAGATACAGATACAAACTGTAGGCAGGATAAACAGTATCATCAGCAGTTTTCTTGATGACGCAAACGAGCCGATAAACCGGAATATCCAGATCTTTCTGACATACTTTCCGATCACTCTGTCGGGTCTGACCTTATAGGTGTCTTCAACAGGATTAGCATCTCCCTTAACAGTAAATGAGCCGTCATTATTTTTAGCAATTATCCTATGTGAATTAGGCATATCCTTGATCTGAGGATCGTCAGAATAAAATGTTATGACATCTCCTATTTCCAGCTGCGAAACATCTGTTTTCTTTATCAGGATATAATCGTCCACATGAATAGACGGCTCCATGCTTCCTGTAAGGACTTTCATAATGCTGTATCCGCCTATACTTGCGACCTTTCCACGGATATTGCAAACAAAAACATAAACAACGATAAAAAACATTACTGCGATCAATGAGATCAGAGTGATCTTTGCCGCAAGCTTGAGCTTACTTTTTATCATCTTCTTCATTGACCCTTTCATTCTTTAGTTTCTTATCTTCACGCCACTCTTTGAACTTTCTCTTTATCTTGGTGAACACACTTACATGATACTCCTTGAACAAAGCCTTGATCCGAGCATTTTCTGCGTTCACCTCTTCCGGAGTCATAACAGGCAGTGATTGTCTGATCTTCTGCTTCTGTGCATCAGTAAGCGGTTTTTTCTTCTTCATCTTCCACTTGATATCTTTAATGAACCGTTTGAAGTCATAAGGGAACATAGTAGCGTATTTATTATAGTAGACCTTCATCTGCAGACGCTCGTCACGCTCGGCAGCTGTTTCCATAGGTCTTTCGAGCCAATGCTTTTTGGGATATTCGGCTCTGTAATACTTAGGATCTACATCAGGAACATAAGGCTTGCGGAAGATCACGCACCACAGTGTGATAAAGAATCTTCTTATCACGCACCAAGGACTTCTTGAGTATTCCAGATATATTGTATGGAAATCTCTGTTGCGGTAGATCTCTCTTTCCTCACGGAGTCTGTCTGCACGAATCTTTTCCCGCTTTTCCTTAGCAAGCTTTTCTGCACTCAGACGCTCTCTTTCTGCGATCTGCTCCGGAGTAAGATTTGCCTCCTCCTCTGCAAGACGTTTTGCTTCTTCCTCGGCTTTGATACGCTCCTGCTCAATTCTCTCGGCAGTAAGCTGAGCACGGCGGAAGTTATCATATTCACGCTGCTTGCGCTCTTCGGCTTCCTGTCTTTCTCTTTCAGCACGCTCAGCTGCTTCCTTAGCAAGCCTTTCACGTTCTTCGGCTTCAGCACGCTGTCTTTCTTCCCATTCCTTTTTAAGCCGCTCAGCTTCTTCACGCTGTATCCGCTCACGCTCTGCTTTTTCCGCTTCAGCTTTCTTGATCGCCTCACGACGCAAAGCTTCGAGACGTCTTTCTTCTGCCTCCGCTCGCTTCTTTTCAGCCTTTTCACGTTCAATTCGCTCGACCTCTGTCCTGATACGCTCAACACGGATATACTCCTTTTCAAGAGCAAAGACCTGGTCGATCTCATTAAGCAGACCGATATTCAGCTCGCCAGCTTCTCCCTGGTGGTCATATACTGTTTCACCAAGGCTTTGCGGCTGAGCCATAACATCATATTTTGACATATCATCCTTATTGAACCTTTTAAGGAACTTAGGGAGAAACGCCTTAGATTTTGCGGTTTTTAGTTCATTTGCCTTTTTAGTCGGTTTATGAGTATACGAACGGAAAAGCAGAAAATTCAGAGCAACAAGGTTATAGAAATCCATCATATAGTCCTCGTCAAGCTTCTGAGCTGTATCAACAACGTTTATCTCATATCCGACTTTATCGTAGCCCTCGATGAACTGCCAGAGTGTAAGGCAGGCTTTAAGGTCCACGTTTTTCATGATAGCATTAGTTCTCATTACAGGCGGTCTTATATAGACATTGCCCATTGCCTGGCAGAAGTTTGATCCTTTATAGCCTTCAACGGCTTTTTTCAGGTGTTCAACTCTTTCCCAGACAGTAAGACCACTTTCGTTGACAGTTTCAAGACTGTCGGTAGTTTCAAGCTTCAAGCTGACGCTCATCTGCTTTCCCATTTTATCGTCAACATCGGTATTATAGGAAAGAGAGAACACTTCTTCGTCTTTAGCTACCTCCTGAAGCTTTTCATATCGTCTGATAATAAACACATACAACCTGTCAACGAGGGTATTGATAAACTTATTCTCATAGGTCATCATACTCTCCTCCTTATGTACATTAAGTACTTTTGAAGGAGTGATAGTATTTGTGACAGGGTCGTAGTCCTGAATAAGATCGGTATGCTGAGCAAGATGCTTTACAGATTCAACTGTGATCTTTCTTGAAAGTGCGATCGGAACGACCTCTCCAACATCCTCGATAGTAACTCTCGGTGTTCTGAGCACCGTATCAAGGTGCTTCAGACCCTCCTCAATAGCATCTACCCACGAAACGTCAACAGATTTTTCCATTATTTTGCGGTTGACGGCAAAGGTGTTCTTACTTGACATTATCAGGGAATGCATAGCATCGAACAGCTCGTTATCTTCCATACCGTCCATAGTCTGAGTAAAATTGGAATACCACTTGTCATAAAACTCGTCCACACATTCCCCTCCTTTCAGAAAAATTAATAGATAACTCTTTTATAAGCAATCGTTAGCTGAATTCATATCATTATAGGATCAAACATATAAAAGCGACCTGACTTGCCCGTTGGCTAATGGCAAGGCAGGTCATTAGGTATTATTAATAAAGCTTTTGCAGACGTTCGAGGTATGCGATGGATTCCTTCATGCTGTTTGCACCAAAGGTCTTTTTAAGGTATGTACACAGATCCTTCAGCTCGTCACGAAGCATTGAAAGGTTGAGAGATTCAAACTTTCTGAAGATCTTGGTAGCCATCACATAGTCGATTCCATCAAGTTCATCTCCGCCGCAGGCAACGTAAACAGGGACAAACAGACCCATCTGCTTGATAATACGGTTACCAAAAGCCACACGGAGTTTTTCAATTACCCACAGATCCAGATGCTGTATCTTCTTGAGGTTTTCATCACTGATAGGATACTTCTTGAAAGCTTCCTCAAACAGGTCATTGAGATGATCATATCCCAGGCACATCGGCGGCGTATCAGGCGCATCAAATGCAATACCCTTTGCATCGAGGTTGATAGGCTGAGCACGGTCGTAAACCTTATCAGAGATCGCAAATGTTGAGTCGTCGTTATTGGCTGTACCAATGTACCATACATTCTGCGGTATCTTGATCATACCCTTGTCAAGGTTTTCAGGGTCAGTGCTCCATACATTAGGAACGAGGTCGAGCTTCCACTCGTCTGCGTTAGGCATTTCAAGTATGGACAGCATCTCAGCGAAGTAATACTCAACTCTTGCGATGTTCATTTCATCAAGGAGGATAAAGTTTACATCATTATTGAAGCTTGATGCATAAATTCTTTTAAGTACTTCTGTTTCGTTAAAGTTCTTGGTGAATTCGTTAAAGAAACCGAAAAGCTCGGTTCTGTCTCGCCACGAAGGCTGAACGGAAGCAATGGTCGTATCAACGCCGAGGAACTTACCGAACGAATACGGAAGTGATGTTTTACCTGTACCTGAGATACCCTGAAGGATTATCAGCTTTGTTGAAGCCATACCTGCGATAAACAGACGTATTGTCTTTATATCGTAAAACAGATGCATTCTGGAGCAGGCAAAGTTTCTGTAATCCTCACAAATCTGCTCAAGCGTACAGTTATTGTCATATTCTGGCGGAGTATAAGTTTTGTAGAAGTTGTCCACTTCGATAAGCTTGGAGAAACGTTTGACAGTCGTAACAACAACGCCTTCCTGTGTCTGTTCTTCTCCCTGAGGCTGTTCTCCTGTCTCGCCGTCTCCGAGCGACAGCGTTCCACCCATTGCTCCTGAAAGAGCCATAGGACCGCCGCCCATCTGAGCGACCTTCATCGCCATAATTTCGTCCTTTTCCTTAGTCATTTTAATGACCTGGCGCTGAAGAACACCGATCTCCTCGAGCAGATCCTCATCGCTGACAAGCGAATGCCTGAAACGAATGTATTTTCTTATTGCCAGCACTATCATGAAAATGATAAGCAGGAAAATAGCCATAACAAGAATTATCGACAAGATCGCAAGTATCCACTCCAGCACACCGAAGCTTTCGGAATGAGCCTTGAAAATGTTGATATAATTCTTGATATTGAAAATTTGCTTTATACCTTCCCAAAATCCTTTGAATATACTTGCAAAGCCTTTAAGAATTTCAGAAATAAAAACAAAGAACCAATCCAAAAAGTTACTCATGTTTTCCTTGTTTTCCTTTCTATCGGATTTACAGGGCAGTCAAACTACTCTGCATTATCAGTCGATGTCTGTTGCTGAGTCTGCTGCGGGGGATCCTGCTGCGGCTGATTTTCTTTAAGCTTTTGCTGCTCTGCAAGATACTCCTCGATCGCTCTTTTCTTGATCTCTTCTTCATCATTTTCTGTAAGCTTTGCAGGCTGTTTCATCTGAACGATGACCATTATAAGCTTAAACAGCTCAAACAGGAAGAATATCGCCATCGGGATCAGGATACATACAAGAAATCCGGTTTTTGTCTTTAGGAATTTTAATATTTTTCCGACTCCGCCGAGCCTTGTGCCTGTCCACTTTCCAACTATCTTACTCGGATAAACCAGATAAGAGTCATTGTTTTCGTTGTTATCACCCTTTGTAACAAAAGCTTTTGTTCCGTTATCGTCTTTTATCTCAACAATTCGGTGGGTATTGACAACATTTTGTCCTTCAACGATCTCATTTGTCCAGAAAGAGATAACATCATCAACTTTAAGATCGTTGATATCGTCGATCTCCTTTGAAATGATCAGGTCGCCCTCCTTGAAGGTAGGTTCCATTGACGCAGACTCAACAGTCATCGGCATTCGTCCGAAAAGGCTCGGAACGCCGTTGTTCTTATCCGAGGTAAAAACCATTATAGTAATCAGCAGAGCAAATATCAGCAAGATCCACGCAAGAACACTGCCTGCAATTTTCAACGCTTTTTTCATAAATTTTCTCCCCTTAATTCTTACGTATTCTCTACGATCCTGAAATCCATCTGCATTTTTATGACACCACCGATTATCGAATCAACACAGTCAGGGTCATTTCCTTCGAGCCAGATAACCACAGTGTATTTGGTCGTATCGCCCGGTTCAAAGTCAGTAACGTTTGTATGCATCACCTGAGTACTGGTCAGGAATTCCTTATCGCAGTCACTTTCCTTACCGCTTCCATTAGACTTTGTCTTACCATAGACCTGCTTCTCACCATTGGTATAAACAGCCACACGGATAGCCTCGTCAACGTTCTTAGTTACATTTTCAATAGTAAGATCGCCTTCATATGTTATTGTATCCTTACCTGAGTTATGCACATAGAATGTATAGGCGATATAATTCCTGCCGTTATGGTTTCCGTTGACTTTGTCTATATTTTCAGGAAGATCATTTCCGCTGATGTTGGTCATATCATAGACGATATCAGCGGTCAATACTGAAATGGTCCTGTCAAATTCGGGTGTTTCAGAAAGTGAAAGTCCCTGGTTGACCATATCATATTTGTTGACCTTAATAGTAAAGCTTCCGTATTTGTTATAAAAATAAGCTATTGCATATCCTATCGCTATCAGCGCTATCAGAGCCACAGCTATAAGTCCTGTAACTCGCATCAGGATAGTATACCGCTTAACTTCCTTAGCTGTACGCCTTATATGCAGGACATCTCTGAGAGCTTGTTCCTTCTCCTTGTCATCGGAACTTGATTTCACAGCTGCTTCAGTGCTTTCATCAAGCTGCTGGTTTTCAAGTTCAGCCTGCTGCTTAGCTTCTTTTTTCTTCTTACTCATAAGCAGATATACCTCCTTTCCGCAAAACTTGTATCATTATATTATATAAAGAATTATTCCTGCTGATTATCGTCTTGCTCGTCTCCTGTTCTAAGTCTTACATATTTTCTCTGGACCCAATCTCCGGTATAATCACCCACACAATAGCTGCATCCAAGTGAGGAGAGTTTATCTCCCTGCGCCGAATTAACGACCTCAGTAGCAATAGCAGAGCAGTTCAGACTCGTAATATAGCTCAAAGCTGATCTTACCCAGCCTTCGTGGCGTTCGCCAAGCATCGCCTCGGTAGTATAAAGACCATTTATCATAACATAGTCTACCGGAAAGCTCGACAGCAGCATCGTCGGACTATCCTCACCGCCGAAAGAGTTGAGCATAAACGTGAAGCCCTCTCTTTGCAATGCAAACATTGCCTTTGACGCTGTATCGTCCGTTTCGCCGTACAATGCCGAAGAAAGCTCAAAGCAGATGTTGTCGGAGTGGATATGAAAAGCCTTTGCAAGCTCTACAGTACCCGTAACTGCATCAGCACGTTTAAGAAAGCTTACCGGCATTGGCAGAGTAATAAACCTGCATTCAATATCTCTTTTCTTGAAATTTTCAATAGCATCATATAAATGGTAGAATATAAGTGGCATAAAATCTGCGGCACGATCCGGATAGGCTTCCAGGACAGGAAGATACTCGTTGGGAAAAATAACCCCTCTTGAGGGACTATTCATGCGAAAAGCAGTCTGCAAAGCGATCGTTTCACCGGAGAGCACGTTACCGATAGGACGAAAGTACTGTTCCAAAGCACGCAAGCCGCCGACGGTCGCATTATTTTTCAGCTTCAATCCTATCACCTCGATTTATGCATAAGTTAAGAATGCATAATTTATTCGTAATTATTATACGATATTTTGTTTCTTTTGTCAAGCGAATTAAGAACAAATATCACGAAAATACGATATTTTTAGGAAGAATTAGTCGATAGATTTAAACAAATCAAACACAAGCAACAACTCACGAAAACGTTTTTTAGACTTTTTGCACAAAAACAAGAACCGAACAAGTATACTTTCTCCAAATTTGTTTTGTTAAATAAACTAATTACACTGAAACTATTGACAAATTAGCACAAGTTGTGTATACTTTAATTCAAGGAAACGGAAAACTATTTATTATTGGGTTTCCTAAAGAGGAACGGTGACCTTGGTTTCGGCTATAAACACAGGTCACAGTAAATTAAATTCTTGGAAAGGGGAATTTATTATGACTAATACAAAGAAGAAACACGGAAACAAGATGAAACTGTTATCGGCAGTAGGAATGCTCACAGTTTCAGCAGCAATGCTCGTTTCGTCAACCTTCGCATGGTTCTCACTGAACAAAAATGTTACTGCTCAGACACTTAACATCACTGCTAAGGCTGATACGACCTACTTACTTATCAGTGAGCAGTATTCTACCGCATCTGACATCAGAACAGAGAATAAGACCAGTGTAACATTTGCTGCTGCAAGCAACAGTGCAGAACTGTATCCTGCAGCACTTGCAAAAGATGGCACTTCAGAGGTTAACCCTTCTGTAAATCCGACAACAGCTAATAACTGGTATTTTGGTGAAGGTACCGGATACGATGACGGTACTCTCAAGACCGGAACTAAGGTTGAATTCAACGAAACAACTCCTAAGAGTGCAACAGATACCACCACAATTTTCTCTGAAAGAGTTCTGAAGAAGACACTTCATATCTGTCTGGCAGAAGATTCAGAAGATGCTACAAACCTTAAGGTTGATCTTTCTAACCTTACAGACGGTATCGAAGGCGATCCTACTCGTGTAGTTGTAGCTACTGCAACAGGTTTCCAGAAATTCGAGGCAAATGCAACCGGTACAGTAGTACTTGCAAATACAATTTCAGGTGACAATGTTATAGACGTTGATGTATATGTATACTATGACGGTGATGTTACAGCTGTTAAGACATCTAACCTTACAAAGATCGTTGGCAAGACAGCAGAAGGCATTACACTTACATTTAACGTAGACGGTCCTGGAAGCAACTAAAAAGCTTAAAACGCTATCTTAGCGAAACCTAATAATAGCCAAACCCACCCGATGCAGCAATGTGTCGGGTGGGTTAATTTGTGCCGTTGCCCAACAGCACGCCGCCGGTGAAACACTTGATAACGAACTGTGATGTATCAGAAAGAAGACCTATCTCTTGCCAAAATAGATCAGATGCTCCTCTAAACATGAGAAAAAGCCCGCAAACATCGTGTTTACGGACTTTGGTTTTAAGCAGATAACGGGAGTCGAACCCGCATCACCAGTTTGGGAAACTGGAGTAATGACCGCTATACTATATCTGCATCACTATTTTAGTATAACATATTTCTTTTTCATTTTCAAGTGTTTTTTATCAAAAAAAGGAGCTGTGTTTATCTGACAACAGCTCCTTAACTTTTATTTATCCGGATCTTTCCACTTTAGCAGATCATCGATCAAAATTGGCTTTGAATAATAATATCCCTGGAATCCGCTAACGCCATATTTTTTGAGAACATCACGCATTTGTGAGGTTTCAATGCCCTCAACACATATGCTTGCTCCAAAAATCGAGCCAAGACCTACGAAGTGTTCTATAAGCTTTCTCTCCTTTTCGTCTTCCTCGATCTTTAGGACGAAGCTTCTGTCGATCTTGATAACATCAAACTCAAGATTTTTAACAAGTCCGACTGAAGAAAATCCTGTACCAAAGTCGTCAAGTGCCATAAGCACCCCTCTGCCACGCAGATTTACAACAATATTTTTCAGCAGATCCATATTGAGCAGCCTACATCTTTCAGTGATCTCAAGGCAAAGGTGATTTGGCGGGAAATTCTCTTTTCTCAGAATATTCAGCACCGTTTCCACAAATTCCGGTTTTTCAAGCTGGCTATACGACAGATTGACATTAATAATAAAATCCGGATAGTACTGCATTATCCTCTTAGCCGCTTTTATTGCTGTACGAATTATCCACTCACCAAGTTCAGGAAATAGCGGGTCACGTTCAAGCACAGGAATAAAACTGTCCGGCGGAACAGTACCATATTCGTCATTTCGCCATCTGAGCAAAGCTTCTGCTCCAACAAGCTTTTCTGTCTGTGCATCGACAACCGGCTGATACAGCAGGAAAAAGCCCTTGTAATCCCGCATAATAGAATCTCTTATAACATGGAGTTTTTCAATAATATGCTTATTCTCATCATTTATATCATTGCTGAACTCTACGATTTCCCCGTGTTTACGCAGTTTTGACTCACTGTATGAGTAGTTGAGACACGCATAGACTGTCTGATAGTCAATATCAAAATTATCAACACACAACAATCCACAGTTAAGATCAAGAATAATATTTTTGTTTTCAACAACAAATTTCTCTCTGAAATACTCACGAAGGTCCTCATATTTTTCTTTAATATCCTCAACAGTCTGACTGTTGCTTAACACAGCAAATTTAGTACCGTCAAGGCGATAAACACTTCCCAGATTTCCAACATGTTCAAAGAGGAATCTTCCAAACCCCTGAAGCACTCTGTTTCCGAAATGATATCCATAGATCTCATTTATTTCGGAAAACTTACTGATACCTACAAGACAAACACTTATACTGGTATTCTTATTCATATACGACTGGAGATCTTCAAAGAAGCCGTACAGATTTCTGAGACCTGTGAGTGCATCTGCTTGTCCCTGCAAGCCGTGATTTCTTATCGAACCGCCAAAATAATCAAGATCGCCGTTCTGATCTCTCAGCACTATACCACGACAGGTGCACACATCATACTTTCCGTTAAGACGTCTTGCTCTGTACTGCATATCGTGTCCAGCCGCATTTCCGGTAAATATATCATTGATACCACGATGATAAGTTGCTCTGTCATCGGGATGAATATGTTCCTCCCAGATATCTCCTGCACGGTACATATGCTCAGAAGGCAGTCCGAATGTATCAACAGCAGCCTTAGACCATATAGAATAGTCATATTTCATATCGCAAAGATACACATATGTTCCTTCAGTGATAACAGAAAACGCATTAAACAGGCCCTCTAAGAATTTTTTCCTTTCAGGCGGGATAGTAACATCTATTCTGTGCAGATATGGCGTATCATCTGAATTATTATAATATGACTTCAGTTTTGCCTTATTTAATTTCATTTCGCTGTCTGCACGTTCAAAAACATCTATCACATTTTTATCGGTCGCCGGATCGAAAACAGACATTCCGATTGCAACTACAGCGCCCTCACCGTTTTTTATATTATTGAATACAATACTTTTGAATTTCTGCACAAGGTCTTCTCTTGTATAGAAGTCGCCGCTTCCTAAAAAAGCGACAAACTCATCTCCTCCGATACGAAAGACCTGTGAATGTTTAAAGGTATTACATATGAAACGGCATGCAGAACGTATATATTCGTCGCCGGATTTGCTGCCTTGAGTATCATTCACACGCTTCAGATCATTTACATCGCAAACGACTATCGCAAACGGCAGATAATCAAGTCCGTTGGAGATATTGCTGTTAACCGATTCCTCCAGCTCATGATATGCCTTTTTATTCTTAACACCTGTAAGCTCATCACATCTTGCGAGTTCATTAGCCATACTCATAGCTCTGAACTGTTCTTTTTCTTTTCTTACCTGTTCATTGATATTTTCCACACCTATAATAATGTGGATCTTATCGCTTGACCACATCACTGTCATTCTGGTGTGCTGTGTTTTACCATCAACTATCAAGCGGTATTCGGTAATGTAACGTTTTCTGTCTTCAAGTACAGCAATAAGATATTCTTTTTCAAGCACATTAAGGATCCTATCCCTGTCTTTAGGGTGAATAAGCTGAGCACCATTTTGCCTGGCTTCTTCAAAGAAGTCATCTCCTGCTGAGTTGATATCAAAACTACCATAAATATTTTTAGAAACATATTTAGTGTAATAGTTGCTTTTAAAATCTACATAATAGATAACATCATAATGTGACACAAGACTTTCTGCAATTTGGTCAAATAACGACTGCTCACTCACAGCGTTATCAGACTCAAGCTTACAGCGATAATCTTTATCAATATTAACAGCACCAAAAATAAAACAATGATCATCGCCGGTATCTCTGATAAGACGCAGCGAATGATACACAGGCCTGCCGTCAATAACAAGTCTGAATACATTGTTTAATGCCGAATTATTTCTTAGTTTTTCAAGAAAGCTGTTATCGTTAAAGTTTTCCAGAAGTGCTTGTCTATCTTCTTCATAAACAACACGATCAACAAAACCGACAACGTCTTTAAAGAAATCAGTGCCAGCAGGTTCTATTTGCATTGCATCGAGAGATGGATCTATCCAATACCACTGATACTCGTTGTTTACAACATTAACACTGCATACGCACGCATATTCATCAAGCAGCGCTTGAGATATTTTGATTAAATTTGCATCATTTTCAATCATAGCCTACCTCCGCAGGATAATTGGTCATTGTTTGAAGCTCCCCTTTTAAAGAGATACAATTAGATACATTTATCTATTATAGTATGATTATAACACAAATTCAACACAATTTCAACAGTTTTTATTAAAAATAAATATATAACAAAAAAAACCGCACAGGATAAGGGTAGTACCTATATAGAAGTTATATAAATCATTTTGAGTAATATCTTTTATTGCGAAGTACTGTTTCACAGCCGCATTTTTTGACCATAACTATTTTTTAACCCCGATATTAAGAGTTTTAGGAAAGGGGCTTGGGGAATAACCCTTTTGCAAAAGGGTTTTCCCCAAAAAACACTTATAATGCTTCTGTATAAGTACAGCACTTATATGCTTCCTGTGCAGTTTTTGTATCAGTTCGTTTATTTTGAATACTCAACGATATTTTTTGCAAGAGCCTCGGGAACTGCAACGATACCACCAAAAACATATGTTGTTTTTGCATTCTTCTTTTTCAGATACGTTATCTGGCTATTACTCAAAGCGTTATCTGCAAGCATCAGCGGTGCTTTTCGCTTTGCAGCAAAAACTCCGCCGGCGAGAGCATCGGGGAAATCCAGACCTTTTGCAGCACATATATGATCCCCGCTAAGAACATCTGCAAATTTAGTGTTTATTGCGATACAGGTCTCATATCTGTTTTTACCCCAGATACGTTCGACAGGCTTTGAGAGAAGCTCCTTTATGATTCTTTCCTTTTCACTGGATATAACTGCTGTTCCTCCAATTATATACGCCATATCAATGCTTGATCTAACGCTCTTGATATATGCTGATGTATCCTTGTCGGGCTGGCCATTCTTAGTGACATATAGTATAGGTGATCCGCTTAAAGCTGCCGCTGTTCCGGCTGAAAGAGCATCAGCAAAATTATCATAGACTACGAAATACAGATCGTCAGGTGTTTTCCCTGTTTTTTTCTCAAGCTGCTTTGCTACCTTTACAGCTGTGCCAAAGCGTGTTTCGCCTGCAAGCCTTTTGATCGACTTATCGTTATAACCATTTTCTTCAAGTGTTTGCTCGACCTCCCTGCCAACAGCTTTTTCTCCGCCGAGAATGATTATATTCTTAGCTTTCAGCCGCTTTATCTCAGCAAGAGTAACATCCGGAAGGCTGTTTACCCTGGTAAGCAATATTGGAGCATCATAGGCAGCTGCAAGTGGCACACCTGCAAGTGCATCCGCAAAATTCATTCCATTAGCAAGAACTACTGTATCTGCTTCATCGAACAGACCACTTTCACACGAGATCTTGGCAGCAGTGTCAAACCTGTCCGATCCAGCAAATCTCTGCATGGTTAATGTTTCGCTGCGTGTCTGTACAGCTCCACAGGCAGTACACTTTCTTGACTGGATATACACAGCATTCTTATAGTCGGTTTTGGTTGTTTTCCAATTAGTATAGCTATGCCCTGTTGCACTCTGACTTACAACAGATTTCTTGTCCTTATACTCTTTACCGTTAAGCAGAACTTTGGCGGTGTATGTAGTTTTTCCGTCCCTGGTGCAGGTTGCTTTATCTGAAACTGAAGTGATCTGCGCAGGAATTACCGTAGTATGCAGCTTATTGTTAGTACAAACAAATTTTGCAGCAGCATAATCTGTTGAATTCCATGTCCATAACGGTTCACCCCAGCTATGTGACAATTTCTCAATAGTTACGATCTTTGTATCAGTATACGTCTTTGAATCCAAGGACACAGACGCTGTATAAGTTATCTTTCCCGACTTTGTGCAGTCAGCAGGCTCAGTCTTTGATGTGATTTTTGCTTTATCTGTATGGATATGGCCGCTGTTATTTTTACAAATAGATCTTACTGACGCAGAAGATGTGCCGTTCCACGAAAACTCAGGCTCACTCCAGTTGTGACCGATCGCTTTGACCGTCCTTTTCTCATAGTATTCACAATTTTTACAATACCTGCATTCAAAACCATCGTTTTCGCAATCCGGTTTCTGAGAAAGCTCCCATTCCCCGAATTTATGCCCGATCGGTGGAGTTACATCGCTGGAGTAGCTGTAATTACAAACCGTACATATATGCAAAACACCCCCACCCTGAGTGCAATTCGCCTTTACTTCAGTTGTTTTAAAAGTATGCGTATGCTCCTTCGGTAGGTAGATATAATCGAAGCCGTTCTTCTTGGCGTATTTCTCACCGATACTTCCTTTATAACACTTTATGACAAAATCAGTGATCTTTATACCCTGCTTTGTATATCCGATCGCTTTGTCACTTATTGCGGTGACATTTCTGCCTGCGATTACAGCAGGGATCTCGACTTTTGTCATATCTGAGTTTAAAGCCGTTATCTCAACACTGCCATCATCAAGTATTTTATACTCAAAGTCACCTTCCGTTTCAGCATATGAAGTGTATGAATACACAGCGTCAAAAGAATTTGATGAAATTGTGCTGATGCAGCTTATGAGAAGACCGAGAGAAACGATTATTGAAATGAGTTTTCTTTTCACAGCAGGTTCTCCTTCCAAAAAAAAATAGTGTATAATGCAATTTTCAATAATATTATAGCACTAAGAGTCGAAAAATTGAACTCATTTTCAAAAAATTGGAACAATGCACAATTATCACAATCCATTTTTGTATGATATTATATATACAAGTATTATTGTTTTAAACAAAAAAAGTCTATATCTGCGAAACAATCGCAAATATAGACCTTTCAATAGTCGGAGTGACCGGATTTGAACCGACGACCTCTTCCACCCCAAGGAAGCGCGCTACCAATCTGCGCCACACCCCGATGACGCTATATATTATATCATTTTTGCAAGGTTATGTCAAGTATTTTTTGATAATAAAAAAGAAAACCGTTATTACTCAAATGTATGGATATAAATAGCTATTAAGTAATTGAAAACTGTTGACTTTTGTGATATAATTAGTACAACCAAAACATTACCAAAAGGAGGTATCACTTATGTGGCTGATAATTCTTGGTCTTGTTCTCGTTGCAGCAATAGGCGGAGCCATATATCTGACATTTGCAGTAGCAAAATTTGGTGCTGTAAAAAAGCTTTCACAGGATAAAAAATGGCTAAAGCTTCTTATATCGTTTGGCATGATAGCTGTTTGTTTTGCTTCTATAACGATAGCAATGTCACTTGTCAACGCTGTGATAGTGCTGCTGCACTTTATAATTTTCTTTCTTTTATTCGGATTATTGGTACGAATTTCTGTTAAGATCGCAAAGAAAAAACCAAAGATCAATTTACACGGCTGGCTTGCTTTGACAACTACCATTGTATATCTATGCGTTGCGTATTTCCTTTGCAACAACATCTGGCAGACTGATTACGCTATCACGACCGATAAACAGGTCGGCACTCTGAAAGTTGCAATGTTTGCTGACTCGCATATTTGTAATACTTTTGACGGTGATGGATTCAAAGAAAGGCTTGATGAGATAATCAAGCAATCACCTGATATATTGCTTATCCCGGGAGATTTCGTTGATGACGATACAGATCGTGAAAGCATGATAAAAGCCTGTGAAGCATTAGGAAAGACTGATTTCAAATACGGAGTATGGTTTGCGTACGGAAATCACGATAAAGGTTACTACGGCTCTGAGCACAGAGGTTTTTCAGCACAAGAACTTGAAGATGAGATGAAAAAGAACAATGTGCATATTCTTCAGGATGAGTATGAACTTATAGATGATAGGTTCTATATCGTCGGAAGAAAGGACAAGTCCGACAAAAACAGAAAGGACGCAGTTGAACTTACAGAAAAACTTGATACAAGCAAATATATCATTGTTATGGATCATCAACCTGCGGATTATTCAAGAGAAGCAGAAAGCAATGCTGATCTGGTAGTTTCAGGTCACACGCACGGCGGTCAGTTCTTCCCTGTTACGCACGTTGGAGAATGGTTCAATATAAATGACAGGACCTATGGATATGAAAAGCGCAATAACACAGAATTTATAGTCACGTCCGGGATCTCATGCTGGGCGATACGTTTCAAAACCGGCACGAAATCGGAATTTGTGATGATAGACATAAACCAGCAATAATAAGATGAGCCATACAGAATGATCCTGTATGGCTTTATCTATTGTCCTTTATCATGCTTAGAGCAGCTTTCCGATAATGAACAGCACTTACACTGCCCGCAGCAGCCGTTTCCCTTTTTGCGCTGTCTGATTATACAGATGATCGCAACAACTGCAAGCAGGGCAATTATAAATATAAGCACATAATCAGCAGCTTTCATATTCCACCTCAGAAAAACAATCCGCCTATATTGTATACCGCAAAAGCAGCACACCAGGCAATAGCACATTGAAAAACAACGATCAGAAGAGTTTTTGACCTTGATGCGAGTTCCCTCTTGATCGCAGCAACAGCGGCAACACACGGTGTATACAGCAGTGTAAAGGTCAAAAAGCTTGCGGCTGAAAGCGATGTGAACATTGTGCTGAGATTGTTTTGCAGCTCAGCATTCCCTGTCTGCGTAAGCACTCCGAGCGTACTTACGACCGCTTCTTTTGCGGTAAATCCCGATATAAGCGAAGTAGTAATGCGCCAATCGCCAAAACCGAGAGGCGAAAAAAGCGGTGCAAGGTACTTACCTATAAGAGCAAGAAGGCTTTCTGAACTGTCAGATACAACGTTGAACCTTGCATCAAATTTCTGCAAAAACCAGATTATGATAGTCGCAACAAAGATCACTGTAAATGCTCTTTGCAAAAAGTCCTTAGCTTTATCCCACATAAGCAGCATAACTGTTTTGATTGACGGGATACGATAGTTTGGAAGTTCCATTACAAATGGCACCGGTTTGCCTCTGAAAACAGTCGATTTCAGCAAGAGCGCAACTATTATGCCGATCAATATACCTGAAAAATAAAGAATTATCATTACAAGCGCAGAACTCTTTGGAAAAAATGCTGATGCAAACAAAGTATATATCGGGATCTTCGCAGAACAGCTCATAAACGGAACAAGCATTATAGTCATCTTTCTGTCACGGTTTGAAGACAATGTTCTGCTCGCCATAACAGCAGGAACTGAGCAGCCAAAGCCTATCAGCATCGGTACTATACTTCTTCCCGAAAGACCGATCTTACGAAGCAGCTTGTCCATTACAAATGCAACTCGTGCCATATAGCCTGTATCCTCCAATACAGAAAGGAAAAAGAACAGCACTACAATTATAGGCAGAAAGCTGAGCACACTGCCGACGCCTGCAAATATACCTTCAATGATAAGGCTATGTACGACAGAATTGACACCATAAGATGTCAGCCCCTTATCAACAACGTTCGCAAGCTTTTCTATACCGCTTGCAAGCAGATCACTGAGGAAAGAGCCGATTACGCCGAATGTAAGATAAAACACCGCACACATTATCAGCACAAACAACGGTATCGCAAGATATTTATTCGTAAGAATATTATCAATTTTAACACTTCGTTTATGTTCCTTGCTTTCCTTGCATTTTACAACGCATACACGACATATGCCTTCAATAAAATTATATCTCATATCAGCGATCGCAGCATTCCTGTCCATTCCACATTCAGTTTCCATTTCAAGAACGCTATGCTCGATAAGCTCTTTTTCGTTTTCATCAAGATCAAGTACTTTAGTAAAATCTTTATCATTTTCGATAAGCTTTGTTGCACAAAACCTCGGAGATATCCCGAATTTGATAGCATGGTCTTCGATCTGGTGTGTAACACTGTGAACACACCTGTGAACAGGTCCCTGAGGGCAGAAATCCATTATCTTAGGGAACACCTTGTTTTTTGCAACATCAACAGCGTGCGAAACAAGATCAGGTATACCTTCATTTTTTGCTGCACTGATGGGCACAACGGGAACACCGAGCATTTCGGTTATTCTCGGAATATTAATTGTCCCTCCGTTGTTACGCACCTCATCCATCATATTAAGAGCAATAACCATAGGGATATGCATTTCAAGCAGCTGAAGCGAAAGATAAAGATTTCTCTCGATATTAGTTGCATCTACAATATTAATTATACCGTCCGGCTTTTCATTAATTATAAAATCCCTGGTAACGATCTCCTCCTGAGTATACGGACGAAGAGAATAGATACCCGGAAGATCAACCACAGAAGCATTTTTAGCGCCGTTGATATTACCTATCTTCTGATCAACAGTAACTCCGGGAAAATTACCAACATGCTGATTAGAACCGGTAAGGCTGTTGAAAAGTGTTGTTTTGCCGCAATTCTGATTTCCTACAAGTGCAAAGACCATTACTCTTCACCGCTTTCCTGTATCTCAATTTTTTTAGCATCTTCAATTCTTATAGTAAGCTCGTAACCTCTGATCTCGAGCTCAACAGGATCCCCCATCGGTGCAACTTTCCTCACGGTGACTTTTGTTTTGGGTATCAGTCCCATATCAAGGAGTCTGCATCGCAGCTCACCTTCTCCGCCGACTGACAGTATGATCGCACTTTTACCTACCGGGAGCTTATCAAGTGTCATAGTATTCCTCCATAAATCTTTAAACTTACCTATATAATGTTAGCATAAGCTAACTTTTTTGTCAAGACTATTTTATACACAAAAAAACCGCATCAGTTGATGCGGTTTTTAGTATCAATTCCGATTGATTTTAAAGCGGATATCCTCTCCGACAAATGGAAATCTTCTGAACTCGCCAAGCAGTCTGGAAACTATCCTTTCATTATATCTTCCGTTTAGTTCCTGCAATGAAAGATTTGAGGTTATTACTGTTGGTTTATTCAGATTTATACGGTCGTTAAGGATCTGATAAAGTATAGGATCAGACTGGCTTCCGAACTCGGATCCGAGGTCATCAAGTATCAGCAGATCAGCTTTGCTGAGTTTCTCAAGAGTGTTGCCCGTTTTCTTTCCGAAATGCTCTGCAAGCGCATCTTCAAAGACCTTGAGGATAGATCTGAATACCACAAAATATCCCTTGTTTATAACAGCATTAGCAATACATGAGCTTAGAAAAGTTTTTCCAAGGCCTGTATTACCGTATAAAAAGAGTGACCCGGAGTTTTCTCCGAAATTATTAGCATATTCTATACACTTATTGAGGATAAGCTCCATCTGATGTCTCGGAGAGTTTGAATCATTTCCGCCGGGATAGTACGAAAGCATAAACTCATCAAAGCTATGCAGCTTGATATCACAGTCTTGCGAAACCTCACTGATCGAATACTCTTCAAGCAGCTGTTCAAAGCATTTACATCTTATGCCGTCAACAAAACCGCTGTCATTACAAATTCTACAGGTATACTTATGATCCAGAAAGTCTTGTGGCAAACCAACTTTTTTGAGGATTGCCGCTTTTTTTTCATGAGCGAGCCTGTTGTTCTCCTTTATCTGCATAACAAGCTCGCTTGGCTTCTTCCCGGATGATCTGTCAGTTATAGCTTTAATGATCTCGCAATTTACGCTTGTGATCTTTTCATTGATCTCAATAAGCTCAGGAGCAGCTTCATAAGCTTTTGCGCAATGGTCAAGGTATTCATTCTCAGCAGCTTTTCGTCTGTTGTTAAGCTCATTCTCAGCTTTGAGATAAGCCTGTTCGGTATATTTCATTATGTGGGATCCTCATTTCTTGAAACAAAATTCCTGTCCAGCTCTTCCAGCTTTTCGATGCTGTAAGAATTGGTCTTTTCATTTGCTGATGTCGCCGCTGTGGTCTTGCCACGGAACTTTTCGTCATCAGCTTTGACCTGCTCAGCTGTTTTAATGCCCTTATTCATCCATGATGAGATAACACTATCAATATATTTAAAACGCAGCTTTCCGCCGGTGCCCTCCATACATTTATCATAAGCTATATTCAAAAGGCTTTCGTCGATCCCGCCCTGCTGCCACTTTTCAACAAGTTCCTTCTGAGAAGCGGTAAGTCTTCCGGTCACACCAAAGCATCTGCAAACAAGCTTTTCATAACTGTAAACGGCAGTTCTTTTAACGATCTCAGCTTCGACCTGGTCATAAGTCGTTATATCATTATTGTACCAGTCCTCAAGCGTTGCAGCAAGGTAGTTTACGCTTGTTTTATCCATAGATCTGCAATACTCTGCCATGAGCAGAATGGTCGGAACGTCATAATGATAGAGTTCATAGAGCTCAACAAGTCTGCCAAGTTCCTTACCATTTATCGAAAACTTCAAGTAGTTTTGTATCTCATCAAACAGATGCTGAAGCTCACTGTCCTGTTTAGCTTTTTCAAGGATCTCCTTATGGCTATAATTAACAACGATCTTTCTGTCAACAGCTTTATCAGTCGGCTTTACTGATTCGACCGAACTTACAGGAAGCACCTTTGGGATTTCCGCAGCCTGGCGAGATCTGTTATCAGCAGCACGACCTTCTGAAATACTCAGCACACCAAGGCTTGTCCAATGAGTTACGGCATCATCTACAATATCAGCAGTACAGCCCACCGCATCAGCTATGATCTCCGACGAGAGTGTTCTGACCGATGATGCGAGGATATAAAGCAGAACTTTTATATAATTACCGTCACTGATCTTGAGATACTCAGTCACGACAGAACAAGGAACGCTAAAATGTCCGCCCCAGTTATCAACATCAAATCTATAATCCATACTAATCTCCGTAATTACATACTTCATTGTGATTATAACACATTCCGATCATTTTTGCAATAGCAAAAAAATGTCCGCAGGAAAAATCCCACGGACGCAGTTTTAAGTATCTTGCTCTTTTTTGATCTTAAATATCAGTCTGAAAAATCCGGACAACATCTTCGGAGTTTTTACAACGACAACTTTCATAAGTATACCTCCGTTTGAAATATAGTTTAAAGCGTACCGACCGCTTTACACCATACTATTCCGGAGATAATCAAGTTGTTACTGATGAACAGACAACAAGCAGTTTTCCGCTTTCAAATGTAATTTTTGCCACATCATCAATTATCTCATTTGAAACACCTATCGGGAAAGAATTGTTTATCTCGCCATTATTAAGAGTATACTTTGTCCCGCTTATGCAAAGCCCGGTAACATTATCGCCATAACTGAACAGCGAAAGCGAAAACCCTTTTTTCTTTTGAATAAAATTTTTTCCGGGAGCAAGCAGTGTTACTATCTCGTTTTCAGACACAAGCTCGGCTCTACAACCATTATCAAGCGCAAAACTCAATGTCTGGATATTTCCAATAGTATGATCCAGCCTTCCCCCGAGCGCAGCATATATCCTTATATTCTTTTTACCCTTGCAAACAGCCTGCCTTACAGCGATCATCAGATCAGTATCGTCCTTTTCGGGTCTGAAGGTCATGATTTCACAGTCTGCATCCGGAACATAGCCGAGTGAGTCAAAATCTCCTACGATCAGATCAGGCTTCAAATCAAGCTTTATTGCGTGCTCAACTCCCCTGTCTGCACATATTATAAAAGCATTCTCAAAATTATTCTTATCTACGCAGGAAATATTCATATCAGCACCTGCAAATATAACGCAGTCAATCATTTTTATGCTCCCACTCTTTCAAAAGCTTTGCCTGCTCATACATACTGATATAGCTGTCATGTCTTGATCTTGATATTTTCCCTTCGTTAACAGCCTGAATTACTGCACAACCGTTTTCCTTAGTATGGCTGCAATTCTGGAATCTGCATTTTCCCAGATACTCTCTGAAATCACAGAAACAATCAGCAAGCTTATCCTTATAGATTATGTCATATTTGTTGGTATCAAACGACGAAAAGCCGGGGGTATCAGCAATATATCCTCCGCCTTCGAGTTTGAAAAGCTGAACATGGCGTGTAGTATGCTTTCCTCTGCCAAGTTTTTCACTGATCTCATTAGTAGCGAGATCAAGTTCGGGAAAGATCCTGTTGAGAAGCGATGACTTTCCTACGCCCGTGTTACCCGTAAAAGCTGACAGCTTTCCCATAAGGAATTGCTTTACACAGCCGCTGCCTTCTCCCGTCATATTGTTGACTTCAAAAACAGTAAGTCCGGCTTTACGATATATTTCAGCATACTGTGAACTATCCTGCTTGTCGATCTTAGTAAAAACAACAACAGGGACTATCTTTTTATACTCCGCTATCGCAATGAACTCATCAAGCAGCAGCAAATTGGGTTTAGGTTCACACACTGATGAAACAAACACAAGCACATCAAGATTAGCAAGCGGAGGTCTGATGATCTGAGATCTTCTTGGAAGTATCTCTTCTATCATCCCACTTTGATCTTTTTCAACTGATATGCTGACATTATCTCCACAGCAAGGTGATACACCTTTTTTTCTGAATATGCCCCTTGCTTTACATTCATAAACACCGTCGGAGGCTTCCACGGTGTAGAGGCCTCCGATTGCTTTAATAATGATTCCTGTCATAAAACGCTTTCACCATTATTCATCATTGTTATTATCATCTTCGCTATTCTGAGTTTTCTTAGTTTTCTCAGTATCTGTAGGCTTTGTTTCAGTTGGCTCAGTTTCCTTAGAAGTCTGAGTCTCTGTCTGGGTCGGTTCCTCAGTAGTTGTTTCCGTAGCCTTTGTGGTCTCCCGTGTAGTTGTTGGTGTGATATCCAACAGCTTGCTTGTATTAGGTCCTGATGTGAACTTAGCTGTTTTCTTTTCAAAGTCTACGCTAACAACTGCATATGGAGCTACAGACTTGCCTGTGGTATTGTTTCTGACATGGATAGTATAGGACTGTTCCTTCTTGCCCTTGACAGTTACTTCAAGGTAAGAACCTGCGACAGTTTCAGCCTTATCCATAGGTACTGTTGCAACGACCTTAGCGTTATTATAAAGAACTACTGAGTAAGAGCCGAATGCACCATTAGGTATCGGGAGTCTGAATGTCAGACTGGATTCATCGACCTCTCCCTTTGAAATGTAAATGATGACATCTGAACCACGAGTAACTCTTGTATCCTTTTCAATGCTCTGTGAAATAACAAGTCCCTTGTCGCCGTCGTGTCCGACTTCCTTGATAACAGGATTGAGCTTGTTATCTTTAAGCGCCTGAACAGCTTTATCCTGTGTATATCCGACCACATTCGGAACCTTGACCTGAGTATCGAACGGACCGTCACTTACGAAGATCTTTACAGTACCGCCAACATAGAACTCTGTTCCCGCTGCTGGTTCAGTCTTTGTTACATTACCCTTTGGAACATCGTCATTGAACTCACTTGTGAGGAACACTACAAATCCTGCTGCTTTAAGCTCACTCTCTGCGGCTTCCTTAGGCTTATTGACCATATTGGGTATCGTGGTCATCTGTTTGCCCTTACTTACCTTAATGGTACATGTATAGCCTTCCTTGACTGTTTTACCGACTGCATCAGCCTGCCAGAAGATTATACCTGATTCATACTCATTATTGTTTTCGTTTGTGATCTCAAACTGAAGCTTGTCCTTCCACTCCTGCTCAACATCAACAATACTCATTCCAACAAAATTCGGTACTTCAACAGAACTTGTGTGCAATCCGTTTGCACCGCCAAGTGACTTAAACACCGTGATACAGATTATCACTGATGCCATAATTACGACAGCAACTGTTACCGCAAGAAGGATCGGCATTATATACGAACGTTTCTTTGGCGGCTCATAATCGTCCTCGTCATAATCATCATCGTCATAATCATCATCGTCATATCTGTCATATCTGCTATCATAACGATCGTCATAATAATCGTCATCGTAGTCATCGTCGTAATATTCGGTATTAACAGGTGCTGCGCCGTTTTTATACCCGAACACTACCGACTGATTGAGCTTGAATGTATCAATATCTCTTATCATATCCGCAGCAGACTGATATCTTCGGCCAGGATCCTTTTCCATAGCATGAATAACGATCTCTTCAAGTGCTTCAGGCACTGAAGGCATAATATCTCTTGGCATCACCAGATCGTCCTGCATATGCTTGAGAGCTATTGCGACAGGATTCTCTCCGTCAAAAGGCTTATGACCGGTAAGCATCTCATAAAGCATAGCACCTACAGAATATATATCCGATCTTTCGTCAGTGATATCACCTCTTGCCTGTTCAGGTGAGATATAATGAACCGAGCCGATAGTCTTGTCAGAGAGTGTTTTACCGTCGATCCTTGAAAATCTTGCGATACCAAAATCCATGACCTTTATAGTGCCATCGGTAAACAGCATAATATTCTGAGGCTTTATGTCTCGGTGGACGATGCCTTTATCATGCGCATGCTGCAAAGCTCTGAGTATCTGCGTAACAAAATGCAGCGCATCTTTCCACTTGAGCACTCCCTGCTGCTCGATAAACTCCTTGAGCGTGATACCGTCTATGTACTCCATAACGATATACTGTATTTCATCAGAGAATCCAACGTCATATATCTTAACGATATTAGGGTGAGAAAGCACTGCGATAGCTTTGCTCTCATTTCTGAATCTTCTGAGGAATTCCTCATTCTCAGCGAACTCAGGCTTGAGTATCTTGACTGCGACTTCACGGTCCTCCATTACGTCCACAGCCTTATACACATCAGCCATTCCGCCGACACCGATAAGCTCTGTGATCTCATATCTGCCGTCAAGCTTTTTGCCGATATTAGAATCCATTTAATCCAACTCCTACTTTTTTTGAATAATCCAAGTTAATTTGCGACGATTGCTGCGGAAATATTATCTTTTCCGCCTTTATCATTAGCGTATTCAACAAGTGTTTTTACTGCCTCATCAAGGTCCTTTTCAAATACAGTTTCATATATCAATTCACTTGAACAATATTTGGACAGACCGTCAGAACAGAGTACAACAGAAAAGTTTCCGTATTCCTCCAGTTCAAAATAATCCACGTCTACATCAGCTTCAACACCAACAGCTCTTGTAATAACGTTGCGAAGCTCATGTGTTTCCTTTTGCTCTTCGGTTATCTCACCGTTGCGATAGAGCATCTCAACGTAGGTGTGGTCGGTAGTGATCTGCTTGATTCCATCTTTGTTGAGTAAATATGCACGGCTGTCACCTACACTTACAACATAGATCTTCTTATTTATGACCAAAGAAGCAACTACAGTCGTACCCATACCGTTTTTCTCGATGTCTGCCTTACTATTTTCATAAACAACAGTATTGGCATAATGGACAGATGTGAGCATCATATTTCTTATCGAATTATCATTCATTTGCGCACGATAGTTTTCCTTTATCCTGCTGATAATAGAATCAATAGCGAGCTGACTGGCAACTCCTCCGGAGGAAGCACCACCCATTCCGTCGCAAACGATCGCAAATGAAACGTTATCGCCAAGGAACTCAACATGGACCCTGTCCTGATTTTCACTTCGTTTCTTGCCAATGTCTGTTATCGAAGATATAAACAAGCAATTCACCACCCTTCATACTGATGTTTTCATATCTCATATTCTCTCCTGAGCTGTCCGCAAGCTGCATCAATATCTGCACCGAGTGTCCTGCGAACGGTAGCATTCAGTCCCAGATCCTGAAGATATTTCTGAAATCTGTAAGCTGACTTTCTGTCTGAATGAAAGTCACGCTCTTTGATCTTATTCACCGGAATAAGATTTATATGACAGTTGAACCCGCCGAGCAGCCGGGCAAGCTGTTTTGCGTCTGTCTCACTGTCGTTATGACCGCTTATAAGCGAATATTCAAAAGATATCCTTCTGCCCGTTACAGCAAAATAATGCTTGCAGGCAGCTATAAGCTCACTAATATCATATTTATTATTGATCGGCATAATGTCACTTCTGGACTTATTATTTGCCGAATGCAGGGAGATCGATAGAGTTATTCCCAGCTTCAGATCTGCCAGTTCGTATATCTTAGGAACAATTCCACAGGTCGAGACCGAAACATGTCTCAATGAAAGGTTCATTCCCTGCTCACACGATATGATCCTAAGAAAATCAACGACATTGTCATAGTTATCCAACGGTTCGCCAATACCCATTAGCACAACGCTGCCGATCTTTCTCCCGCTGAGTCTTTGAGATTCATAGATCTGCAAAAGGATCTCCGATGTTGTGAGATCTCTCTTATAGCCTGCTATAGTCGAGGCGCAGAATTTGCAGCCCATTTTACAGCCGACCTGAGTTGACACACAAATAGTGTTTGCGTGTTCATATTCCATTAGCACAGACTCGATATGATTGCCGTCTGAAAGCTCATATAAATATTTTACAGTATTATCGGTACAAGATTCAAGCCTTTTGACCTCAAATAGTGATTTTATACAAAACATTTCATCAAGGCGATTCCTGAGTTGTGCAGAAATATCAGTCATTTGCTCAAAGCTTCCGGCATTTCTGACATGGAGCCATGTAAAGATCTGTTTTGCTCTGAACTTTTTTTCTCCCATATCAATGATCTTAGCCTCAAGCTCGTCCGGGAGCAGTGAAAGGATATCAATTTTACCGTATTGATCGTAACAAAGCAAGGTATCACCTTATCCTTCTGAATTTAGCAACAAAGAAGCCATCTGAATCATATTTATACGGTGTAAATGTCAGTCTGGACTTATGCCTGTCATTTCCGAAAGCTTCACCAAGCTCACAGCTTGAAAACTCGCAATGTTCTTTCAAAAACCTGTCAACGACCTCATCATTCTCGGTTCTTGACAGTGTACAGGTCGAATAGACCAGAACTCCGTCCTGTTTGACATACTTTGAAGATGTTTCAAGTATATCGTACTGTATCTGAGGAAGTCTTTCAAAGTCCTCAGGTTTTTTATATTTTATCTCGGGCTTTCTTCTGATAACTCCGAGTCCCGAACACGGGACATCACAAAGCACCTTGTCAGCCTTTGGGATCTGTTCGTTGAACACTTTTGCATCGTTGGTGTGAGCTGTTATACAATCAAGGCCAAGTCTGTGCGCACCCGACTGGATCAATTTTACTCTGTTTGTGTGCAGATCAAATGCAAGCACCTTACCTCTATTGTCCATCATCTCAGCTATTGTAAAGGTCTTTCCACCGGGAGCTGAACAAAGATCGAGAACCGTTTCTGAAGGTCTGGGATCAAGTGCCGCTGCGCAGAACTGGCTCGACATATCTTGAACATGAATCCTTCCGCTTTTATACGCTTGAGTCTGTTCAACACTACCTGAAAAATACAGATCAATACAATTCTCAAGGACTTTTGATCTGCTGAACATTATCCCCTCGTCTGAAAGCAGCTTTAACGTATCATCAAGCGGTGCAAAAACAGTATTCACCCTGACAGTTGTAGGCGGCTGTCCGAAAGAGGTATCCAGCATATCAAAACAGACTTTCTCGCCATACTCGCTCAGCCATTTAGAAACCAGCCACACCGGACAGGAGTACTCCAAGCAAAGCTGTTCAACACGGCTGCTGCGTTTTGGCAAAGCTTTTGATCTGCGGACAAACTCACGAAGCAGAGCATTAACAAACCCTGCACTTGCGGGATTTTTATTCGTTTTGGCAAGCTTTACACTCTCATCAACAGCGGCATTATCCGGCACAGAGTCCATATAAAGCAGCTGATAGATACCGCATCTGAGAATATTTCTTATCTCACTGCTAAGTTTATCATGTTTGTTTACGCTGTAATGAGCTATTATCTCATCAAGCGTAAGCTTCCTTTCGATAACTCCGTAAAACAATGCAGAAGCAAATTTTTTATCCTGAGCCGAAAGCTCACTATTTTCCAGAGCGTTTGAAAGGACTATATTTGAATAGGAATTATTATCATCGACCTTTGTCAGCGTTCTGACAACAAGCTTTCGAGCACTATTCATAAGTTGTCACTCCATACCAAGCACAGTGTTAGCTGAAACGGGGTTTCCTCTCAGATAATCCTCTGATTTCATACGTTTCGAGCCTTCAGCCTGGATCTCGGTAAATCTCACAACACCGTCGGCACACCTGACACAGAACTTTTGTGTGTCGATGACAGTACCAACAGCGACATCACTGCACTTTGACGAAACGATCTCCGAACGATACACCTTCAATCTTTTACCGTTGAGCATTGTTGTTGCACACGGCCAGTCGGAAAGACCGCAGATCTTTTTATGTACCTCTCTGGCAGGCTTACTGAAATCAAGCATACACATATCTTTTGTGAGCATACTTGCATATGTTGCCTCGTTATCGTTCTGCTTGACAGGAGTCAACTCACCCTTTTCGAGCTTTTCAAGCGTCTGTATAAGCAGATCAGCACCCATTACGGCAAGTCTGTCAAAAAGCTCGGAAGCTGTTTCATTCTCACCGATCGGTGTAGTACACTGCATCAGGATATCACCTGTATCCATACCCTCCGCCATTAGCATTGTCGTAATTCCGGTGACTTTATCGCCGTTCAGCACAGACCACTGAATGGGTGCCGCACCCCTGTACTTTGGCAAAAGCGAACCATGAACGTTCACGCAATGATACTTTGGTATATCAAGCACCTGCTTTGGCAGGAGCTTACCATAAGCTGCGACCACGATACAATCAGGCTCCAGCTGCTTTATAACATCCCACATCTCAGGCTCTTTTTTCAGGCTCTTTGGCTGATAAACAGGTGTAGAGTGCTGCTGTGCGAGCACTTTTACAGGCGGCGGAGTCAGCTTATAACCCCTGCCCTTTGGTTTATCTGGTTGAGTAAACACTGCGGCAACATCATGTCCGGCCTCATAAAGCTTTTCAAGAGTAGGAACAGCAAAATCGGGCGTTCCCATAAATACAATTCTCATTTATCGTCCTCGACCTCAACAAATTCTTCAACTATCTCTGTAAACAAGTGACCGTCAAGGTGGTCAAGTTCGTGACATACAGCCTGGGCGAACAAGCCCTCAGCTTCTTTTTCGTACCACTCACCGTTTCTGTTCTGAGCCTTGAATTTCACTTTCATAGGTCTTGTAACATATCCCCACTCGTTAGGGCATGAAAGGCACCCCTCAACGACACGCTGTTTCTCATCAGATCTCCAGGTTATTTCAGGATTTATAAGTTCATAGACAGGCTCTTCACCGATCTTGATGATGCAAAGTCTTCTGAGCTTTGCAACCTGAGGTGCTGCAAGTCCAACGCCGTTAGCCTTCTCAAGCGTTTCAGCCATATCGTCAAGCAGTTCCCACAGCTTTTCATCAAAGCTTACCACAGGCTTGCACACCTTGTGGAGCACTTCTTCTCTCTTATTCATTATTGCTCTGATCGCCATTGAAATTATCCTTTCTTTTATCAGAGTCCGACATCACCATTGATATCGGCGTAGATACGCACATTGTCAAAGCTTCTGTTTTTGTAGAAATGCTCAAGCATATTGCGAATCATTTCTCTGAACTCTTTACAGTTTTTGGTTTTAAGTATCAGTCTGTAACGATACCTGTTATTGATTATTTCAAGCGTACACGGCGCAGGACCGATCGCACGCATAGGAAATCTGACCTTATTTGTTCTTATGTATTCCGAAAGCAGCTGAGTCACCCAGTTGGAGGCTTCAATGCACTTGCTCTGCATAGTACTGCTGAACCCTATGACACAAAGGTCACAAAGCGGAGGATAGATAAGTGCCTGTCTTAGAGCTATCTCCTGCTCATAGAATTCATCATAATCCTGCTTTGCTGCAAGGTTAAGAACATAGTGCTCGGGAACAAAGGTCTGGATATAGGCTACACCCTCTTTTTCACCTCGTCCGCTTCTGCCAACGACCTGTGTAAGCAGTGAAAAAGTTCGCTCGTAGCTTTTGAAATCTCCTGTATAAAGCGCCTTATCCAGTGACACAACACCAACAAGCGTTACATTGGGGAAATCAAGGCCTTTAGCTATCATCTGCGTACCAAGCATTATATCATACTCGCCTTTTTCAAAAGCTGAAAAGTTTTGCTCATATGAATATCTTGAAGCAGTCGTATCCGCATCCATTCTGAGTATCCTTGCATCAGGGAAAAGCCTTGCGATCTCGTCTTCAACTCTCTGAGTACCAACACCGCTTGCCTTCAGTTTATCAGAGTGACAGTTCGGACAATGTGCATCAAATGGCATCGTATATCCGCAATAATGGCACATCATCTGACCATTCTTCTTGTGATAGGTAAGCGGGATATTACAGTTAGGACAGACAACAGGCTGTCTGCACTCTGCACAACTGACATATGTATTGAACCCACGCCTGTTAAGGAGCAATATCGACTGCTCACCTCTATCAAGTGCAGCCCTTATTCCCTGTGCAAGCTCACGGCTGAGCAGGCTGTCATTGCCGTTCAGAGCTTCCTGCTGCATATCAATTATCCTGACCTGCGGAAGCTTTGCATTGCTGTAACGTTTCTTTATTTCAAACAGATGGAATCTTTTATGCTTTGCATAATAAAAGCTTTCAAGAGATGGAGTTGCTGATGCCATAACGAGCAAACAGTTATTTATTCCGCAGCGCTGGATCGCAACATCTCTTGCATGGTAACGAGGGCTGGAGTCAGACTTATAAGAAGGCTCGCCCTCTTCATCCATAATTATCAATCCAAGGTTTCTTAGGGGTGCAAACACAGCACTTCTTGTTCCTATGACTATTCTTGCGCTGCCGCTTTTGATGCGTTTGAACTCGTCAGTTCTCTGGCCCAGCGAAAGAGAAGAATGAACAACTGCAATAGTATTTCCAAAGTAAGACTTGAATTTATTAAGCAGCTGGGGAGTAAGTGAGATCTCCGGCACAAGCAGTATCGCCGTTTTCCCCATTTTTACAACACTATCTATAAGCTTTATGAAAACCTGAGTTTTGCCGCTTCCGGTAACACCGTAAAGCAGTGCCCCGGCAGCTTTTTGTTCAACAACAAGCTTCATCATGCCATCAAAAGCTTGCTGCTGTTCATCATTGAGAACTATCTCCTCGGGTGCAAGATTTTGAACTATCTCGCCTATGGCATCACGCATAAGCTCACAGCGGTATTTGTACAGCACTTTTTTATCAACAAGACGTTTGATAATCGAGGTGGTACAATTTGTCATATAGCAGACTTCCTTTTCACAGGCACAGCCGCTTTCTTCAAGCAGTCTGACCACAAGTGTCTGCTTTGGAGTAAGTGTAATGTTTACATTTCCATCAAGATACTCCTGCGACAATCTGACCATATTGATATTCTCATCGCCGACTCGTCTTTTCAAAAGATCCGATTGCTGCACATAGCCCTTATCTATCAGGCTGTCAAGAGCCTTTTTGCGTTTATCGCCGCTGGAAATAGTGAGAAACTTATCTATCTCACGCTGATTTTTTGAGGCACGCATGAAATTGATGATGTTCAGCTCGTCCTGAGAAAGCTCCTGCTCATCAATGAAGGTATTGACAAGACTGTAATGAAGGTCAAACCTATACGAAAAGCCTGATGGGACTACTGTCTTATATGCATCAAAGAAGGTACAGAAGGTATTTTCCTTGAGCCAGAAAATGATCTTCATCATTTCCGGGACAACAAGACTTTCCTCATCAACAAGGCTTATTATAGGTTTCAGGTCACTGTTATACTCCGCTGCTTCGTACGTCCTTGTAACAAATCCAATAGTTTTTTTATTACCTTTGCCAAACGGAACGACAACACGCACACCCACATCTACAAGCCTTGAAAGCTCATCGGGAACAGTGTAGCTATACTCGTTGTCAAAGCCATACGCAGCACGGCTAACAGCGATCTTAGCAACCTTAAAAACACCACGCATATGTCTGACCTCCGGGAAATACTATCCCCTTACTGCGGGATCCTCCACAAATCTGTACTCGTTGCTTGCGAACTCGTCAACTGCGGTCTTAACAGGCTTTTCATCAAGAATTGTCTTGCTTTCAAAAGCATCATCTGTGATCTCTCTTGCCCTTTTAGCTACTGCGATCACCAAAGAATAAGTGCTCTCATTGTTTTTCAGAATCTGACATACTGCCGGTCTAAGCATTTGTAATCACCTTTTCTATCAATTTAATTGTATCATCACATTTTGTGCTGAAGCGGAAAGCTCTGTCATCTCCCGCTCTTACACTCTCCATTACCGTTAAAAGGTCTTCAACGGCTTTATCAACATCGTCATTCAGTATAACATAGTCATACCGATAGGATGAACGTATCTCACTTCCGGCTCTTTTGAGCCTTTTTTTGATCGCCTCGGGTTTATCAGTTCCCCTGTTGACAAGTCGTCTTTCAAGTTCTTTCATACTTGGAGGTAGTATAAACACAAGCACAGCTTCAGAGAACTTTTCACGCACCTGAAATCCGCCTTCGACCTCGACTTCAAGTATTACGTCCGTGCCTCTTGCAAGGTGTTCAAAAACCGGTGCTTTGGGTGAACCATAATACTCATCTGAATACCTGGCAAACTCTAAGAAGTCCCTGTCATCTATCATTTTCTCAAATTGTTTTCGGGTAACATAATGATAGTTGACGCCTTCCTTTTCTCCCGGTCGTATCTCTCTTGTAGTACACGATACCGAGAAGAATAACTCTTTCTTTGCAAAAACTTTCTCAAGGATCGTACCCTTGCCGCAACCCGAAGGTGCCGAGATCACAAAAAGCTTTGCACTATTCATTGTCTTTTTCCCCCTCATCAATAGTCAATCTGCTTCCGACCGTTTCAGGTGCGACCGCAGAAAGCACCACATGGTCACTATCCATTATAATAACAGCTCGGGTCCGTCTTCCGTAAGTGGCATCTATGAGTGTACCTTTATCCTTTGCCTCCTGGATCAATCTCTTGATCGGAGCGGATTCGGGTGACACGATAGCTACCAGTCTTGCAGAGGATACCATATTTCCGAAGCCTATATTGATCAGCTGCATAGTTTCCTCCTTGGCTTACTCAATATTCTGTATCTGTTCTCTTATTTTCTCTATCTCGCTTTTGAGATCCACAACCATCTTGGTTATGCTAAGATCCTGTGCCTTTGAACCTATGGTGTTGACCTCTCTGTTAAGCTCCTGAACAAGGAAATCAAGCTTTCTGCCGACAGGTTCGTTTGAATTTATAAGATCTCTGAACTGAGAGATATGGCTTCTGAGTCTGACAGTTTCTTCGTCGATCGCTACTTTTTCTGAGAATATAGCAACCTCGGTGAGCACCCTTTGCTCGTCGATATTCCTTTCCTGAATAACTTCCTTTATTTTAGCGTAGAGCCTGTCCCTGTAGCTCTCGCTTACATTGGGTGACTGCTGCTCTATTTTGCCCACAGTCTGCTCGATAAAATCAAGTCTGGAGCTTATGTCATCATACATTTTAACGCCCTCGGTGTTACGCATCTCGACGAACCTGTCAAGAGCGACCTGAGCAACAGCCTTGACCTCGTTCCAGATAACTTCCTCATCGTCAGTCTTTTTGACAACGGTAAATACATCGGGGAGTCTGATAATACTGCTAAGCGTCAGATCATCTTCAAGTCTGAGCTTCTCTGCCGAGCCCCTCAGCGCATTCAGGTATCCCGAAGCAACAGGCTCATTAAGCTCGATCTGAGCATCAGTACCCTCCTGATTGTAAATTGAAACAGATACCTCGACCTTCCCTCTTGTAATACCATTTTTAAGAAAAGCCTTTAACTTTTCATCAAGATATCCATATGATCTTGGTGTTCTTGCAGTAAATTCGTAATATCTGTGGTTTACAGAGCGTATCTCAACAATGATCTCTCTGCCGTTAGCGACAATGTGTTCTCTTCCAAAGCCGGTCATACTTTTAACCATAGCTCTAATTCCTTTCAGATTTATTATTTCGGTCAAGACCGCAAAACCCGAGATTTTCCCGGATTTTTATATTCATATTATTATACCACCTCAGGCTTGAAATATCAAGCTTTTTTAACAATATTTTAATTTTATATTTACCCTGAATTCAAATGTGCTGGAATATATCAGTCAAGCTCTTTCCGATATAAATATTCGGATACTCACAGAACCTCTCGTAAGGCGTTGGACCCGTTGTAACACCTGCAAAATCCACTCCGGCATTTTGTGCGGTCTGAGCGTCGATATAGCTGTCACCAATGTAAAGCACATCAGTATTATCAGCATTAAACCTGCTGATAATAAGCTTCAGCCCCTGAGGGTCGGGTTTGGGGACAGTTACGTCTTCTCCGCCAACGATGAGATCTACAGGCAAAGAAGAAGTATGACAGCGAAAAGTCTCTTCGATCCTGTATCTGAACTTGGTAGAAACTATCCCTACCTTAACACCAGCGCACTGCAATATCTGCAGCATTGCAAGAGCATCGTCATAGAATATTGATTCCTTAGCCATTACCTCGTCAGCTTTTTTCACATACTCAATTCTCAGCTGTTCAATTTTTTCATCATCGCTGATACCGGTAAGTATAGCGAAAGAATCTGCGAGCGTTTTTCCAATGGTATTATAGATAGTCTTATCGTCCGGTATCTCAAGACCGAACTTTTCAAGAGTATGCTTATAACACTTCAGAATTGCTCTTGACGAGTCAACTAACGTCAGATCAAAATCAAAAATACAATACTTATACTTACTCATTTTACCTCCAATAAACGCAAAAGGCAATCGCAAGGATCGCCTTTTATCTTTATTCAACTGTTACAGATTTAGCAAGGTTTCTTGGCTTATCTACATCAAGTCCTTTAGCAACAGACACATAATATCCCATAAGCTGAAGCGGAACAACAGCAAGACTTGCTGCAAACAAAGGATCGGTCTTTGGAATATATGCAGTAAAGTCAGCAGTATCCTCCACGCTGTAATTGCCGTATGTTGTCAAGCCCATAATGTATGCGCCACGGCTCTTGCACTCAACCATATTGGAAACTGTCTTTTCAAAAAGATCCTGCTGAGTAAGTACGCTGATAACAAGTGTTCCATCCTCGATAAGTGATATCGGGCCGTGTTTCAGCTCACCAGCAGCATAAGCCTCAGAGTGGATATAGCTTATCTCTTTCATTTTGAGACTACCCTCAAGGCTGACTGCGTAATCTATTCCTCTGCCAATAAAGAATGCGTCACGTATATTAGCAAACTTAGCTGCAAACCACTGTATTCTTTCCTTGTCATCAAGAATTTTTTCGATTTTTTCAGGCAAAGTCTGGATCTCCTCCAGAAGCTGAGCAAATCTTTCCTCGCTAATTTCCTCACGGACCTTAGCAAACTGCATAGCAAGCAGATATCCGGCAATGAGCTGAGTGCTGTAAGCCTTTGTTGTTGCAACAGAGATCTCCGGTCCTGCAAGTGTATAGAACACGTTATCAGCATCTCTTGCGATATTTGATCCGATAACATTCACAATTCCCAGCGTCTTTACGCCTCTTTCTTTAGCAAGGGTCAACGCAGCCCGGCTGTCAGCGGTCTCTCCGGACTGACTGATTATGATAGCAAGACTGTTGCTGACAAGCGGCATCTTCCTGTATCTGAATTCCGATGCAAGTTCAACTCTGACAGGGATAGAAGTCAATTCTTCTATAACGTACTGTACTGCCATACCAACATGATATGCAGAACCGCAGGCAACGATATAGATCTGCGAAAGGCTCTTTACTTCTTCGTCAGTAAGACCGAACTCCTCAAGCACGATCTTTCCGTCCTTTACAACAGAGTTTATCGTATCCTTGATAACCTTTGGCTGCTCATGGATCTCTTTAAGCATAAAGTGCTCATATCCACCCTTTTCGGCAGCTTCTGCGTTCCACTTGATCTCGGTAAGTTCTTTTTCTATCTCCTCACGGTCGATATTGTAAAACGTTACCTTGCCCTTTTCAAGCTTGGCGATCTCCATATTTCCAATATAATACACATTTCTTGTATATTTAAGTATAGCAGGAACATCAGATGCAACATAAGTTTCGCCGTCAGCAACACCTATTATCATAGGGCTGTCCTTACGGGCAGTATAGATCTCACCCGGATAATCCTTGAACATAACGCAAAGCGCATAGGAACCCCTTATACGCATCATTGCCCTTGCGACTGAGTCGACCGGACCTTCATTGTATTTCTTGTAATAATAGTCAATAAGCTTGACTGCGACCTCTGTATCGGTCTGAGATTTAAAGGAATATCCGTTCTTCAAGAGCTTTTCTTTAAGTTCCTGATAATTCTCGATAATACCATTATGTACTGCAACAACGTTCTCATCATCACTCGAATGCGGATGAGCGTTAAGAGATGATGGTTCACCGTGTGTAGCCCAGCGTGTATGACCTATTCCGCAGCAGCCGCTCACAGCAGCACCGTCATTAGTCATTTCCTGAAGCACCTTGAGCTTTCCTTTGGCTTTTACTATCTCAACATCACTTTCGCCGTCACGCACAGCAATACCTGCTGAGTCATAACCTCTGTATTCAAGCTTTGACAGTCCGTCAAGAAGTATCGGTGCAGCCTGCTGCTGACCCGTAAATCCGACTATTCCGCACATAAACAATTACCTCCGATATTATTATATGATCTAAAACGATATATTCTGTCTGAAATAGCGCAGTGCAACTATTCATTGTCATTGTAACATAATAAATCCACAAAATCAAGTTTTTTTTGAAAGTTTATAAAAAATACTTTTATTTAATGACAAAGTGTGCTATAATAAAAAAGTCATAATATGATTTTGATTTTTTTACATTTACAAAATGCTGATACAGTCAAGGAGGACGGCTGAAATGGATATAAACGAACTGAAAGAACGCTTTGTAAACATATACAAAGAACACATCAGCAGACCGGGTTCGGACAAACTGTTAGAATACTTGCTGTCAGACAGCTGCGATTTTTTCACAGCCCCGGCATCGACCAGATACCACGGCGCATACGAAGGCGGACTTTGTGAGCACAGTATGAACGTGTATAACTGCCTTTGCAGCTACCTTGAAAGAGAGCGAGTCAAGGACGAATATGGACTTGACTACTCTGACGAGACGATCGCGATCGTTGCGCTTTTGCATGATATCTGCAAAGTTAACCTATATAAGACAAGCAAAAGAAACAAAAAGGACGAAAACGGCAAATGGATAGAGGTGCCATATTACGAGTATAACGACACACTTCCGTATGGTCACGGTGAAAAATCGGTATACATAGTCAGCGGATTTATGAGGCTCACTCGTGAGGAGGCAATGGCGATCAGGTGGCACATGGGTTTCTCGGGAGAAGAAAACACAAATACCATAGGCAAAGCACTTGAAATGTACCCACTTGCACTGGCTGCACACATTGCTGATATGGAAGCCACATTTTATATTGAAGGCAAACAGTGATGCAGGTCTTTATTGACGCTGACGGCTGCCCTGTGGTACGGCTTGCAGCTGACATCTGCTCAAAGCACGGAATACCGGTAACTCTTGTATGCGATACCTCTCACAGCTTTTCAAATATAAATGCCGAGGTCATTACGGTTGACAAGGGTGCGGACAGCGCAGATATGAAGCTTGTAAATCTTATTTCCTGCGGTGACATTGTCATTACACAGGACTATGGACTTGCAGCTATGTGCCTTGCAAGAAACGGAATCTGTATCTCACAGGACGGACTCATTTATGATAGTTCAAACATTAATTCGCTGCTGTTTTCAAGGCACGTCGCAAAGAAAATACGCAGAAGCGGTGGAAAACTAAAAGGTCCTCATAAAAGAACAGCAGATGATGACAAAGAGTTTTCGCAGAAATTTGAAGGATTAATTGAAAATATAAAATACAGAAAGAAGGTCAAATATGAACATTGATGTTATTCTCAAGGAACTGACACTGGAAGAAAAAGCTTCGCTTTGCTCTGGAAGCGATGCATGGCACACTCAGCCCATCCCACGTCTTGATATACCTGCTGTAATGGTATCTGACGGTCCTCACGGTCTGAGAAAGGTCAACGAAACTGCGGATATGTCCAATCAGGCTGCTATCGAAGCAGTATGCTTTCCGTGTGCGTGCGCAACAGCCTGCTCATTCGACAGAGAGCTTCTCAGCACAATGGGAAAAGCGCTTGGGCAATCCTGCAAAGCTGAAAAAGTCGATGTATTACTCGGTCCGGGCTGCAACATCAAGCGTTCACCACTTTGCGGAAGAAATTTTGAATATTTCTCCGAAGACCCGTATCTTGCAACGGAAATAGCCACAGCACATATCAAGGGCGTTCAGAGCATGGGTGTCGGAACATCTCTGAAGCATTTTGCCTGCAACAATCAGGAAACAAGAAGAATGACCTGCTCGGCAAACATGGACGAAAGAACGTTCTTTGAAATATATGCAGCAGCATTTGAAGGAGCTGTCAAGAACGCAAAGCCATACACCATAATGTGTTCATATAACAAACTTAATAATGTTTACTGCTCAGAAAACGCATTTACTCTTACTGATGTGCTCAGAAAAAAGTGGGGCTTTAAAGGACTGGTCATGAGCGACTGGGGGGCTGTCAACAACAGACCTCTTGGCGTACAGGCAGGGCTTGACCTTGAAATGCCTACGAGCCACGGTGTGAACGATGCACTGATAGTTGAAGCTGTTAAAAGCGGCAAGCTTGATGAAAAGGATCTGGACAGGGTTGTAAGAAACGTACTTGAGCTTGTAAACAAAGCAGAATCCAACAGTGATGAAACTGTTACATGGGATAAGCAGGCACAGCATGAGCTTGCAAGAAAGATCGCTCGTGAAAGCGCAGTGCTTCTCAGGAATGAAGATAGTATCCTTCCGCTTGACAAGAGTTCAAAGATCGCATTTATCGGCGAATTTGCAAATACTCCTCGCTATCAGGGCAGCGGAAGCTCACATATCAATTCGTTCAAGGTAACTTCTGCTCTTGAAGCCGTTAAGAATTATTGTGATGTTGATTATGCAAAGGGTTATGCCACTGATACAGACGAGGCAGATGATAAGCTTATCAACGAGGCTGTTGAGTGCGCAAAAAGGAACGACGTTGCTGTTATATTCGCAGGCCTTACTGATATTTACGAGTCAGAAGGCTTCGACAGAAAGCATATGAGAATGCCGAGCAATCAGCTGACACTTATAGACAGGATATGCGAGGTTTGCAGCAATGTGGTTGTTGTGCTCCACAACGGCTCCCCTGTTGAGCTTCCATTTGCAGCAAAAGTAAAAGGAATACTTGAAATGTACCTTGGCGGACAGGCTGTGGGCAGTGCGACCTGTGATCTGCTGTTTGGCGAAGCTAATCCGTGCGGAAAGCTATCAGAGACTTTCCCGTTAAAGCTCTCTGACAACCCATCGTACCTGAATTTCCCCGGTCACATGGACGACGTTCAATATAAAGAGGGTATTTTTGTTGGGTACAGATATTATGACTATAAACAGATCGAACCAATGTATCCATTCGGTCACGGACTTTCATATACAACATTTGAGTATTCGGATATGAAGCTATCATCACAGACGATCAGCTCGACAGATGAGCTTACTGTAAGCGTGAACGTTACCAATACCGGAAAGTTTGAAGGCAAGGAAGTCGTTCAGCTTTATGTCACCGACGATCTGTGCAGCTATACAAGACCGATAAGAGAACTCAAAGGCTTTGAGAAGATCTCATTAAAGCCCGGCGAAACAAAAAAAGTTATGTTTAAGCTTGACAGACGTGCCTTTGCATTTTACTGCACAGATGCCCACGATTGGATAGTTGAGGAAGGCGATTTCACTATCTCACTTGGTTCCTCATCAAGAGATATACGCACAAGCTGTTCAGTTTATATCAGCTCAGACGATATAATTCCTATACAACTGACTGTCAATAGCACATTCGGAGATATAATATCTATCCCGGAGGGCAAAAAGAAATTAGAGGAGCTTTTTGACAAGATCAATACCGATATCAGCAGCGCTCAGACAGATGAAACAATGGGAGCAGCAGCTAAGAAGATGGTTGAAGCAATGATGTGGGAAATGCCTATAAGAGCCGTTCTGAGCTTTACCGGCAAGCCTATAATGACATACAAAGAGCTTGAAAATCTGATCAGTGAGCTTAATGACGAGCTTGGTCAACGAAGCTGAGGAACAGGTGAAGATAATGTCGGATAATAATAACAGGACCTCATTGACAAAGTATATCGTTGCGGCTGCAGCGGCTGTTCTTGTTATAGGTGTGACTGTTACAGCGGTGATGATCAGATCACACAGAAAGGGTAATATCGTTATCCAGAAAACTGACTCTGACATCTCTGAACAAAGCTGCGAAAGCTTTAGTTCGGTCAAGGACACCAAGTTAAACACGCAAACTACCAAAACGACAAAAACTGCGAAAGCTGATTCAGAAGCTAAGAGTACTAAGGCAGCCACAGCTCATACAACAAAAAGCGCAAGCGTAACGACCGCTGTTGACTTTCCTATTGATATAAACCATGCAAGCGAACAGCAGCTTTGTGCGATAAGCGGCATCGGTCCATCGACTGCAAAAAGCATTATAGACCATAGAAACAGCATTGGAAAATTTGGTCGTATAGAACAGCTTCTTGATGTAGACGGCATCGGTGAAAAGACCTTCCAAAAGCTTAAACAGTATCTTTATGTGAGTCAAAAGGACAGTATCACAACAATCCAGAGCACAACTGCTGAAAAAGAAAGAACTGCTCAAACTAAAAAGACTACTGTCAGCACCGTCAAAACATCAGCTGTCAGCGATACAGCTGAATCACGCAGAATGACAGCAACTACAAAAGAAAGCTCTGAGGTTACTTCTGAGCACACCAGTTCGAGCGATATCCCTAAGCCTGAAGAACTCAACATTAATCAAGCTTCGACGGAAGAATTTGCTCTGTTTTTTGACCTTCCGCTTGAAAAGGCTCGGAAGATCACTGAGGCAAGAGAAAAGATACACGGCTTCACCAACATATTGCAGCTGTTGTATTCCGGAGTGGTTTCGGAGGATCAGATCAAAGCAGTACATAATAAACTTAAACTATAACACGCAGTTTTCTTGAAAAAGCAGTTGCAAAATGATATAATTAGTGCTATAATATCTAAGTGAATGCATACAGAAAAGAGGTATGTGCGATGAAAGTGCCTTTCAAGGTCGAAACTAACGCCGAAAAAACGATAATAGTCGGAGCTTTGGCTGCAATTATGGCTATAATTTTCGATCAGAAGAAAAAGAAACCACAAAAGCGTAAAAGCTTTTTTCAGCGTGCAGGAAAGCATTATAAACGCATTGACAAGCTTGTAACAAAAACAATAGCCAAGGACGTTGCCGCAAACGAAGCCAAAAGGCGTGAAAATGAAGGCATAAGATCTGAAAAGCTTAGAAAGATCACGCTTGAAAACTCCATACCCTTTGACCTTGAGCTTGAGGAGAATGCAGATGACTAAATATCTGACACAATACAAGGAGTATATCCTGCGGTGTCTTAACGATGAAAACTGTGATTTGAAGCAGCTGCTGGATTACCACCGTGACAAGATAGCTTTCTTTTCCCACGAAAGACTTGTACACCTTCTTGTGATGATCCTTTTTGCAGTGTGCACGGTAATGACCATACTTGCAATAGTTATCTGGCAGACACTGCCGCTTATTCCTCTGGCTGTATTGCTTTTAGCACTGCTTATCCCATATATCAAGCATTACTATTTTCTTGAAAACTCCGTACAGCTTTTATATAAGTACTACGACCAGATGTACCGCAAGGTATATGGCTTCTCACAAGAGGATCAATAGTATGGCTATGATACAATATACCAAACAGACATGGAAAGGCAGTGTTATCACTTCTCCCGTACCGCCGACATTAGTCAGCTGCGCTTATGGTGATATAAAAAACGTTTTTACGGTTGCTTGGACAGGTATATTATGTACCCAGCCGCCTGTAACCTACATATCCGTAAGGCCCGAAAGATACTCATATGAGCTTATCAGCAAAAGCAAAGAATTTGTCATCAACCTTGCAACACAGGAAATGGTTCGTGCTGTGGACATCTGCGGAGTCAAATCCGGAAGAAAGGTCGATAAATTTGAGCTTACCGGACTTTCAACGGACAGCGCAAGCAAAGTTACGGCTCCGATAATCGTTCAGTCTCCCGTAAATATCGAGTGCAGAGTCAGAGAAACAGTAAAACTGGGAACTCACGATATGTTCATAGCTGATATCATTGCACTTGATATCGCTAATGAACTAATAGATGAAAATGGCAGACTTGCTCTTGAAAAAGCAGGACTGCTCGCATATTCTCACGGAGAGTATTTCGGATTGGGCAAAAAGCTCGGATCTTTCGGGTACTCAGTGAGAAAGAAAAAGAAAAAATCAAGCAAAAAAGGATAGTTGTTGTATGAGAAAAGTATTAGCCTATACAGGTGCTGCGGCACTTTGTCTTAAACTTACATCAGTAAAAGCAAGTGCATGGTGCGGTGTTACGCACAGAGATATCATAAAGAAATCACTTTTACTGCTTGACAAGGAAAAGAAGAATAAGATATCTGCATTCTTCAAGGACTACACAAAAACACTTGAAGACGGCTGTACCGCCCCCGATTCGAGCGGAGACATTGATCACGGTGCAGGTATGCATTATTACTCTTGCTGCAAACCAAGAGGGAAAGAATTGTCGCAGACAAACGGCTATTACAAAGACAGGCTCGGAAGATTTCTGCCAAGCGCAAGAACTCTGATGGAACAAAACTACGCTTCGGCTGTATCACTTTATAAATGCGGGAAAAAGAACGAAGCAATGACGTGCTTTGCCAGAGCTGCTCATTTTGTTTCTGATATGGGCTGCCCTGTTCACGTTTCTAACATTAGATGCATGGACAGACGTGGAAATATTCACAACGCCTTTGAAAATCACGCTAAAACCACCTGCACCGTATACACGGCAGAGACATTTGACAGAAGGCTGTCTAAGCTTTATGAGAAGGATACATTTCAGGATGCACTCAACAAGCTTGTGAATTATTCCGCAAAGTTTGTAAAGCAGGTCAGATCACTTGACCCGCTGAGATTTGATGACGTTGAAAGCAACACTCTTATCCACACCCAGCAAAATGTCATGGCACTTATGGTAAGATTCTACAACGACTGCAATACAGACAGCGGTAATTTCATTGTTGAAAACAAAAACTATTCATTCAAGAGTTTTGTAAGTGGACTGAGCATAACAGTTTCAAGCAAGGGACTTATCCTTGCTGAGCTGGACAAGGATCTTGAACAGAAAATGAAAGTTATCTGGAACAGCGATGGAAGCTTCTGTCTGAAGACAGCTGACTCAAGCCTTGTAGCAAAGAATCTCAAGGGCTACATCGATCCTGATTCTGAACACGAACCTGCAAAATTCAGAGTTATTTCACTTGGCAAAAGGCAGTTTATTATCACTGTCGGTTCAAAGGACTTCAAGCGTGTACTCGGCTGCACGCCATCAGGCAGACTGGAGATCACAAAATTTGATCCTAAACGTTCTTCAATGATATGGACAATAAACTGATAAAGCAAAAAGGAGATGCAAAACGCATCTCCTTTTTTCATCTTTGTTCGCAAATAAACCTCATTGCTGTTCGCTCATCATCATTTATCATTACCTGTCCGAATGCAGGAATGCATATCAGATCGATCCCAGCCGGTGCGAGGTATCCCCTTGCGATGGCGATAGATTTTACTGCCTGATTTGCTGCGCCTGCGCCGACCGCCTGTACCTCAACGCTGCCGCTTTCTCTGACTACCGCTGCGATAGCTCCTGCAACTGAGTTCGGGACCGAGCGTGATGATACCTTTAATATCTCCATTTAATTACCTCCTTTTCACCTGACTATCAGTCTTTGAATACTTCTTGCCTTTCCGTTTTTTTCATCGAAATCGACCACGACCGCATTAATAAAGCTCTTCTCCTTGCTTTCTTCAAATTTTACAGGAATATGTTTTTTGAACTTTGTTATCACTATATCCTTATCGACTCCGAGTACCGACAGTTCAGGACCTGTCATGCCAACATCAGTGATATATGCAGTATGATCTGCAAGTATCGTTTCGTCAGCCGTCTGAACATGGGTATGTGTACCGAGCACAGCGGTTGCCCTGCCTTGAAGATAGAAGCCAAGTGCTTTCTTTTCGCTTGTCGTTTCAGCATGGAAATCCACAATAATATTTGGTGTATCAAGCTCATCTATAAGCTTATCGACCATATTGAACGGGTTGTCTACCGGTTCAAGGTACATTGTACCTATAAGATTTATGACAGCAATTTTAACCGGAAACAGGTCAATGACCGCAACTCCGTGACCTTGTACTTCATCTGGAAAATTCGCCGGACGCAGAAGATCATTGTTTGACTCATAAAGCTCCATTATCTCCTTGCGTCTGAAACAGTGATTGCCAGTGGTAATGACATCGACTCCCATTGAAAACAGCCTGTTTGCCGAATGTGGAGTGATACCGTTTCCCTGTGCGGAATTTTCACCGTTGACAACAGTGATATCTATCTCATATTCTTTTTTCAGCTTATAAAGATGAGAGGCAAGCATATTGCAGCCGCTTTCACCGACAACATCTCCGACAAACAAAAGCTTCATAAATTTCTCCTTTGCTCTTTTATTTTGATTATACACTATTATTCCCTTTTTTGCAAGTGGAGATTCAAAAAAAGAGGAGCGCAATGCTCCTCTTTGATAATATTATTTGATCAATCCTCAGTCTCAGCCTTAGTTTCGTCCTTGATCTCATGCTTGACATCAGTTTTCTCATCAAGCTTAACAGGTTCACTGCTTACGTCAAGGGCTCCTTCCATAAGCTTTTTAAAGGTCTCACCATCGATCTTTTCATGCTCCATAAGATAATTAGCGAGCTGGTGAAGCTTATCAACATGTTCTTTAAGGATAGATTCGCACTTTTCAAAAGCGTCCTCAACAACAGTTCTGATCTCGTGGTCGATCTCAGCAGCAACTGCATCAGAATAATCAGGAGTTGAACTATAGTCTCTTCCGAGGAACACCTCATGTTCACCTCTGCCGTAAACTATAGGTCCGAGATTGTCACTAAATCCGTATCTTGTGACCATAGCCCTTGCAGTTGCAGTAGCTCTTTCAAGGTCATTTGAAGCGCCGGTGGAAATATCATCGAGAATAAGCTTTTCAGCAACACGTCCGCCAAGAAGCACTATGATGCTTTCTGCCATCTGATTCTTGCTGACAAACATATCATCTTTTTCAGGTCTTGACATTGTAAAGCCGCCTGCCTGACCTCGTGGGATTATAGTTACATAATGAACATCATCTTGAGTCTTGCAGTAATAGTGGCAAAGTGCGTGGCCACCCTCGTGATATGCTGTAAGGCGTTTTTCCTTTTCTGTAACGATCCTTGATTTCTTCTCAGGACCCATTACTACCTTCAGCGAAGCTTCCTCAATATCGTCTTCAGTAATTGCTTTCCTGTTATTTCTTGCAGCAAGCAGTGAAGCTTCATTTACAAGGTTTTCAAGATCGGCACCGGTAAAACCGGCGGTAGTCTTTGCAATGACCTTCAGATCTACATCCGGTCCAAGAGGCTTATTTCTCGTATGAACTTTGAGTATCTCTTCTCTTCCCTTAACGTCAGGTCTGCCGACAACGATATGTCTGTCAAATCTTCCCGGTCTGAGAAGCGCAGGGTCAAGTATATCACGTCTGTTTGTAGCAGCCATAACTATAACAGAGGTGTTATCTTCAAAACCGTCCATTTCAACAAGCAGCTGATTAAGTGTCTGCTCACGCTCATCGTGTCCGCCGCCAAGACCAGCACCACGCTGACGACCGACGGCATCTATCTCATCTATGAATATGATAGATGGTGAATTTTTCTTTGCCTGTTCAAAAAGATCTCTGACTCTTGATGCACCGACGCCGACAAACATCTCTACGAAATCAGAGCCCGAGATAGAGAAGAATGGCACTTTTGCTTCGCCTGCGACAGCTCTTGCAAGCAATGTTTTACCAGTACCCGGAGGACCCTCGAGAAGAACACCTTTAGGGATCCTTGCGCCGATCTCAATATATTTTTTGTTATCACGCAGAAAATCAACGATCTCCTGAAGTTCTTCCTTTTCCTCATCTGCACCTGCAACATCGGCAAATGTCGCTTTTTTGCTGTTTGCAGCCACTTTAGCATTGGATTTACCGAATGATGACATTTTTCCGCCGTTTGCACTTTTCATCATAAAAATGATGAAGAATATCATAACTCCGACCATCAGCAGCGTAGGGATCATACTGAGTATGAAACTATTATCTGATATAGGTATCAAGTCATATTTCAACGGTTCGTTTTTATTCTCAGCATCATAACGCTTTCTATAATTGCTTTCTGACTCTCCGCCAAGGATCTCATTAGCAAACAGAGAAACATTCGGGACACTATAAACGTGACTTGCAGTATCCTTGCTCTCGCCTTTGAGCTTATATTTCAGCTCACCGCTTCCCAGGTCAAGGGAAAACTCAGATACATTCAGTTGATCAAACTCCTTCATGATATCCGAATATTTCTTATCTCCCGAGCCTTTGCTCATATTTGTGAGCATGAACACTATTCCACCCACAATACACAGTGAAACAAGGAAATAGATCAAAAGAGTCTTTCCACCGCTATTTTTCAATATATCACAACCTTTTCTGAATTTCTCGAGTTAACTTTCCTTACAATTATTCCTTACAAATCAGGATTATATAATATCAATGTGATAACTATATGATATCGGTTATCTCAAAGGTAAGTATTCGTTTGGTATCGCTGGTGATTTTTACCCTTTCGTCAACACCATAACCTTCAACGAAAACTGTACCCTCATCATCATACATTATAACCGCATTATCACGGTGACTCAGATCAAAGGCTTTATTGACGAGCTTTCTGACAGAAGAAGCAAATCCTCTGTTGACCAGTCTGATCGTATCACCTTCGCCACGTTTATGAATGACCAATCCGCCTTTTATTTTATCATAATCGAGACAACAATTTGCAAACATTTTATGAACATTTGAAATATCTGTATCAATATCATCAATATTCATTGTGCAAATACGGATATTCCTACTGCCAAAAGTATGATCTCCGTTTTCGCTGACATTAACAGGAAGTATCTCTTTTCTGACAGATACACCGCTGCTGACAGTTATCTTTCCGTTTTCAACGATAATAAACTTTCCCGACGCAATATTGAGTTTTCCTCTTTTAGCAACAGTTTCACGCAAAAGTGCAAGTCTTTCGTGAGTTATGGCTATTTTTTCATCATTCAGCCAAAGCATAAGGACTCTGTCTTTTATACATTCATCAAGCTTACAGAATTCCAAAAGAATAAGTCCGCACTCTGAATAACATTTTTCATATGCCTCACGAGCTGTCTTTTCTAAAAAAGCTTCGTCATGTCTGAGATGTTCAAGCGTCATTGAATAGCTTTTGAGGAGAGATGGATTTATACTTTCAAGCTGTGTGATCACATTATGCCTTATGCGGTTTCTTGTATACTCATCTTCAAGATTTGTTGAATCAGTAACATATTCCTGATCAAGCTCGGAAAGAAACCCTATTATCTCCTGTCTGGTACACTCGATCAGCGGTCTTACGATATTATCACGCTTTGGTGGAATGGAGCAAAGTCCTTTTAATCCTGTACCTCTGGCAAGATTGAAAACTGTTGTTTCGATACAATCAGAAAGCGTATGAGCAGTGCAGATCTTATCACATGGGATACCCGCAAAGATCTCATACCGCATCAGCCTTGCTCCCTCCTCCACAGAAAGAGAGTGCTGAGTGCAAAAGCCTTTAACATCGATACGAAATGATCTGAGCTCGATTTCAAGACTTTTACATAAGTGTTCACAGAACTGCTGATCTCGTTCGCTCTCCTCACCTCTCAGCTGGTGATTGATATGACAGGCAAGGATTCTATATCCAAGTTTTTTTAAACACAAAAGGAGTGAAACGCTGTCAGCACCGCCTGACAGGCAGACCAACAAACGTTCACTCTTATCAAACATATTGAATTTTCCAATGGTATCTGATACCTTGTCAAGAAAATTGTCAATCATACTTAGCAAATCTTTCGATAGATGTAAACAGTGTATACTCTCCGCACCAGCCAAGTTCGACACTGTCGGTCCTGCCGTGACGGTTCTTTGCAACTATACATTCAGCCGACGACTGATTGGCATTTTTGTCATGATATGCCTCTCTGTAAAGGAAAATAATGATATCGGCATCCTGCTCTATGGAACCTGATTCTCTCAGGTCTGAAAGCATCGGTCGCTTATCCTCTCTCTTTTCAGAGCTTCTGGAAAGCTGTGAAAGGGCAATGACCGGTACATTCAAGTCTTTTGCCATAAGCTTTAGCTGTCTTGTGATCTCTGATACCTCGTTGACACGGCTGCTGTGCTTATTTGGCGACTCCATAAGCTGAAGATAGTCAACGACAACAAGTCCGAGATTACGCATTCTTCTGAGCTTAGCTTTCATCTGCGGAACAGTAACTCCTGCGCTGTCGTCTATGTAAATTGGCATTTTCGAGATAATATCGGAAGTTTCGGCGAGTTTGATCCAGTCATCATCACTTAACTGTCCGTTTCTGAGGTTTGTGTTATTCACACGAGCCTCGGAAGCAAGTATTCTGGAAACGAGCTGTTCTTTACCCATTTCAAGCGAGAATATTGCAATATCTCTGTTTGTGCTTTTACAGCAGTTTACAGCCATATTTATAGCAAGAGCAGATTTGCCCATTGCAGGTCTTGCAGCAACAATAATAAGGTCGGTTTTGTTAAGACCGGTAGTTATTGCATCAAGGTCAGAAAAGCCCGAGCTTGCGCCAAGATTTTCTGAAGCATCTGCACCTGTAATATCCTGTAGATGGCCAAGCGTATCAACAACGATCTCCTGAATATGTGTAAGTCCTTCAAGGTTTCTTCCCTGACGGATATCAAATATTTTCTGTTCAACATCATCAAGCAGATGATCGGCTGTGACCGAATTTTCACTTGCAGTCTTTATAGCATACTCAGAAACTGATACAAGCTTTCTCACAAGCGACTTTTCAAGCACGATCTTACAATGGCTCTCGATATTTGCAACGCTGGTAACATTTTTTACAAGTCCCATAAGGTATTCTCTTGCCATCTGTGAGCTTGTAAACAGATTTGCTTTTACCGATTCATCTATTATCGAAACGATATCATCTGCCTTTCCGACAGAATAAAATCGCATAATGATCGAGAACAATGCCTGATGCAGCTGATTGTAAAAGCAATCAGGCGACTTGATCAGTTCTGCCACTTTATCTATACACTTAGGATCAAACAGCATACCACCTATAACAGCGATCTCAGCTTCCTGATTATACTGTGCTCCTGAAGCAAGCATATCCACCGAAGGATAATCTTTAAGTTCGGGCATTTTATTATTCCTCTACAACTTTTATTTTTATTTCACAGCCAACCCCGTGTGTAAGCTTTACAGCTGCACTGAAATCTCCGAAAGTCTTTATATCCGAAGAAAGATTGATCTTTTTCTTATCAACGTCAACGCCGAACTGTTTTTTGAGCTCGTCGCTGACAGCAGCAGCTGTCACAGCGCCAAAGAGCTTTCCTCCCTGTCCTGCCTTTGCCCTGATAACAATTTCTTTATCCTTGATCTTCTCAACAATCGCCTTATTATCAGCGATCTCAACATCAATTTTATGCTGCTCGGAAGATTTTTTCCCCTGAAGATCATTGAGATTTTTCTGTGTTGCTTCAACCGCAAAGCCCTTACCAATGAGATAATTTCTTGCATATCCGTCAGCAACATTAAGCACATCGCCCTTTTTCCCCGAACCTTTAACGTCTTTTATCAGAATAACTTTCATTATTATACACGCCTTTCTCAACTGTTATTTCTTATATAATCATCTATTGCATTTTTTAGCTGTCTCATTGCATCAGAAAGTGAAGTTTTCAGCTGTGAGGCAGCCATTGTGTGATGTCCGCCGCCGCCGAGAGCTTCCATTATAACCTGAACGTTGACCGCACCCATGCTTCGTGCTGAGATATTCACCACAGAATTTGATTCATACATCACAAACGATGCAGCAACATTAGTTATTCCAAGCATATCGTCCGCAGCCTGAGAAGCAGCTATCCTTATATTTGAAAACTGTTCTTTTGTTGCAGCGATAGCACACTTGTGATAGATCTCTGCGGAATTGATTATAACAGATTTCTGGTGATATGTCTCTATTGAGTTTGCAAACAGCTTTTTGACCTCGATGCTGTCTGCACCGATACGTTTAAGATAAGCCGCAGCTTCAAAAGTACCTGCACCTGTTCTCATAACAAAGTTCTTGGTATCCAGCATTATTCCAGCAAGCAATGCCTCTGCAGCATGAACAGATATCCTGCTCTTTTCGCCGAAATATTCGATAAGATCGGTAACAAGTTCACTTGCTGATGACGCACCCGGTTCAAGATAGGTCATTATCGTAGGTTCGATAGCATTGACCATTCTTCTGTGGTGGTCGATAACAATGACTTCCTTGGCTCTTTGCAGTATCTCCGATGATTCAACAAGCTTTGGATTATGTGTGTCCACAACGATAAGCAGTGTATTGAAGTCAAGCTTTTCAATACCCTCCTGTGGTGTTATATAATAATTTGTGATCTCATTATTATTCATATATTCGATAAGAGAGCCTGATAGGTTATTTACAGGGTCAACAACGACATAAGCCTCCCTCACCAATGGTTTTATAGCACAGCAAAGTCCGGTTGCAGCACCCACAGCATCAAGATCTGCATATCTGTGTCCCATGATAAGGACTTTATCAAACGAGCATATCCTTTCAAGCATAGCCTTTGCTACCATTCTGACCTTGACCTTATTGTTCTTGTCACTTGAATTGGAAACGCCGCCGAAGAACTTGAACTCTCCGTCCTCATGAACAGCAGCCTGGTCGCCGCCTCTGCCCTGGCAAAGCTCTAATGCCTGCTTTGCAAGCTTCTCGCTGATTGCAAGATTTTCGCCGCCTCTGCCAACGCCGATCGACAGGGTGATATTGCTTCTGTCACCGATAGAGATCTTTCTTGCTTCTTCAAGTATCTTGAATCTTGCTTCTATCTTCGGAGCAAGATGTCTTTCTTCCATAAATATATAAAATCTGTCTGATGAGGTCTTTTTGGTTACAGCCGTTGTTCCCTCAACAAAATTCTCTATGAGCTTTTCTATCTCAACAGCTATGTGAGCCTTTTCGCTCTCTCTGATATTTGCCATCATATCATCATAGTTATCAACACTGATGATTATGATTGATTTATGTGACTGTCTGGTCTCGTATTTAAGCTCAATAAACTCTGATACATCATTAAAGTAGATAAGTGCAAGTGAACTCTTCTGATCGTTATGTACCGCCTTCGCCTCATAAAAGCGCTTAGACAGGCACACAAGATCTCCTGAAGGCGTAAAGACCTTATCAAGATCAATATTACCGACATCAGTTATGCTCCAGCCGTAAGCCTCCTCCATTGCCAGAATATCCTTAGCAAAGCGCCTGTTATACCAAAGAATAGTTTTCTTGGAATCAATTATCACTGCCGGGGCAGGAAAATTCATCAGTGAGTTCTTTTCGGTCCTTGAAATGAGCGTAGCGAGCTTGGCTATACTTCTTTTCGTATGGTTCTGAAAAACGATCGCTTCAAATATCAGAAGCAGAACAGATATCACACATATAGTGAGCAGTACCTTACCGCTTCCGGAATAATCCGGCGATTTCCTCAGAAGATATGCAGAGATAAGGCCGGAAAGAGCAACAGCTGCTATCGTTATCCTGACCACTAATGATAATCCGTTGGATCTCTTCACTTCTCAACATCTCCTTACTTTGTTCTGAAAGATCAAAGCTCCATTATTATCGGAAGAATCATTGGCGTTCTCTTTGTCTTGGCGAATATGAACTCCGAAAGGTTATCCTTCATCTTTCCTTTTATGGTATTCCAGTCCTTGATGTTCCTGTCAAGGCTGTCCTGCAAAGACTCAGCAAGGAGGTTTTTAGCTTCATTCAAAAGCTCCTCGCTTTCTCTTACATAAACAAAGCCTCTTGAAACGACATCAGGTCCTGCAAGTATCACGCCTGTTTCACGGTCAATCGTCGCTACTGCGATTATCAGACCATCCTCGGCAAGATGTTTTCTGTCACGCAGGACTATCGAACCGACATCTCCCACGCCCAGACCATCGACAAACACTCTGCCGGCAGGCACCGTTCCGGTGACTTTCATATCAACTCCATCGGTTTCAATAACAAAGCCGTTATCACCGAGGATAATATTGCTTTCGGGTATTCCCACAGCCATAGCAGTCGCCTTATGCTGATACAGATGCTTATACTCTCCGTGAACAGGTATGAAGAACTTAGGCTTTGTTATGGAAAGGATCAGTTTCTGCTCCTCCTGACAAGCATGACCCGAAACGTGTACATCATAAATGTTTTCATATACCACATGGGCACCAAGCTTCATAAGCTCATTGATTACCCTTGTTACAAGTTTTTCGTTGCCGGGGATAGGATTAGCTGATATTATAATGAAATCCATCGGTGTTATGGAAACCTGTCTGTGCTCATTATTAGCCATTCTTGTAAGGGCAGACATTGGTTCACCCTGACTTCCTGTGGTAACGATGACCATTTTATCAGGCGGATATTTTGATACCATTTCAATATCAACAAGTACTCCGTCCGGAACTTTAAGATACCCAAGCTCAATACCAATGCTTATTACATTTACCATACTGCGCCCGGAAACAGCAACTTTTCTGCCTGTTGACACGGCATTGTTGATTATCTGCTGAACTCTGTGGATATTTGAAGCAAAGGTTGCAATAATGATCCTTCTGCCCTCAGCCTGTACAAACAGCTTTTCAAAGCTCTCTCCGACTTTTCGTTCACTCATCGTAAAACCCGGTCGGTCAGCATTGGTGGAATCAGACATAAGCGCAAGTACACCTCTGCCGCCAAGTTCTGCAAATCTTTGAAGGTCGATTATCCCACCCTCTATCGGAGTATAATCCACCTTGAAGTCACCTGTATGGATCAGCACACCGGCAGGTGTATGGATAGCCATTCCCACAGCATCCGGGATCGAGTGGTTAACTCTGATGAACTCAACAGCCATACAGCCAAGCTTGACCGTCTGACGAGGAGTTACAACATTCAGCTTTGCACCCGCAAGAATGCCGTGCTCATCAAGCTTGCCCTCCACAAGTCCAAGAGTAAGCCGTGTGCCGTACACAGGAACGTTGAACTTTTTGAGGAAATACGGAAGACCGCCAATATGATCCTCATGTCCGTGAGTAAGCACAACTCCCCTGAGCTTGTCTATGTTCTTTTCAACATAGCTGTAATCAGGAAGAACAATATCAACACCAAGCAGCTCGCTGTCAGGAAACGCCATACCACAGTCGATAATAAGCATATCGTTTGCACATTCGATAGCAGTACAGTTCTTTCCTATCTCATTGAGTCCGCCAAGCGGGATTATCCTGACAGGGGTCTTTCTTGATGGCTCTCTTGGCTGTCTGGGTGCACTCGCCTGCTTAACTGAGGTCCTGCGACCGTCAGACTGTGTCTTCTGTGTTCTCGCAGCAACAGTGCGTGCGCTTTTCTTACGCTTTTCCTCAGCTGTTACGGGCTGTTCGGCAGCCTGGTTCTCGGGTCTTCTGCGTCTGTAAACAGTTCTTTTTGATTTTTCGTTTGTATTATTACTCATGAATACATTATCGGCTTTACAGCAAGATACACTGCAAAGCAACTGATAATCTCCTTTCTGTGATTTGACAATTTGATTATGAGGCAGAAAGATGCGTCACAGCGTGCAAATACGCCTTTAAGATAATAATGGTAAGACTTGACAGCATCTTTTCTGCATTTATTCACGCACAAAAAATATCTAAATTACATTATACTCCAATCAAGCGATAATGTCAAGCAATACATACATCTGAGTGCAAAAAAACAACGCCGGTCATTCATGTCCGAAAAGTTCGTAATTCCGGATCCTTTCGATCAAATTATCACAGAATTCCGCTGCGAACTCAGAATTTACGCTCTCGGCAAAAATCATAACAGCCTGCTTATTTTTGGAGGGTCTTATAAACGCTCTTGAACGCTCATCGCTGACCTCAAAGCCCTCACTGCCAACAGCAACAGAGTTTTCAAGCTTCTGAAGCTCCACGAATGATCGTTTATGTGAGCAAATATATCTTTGCGTTGTAAAAAGAGGCTTAATGTCTTCCAGAGCTTGTTTCAGCGTTATTCTCTGTTCATTCAGATACCTGCAGATCATTACACTCAGAAGCAGTCCGTCCCGTACAAAGAAATTGTAAGGCAAAGCCGCAGTTTCACGGGCTTTAGTATCTGTATCGTCAACATTCACAGTGCAGTATCTCATAAGTGTTCCCTGATATTTAGCTGCAAGCTCATCAACTGATGATGGAAGGCTGTAAGGCACACATACAGGTTTATTAGCTTCAAACAATATCTTGCAGCCAAGAAGACAAAGCCTTTCCCAGTGTACGTTGCCGGTCAGGGGGCTGAATGCACATACCGACGAAAGATCGCTTGAAAGCTGAAAAACTATGCGTTCGCCATCAATGTCATTGGCAGGTTTAAACAGCTTGTCACAAAGCATTGCAGTAACGGAATCAGAAGTTCGTACACAAGCGTTGATCCCATACAGGCTTGCTGGGAGCAGCTGTGAAAGATAATTATAGTATTCGATAAGGCTCTCCTGCGAATGAAGATGATCGCCCATGCACGCTGTTGCTGCAGATCTGAAACTCTTGTTATCAAAGCAACGGCAGATACAGCGTTCAAGACTTGTAAGAAGAGGCAGTCCACCCTGCTGTATAAGCCTGACATCTCCGTTTTTATCAAGTGCTGTGTATATCCCGATCTGAGCACTGCTCCTTCCCATAGCAAAAGCAAGCTGTGAAAGAGAGCATTCACCAATATCAATCGCATTTGCGCCCGTACTGACCACGCCGCAGCAGACTGCATCACAAAGCGTCTGCGAACTTTTGAAGCTTCCGCAGCCGACAATTACAGTGCTGCCAAGAGGCAATGCAGTGCCCACAGCCTTTCCAAGCTCAACATAGGCTGTCACATCTGCCGAAGCCTCAGACAGACTGCATATTCCGTCATCATCAAATTCAAGATGCTTCATTCCTCTGCTGAAAATATTTGCGCTGCGATCGTTTTCAGCGCAAACAAATGTATTTTCAACAAGCGTAGTATTGGCTTTCACACCTGTCTTATATCCAATAACACAACCGCTGGCAGCTCTGACCCTGTTCATCAGTACTGAATCCCGGGCAAGAAAAGTTTTGTTGAGCGTGCAGTTCTTACCAACAACAGCGTATTCTCCGACATATGAACCACTTACCCTTGCGCCATCGCAGACCCGAGCGTCATCAGCTATGACAGAGCCTTTTTCAATAATAGCCCCGGGACTTATCGCAACATTTCTGCCGATATACACAGGAGGTATCAGCGTGACACCATTGAAATTACTGTCCGTCAGTTTTGTAACAAGGCCAGGGATCTTGTAAAGCATTCTCTCTTGACACGCAACAATATCAGAAGCAGAGCCGATCCTCGGAAGTTCAACGTCGGCAATGACTTCGCTGGTCAAGCAGCGTGATAACGCTTTCGATACGTTGTTTGAACTTGTAAAGTCAATAAGCTTAACATTGCTGTCATCAATTATACACATCACCAGTTCATTATCTGCGGAAGCTCGGAAAGCAGTTCCGCGCAGTTTGTCCTTGGGGATCTCTTTGAGTGCTGAACGGATATCCAGATCATAACTGGAGCAGGCATCGCAGACAAGCCAAAGTCCATCGCTGCTTGGCTCTGTAACGACTGTACATAAGCATTTCAGTGATATCTTATCACTGTTTTCATAGTACTGCACAGCCTCACTAACTTCTCTGCTGTCAGACACGACAACTGCTTTTTCAATGCCTGCTGCAATAAGCCTTTGGACACATCTCTCCATAAGTGTTTTCCCACAGATATCTGTCAGAATAACCGGTTTTCCTGTCGTGCTTTCAAGCTGTTTGTTTGCTGATGTAAAAATCAATGCGTTCATTTTATCCCTCCATGTGTTATTTGTTAGTATTATTGGCTCGTGAGGGATATTTAAACAAATGTTTAGTGTTTTTGCATTTACCCCCTTTTCAAATCAGTTTTTTTGTGATATAATAGAGCCAATAAGATGGAAAGGAGTGCCGAATGCATGGCTAAAGATCTAATATTGCTTAAAAGAAAGGCATTGGAAAAGTACTTTTCCAGAATGAATCCTCAGCAGCAAAAGGCTGTTTTCAAGATAAACGGTCCTCTGCTTATCCTTGCGGGCGCCGGAAGCGGAAAGACTACTGTTCTTATAAACCGTATCGCTAATATGATCTTTTTCGGTGATTCATATAATAATGAAAATGATATGGTCAATGTCACCGAAGATGAGTGTGTTTTCCTTGAGGACTATGCAAACGGCAAGTCCGATGACCATGAGAGGCTTGCTGAGATAATTGAAGCAAAGCCGATCAACCCGTGGAATATTCTTGCTATCACATTTACCAACAAGGCTGCAAACGAACTAAAGGAAAGACTTGAAGCAATGCTTGGCGAAAGGGGCACGCAGGTTAATGCCTCTACATTCCACTCGGCTTGCGTAAGGATACTTCGCCGTGAATGCGCTAACCTTGGATATTCCAGCAACTTCACGATCTATGACGCCGACGACTCACAAAGATCGGTCAAAGCTATACTCAAAGATCTTGATATTTCGGATAAAATGTTCCCTCCTAAGACTATTCTTGCGGAGATCTCCCGACAGAAGGATTCTATGGTGGGTGCCAAGGAATTTGAGATGAGCTGCGGTGAGGATTACAGGCTTGTGACCATTGCAAAGGTATACAGCGAGTATCAGCACAGAATGAAGCTTGCAAACGCCATGGACTTTGATGATATAATCTTCAACACTGTCAGGCTGTTTGAGGACTATCCCGATGTTCTGGATCACTATCAGAACCTTTACAAGTACATTATGGTCGATGAGTATCAGGATACGAATACAGCACAGTTCAGGCTTGTAAGACTGCTTGCAAGCAAGAACAACAACATCTGCGTTGTTGGTGACGATGACCAGAGCATCTATCGTTTCAGAGGTGCTACGATCGAGAATATCCTCAGTTTTGAGCAGCAGTTTGGCTGCGATCCCGAAAAAGACGTTATCAGACTTGAACAGAATTATCGTTCTACGCAGAATATACTTACCTGCGCAAACGAGCTTATAAAGAACAATTCAGCCAGAAAGGGAAAGAATCTCTGGACGGACAGAGGCGACGGAAGTAAGATTACTGTCTACAAAGCAGCAGATGAAAAAGGAGAAGCAAAGTTTATTGCTGAAACTATCCTTGAAGATATTCAAAAAGGCGAAAAATATAACGATCACGCTGTTTTGTACAGAATGAATGCTCAGTCAAACAGTATCGAGCGTGCTCTTGTACAAAGCGGTATACCCTACAAGATATTCGGCGGACTGAAATTCTATGACAGAAAAGAGATCAGAGATGTGCTTGCATACCTGCAGGTCATAAACAACAACGCTGATATGCTCAGGCTCAAAAGAATAATCAATGAGCCAAAAAGGGGTATTGGTGATTCAACAGTTGCTTTGCTGGAGCAGATATCTTCAGATCTCGGTGAGGATCCCGTTACGGTAATGAGCAACTCTGCTGACCTTGCGCCGATAGAAAAGCGTTCAAAACAGCTCACAAGTCTTGCAGATATGTTCACTCAGCTTGGAGAATTTGCTCAGCAGCATACTCTTGAAGAGCTGCTCGACGAACTGCTTGATGTGAGTGGTTATGGTGAATATCTGAGACTTCAGGGCGATGAGGGTGCAGCAAGGCTTGAAAACATTGCCGAGCTTAAAACTACTATGGCTCAGTATGAGCAGGACAGCGAGGAGCCTTCGCTTTCAGAGTTTCTGGAGCAGATCTCGCTGTTTACGGACATAGATAATCTTGATCCCGATCAGGATTACGTTGCACTTATGACTATGCACTCTGCAAAGGGACTTGAATTTCCTGTGGTGTTTGTGGTCGGAATGGAGGAGAATATCTTCCCGTCATCAAGAAGCATGGACAGTGAGGCAGATATTGAAGAAGAACGCCGCCTTGCTTATGTTGCGATGACAAGAGCCAAAAATAAGCTAATTCTGACCCGTGCCTGCGAAAGAATGCTTTACGGTCACACTGACCGCAACAGAAAATCACGCTTTATCAGAGAACTTCCTAAGGACTATATCCAAAAGCAGGAGCAGGAGGGGCTTGTACAAAGCGTTTATTCATCTTCTGCAACACACGGAGAGGTCGGCGCAGTAAAGAGCATGACTTTAAGGCAGCAGCTGAATATCCGCAGGACAGAAAAAAATTCCGCATCTGCTGTTTCTCAGACTTTCAGTGCAGGTGACAGGATAAAGCACAAAATTTTCGGCGAGGGTACTGTTATCAGTGCAACACCTATGGGCAATGATACGCTGCTGGAAATTGCCTTTGACAGCAAGGGCACCAAGAAGATAATGGCTAATTACGCCAAAGTAACAAAGATATGAGTTAAAGCATCCGTCAGATAAAGGCGGATGCTTTTTTGCATTTGCACGAAAAAAGAGTCATACACCAAACGGTATATGACTCTTTGCTTTTGATATTAAGATCAGATAATATCGTCTTCCTGATTAGGAATGTTGAGCTGTTTCTTGGGCACTCTCTTGATCGGATCGTACACCCACTTCTTGCAGGAATAGTCCGCATCAACAAGACCCATTTTTTCACAAAGGACCTTGTTTCCTTCTCTTGAACGATTTCCGTACACACAATAAGAGCAGGAAGGATCTATGCCGTTACCAAAATACTGTTTCTTTGCCATTTTAACGCAACTCCTTTTATATCAAGTGATAAATCTTTTATTTCAATAATTATATCACATTCGTTTTGAAAATGCTACCCCTTTTTTTATTTTCAACAAGAAAATCATTAATATTAGACAAACTGAGGGTACAAAATTGTTCACTTTAACGAAAATTTGCTGATGGTTGGAAGAAGCCTGAATATCGCTTGGCAAAAGAAGCCTGCAAAGCCAGAGGCTGTTGAGCATACTGAGCATTGCGCCAGCAGGTCTTGTGAGCAGGAATGGTTTGAGGGAGAATCTATCCTTAACAACAACGATGATCTGAAGCAGCACACAAAGTCCACCGAACGAACAGATACCACATATAACGGGGATATATCCGAAAGATGCATTTTCAAGCTGTGTTATAGATGTTATCTCAAGCACCGATGCAAAGATCGGCTCAGCATATGGGATCCCAAGCCGAATGCTCATTTCAGATAGTATCCCATAATGTGCAAGCACCGACATAACAGTTGAAAAGAATACCACGAGAAGGCATATATCTAAGAGCGACCTTCCTGCCGACAGCACAGATTCTGTCAGGATATCTGCGGAGATATGCGGCTTTTGTTCTTTAAAGCTTGCGCTCGATCTTCTGATGCGGCACATCACTGCGGCAAGCATAAAATTGCTTATTATGCAGGAAAGCAAGACGATCAGACCGATCCTTGTATCACCAAACACTGCAAGGCCAATAGTTCCGCTTATAAATGCAGGTCCTGCATTGCAGCAGAAGCACAGCATAGTGCTTGCAGTGCGTTTGTCTATACTTCCCTTTTCGGTCAGTTCGCAAAGCAGCTTTGCTCCGACAGGATAACCCGCAACATTAGAAATAATAAAAACGCTGAAAAGCTCACCGGGCATTGCAAATACCCATTTCGCAAGAAATCCGAGTGGTCTTGACAATATAGCATATAGTCCGCTGCGTACAATTATCCCCGATGCTGCCATGAATGCAAACAATGACGGGATCAGAATATCCATACAACGTTTTACCGATTGGATTATTCCCTCACGAATGTTTATGCTGTCAACTATTATGATCCAACAGTACCACAACATCAGTCCTGCAAGCAGATAATAACCAAGCTCTTTTATATACCCTTTCATAACCGCTACCTCACAATGATAAGTACAATACCGCACAAAGAGGTAAGATGTTCTTTGTACAGTGATGTCTGAAGATACTTTTATGTATATGTCGCTGATCGTTGTAATATAATTGTACAAAGCGTGAAACGCATTTAAACAGGAGGTATCATATGTCAGCATCAAATACAAAACTAAGCTTTGTGGGTAAGCTCAAAGACCTTGCTCATCTCAGTTCATTCGTCACAATACAAAACAACAGCACCGTACTGGTGGAAAACTGTTCAAGAGTATGTGAATGCAGTGATATAATGGCAAAAGTATGTGCAGGCAACTATTACATAGAGATCTGGGGAAAAGATCTGAAAATGTCGGAATACACACAGGACAGTATTTCCATAGACGGCGTGATAGACTCGGTTAAGCTGATAATGAAAGGCTTCTCAGCCAAGGAGAACTAAATGGCAGACAAGAATAAAAATATAAAAATCCCGTTTTTCAAGACTGCCTACGAAGTAAAATGTGACAACGCACAGAAGCTGTACAAGCTGATAGATGAGTATGATCTGCCTGCAAGCAGTATCAGACAACAGGGAGAAAAAGTTCTGCTTAATCTTCCTTTTTATTCATCGGGGTACTTTGAAAGGATATGTACGCAAAACGGATTCAATGTAAAAAAGCTGCGTGACGGCGATGTTGTAAGGATGGTAAAACGACTGATCCACCGCCCGGGGCTAATCATAGGAATGCTCGCCGCAGTACTTTTGATAATATATCTGAAAAATATAGTGCTGAGATTTGATATAATCATTGAGGACGAAACTATCCGCAAAGATATAATGAATGTGCTCAATCAGGAAAACATCAAGGTGGGAACATATATCCCGGACATCGACCTTGTTGTGGTGGAAAGAGCTTTAAAGCAGCGTGTTTCAGGTATAAGCTGGGCAGGCATCACCCGAAAGGGAAACAGCCTGATAATAGATGTGATAGAGAATATCCCGGCTGTCAAAGGCAGCCAGAACAGGCTTCCAAGCAACCTTGTAGCAACAGAAAATGCTGTTATAGACAACGTGAGAGTAGTGGACGGTCAACTAAAGAAAGCAGTCGGAAGCGGAGTCTGCAAGGGGGAAATAGTAGTCAGTGGTATTGTTGAAAAGAATAGATCCAAGTGGGTGGACGGCAAGGAGATAGTTGAGAAATCTGTGCGATATGCCCGCTCTATCGCTGAGATCGAGGGAACATTTGAACGGACGGTCGTTTTCGAGCAAAAGCTTGACGATATCGTGAAGCAGAAAACAGGAGAGATATTCAAGCAGAGATATTTCCACCTGTTCTCGGCGGATATCCCTCTGTTTTTCAGTGCAAAGGTCGGCAGCTTCTACAGCTCGCAGAAGCTGAACTGCATCGAGCTTGCCGGCACTCAGATACCGGTGGGTATAAGGACACTCACTCTGGAGGAATACGACTTCAAGCCTGTAAAATACTCGCAGGAACAGGCATATGAACTTGCTTTGAAAAAGTCGGAAAAATACGAAACGAACTTTCTGAAACAATATGAGATAAGGGATAAAAAAGTCAAAAAGCTTAAAGGCAATGACTCGGTAAAGATCGAGATCACCTACAAGCTCCATGGAAACGTATGTGAACAAGCCGAATTTTTTATAAAAAAATAGAAAAATTATGTTTAAAATGTCCGATTATTATTGCAATCAGAGAAAAATTGTGGTATACTATCAAAAGATGATTATTATTAATTTCTAAAGGAAATCTGCTGATGGTACAAAAAGAGATCAAAGCCGATAAGATAGAAACCATACTCAGTCTTTTCGGAAACTATGATGAAAATGTTAATCTTATACAGCGTGAATACTCGGTGGTGATTCTTGGACGTGGGGATAACCTTACGATATCAGGTGAAGAGAAAAATGTCTTTGAGGCAAGTGAAGCGATAAAGGCACTTATATCACTTATCGAAAAAGGTGAATCGCTGAATGAAACTATGATAAGATACGTCTTTTCTCTTGTCAGAGAGGGCAGACAGTATGAGGTCAGCCATATGTCCGACGGCGGGATCTGTGTGACAGTTTCGGGCAAGGTAGTCAAACCAAAGACGCTGGGACAGAAAAAATACGTTCAGGCTATCAAGGACAAAACGATAGTTCTTGGTGTAGGTCCTGCGGGAACCGGAAAGACATATCTTGCAGTGGCAATGGCTGTAAAAGCATTCAAGGCTCATGAGGTGGAAAAGATAATCCTCACAAGACCGGCAGTAGAGGCTGGGGAAAAGCTTGGATTTCTTCCGGGCGATCTGCAAAACAAAGTGGATCCATACCTCAGACCTCTGTACGATGCATTGTTTGAGATGCTTGGTCCTGACACCTTCAACAAGCAGCAGGAGCGTGGCTGCATCGAGGTAGCACCGCTTGCTTATATGAGGGGACGAACACTGGACGATTCATTCATTATTCTTGACGAGGCTCAGAATACGACTCACGAACAGATGAAGATGTTCCTGACAAGACTCGGTTTCAACTCAAAAATTGTAATCACCGGTGACATCACGCAGATAGATCTCCCCGACGAAAGGAGATCGGGACTGATACAGGCAATGAATATTTTAAAAGACATTGATGATATCAGTATTTGTCGGTTCAATCAGAACGATGTTGTAAGGCACAAGCTCGTTCAGGATATTATTATGGCTTATGAAAAATACAGTAAAAGGAATGTGAAAAACAATGGGTAAGGTAAAGGTTTCAATATCAAATAATCAGACTCAGGTAAAGATCCCCGTTGGTATCAGACTGCTCGTCAGACGCTGCTGCCATGCTGTAACAGAATATGAAGGTTTTAATGATGATTTTGAGGTTTCGGTTTCATTTGTTGATGACGAAACCATACACCAGCTCAATCTTGAACACAGAAATATAGACCGTCCAACTGACGTACTCTCCTTCCCTTTGGGAGAAAACGGAAAGTACGATCTGAACCACGAAACAGGCGCATATCTTCTTGGTGATATTGTCATCAGCCTTGAAACAGCTTGCAGGCAGGCTGAGGTCTACGATCATTCACTTGAACGTGAAGTAGGCTTCCTTACAGTTCATTCTATGCTGCACCTGCTTGGATACGATCACGAAAAAAGCTCGCTTGAGGAACGTATCATGCGTGAAAAAGAAGAGGCTATACTCGGAAATCTGGGCATATCAAGAGATGCAACGTTTATCGGCGAGCACGAGCACAATGATGCGTGAATACATATAAAACCAAAGACAGGAAAGTTAGAATGGATAAGAACATAACCACAAAAAATGCATTTGTAACAATAGTAGGAAGAGCAAACGCAGGCAAATCCTCTCTGCTCAACGCACTTGTCGGTGAAAAGATCGCCGCTGTCAGCAGCAAGCCGCAGACCACAAGAACAAAAATAACCGGCGTACTGACCAAGGAAGCAACTCAATATGTCTTTATTGACACACCCGGTATGCACAAGGCGGTAAACAAACTTTCAGAGCATATGCTCAAGGCTGTAAGTGAGAGCGTTGCAGACGTTGATGTGATAATGCTTGTTTGCGACTGCACAAAAAAGGTTTCTCAGCCGGAGATGAATCTTGTTGCAAGTTTTCGTAAAAATGATAATGTTATACTTGTTCTCAACAAGACTGATCTTCTCAGCGATAAGGACGAGCTTATAACCAAGCTTGCAGAATACAGCAGCATATATGATTTTGCTGAGGTGATACCTGTCAGCGTTACACAGGCAGATGGACTTGACACAGTGCTTCGGTGTATTGAAAAATATGCAGCTGAGGGGCCTCATTTCTTTCCTGACGACAAATTCACAGACCAGCCGGAGCGGGTGCTTATGGCTGAGATGATCAGGGAAAAAGCGCTGAACGATCTGAACGATGAGGTACCGCACGGAATTGCGGTAACAATAGAAAGCGTTTCTGAACGTGACGCTAAGGACGGCAGCCCTATAATGGACGTTACAGCTACGATATTCTGCGAAAAGGAATCTCACAAGGGCATACTCATCGGCAAGGGCGGCTCAATGCTGCGAAAGATCGGCAGCGAGGCACGTCAGGAGCTTGAAGAATTTTTCAGAATAAAAGTAAATCTTCAATGCTGGGTCAAAGTCAAAGAAGGCTGGCGTAACCGTGAGGGCATGATAAAAAATTTCGGACTTGACTGATAAATACTCGTTAAAAATTTCCGCTTATAATAAACTTGCACCGAGCAGATACTACTTTCAGATGACTATGAAAGGTGGGCTTTCGGTGGACCTTTGGGACAAGTTTTTTGCAAGCGGAAAAATTTCTGATTATCTGAAATACGCAAGAGATAAAAGAGGTGTGAATGATGCTGACGCTCAAAGGGCTGATACTCAGGGAAAAGAACATAGGTGAGATCAACAAATCCGTAAGTGTCATCACTGCTGAAAAAGGTGTAATAGATATCTTTATAAGAGGCGGTCAGAAAAGCGTTAAAAACTCGGCAAGCACGCAGCTTTTTTCCTACTCAAAGCTTTGCATCGACGAGAAGAGAAAAGCCTCAGGACAGATCGAGTACTATCTCAACAGCAGCGAGCTTATCAGCTCATTTCACAGCATCAGGCTGGACATCAAAAAGACAGCTCTTGCGGCATATTTCAATGAACTTATACTCTTTTCCCGCACTGAGCAGGCAGGGTACAGCGATGTTATGCGGCTTGTGCTCAATTCGATGCATTTTCTTGACAACGATAAAATGGATCCCGAGCTCCTCAAATGTGTATTTGAGTTCAGACTGCCCTGCGAGATAGGTATACGCCCCGATCTTGTCGGATGCGCAAACTGCTACAAATATGAAGATGACAATATGCACTTTGATTTCAAAGAAAACAAGATCTTCTGTAATGACTGCTATATATCTGACGAGCGCTCTGACGATCACTTAATGGATAAAACACTTCTGTATATTGTTAGATTTATTGCGCTCAGCGAATTTGAAAAGCTTTTTTATTTCAGGATAAGCCGGAGATATCTGGACAAACTCACAGCTTTTACAGAATCGTTTATAGCATATAACTTCAAAAACAGATTTCAGACACTTGATTACTACAAAAGCATATAGGTGAAAACAAAATGGAAATGATAAACTGCAAACCACTTGAATTACATAAAATACTTGAAATGCTTGCGATGGAATGTGTTATCCCAAAAGCCAAGCAGATGGCTAACAGGATAACTCCGCAAAGCGATCTTTACACGGTCAAAGAAGAAATGTCAAAGACATCACAGGCTTTTGAACTGAGCGTAAGGTATGGCACGCCTTCGTTTTACAAGGTAAACGACATTTCTGCCATAGCTATGAGAGCTGAGCAGGGCGGCGTGCTCTCAATAAAGGAACTGCTTGAGATCCGCCGTGTTCTGATGCAGACTGATGCTTTGACAAAATGGTTCGATCAGTTGGAGGACAAACAAACAAAACTGAACTATCTTTTTGAGAGTCTGTTCCCGGAGAACTCACTTTTAAGGCGGCTGAATGAAGCTATAATCGACGAGAACAGTCTGTCAGATGATGCAAGCCCGGAGCTGAGGAGTATCCGCCGCAGGATCTCACGCTCACAGCTTTCTATAAGAGAATCGCTTGACAAGATGATAAAGTCAAGCGAGGGTAAAAAATATATGCAGGATTCGATCGTTACGATCCGTGACGGAAGATTCGTTATCCCGGTCAAGCGTGAGTTCAAATCTAATGTCAGCGGACTTGTACACGATATATCCGCATCGGGATCTACCCTTTTCATTGAGCCGATGAGTGTTGTTGAGGCAAATAACGACATACGGATCCTTGCTGCACAGGAGCAGGATGAGATACACCGTATCATCAGCAGCTTCTCCGCTGAATGCGGTCAGCTTAAAGAAAAGCTCATTTCAAGCTACAATGCTTCGTGCGAGCTTTGTCTTTATTTTGCAAAGGCAAACCTTGGCGCAAAAATGAAAGCTATGGAGCCGGAGATCGGCGATGACGGAGTTATAATCCTCAAAAAGGCAAGGCACCCGCTTATTGATGAAAAAAAGGTCGTGCCAATAGATCTGGAGATTGGCGGAGAGAACAGTGTACTTGTCATTACAGGTCCGAACACAGGCGGTAAAACTGTCGTCCTGAAAACGGTAGGTCTGCTGACGCTGATGACGATGTGTGGACTAATGATTCCTGCATCAGACGGCAGCAGGATCTGTGTTTATAAAAAAGTTCTGGTTGACATCGGAGATCAGCAGTCGATTGAAAATGACCTTTCGACATTCTCTTCTCATATAAGCACGATAAAGACGATCCTTGACGAGGCAGACAGCGAAAGCCTTGTACTTCTGGATGAGCTTGGTTCGGGAACTGACCCTGTTGAGGGTGCAGCACTTGCTGTTTCAATAATAGATAGGATACACACTTTCAGAGCTACACTTATAACAACGACTCATTATCAGGAAATTAAAATGTACGCAATAGAAACTGATGGCGTCCAGAATGCAAGCTGCCAGTTCGACCCGCAAACGCTCAAGCCGACATACAAGCTTGTGATCGGGTTCCCCGGCAAATCCAACGCATTTGCGATCTCCCGCAGCCTTGGGATCGACGAGGATATCATCAAGCACGCAAGCTCGCTTATTTCATCGGAAAACAAAAAATTTGAAAATATTCTTGATGACCTGGAACGCACAAAGGCAGAGCTTGAAAAGAACAACGAACTTGCTCAGATTTACAAGCGTGAAGCTGACGAGCTGAAAAACAAACTTGAAAATGACAAGCAGCAGCTTGCCCGTGACAGAGAGGACATACTCGAGCGTGCAAGACTTGAAGCTCAGGAGATCGTCAGACGAGTGCAGCGTGAATCACAGCAGCTTGTTGATGAACTTGATTCTCTGCGCAAGGAAAAAGAAAAGGAAGGCTTTACGCAAAAAGCTATCGACGCTCGGCACAAGCAGAAGTCTACAATGAACAAGCTATATCTTGAAGCAAACCCGGTCATTGAAGAAAACGACGATGGATATGTGCTGCCAAGGGCGCTTGTCAAAGGTGACAGAGTGCTTGTGTGGGATACCAAGAGAAACGGTATAGTTATCACACCGCCTGATTCTAAGGGAAACTGTTTTGTTCAGATAGGAGTAATGAAGACCAAGGTCGATGTGAGCAAGCTGAGGCTTGTTGAAAAGCAGCAGCCAGTCAAGGTCAAGAACAAGAACAAGCAGGGTGCAGTTTCTACAAAGGGCGTTGAAAGCAGATTGACCAGAAAAATATCCACTGAACTGGATATAAGAGGATATGCTGCTGACGACGGTATATACGCCGTTGACAGCTTTATTGATGATGCAGTGATGTCAGGTGTCGGTATAGTTACGATCATTCACGGCAAAGGGACCGGGGTTCTCAAAAATGCAATAAGATCGCATCTCAAGCACCACCCCAGTGTTAAGTCATCAAGGAAAGGTCTTTATGGTGAAGGTGAGGACGGAGTTACAGTTGTGGAGCTGAAGTGAAACGATGGGCAGCTTATTTTCAAGTACTAAAAACACACGCAGGCTCATCTCCGGCAGCAGCAGGTTTATCAGAAGTGATGTGCCTTTGAATTTGACTGATGATGAGATAAACTGGCTGAAAAGCGAAGATGTCCTTACGGTAATAGATCTGCGTGAACAGACAGAGCAGGTTTTAAAACCCTGTGTGTTAATGAATGAGCCATGCTTTGAATATTTCAGTATGCCTGTTATAGGTGGAAATGTGATACCATCAAAGCCTGAAGATGTTGCATTATCATATATAAAAATGTGTGATGAGCAAATGGAGCGTATCATCGACAAGATCATTTATTCTTACAACGGTGTACTTTTCTTCTGTAATGCCGGAAAGGACAGGACAGGTGTTGTTTCGGCAATCATACTTTACACTCTCGGGTTTGACGATGAATATATAATCAATGATTATATGCTGTCAGCCGAAAACCTGAAAGAAACACTTCAAGCTTATGCAGATTCGGATAAAAGCATAGATATTGAGGTCATCACTCCGCACGAGGAGTACATAAAAGGTTTTCTTCAATGGTATAAGACCAACAGAACATAAAAACACGCTGGCACCTAAAGCGATGTCAGCGTGTTCTTTTTACTTCATAATGTGAATATTGCCGATCACAGGTAGATCTTTTGCCCTGCCGTTGACCGCATTAACAATACCGCAGATCGCAAGAGCAAGCCATACGATAGTAACAAGTCCGCAGATCGTAAGCGTGATAGGCCCTGCAACAGGGATCTCTCCGACAGTATGTTTTAAAACTGTCATTATCACAGAATAGATCACCTCAAAAATAAAAAGCGTTAGTCCTTGATTAGCGTGGAATCGTGCAAACTTCGACTGAGGCGCAGCAAATATCGGGATAAACACAAGAATACCTATGTATGCAAGTATTCCCATTGCCTTGTTATCTTCGGCATCCTTTGGATCCATCTCACTTGAATAATCAGCTGTGTTATTCAAGTTATTGACAAAGTTGTTCACTGCCTGCTGCGTATTGTTCTGAGCCTTTGCCTGCTCACCAAGAGGTGCGCCGCACTTAGGACAGCTCATAGCATTATCTGCTACCCTTTCACCGCAAACGGGACAAAATGCCATAGTAATCACTCCTTTCAAATTAAAATATATCACAACATCAGATAAGAAAGAAGGATTTCTTTCATTCTGACGGGATCAGCTTTGCCGTTTGATACTTTCATACACTGCCCGACAAGATAGCCAAGTGCATTGGTCTTACCACTTTTATAATCCTGCACGGACTTCTCATTACTGCTTAGGACCTGTTCAGCGATGACTTCAAGCTGAGATATATCATTAAGCTGCGCAAGACCAAGCTCATTAATTATTTCATCCACGCTCTTTTGATCCTCAAGCAGGACTTCAAAAACCTTTTTAGCGGCAGAATTTGATATGATGCCATTGGCGATAGCATCAAGCATATCGTTCAGTCCGCCGACCGTTAATCTTGTCTGCCCAAAGCTTATGCTGTGAGAGTTGAGATACTTTACAAGCTCTCCCATTATCCAGTCGCAATAGCTCTTGGGTCTATGCCTTGCTGAAACAACACACTCATCAAAAAAAGCGGATAGCTCTATATTATCAGCGATAAACTCTGCATCTTTCACGCTGATACCAAGCTCGGTCACATAGCGGATGATCTTGATGTTAGGAAGCTGTGGTATCAAGGCTGAAAGCTCTTCGATCTTTTGCTTGCTTACTTCAAACGGCGGAATATCCGGTTCCTGGAAATACCTGTAATCATCGGCGTTTTCCTTTGTGCGCATTACAAAGCTCCTGCCCATGATATCGTCCCAGCGTCTTGTCTGCTGAACAATGCTTGAGCCGTCAGCCAAAAGCTGTTTTTGCCTTTTGATCTCAAATTCGATCGCTCTGCCAACTGCCGAAAAGCTGTTGACATTTTTCATCTCGCATCTTGTTCCAAGCGGTCCACCTTTACGATTGTGTGAAACATTTACATCACATCGTATCGAACCTTCCTGCATTTTACAGTCACAGATATCAAGATATCTGAGTATTGACTTCAAGGTTTTTAGATAAGCTACCGCTTCACCTGACGAATGGATATCAGGCTCTGAAACGATCTCAATAAGCGGAACTCCGCAGCGGTTGAAGTCGATATAGGTCTTATCTTCCCCATTTTCAGAATGAACGAGCTTTCCCGCATCTTCCTCGATATGTATTCTATTTATCCTTACACGGCTTATCGAACCGTTATACAGAAATTCAACATAACCATTCACACAAAGCGGAAGATACGATTGAGAGATCTGATATGCTTTGGGAAGATCAGGATAGAAATAGTTTTTACGAGCAAGTGCAGATACGCTGTTGATAGTGCAGTTAAGAGCAAGTCCCATTTTCACGGCATACTCGACGACTTTTTCATTGAGCACGGGCAATGCGCCGGGAAGTCCCAGACAGACAGGACATACATTTGAATTTGCCTCGCTGCCAAATTCGTTTTTACAACCGCAGAATATTTTCGTTTTTGTATTAAGCTCTGCATGAGTTTCGAGTCCGATGACGGTTTCATAATCAGACATCTTCACACCCCCGTTCAGGAGCATTCACTAAGCTTTCCAACCAGTATGCGGCATCGAACAAAGTCTGCTCGCAAAAGCTGTCAGCCATAAGCTGGATACCAACAGGCAGACCGTTGCCCGCACACCCACAGGGCACGCTTATCGCCGGAACACCTGTAAGATTTGCAAGAACTGTGAAAATGTCACTGTTATACATTTTTACAGGATCATCAACCTTTTTACCAATATCAAATGCAGTTTCCGCACAGGTCGGGGTTGCGATGATATCAACACTTTCAAAAAGCTGCTTCACGTTATGAGTCATCATTTTTGCAGCTTTAACAGCTTTTGAATAATACTCATCATAATAGCCCTCACTCAAAACAGATGTACCAAGCATGATACGACGTTTGCACTCATCACCAAAGCCCTGAGAGCGAGTCTTGACAAAAAGCTCATCAATGCTTTGGATATTCTGCGCACGAAATCCATATCTTACCCCGTCAAAACGTGCAAGATTGGACGAAGCCTCAGCTGATGAGATCACATAATAAGCAGGCAGTGCATAGCCAGTTTCAGCAATGCTGATCCGTCTGATCCGGGCACCGTTTTTTTCAAGAAGCCTGATCGCATTTTCAAATCTCTCCAGCACATCAGGTTCAGTTATGTTTTCGTACATATCAACAGGCAGTCCGATCCTCAAACCTTTAAGGTCTTTCTGCCCGACCTCAAAATTCGGATATTCCTTATTTTGCGATGTCATATCAAGTTTATCACCGCCAACGATAGCGCTGTACATAATTGCAGTGTCCTTAACACATTTACAAACAGGACCGATCTGGTCAAGTGATGATGCAAAAGCAACAAGGCCATACCGTGACACGCTGCCATAAGTTGGCTTCAGTCCGACAACTCCGCAAAATGATGCAGGCTGACGAACAGAACCTCCTGTATCAGAACCAAGTGCAGCAATGACTTCACCGCAGCTTACCGCAGCAGCGCAGCCGCCGGAAGATCCGCCTGCAACTTTTGTTATATCATAAGGATTTCTGGTAACTCCAAAATATGAGTTTTCAGTCGATGAACCCATCGCAAACTCGTCCATATTCAGCTTTCCGACTATAACTGCGTCCGCTGCAAGAAGCTTTTGAGCGACCGTTGCATTGTAAGGCGAGATATAATTTTCGAGCATTTTTGAACCGCAGGTCGTGCGCATATTTTTCAAGCAGATGTTATCCTTCAAGCCGATCGGGATACCTGCAATTACGCAAAGCGAATCCCCTTTCAGGCGTTTATTATCAACACTTTCCGCCTGCTTTAATGCACCGTTGCTGTCAACAGTAATAAATGCGTTCAGCTTACTGTCAAGGCTTTGGATCCTTTCAAGCACAGACTGAGTCAGCTCTTTTGAGCTTATAAGTTTATCAGCGAGCATTTCGCTTAGCTGATGTAAAGTCATTTCATAAAGCTGCATAGTCAATCCACCGTTTTTGGCACACAGAATACTCCGTTGCTGAAAGCCGGTGCATTTTGCATGATCTGCTGCTGTGAGAGCGACTGCTCGTGCGGTTGATCTGCACGAAGCTCCGCACGGCGTTCGTCGGTATCGGAAATATCGTTGTTTATCTGCGAAAGCACAGAGATCATCTGTGCGATATCGTTCATCTGCTTTTCAAAAGACTTAGCCTTATTATCAGATATATTCAGCTTTGAAAGCTGCGCAGCTCTTTTAACATCAATTTTCATAACTATCTCCGATGCTACTTTATCATTTGCATGAATTGTTCTTCGGTGATTATCGTAATACCAAGCTGCTGGGCTTTTGTAAGCTTGCTGCCTGCCTCCTCACCTGCAAGAACATAGTCTGTTTTTTTCGATACAGAGCCGGAAGCCTTTCCGCCATATTTTTCGATAAGAGCTTTTGCCTCATCTCTTTTGAGCGTAGGCAGTGTTCCGGTCAGCACGAAAGTCTTTCCAGCAAAGCGATCATCGACCTGAGTTCTGACATAGCTCATATTAAGTCCGCAATCCCTGAGCCTTTGAACAAGCTTTATCATATGCTGTTCATGGAAAGCTTTGAACACGCTGTTTGCCATGACCTCGCCAAACCCGTCTATTTCAGCGATCTGCTCGGCAGTGGCATTCATAATATTGTCAAGGTCACCGAATTTATCGCACAAAAGCTTTGCCGAAGCCTGTCCGATGTTTCTGATACCAAGAGCAAAAACAAGTCTGTCAAGCGTATTTTGCTTTGAATTCTCTATTGCTGTAAGCAGATTGCTCACCGATTTTTCCTTGAAATTATCAAGTTCCATAAGGTCGGAAGTTCTGAGAGTATACAGGTCATCTACTGATTTTATAAGTCCTTTGTCAAGCAGGACTCTGACGATCTGAGGTCCAAGCCCGTCAATGTTCATTGCGCCCTTTGATGCAAAATGCACTATGCTTCTGAAGATCTGTGCGGGGCATTCAAGATTCGGACAGCGTATAGCAGCTTCTTCATCACTTTTGACAAGCTCAGTTCCACACACAGGGCATTTGTCCGGCAAAGTGAAAATCTCATCGCCATGCTTTTCAACGCTTCCGAGCACCTCAGGGATAATATCGCCCGCCTTTCTGACCCGGATAATATCACCGACACTGATATTCTTTTCCCTGATAAAGTCCTGATTATGAAGCGTTGCTCTTGAAACGCTCGTTCCGGCAAGAAAAACAGGCTCAAATACTGCCACAGGTGTCACTGCGCCGGTCCTTCCGACATTAAGCTCGATATCCAACAGCTTTGAGTTTTTCTCCTCCGGAGGAAACTTATACGCAACAGCCCACTTCGGGACCTTCGCAGTTGAACCAAGTATCTCACGCTGACGAAAATCATCGACTTTTATAACAACGCCGTCAATGTCATAGGCAAGATCGAACCTTTTTTCACCGATCTTTTCGATCTGAGTGATTATCTCATCGGCAGTGGAAACTCTGACATATCCGGGGATAGTCTTGAATCCAAGCTCTTTAAGGTAATCAAGCGACTGCTTATGTGATGTCAGCTGTTTCCCCTCGATCTGCTGGACGTTAAAAACAAAGATATCAAGCATTCTTTTTGCTGCGATCTTAGGATCTTTTTGTCTGAGCGAACCAGCAGCAGCGTTCCTCGGATTTTTAAACGGCTGCTCATCGTTATCCTCCTGCTGCTTGACAAGCTTTAGGAAAACCTCTCTTGGCATATACGTTTCGCCCCTGACCTCTATCAACGGCAAAGACTTATCAATATTCATCGGAATGCTCTTGACAGTCTTTAAATTGCTTGTAACGTCCTCTCCGACGAAGCCATCGCCTCTGGTCGAACCGATGACAAATTCACCATTATGATACTCAAGTGACACAGAAAGCCCGTCGATCTTAGGCTCGACCACAAACTGCGGAGCATCGACGCTCTTGCACACACTTTCAACAAAGCTTCTGACCTCATCAAATGAAAAAACATCCTGTAGCGAGCCCATCTGCACCCGGTGTGTGACCTTTGCGAAGCCGGAAACAGGCGCACCTCCGACACGCTGAGTCGGAGAATCCTTCCTGACAAGTTCAGGATACTGGGTTTCAAGCTCTCTGAGCTCACGCTGGAGCATATCATACTCATAGTCGGATATCTCATTTGTATCCTGTACATAGTAAAGGTGTGCGTGATAATTGAGCAATTCAACAAGCTCATCTATTCTTTTTTTTGCATCTGCCTTATTTATCTGCATAAAGATCACCATCTAAAAGTTTTTATAATAACAAATCCAAATGATATTATACCACAGACAGCAGAAAAATACAAGCATTTTACGCTGAAAAATAAGCTTGCGGAACGTCACCTACAATTATCCTTTCACCGAGCAGATAGTTGTAGTCCACAGACACCTCGGTACTGCTTATAGGCAGTATCGCATTCAGCTTGACACTGATCTTGACGTAAACACGGTATTTGGACTGGTTGATACCACAGGAAACAAATTCTGATGTAATATCGGTGAAGACCGAGCCGATACAGCTCAGATCAAGTGATAGTCCAAAGCCCTTACCATTAAGAAAGCTTATTCCTGAAAGAGTCCCGATGGGAACGCTCAGGGCTTCGTTCTCACACTCTTCGAGCTTTCTTGTGACAGCTTCACTGATGAGTGTGTTGATCCGACTCGCCTTTGCGTGGTCAAGCGAAAGCGATCTGACATCTCCGTTTTCATCAGCGCTGCTTGATATCATTTCCTGAAGCAGTTCATCAGGCACTGCCTCACTCACAGCTGAATTTATAAGTTTTACTGCAAATCGTTCACTTTCGATCCTGCTGATTTCGTCCATATGTACAAATACATTATACACAAAGATCACAACCAGCGAAATTAAGACAACAATAATTGCAAATAGCAGACGATAACCTCTGCTTTTGCGTGTTCTTCTGTATGCACTCATCAGCACACCCCCGGATTATTATACTCTCGAGAATGTCAGATGGTTAAAATAAGAGACTACCACTTAACAAGTGATAGTCTCAAAAGGAACAGTTTACTTTGCTTTTACAGCTTCTTTTGCAGTCTTTACGATGTTTTCCGCACTAAGACCGAATTGCTTGAGAAGATCAACAGCGGGACCCGAGTGACCGAACTCATCATTTACGCCGATCTTAACGACCTTTGTGGGATAGTTCTCACAAAGCACATCACAAACAGCCTCACCAAGTCCGCCGATAACACTATGCTCTTCAACTGTGAGCACAAGGTCAGTATTCTTTGCAGCTTGAATAATGATATCCTTATCTATCGGCTTGATCGTATGGATATTGATAACTGTTGCCTGTATACCATCCTGTTCAAGAGTCTTTGCAGCTTCGATAGCCTCATAAACCATAAGACCGGTTGCAACGATAGTAATATCTTTACCGTCACGCAGTTTGATGCCCTTGCCTATTTCAAATTTGTATGTTTCAGGGTCATTGAAAACAGGAACAGCGAGTCTTCCGAACCTCATATATACAGGGCCTTCGTAGTTGATAGCTGCTTCGACAGCAGCCTTTGCCTCAACATCATCAGCAGGGATTATTACAGTCATACCCGGGATAGTTCTCATCAGTGCTATGTCCTCGTTACACTGGTGTGTTGCACCGTCCTCTCCTACAGATATACCTGCGTGTGTCGCACCTATCTTAACGTTGAGATGAGGATAACCTATTGAGTTTCTCACTTGTTCAAAAGCTCTGCCGGCTGCAAACATAGCAAATGTAGAAACAAACGGGATCTTTCCTGTTGCTGCCATACCTGCTGCTACGCCCATCATATTTGATTCTGCAATGCCGCAGTCAAAAAATCTATCCGGGAACTTTTTCTTGAATATTCCTGTTTTTGTTGCTGCAGCAAGGTCAGCATCAAAAACATAAAGGTTTTCATACTTATCGCCAAGCTCTGCAAGCGCATTACCATAGCTTTCTCTTGTAGCGACCTTCTTTATATCAGCCATTTTTTAACCCTCCAGTTCCTTGAGATGTGCAGTAAGCTCTGCAACTGCCTGATCATACTGTTCCTTATTCGGAGCAGAGCCGTGCCATGACACATTGTTTTCCATAAACGATACGCCCTTGCCTTTAACACTCTTGAGTATAATGACAACAGGCTGATTGGCGATCGTCTCTGCTTCATTGAATGCTTTTTCAAGCGCATCAAAATCGTGTGCATCGGCACTTATAGCGTGCCAGCCGAAAGCCTCAAACTTATCAGCTATCGGGTAAACGCTCATTACGTCCTCGACCTTACCGTCTATCTGCAAGCCATTATTATCAACGATAGCAACGAGATTGTCAAGCTTATAGTGTGCGGCAAACATAGCAGCCTCCCAGACCTGACCCTCCTCGATCTCACCATCGCCGAGTATAGTGTAAACTTTATATGTATCGTTTGAGATCTTACCTGAAAGTGCCATTCCACAGGCAACTGATATACCCTGTCCAAGTGAACCGGATGACATATCTACACCGGGAATATTGATACATGGGTGTCCCTGGAGCATTGCGCCGATATGACGAAGGCTCTTGAGTTCCTGCTTTGGGAAAAATCCTTTCTCGGCAAGTGTCGAATAAAGAGCAGGTGCGGTGTGACCTTTTGACAGCACCAATCTGTCTCTGTGCGGTTCATCCGGCTTATCCGGGTATACGTTCATCTTTGCAAAATACAGATATGTCAAAACATCTGCTATTGAAAGTGATCCGCCCGGATGGCCCGACTTAGCGTTGAAAACACCCTCAATGATACCCAGACGTATCTTGCAGGCTGTAACTTCAAGCTGTTTTTTTAATGTTGCATCCATACTGTAAACCTCCAATATTTATTTTACTTTATCAAAAATATAATCAACAACTGCGGCTATCGCATCCTGCTCACAGGACTGCTTCAAGACTATATCAGCTGCATTTTTCACTTCAATGGTTGCATTTGACGGGCATATCCCGACATCTGCTTCGATTATCATCTCAATATCGTTATTATAATCGCCTACAGAAACGAAAGTATAATCCTGCATATTGCACACTTCACGCATCATTTTCAGCGCATATCCCTTGGATATATTCTGCGGAAGAATTTCATAATACTCATTTGCTGACCTTACAAAATCAACGCCCTCAAAGCCTTTCTCAGCGACATATGCGATAAGCTCATCCATTCTTTCCGGCTCAACTGCAAAAAGCACCTTGTACCAATCATCTGGAATGCTGTTTATATCGCATATAACCGGCTTATTGACTTTACAGATCTGTAAATGTTTTTGTTCAAGCGGCGTGAGCTTAGGGACATACACATTATCAAGCCTGAGAACCTCACAGCCGACATAATCATTATCTTCAAGTATCTTACGGACGATATCTTTAGTTTCACGTGGAACATAAACATCATAGATCTGTGTTTTGGTATTGATATCGTAGATCATTCCGCCGTTACACATAACGATCGGACAGTTTACACTAACGCTGTTAAAATACTGCTGCGAAGCTTGCAGCGAACGCCCGGTCGCAATGGAGAATCTTCCGCCTGCTCTCTGAAATCTTTCAACGGCTTGGAGTGTTCTTCTGCCGGGTATCTTGCTTGCAGGCAGAAATGTTCCGTCCATATCGGTTATAAGCAAGACTTTATTTATATCCTCAAACATATTTACCTCAACAGCACTTTCTAAGCTTTTGGAGAACCCCTTCAAAATACTGGGGCAACTCGCTGTCAAATTCCATATACTCATTTGTCGTCGGGTGGATAAAGCCTATCTTTTTAGCGTGAAGGCACTGTCCGTCGATCCCTTTTACCTGCTTACCGTAAACATCGTCGCCATAGACAGGATGCCCCATAAAAGCACAATGCACTCTGATCTGGTGAGTTCTGCCTGTTTCAAGACGAAAACGGACAAGTGAAAAGTTACCGAGCTCCTCAATGACCTCATAATGAGTAACAGCATTTTTGGAATTGAGCTGTGTTACGCACATTTTCTTTCTATCATATTTACTTCTGCCTATCGGTTCGTCGATAGTACCGGTTTTCTCCTTGAATCTACCGGTTACAACAGCCATATACTCTCGGGTAAAGCTATGAGCTTTTATCTGCTCAGCAAGCTTATGGTGTGAGCTGTCATTTTTTGCAACGATAAGCAGACCGCTTGTATTTTTATCTATCCTGTGGACTATTCCCGGTCTGATAACGCCGTTGATAGAGGACAGCCGCCCCTTGCAATGGTACAAAAGCGCATTGACAAGCGTGCCGTCAGGATTGCCGGCAGCCGGGTGAACGACCATTCCTTTAGGCTTGTTCACGACCAAAAGGTCATTATCCTCATAGACTATTTCCAGGGAAATATCCTGAGGCTTGACGTCCAGTTCGACAGGTTCAGGCATAGTGACGGTTATCTTGTCATTTTCCCTGAGCTTGTAATTTTTAGAAACAGGATCTGCGTTGCAAAGGACCAGTCCGTCATCAATAAGTTTCTGCACAGCACTTCTTGTCAGCTCGTGAACATTATCTGCAATGAACTTATCTATCCTCGCACCGACATTTTCGCTGTCTATCTTAAACGAAAGATCATTCATCATTTTTCTGCTCTTTTACATTCAGATCACTGCTTTGCACATCATCTTCAGCAGTCTTTTTTTCAGGCTTATCAAGAAAGATAATATATACAGCAAAGAGCAGCGCACCGATAACAACGCATATATCTGCAAAATTAAAGACCGGGAAATTAAAAGGCTCAAACTTGATATAATCAATTACCTCATGAAGTCTGATCCTGTCTATAAGATTTCCAACACCGCCTGCGACAAGCATTGAAAGCGAAACTAATTCCAGTCTGCTGTGTTCTCTGCGTTTATAGATATAATAAATGCCCAACCCGCAGATAATAAGCGGAACGCCGACAAGAAACCAGGTTTTGCCCTGCATCATGCTCCATGCTGCACCGCTGTTACGAACATGGTTCAGGCTGAAAAGCTTAAAATCTCCGAATTTTATTACCTCGACTATCTCACCGACAGCGAGTGTCGAATCTACTATCAGCTTTATGATCTGATCCGCAGCGATAAGCACTGCGATCAGAACAAGCGAAAATACAAACATCTGTGGTCTCCCCGAATTCTTTTAAGGCAATACCGCACGACCATTGTGCGATAAAAACGAAGTCAGATCTTCCGTCAGAGTGACTAAAAAACAACGAAGGCTCACTAACGTAAGTCAAGGAATTTTAAGCTACTATGACGCAAAATATGCATGTTTATGACGTAAAAGGCGTCAGCCATTGGTTGTGCGGTGTTGCCTTAATCATTAAAAGGCTCTGTATTCAAACTTATTTGTTTGTTTACAGAGCCTTTGAGATCAATTATTCTTACCGAACTGAAGATCATTGAGGGTGCTCTTTGGTATTACCGGCTCAAACGATCCTGTGTTAAGTATTTGTTCTACTCTATCCTCCTGTGACATTACAGACTCAAGGGTCTGATCTGCAGCAGGTTCTTCCTTCTTAGCCGCAGCAGGGATATCGCTGATAGGAGCCTGAACTGCAGCGACGCTCGCACTTGCCTCGGTCTGTGCAGCATCAAAAGCTTCATCTGTCTCAAACTGTGCCTCGTACTCGTCAAGCTCCTCCTCAGTCATTGTAGGAAGATCCATAACAAGCTGGATCTGCTGCTTATAAAGCTCGATAAGGTTAGACTTGAAATAGGTAACATCAGCCTGGAGCTGCTTGTATCTTTCGAGTTCGTCCTCATATGATGCACGAATAGTATTTATCTTATTTTCTGTTATCGCTGTATTATCTCTGATAAGCTGTGCGCACTTTTCCTTATGCTCCTTTACGATCCTCTCGCACTCAGAAGCACTCTGCTCTGCAAGACGCATCTGTTCGGTCTTTGCACCTTCAACCATTTCCTTGGACTGTATCTTTGCGTCATTGATTATCTTCTTAGCTTCCTTCTGAGCATTAACAAGAACGTCAGTAATAGCTTCCTTATCGGCAAGAAGCTCATTTACCTTTTCAACGAGCTTGTTGATCTTTGCTTCCTTTTCCTGATTTTCTTTCAGCAGTGCAGCATAGTCATCAGCGACATCTCTCAGATAATCAGTGACCTCATCTGTGCTGTAACCGCTTTTCTGTACAGAGAAGCCCTTGGTCCTAATTCCGTTTGGATTCATCATATGGTTTTCCTCCTAAATAAATTTACACAATGTAACGTGTATCCTATCTTTTTTTGATACACCGTTTATACTTTTCAGAATGAACTTTCCATAGCCTTTTACAGAAAAGGTCTGGTTCTCATTAATAATACTGTCCACTTTGTAAGAGGTAAGGCAGTCGATGCTCACACCTGTATTTTTAATCAAAGCAGCCGCTTTCTCCCTTGAGATATGCACAGCAAGGCTCAAAAGGCAATCAGCTCTGAGTGAAGCGACCGTGCCGTTGATCTCGATGGTCTTCAACTGTGTTACGACATTCGTGTCGATACCAATGCCTGCACTCACGCCAACTCTGCCAATCTTCGTGATCTCATCAGCGACAAGCTGAGCAACCTTATCTGTAACGAAAACATTGGTGCTTCCCTGCCCTACTATGATATCACCCACACAGCTTCTTTGGATACGAAGGCTCATCAACGCACCCAGAAAATCTCTGTGCGACAGCTCATCAGCTTTACGATATGTAAAGTTTACGCATTTCATCGGAAAAATGTCGTTATCATCGTCACTATCACACGGGCAAAGAAGTCCGAGCATTTTTCGCTGCGCACCGTCTATGCCGCCCCAGAAGCGAAAATTATCAAGCTTTTGTGAAGCAAGCACCTGTCTGCAAAGCTCCTGCTGACGTTCGTCAAGAAAGAAGGTGAATTTCGTCACATACTTTTCTCTTGCATTTTCAGCCCAGCTGACGACATTGGTAAGCAAAAGCCTGTCCTGATCGTTTATACTTTCAAGAAAAGAGAAGCTCTTTTGAGGCATATCAGAAGTTATAGCCGTTCTTCTCCAGTTCCTGAGCTATATCTGCTCCGCCGTAAGCAACGACCTCAGGCAGGATAGCGAATGTCTTAGCAGCGATAAGCTTCATTGTTCCCCTGTTAGCGTATGAAACACCTGACAGGAAATCAACGATCCTTGTTCCTACATCATTGCTGACTGTTTCAAGGTTAAGGATAACAGTTTTCTGAGCGTTGATCTCATCACCGATAGACTTTACCTCCTGGAAAGTCTTAGGTCTTGCAAGAACGAGCTGCATTACAGGTGCAGGTTTTCTCTCGTATGTAGCAGTGTTCTGAACCGGTGCCTGTGTATACTCCATTGTGTTTTCCTTGAACATATCTCTATCCTCCTGCATTTCATTATTTTCCGGATGTGCCTGATAGACTTCAGGTTCCTCATCTTCGCCGATGAAGAAGTTTTTAAATCCCTGAACGAATCCCATTTTTTTACCCTCCAAAATATTTTCTTGCTCCAAAGAGCTTTGTTCCGATCCTTACAAGATTTGAACCATGCTTGATCGCAAGCTCATAATCTCCCGACATTCCCATAGACAAAACGTCCATGCTGACGCCGTTTATCTTGTCGGCTTTGATCTTTTCAAACAGCTCGTGCATTCTTTCAAACTCTTCCTCGCCGCAGCCGATCGGCGGAATAGCCATAAGTCCTTTGACTTTTATATTTTCAAGCTGTGAGATCTCATTTATCAGTCCAACACAATCACCGTAGCCAATGCCGCTTTTTGAAAGTTCATTTCCGACATTGACTTCGATGAGAACGTCCATGATCTTATTATTATTCTGAGCGAGCCTGTTTATCTCCGCAGCAAGCTTTACACTGTCCACGGACTGTATCAGCGAAACATCATTGATAATATATTTGACCTTATTGGTCTGAAGATGTCCGATAAAATGCACCTGTGCAGAACTGTCGTACTGATCCTTTTTAGAGATGTACTCCTGAACTCTGTTTTCACCGAGAAGTCTGACACCCTGACTGATCGCAAAGTTGATCTTTTCCGGTTCTACCGTTTTGGTCACAGCCATTATCTGCACTTCGGAGCTTTCGCTTTGATACTTAGCTTTCGCATTCTCTACATTATAGCATATTTCTTTATAATTTTCAAGGATATATTGAAAATTATACTGATTATTTTGAAGAGGATCCACTGTCATCTTCCCCTTTACTTTGTGAACTGTCGCTGCTGTCGCTGTTGCTGCTTGATGTATCAGGCTGCGAAATGTCGCTGCTCTGGACATTTTCAAGTAATATCTGGTCATACAGCAGCAGGTATTTCTGATCGTCGGTATTCTTTGAAAGCACGAAATCATCGCCTTCATAGATAACCTCTATCTTCTTGAACGTGATATCTTTTCCAAGGATCACATAAACGCCCTTCTGATCGCCGTTAAAGCGTATCGCCTCTCTGGGGACTCTGATACCTGTATACTCGTCAAATACGATCATACTTGAGGCGACTCTGGTACTTGCAAGCTGTTCATCGAGCTTATCGCAGCTCATCACTACAAGTATCTTACCGTCATCGCAGTTTTTGACCGACTCAACATAGACGTCATAGGTATTCTTTGATGCGCTCAAAGCAAGCTTCAGAGCAACGCCCTCTGAGATCCTTTTATCGGAATCCATAACTCCTGCGATCTTACAGGAGTAACTGTCAAATATTTTACCTACGGCATTTGCCGGCTTTTGCGGTGTAGACTTGATTATTTCATTGAGCTTGTTCTCGGTAAGCGAATCTATCTTATCAATCGTAAGCTCGCTCTCAAATCCATCTACAACAGAAACAAAATATCCTGTTTTGGTAGCTTTTATTGTATCCTTAACGCTGTGAGCCTGGCTGGACTGATTGGTTTTTTTGGCATTCAGATCAGAGATCAAGCTGTTGAAGCCCGATTCAGACTTTGTGACAACATCGTAAATATTCATTATCATATTCAGATCGCTCTTATCATCAGAAAGCTGAGAATAGTCACCTTTCACAACACGTCCGAGCATCTGCTTATACTCGTTGTCGATCCTGTTTTTGATAGCCTCAGGCTGAACAAAATTTGTCGTGCCCGGATTCTGTGCTTTTTCAAGCTTTTCGATCTCAGACTCCAGCATTGCTGTTTTGCGCTTTGAAAGGATCTGTTCCTCTCCGGCATAGACCTCAGCCACCGCATCATCTGCTTTGACCTTGCTCCCTTCGGGATAGAGGTAATCAATAACACCGCTGCCGTTATAATTGATAACAGTCTCGTTCCTGATTATTACACCATCAAACGAGATGTTTTCATTTATTGTTGAGATGACCGCCTCTTCAGTATCGTGCTTTTCATTGATCACATAATAGATCTGGCTGCCCAGCATAGTGACCATCAGCACTGACAAAAGTGCCGCAAGTATCTTTACGGTCAAAGAATTCATTTTAAACTATCCTTTTACTGCTCTGCGTTATTATCCTGCTGTTCCTGAATGCTTATCGGTCTTGAAGGAGAAATTGTTGAGATAGCGTGCTTATACACAATATTCTGCTTTCCCTCACAGTCAAGGATAACTATAAAGCTGTCAAAGCCCTTAACAATGCCCTTGAACTGGTAGCCATTCATCAGGAATATAGTTACACAGACCTTTTCCTTTCTTGCCTGATTCAAAAAAACGTCCTGGAGATTAATATTCTTTGTCATTTTAAGCACCCCTCATTTGTATGTCTTTATTTTCCAAACAGCAATATATAGCTGCTCAATCTATATTATAGCACATTATTTCCGTTTTGGCTACAATATTTTCAATATTTTTTAGAATTTTTTCAAAAGAATCGAATTTATCCGTTTCGACCCACTGAATACCGTTGAGATTTCTGAACCACGTCAGCTGTCTTTTAGCGTAATGGCGGGTCTCCAGCTTGATCTTGTCAACACATTCTTCAAGGCTCTGCGAACCCTCGAAGTAAGGAACAAGCTCCTTAAAGCCTATCGCTTGATACGCTGTTGCGAGTTTGTGCTGCTCATACACCAGTCTGCATTCCTGCACAAGCCCTTTTTCAAGCATATCATCTACTCGTTTGTTTATATTATCATAAAGCTTTTCTCTGTCTGCACAGGTAAGACCGATGATACACGCATTATACGGGCTTTGCTCAGACCTGCTGTTTTTCTTGTGCAAAGAAAGCTTCACGCCTGTCATTTCGTAGACCTCAAGCGCACGGATAACTCTCGGAAGATTATTCTCATGAACCTTTGCAGCCGTTTCGGGATCAACGCTTTCAAGCTTTTTCCACAGGCTATGATTACCAAGTTCCTGAGCTTCCCTGCTGAGCCGTTTTCTGATATTCTCGTCGCTTCCCGTATCATCAAACCTGACATTTTCCACAAGAGAAGAGATGTACAGCCCTGTACCTCCGCAGATGATCGGGAGCTTTCCACGCTCATTGATATCCCTGATGATCTCTCCTGCCAGCCTGACATAATCAGCGACACTGAATGATCTATCGGGTCCAAGAAAATCTATAAGGTGGTGAGGTACTCCCCTCATCTCCTGTTCATTTGGTTTTGCGGTGGCAATACAAAGCCCCTTATATATCTGCATCGAATCTGCCGAAACTACTTCGCCGTTAAACCTTTTTGCCAGTTCCACAGCAACAGCTGTTTTGCCGGACGCAGTAGGTCCGCACACGACAAGAAGCGGTATTTTTTTCAAGGCATTACACCACACTTTCGTTTTGCGCTTCGATCATACGATCCTTTTGAACTGTTTTTCGATATCTCTCTTTGAGAGCTTTATAAGCACGGGTCTGCCATGGGGACAATATCTGATGGCATCGTTGTCATATACTGCTTCGAGCAATGCCTGAAGCTCTACAAGGCTTGATTTGTCGTGAGCTTTTATCGCAGCTTTGCAGGCAAGCGAATGATAAAGGTCATCAAATATCTCGACCTGCGGATCAAGCTTGTTTGCAATAAAGTTTCTCGCAAGTTCACTCACGACTTCGGTCGGGTTCTGATCTCCAAGAATTATCGGAACTCCTTTCACAGCAACAGTCGGAGCGACATCAGGCTCTATCTCGAATCCAAGAGTTCTGATCTTGTCAACGTTTTGTGCCAGCGCATCATACTCGTCATACGCAAGCACGACCATAACAGGCTCCAAAAGCATCTGAGGGTCAAGCGTATTCTTTTCGTCCTTTATTTTTTCAAATATATATCTCTCGTGTGCAGCGTGCTTGTCCATAAGTATCATATCATCGCCGCACTGAGCAACAACAAACGTTCTGAACAGTTCACCAATAACAACAGGCTTAGGCTTTTGCTCCTGTTCCTCAACAATGACCGGAGCAGCCTGCTGAGGTACTTTTTCAAAGCTTTGTTTCTGGATATACTTGAACGAACCGCCGTTATCCTCCTCGGGAAGCGGGATCTCACTGACAAATTTATTGAATTGCTCCACCGTAACTCTGTTTTGTGGTTTAGCTGGCTCGGGCTCCTTCTGAGCTACGGCATTGCTCACAGACTCGACTACTGATTTTACTGTCGGCTGAGCTTTCTCTGCCGCAGGGGTAGTATCAAAGCTCTCCTGCGGAGGCGGAACATATGCAGCAGTCGGTTGAGGCTGCGGCTTTGGCTGAACGGGCTTTTCATCAGCACAAGCAAATTTCATCTGCACACCGCTGTCCGGCTGCACGCCATAAAGCTGCTGTTGTGTAAAATTACGTCTGGTTTCAAGCACCATTTCCCTTGGCTTATCGTTTTTGAGCAGCGAATCCTTTATCGCAAAGTATACTGCCTCGTGCATTAGCCCTTCATTTGAAAAACGGACCTGGATCTTGGTCGGGTGGACATTTACATCTACCGTATCGGGCGCTATATCAATATAAAGCACGCACGCAGGAAATTTACCGACCATTATCTGATTGCGGTATGCATCCTCAAGTGCGCATGAGCAGGCGACCGATTTTATAAAGCGGTGGTTCACAAAGAAATTCTGGAACTTTCTGTTCGGCTTGGATTCAAGCGGCTTAACGGTATAACCTGTAATATGTATACCCTTCCACTCGTAATTGACCGGGATAAGCGAAGCGGCAAACTCTCTGCCAAATACTGAATAGATCGCTGAGTATACTTTTCCGTCGCCCGCCGATAGCAGCTCTACTTTATTATCTCTTATAAACTTGAAAGAGATCTCCGGGTGAGAAAGCGCAAGCTTTGTTACCATTTCTGCCACATAATTTCCCTCAGTGGAATCCTTGCGGAGAAATTTCAGTCTTGCAGGCACGTTATAAAAAATATCCTTGATCACAAAAGTCGTACCATCGGGGCAGCCGCTTTGCTCGCAAACTTTTTCTTCTCCGCCCTCTATCTCATAATGAGTTCCGTAATCGTCGCTGACACGCTTGGTCAGAACGCTCACTCTCGAAACGGCACACACAGAGGCAAGCGCTTCACCTCTGAACCCGAGCGTAAGAATTTTTTCAAGATCGTTTTTGTCAGCGATCTTACTTGTTGCGTGGCGCAAAAACGCTGTCGGAAGGTCCTGCATTGAAATGCCCTTGCCGTTATCGGTGACACGCATATATGTTCTTCCGCCGTTTTTGATCTCAATAGTTATTACGTTTGCTCCTGCATCGACAGCATTTTCAAGCAGTTCCTTTGCAACAGATGCGGGTCTGTCTATGACCTCTCCCGCAGCTATAAGCTCGGAGACCTCCTTGCTGAGCAGTTTTATCTCTGACATTGAAGTTCCTTTCTAAATCTTTATATTAAAGATAGGTCGTAAGCTCTTTTATAAAGCTTCTGAGTTCTTCATCGGTCATTTCGTCGATATTTGTTTTCCTGAGCCTGTCAATGACGATAGAATCATTTATCTTTTCAAATGAAACCTGTTCGGATCCTGCCTTCTCAACTGCCTGCCTTGCTTTTTGATTTTCCGCTTCAAGCTCATTCAGCAGAGTTTTTGCACGGCTGATGATCTTATCCGGCAGACCGGCAAGCTTGGCGACCTCTATGCCATAGCTCTCATCAACTCCGCCCGGAACGATCTTCCTGAGGAACTTGATAGTGTCTCCCTGTCTTTTGACAGCCACAGAAAAGTTTCTGACTCCGACAAGCTCATTTTCAAGACAGATAAGCTCGTGGTAATGTGTTGCAAAAAGTGTTTTACAGCCAAGTGAACGAGATGTTGAGATATACTCCGAAACTGCTCTTGCAATAGATATGCCGTCAAAGGTCGATGTTCCTCTGCCGACCTCATCAAGTATAACAAGGCTGTTTTTGGTGGCGTGCTTGACTATATCTGCTACCTCTGCCATTTCGACCATAAATGTTGACTGTCCTGCGGTGAGATCATCAGAAGCACCGATACGGGTGAATATCTGATCCACAACAGAGATCTTTGCATAATCCGCAGGCACAAAGCAGCCTATCTGAGCCATCAGCGTGATAAGTGCGACCTGACGCATATATGTAGATTTACCTGACATATTAGGACCAGTTATAACAGCCATCCTGTTACTTGTAAGGTCAAGATATGTATTGTTCGGCACAAACACCTCATCCTTTTGCATAAGCTCAACAACAGGGTGTCTGCCGTTTTTGATGTCTATAACGCCGTCGATAGCGATCTCAGGCTTTGTGTAATTATTATTGACAGCAACACTTGCAAATGAACAAAGCACATCGATCTGTGCGACTGCCGAAGCGGTTTCCTGTACAAGTCTCAGCTGTGTTGCAACAAAATCTCTTATCTCGGTAAAGATATCCTGCTCAAGAGTGATTATCTTATCGCTTGCGCCGAGGATAGTATTCTCGGCAACTTTAAGCTCCTCGGTAATAAATCTTTCGCAGTTTGCAAGTGTCTGCTTTCTGATATAGTTCTGAGGAACAAGATCATAGAACGACTTTGTCACTTCGATATAATAGCCGAACACACGATTGTAACCGATCTTCAGGTTCTTGATACCCGTCTTTTCTTTTTCTCTTTCACAGATATCGTCGATAATATCCTTTCCGCCCGAACGGATATTTCTCAGTCCGTCAAGCTGCTCGTTGAATCCGTCCTTGATAACTCCACCGTCCTTGACGTTGACAGGCGGTTCATCGACTATCGCATTCTCAATAAGATTTGACACAGCTTCAAGCGTAGATATACGGCTTTCACAATCAGCTATCAGTTTTGCATCAAACTCTCTGAGCATATCTTTTAATGCAGGCAATTTCAGCGCTGTGAGCGAAAGCGATTTGAGATCCCTTGGCGACGCAGTCTTGTACATAACTCGTGTCATCAATCGTTCAAGATCATATACTCCGCTAAGGACTTCCTTTATCTCTCCAAGCATTACCGGGTTTTCAGTCAGCTGCTGCACGGCATTAAGTCTGTTGATTATTTTCGTCGGGTTGATAAGCGGCTGCTCCAGCCATGCTTTGAGCATTCTTTTTCCCATTGAAGTCTTTGTGCTGTCGATCACCCACAAAAGCGAACCTTTACGCTCCTTATTTCTCAACGTTTCGGTAAGCTCAAGATTTCTTCTTGCAGTAAAGCCTATCGTCATTACAGGGTCGACATCGTGACGAATGATCTTTGAAAATCTTCCCACAAGAGCCTTCTGCGTCTGGTGTATATACGCAAAAAGTCCGCAAACAGCTTTAGCACTCACTTTTTCAGCGTCAATGCCCAGTTCGCTGAGGCTGTTAACGCTGAACTGCTTCAGCACATCTTCGGTATGATACTTTACCGAAAACTCCATCTCCTCAAGCAGCTGAACAGAGGTATCAAGCTTTTCACGGATAAATTTTGATAATTCTTTATTTGATAAAAAGGCATCGTTGATGAGCACCTCCGAAGGTTCAAACCTTGAAAGTTCATTGATCGCCTCGTTGGTCATCTGTTTTCCCGAGAACTCAAACAAATGCACCTCGCCCGTAGAAATATCTGCAAAGCACAGTGCACTTTCCTTATCCTTAGTATAGAACGAACAGATGTAATTGTTTGAAGTCTCGTCAAGCATACTGCTTTCGATAAGCGTGCCCGGCGTAACCACCCTGATGACCTCTCTGGGAACAATGCCTTTACATTTTGCAGGATCCATGGTCTGCTCACAGATAGCGACCATATAGCCCTTGTCTATGAGCTTTTTTATATACATATCACAGGCATGGTGAGGTACACCGCACATAGGCGCACGCTCTTCAAGCCCGCAGTCCCTTCCGGTAAGGGTGAGCTCCAGTTCTCTTGACGCAGTTATGGCGTCGTCAAAAAACATCTCGTAAAAGTCACCGAGCCTGTAAAACAGGATATGGTTCTTATACTTTTTTTTGACCTCAAAATACTGCTGCATCATCGGAGACAGCTTTGACATATCTATATCCTTGGCTAACACCAAAAACTCACTCCTAACCGTTGAACTCTCTGAAAATCAGTGACACCCTCCGCAGGTGCTGCAGCTTCCGCTGCACCCGTGCGGAGCCTGCTCGGGGCAGGTCATCGGATCCTCACCGTTGGCAGACATTGAAACGATATAATTGATCGAATTAAGAAGCTTGTCCATTGCGTCCTTTGCCTCATTATACTCAACCATTTTAGGCATAGCCATAATATTGTCGTACATCTCTCTGATCTCTTTGTCAAGCTCTGTAAGCTTGTCTGCGTTTTTATCAGGCTCTTTCATTTCTTTGCTGAGTTCAGCTCTTTTGAGGTTGAATTCACCGATAGCCTTCTGAAGTTCAGAATCGGTATCATTGATCTCACAAGCCTTCATATACCTGATATATCTTTCATCTTCCTGGATAGCTTTTCCGAGCTCTCTTGTTTTTTCAATTACTGACATTTCAATTCTCCTTACTGATTTATTATTTATCTTCAACAGATTCGCCTTCCAAAGCCCAGTTCATAGCCTTTGTTATACGCACCTGAACGAATTCGCCGATATACTTTTTATCCGCTTTGAACTCAACGATGATACCTTCATCATTTTTTCCTGTCAGATAGCCATCAGCGAGCCTGCCTTCTCCTTCTGCAAGCACCTCAACTGTCTTTCCGACAAATCTGGAAAGCCAGTTTGTGGTCACATCTCTTTGCTCAAGCAAAAGTTCCCTGAGCCAGAGCCCTTTTTGCTTGTCGCTGATATTATCCTCGAACTCCGCAGCCTTTGTGCCGCTTCTGCGGGAATACACAAACGAATAGATATTATCGTATTTCACCTGCTTGATAAGCTCTTTGGTTTCACAGAATTCATCATAAGTCTCGCCGGGGAAACCCACGATAATGTCCGTTGAGAAAGAGAATTCCGGTTTTTTGCTTCTTGCATAGTTTATTATATCCAGATACTGAGCTTTATCATAATGCCTGTTCATCAGCTTCAGTATCCTGTCACAGCCTGACTGCAGCGGCAGGTGCAGACACTTACATATTTTTTCGCTCTCAATTATCGTATCAATAAGCTCTTTGCTCGCATCCTTCGGGTGACTCGACATAAAACGTATCCTGAATTTTCCGGGGATACGGTCTATCTCTTTTAGCAATGCAGCAAAACCGTAACTGTACGAATTCACGTTCTGTCCCAGAAGGGTTATTTCCTTATATCCGTCTGAAACAAGATCCCTGACTTCCTTAACAACAGCCTCAGGCTTTCTGCTTCTTTCTCTCCCCCTTACATAGGGAACGATACAGTAGGTGCAGAAGTTGTTGCAGCCATACATTATCGGAACAAAAGCTCTTAACTTATCACTTCTGAGCTGAGAAAATTCCTCGGAAATATCAGTGATCTTCTCTGTTTGATTGAACACCCTTGTCTTTTGAGAAAGCACCTCAAACAACATCTGATACAGATCGTTATATGCAAACGTTCCGAAAACAAGATCGACCTGACGATATGTAGACTTTATTTTCTGGGCAATATGCTTTTGCTGCGCCATACAGCCGCATACTGCAATGATCGTATCCGGATTTTGCTGTTTGAACTTTTTGAGGTTTCCTATCGTTCCGAAGACCCTGTCCTCTGCATTTTCACGAACTGCACAGGTGTTTAGAATGATAAGCTGAGCCGATGTCATATCATCAGTAAAATCATATCCGATCTGAGAAAGCTGACCTTTAAGCTTCTCTGCGTCACTTACATTCTGCTGACAGCCGAACGAGTGCACATATGCAAGCGGAGCGTGTCCGTTCAGATCGCTGAACCTGTTGTTGAGTTTCAGCAGTTCAGCCTTTGCATATTCTTTTTTCAGCATTGTTTCAGCCATCATATTTCCTCTTTCCAAACCGCCGCAAAGGCATAATCATACTATTTTATTATAAACCTTTTGTACTCTTTTGTCAACACAAATCTGACCAAAAAGCCGCCGCAGTTTTCTGCGGCGGCAAGTGGTATGAATTGATAGTATCAGCACTGTGCTCCCTCATCAGTCGAATCATCAGATTCCAAGCCTCTTGGGAAGAATTCTTCAGTTGGGAACGATATCTTTTCAAACACCTCGCAAGGCGAATCGGTATTGCTGGAACACTCTTTAAGAGGTATGCAGTAATCATATACAGGCACAAGCACAGGTACAGGTCTTTCAAGCTTTATGACAGAGAATTGTCCGAGTGTCACTTTCACCTGACGATTCGTTGGGTCAAAAACAGTATCGTCCTGGCAGCCCTGACCATCGTTGCAGTCAAATCCGCAAGGCTGAACGGGCTGACACGGATTGCAGATGAACTTCGTTCCCAGAACGATAGGATCAACGACGCTTACCGAAGCTATCGGCAATGTTGAGCAGCAATCGCAGCCGTTTATGACCGGTCCATTATTCTCATCAGAACGGAACGACTTTGTATTGCCCTCACTTCCAAAAAGAATTACTTTTTTGTTGAATCTTGCTGAGCCGACTGCATCTGTTACAACCGCACCCTCATCACATGAGGTTATCTCCATCTCCAGCCTGAATGTGTAAGTTATGTCCACAGAGTAAAAGCCTTTGTTAAACGGCACTGCATCAACCGTGAACGATGCATCGACGACCTCTGCACATGGTATTTTCACATGGCTTGCTGCATTGAGAAGCGTCTGTGTCTGTGCATCAACATTGACAAGCAGATCCTCCAGACAATCCTGTGAAGAACAGGAATCGAACACACGCATCGCTTCGACGCATACAGCGTCCTTAAATGTGTTCTGTTTAACTTGTTCGCTCATAGTCAAATCCTCCTGACTTATAATTATGTTATAGTAAGCAACACTGTTCGCCGGAAAATCCTCAGGATCTTACGAAAGCCTTTGTGTTTTTACTATAGAAGCAGGTTTTTACTTCCCTACATCTTATTCAAGCCATGAGAATTGTGTGCATAAAATCTGCTAATAATAAAAGAGCGGACATTAATCCACCCTTTTATACTAATTAAGTGTTCTTGTCTGTTGTGTGGAATTGCTTGAGATTTCCAATCTTTTCGTTTCTTTCCTCAAGCACCTTTTCTATCTCGCTCCAGTCAAGTCCCTGGTTTGCGCAAAGCACCATCACATGATACAAAAGATCATTGATCTCATTTTTCAGCTCGTCATTATCCCCGTTTTTTGCAGCGATTATAGTTTCCGCTGCTTCCTCTCCAACTTTCTTACAGATCTTATCAACACCCTGCTGATAAAGATAACAAGTATAGGATTTTTCCGGAGCATTGCCGTTATCGTTGTCGATCTTTCTTTGCTTGAGCACCTCATATATTTCCTGGTAGACTGTCATATTATTATTCCTCCTCATTATACATTTCATTAAAGAAACAGCTGTAAGACCCGGTGTGACAGGCAGCGCCAGTCTGCTTAACATTAACAAGCAGTGTATCGTCGTCACAATCAGAATATATGCTTACGACTTTTTGCAGATGACCGCTTGTTGCACCTTTGTTCCAGAGTTCCTGCCGTGAGCGGCTCCAGAACCATGTATAGCCCGTTTCAAGAGTCTTTTTCAGACTTTGCCTGTTCATATATGCAAGCATAAGCACTGTTTTTGTATCCGCTTCAAAACAGATCGCAGGGATAAGCTCGCTTTTTTTAAAATACTTGTCAAGATCATTAATGTTTATTTTTATGCAGCTCATAATTACTCCTTTATGTCCATAGTGATGTAATGCACATTGGCAGAGACTTGTCCTCAATTTTAAATCCGCACTGCTCATAAAAATGTGTTTCGTTTTTATAAGCAACAAGAACCACTCTCAGATAATCCTTATACTTTTGTTTTGTCATATCAACAAGCGTTCTGCCGATCGTTTTCCCATGATACTGCGGATCTACAAGCAGATAGTGAACATACGCAGTCATAATGCCGTCGTCCATTGCGCATATCATGCCCACAAGCTTATCGCCGTCCCAGGCAGAATAAACAGTTTCAAAGTTTTTCATTGCAGTTACAAGCTTATCGGGAAAATGACCTGATGACCACTCAACCGAAAGAAACAGTCGTTCAAGCTGTTCACTTGTAAAATCATGTATATCCTTATACTCTATCATAACATCACCGGAATTACAGCTTTAGTTTATTTTATCAGGACTGTCAACTTTGCTGACTGCAAAGTATTTCAAAAACTCGGCAGTCCACATATCCATCTCCTCGCCTATCTCTGTCTCATTAACCTGCGTCATTATAAACCAGACCCTTCTGCAGCCTGTCTTGGACATTTCAGGAATAAGGAACGAAAAGCCCCATTCTACGTCTTCTTTTTCGTCTTCAAAGCCGTTTCTTGCATCAATGATAAAATCACAATTATACTCTCTGAGCAATTCAAGCGCAGCTGTTGCAGGCTTGCGGTAGTTGTCAAGTTTAGCTTCCTTTTTCCACGTCAGCAGTACTTTATTCTTGTCAGCAAGATACTGAACATCTGCATATTCTGATGAAAAATACATAGCTGCATACCACCTTATCTAACGATTATTCCCTTGCTTCGGCAATCAGCCTTTACCTGTCCGACCGTAAGCTCTTTGAAATGAAAAAGACTTGCCGCAAGCGCAGCGGAACAGTCTGTCTTAATAAACGCATCTGCAAAATCCCCGAGCTTTCCAGCACCGCCGGAAGCGATAACAGGTATCTTCACTGCATCAACAACGGCTTTGAGCATATCAATATCAAATCCGCCTCTGACGCCATCGGTATCAATAGAGTTCAGACATATCTCTCCGGCGCCGAGCTGTTCACATTTTTTGACCCAGTCTATAAGGTCGATATGCATATCTATTCTTCCGCCATTGATATAAACAGTCCATTTTTTTGGACTGACAGCTTTAGCATCGACGCCAACGCAGATACACTGACTTCCGAAAATGTCAGCGCCGTCTTTTATAAGCTGCGGATTTTTCACCGCCTGCGAATTCACCGAGACCTTGTCCGCACCTGCCCGAAGCGTTTCACGGATATCATTGACTGTTGCAATTCCTCCGCCAACGGTCAGAGGTACAAAGACTTTCTTTGCAGTTTCTCTGACGACATCGAGCATTACCCCTCTGCCCTCGTGAGAAGCAGTTATATCGTAAAAAACGATCTCGTCAGCTCCCTGAAGATTGTATTCATAAGCACATTCGACCGGGTCGCCTACCTCTTTGATCCCTTCAAAATTAACACCCTTGACAACTCTGCCGTCACGCACATCAAGGCAGGGTATTATTCTTTTAGCAAGCATACTTTCTGCCTCCTTAATGCAGTTTTGCAAAGTTTTCAAGTATTTTCAAGCCTGTTTTTCCACTCTTTTCAGGGTGGAACTGACAACCGAAAACGTTTCTCCCGTCGCCGACAACTGCCGGTACATTGTGACCGTATGTGCAGTAGGAATACAGCACATCGTTTTCACAGTACGCCTTGTATGAGTGTACAAAGTAAACAAACTCATCATTACCAAGATCTTTAAACAGCGGACAATCCTGCAAGAACTCAAGCTTGTTCCAACCCATATGAGGAATAACAAGGTCAGGCTCATTTATCCTGTCAACATATCCTTTTATTAACGAAAGTCCTTCACACTCTTCAAACTCGAAGCTTTTTTCAAACAAAAGCTGCATTCCAAGACAAATACCCAAAAATGGCTTTCTCTGAGCCTGTTCTTTTATAGTCTGGACAAGCCCGCTTTCGCTGAGCATTTTCATTGCCGCCGGAAACGCACCTACACCGGGAAGAATTATCGAATCTGCTTTTTCTATCTCCTGCCTGTTATTAGTCAGCACGCTTTCAGCTCCAAGATAATCAAGGGCGTTTTTCACCGAAAAAATATTGCCTGCGCCGTAATCAATTATAGCTATCATCAAAGAACTCCTTTGGTAGATAAAACTGTATTTCCGTTGATCGCAAGAGCCTGTCTGAGGGCGTGTGCGACCGCCTTGAATATTGCTTCTGCGATATGGTGGTCGTTCTTGCCGTACTCCTGCTTTATGTGCAGAGTTATTCCTGCATTGAATGCAAATGCTCTGAAGAATTCCTCAGTAAGGCAGGTATCGAACTCGCCGATCATTTCGTTAGTGAAATCAGCATCAAATACAAGAAAAGCCCGTCCGCTGATATCCAGTGAACAAAACGCAAGCGATTCGTCCATAGGAACAAAAGCAGAACCGTAACGTGCAATTCCGGTCTTGTCGCCAAGAGCCTGAGCAAATGCTTTTCCAAGACAGATACCGATATCCTCGACACTGTGATGTCCGTCAACATTGAGATCGCCTTTACATTTAACGTCCATATCTACTCCGCTGTGTACAGCAAGAGCTGTTAGCATATGATCAAAAAAGCCGATGCCTGTGTTTATTGAAACGTTTCCCTTTCCATCAAGATCAACAGAAAGAGTGATATCGGTTTCCTTTGTTTTTCGTGTGATCTGTGCTGTTCTCATTATAATACACCTGCCTTTAGTTTAGGATCAGAATCTGACCTTTATGGAATTTGCGTGCGCTGTAAGACCTTCTTTTTCAGCGACATAGATTATATCGTCCTTGCCCTTTTGCAGAGCTTCTCTTGTATAGTATATAAAGCTTGAACGCTTTTCAAAGCTTGTTACCGAAAGCGGCGAGAAAAATCTTGCAGTACCGCTTGTGGGAAGAACATGGTTGGGTCCGGCATAATAATCGCCAAGCGGTTCCGGGGCATACTGTCCGAGGAAGATCGAGCCTGCGTTATCAAGTTTTCCAACATACTCCATTGGATTTTCAAACAACACTTCTAAGTGCTCCGGTGAAAATCTGTTAGCCATATCACAAGCCTGTTCTTTGGTTTCGCAGATAAGAATTGCGCCGTAGTTTTCAAGCGAATACCTGATTATATCTTTCCTTTCGAGCTCCTGCATTTGCTTTTCGATCTCAATAACAGTCTGTTCAGCAACAGTTTCGCTTGTTGTTACAAGTATTGCCGAAGCAAGCTTGTCATGTTCTGCCTGTGACATAAGATCTGCAGCAATATAGCGTGGATTTGCTTTTTCATCAGCCATGACCAGTATCTCGCTTGGTCCTGCAAACATATCTATATCAACTGTTCCGTAAAGCAGTTTCTTGGCAGTTGCAACGTAGATGTTTCCCGGGCCAACGATCTTATCTACTTTAGGCATCTCCTCAGTACCGTAAGCAAGTGCAGCAATAGCCTGCGCACCGCCTGCAAGGAAAACTCTGTCCACACCGCAAAGAGCAGCTGCAACAAGTATATCCTTGTTGGGTGTGCCGTCCTTCAGAGGCGGAGTGACCATTGTTATTTCCTTCACACCTGCAATTTTGGCAGGGATAGCATTCATAAGCACGCTTGATGGATAAGCAGCCGTGCCGCCGGGAACATAAATTCCTACCTTGTCAAGGCCTCTCACCTTCTGACCGAGGATACAGCCCTGCGAAGTGCAATTCACAAAGCTCTGCGCCTTTTGTCTCTGGTGAAAATCGGTAATATTCTCGATGCAGTTGAGCAGCGACTCAACGAGCTGTGGGTCTGCCTCGGTCAATGCATCGTTTATAACATCTCTTGGCACTTCATAGTACTGTGGAAGCTTTCCATCAAACTTTATTGTGTAATCCTTTACAGCCTTATCTCCATTTTGCCTGACATTATCAAGTATATCGCTGACAACAGCAGTGATCTCCTTGCTTGTCTCGCCGTTCCTTTTTTCCAGCTGTTTGAAGAACTCAACATCATCTTTACCATTTACATATATTTTTCTCACAAGTGACATTTTACTTTCCTCCTTACAGATTGTTCTCTACAAGTGAAACAAAATCCTCTATTTCTTTCTGTCTGAGCTTCATACTCACCATATTGACTATCAGCCTTGCTGAGATCGGGCATACGTCCTCGATCACCTCAAGCCCGTTTTCTTTGAGTGTTGTACCTGTTTCAACGATATCAACTATCCCGTCTGCAAGCTCCAGCAGCGGTGCAAGCTCAACAGAGCCTTCTATCTTGACGATGTCAACGTCCATGCCCTTGCTCTCAAAGAATTTTCTTGTTATGTTCGGGTACTTTGTGGCGATCGTCTTTACATTATACCCTGCATAAAAGTCGTATCCTTTCTTGGTCGCAAGTGCAAATTTGCATCTTCCGAATCCAAGATCTACAAGCTCAAAGCATTTGCCCTGCATCTCCATTATCGTGTCCTTTCCGACGACACCCATATCGCAAACGCCGTGCTCAACGTAAGTTATAACATCGTTTGCCTTAGCAAGCACCACCTCAAGGTTACCGTCAGTTATCGGCAGGATCAGCTTTCTTCCCTTTTCTCTTATTGATGTACAGTCATAGCCGAATTTTTCAAGCAGTCCGACCGTATCCTTTTCAAGTCTGCCCTTTGTAAGAGCAATGCGAAGCGGTTTATTCATTTTGCATACCTCCGTTGTCTTACAAAGATATCTCTTTTTTCTCCAAGCCTACAACAACGACTTTAGAGATACCATTTTGCTTTGCGTGTTCTATCGTTTCATCAAGCGAATCAAACAGTGAGTTTTCTGCCTTTTCGCCATTTTTCACAAGCTTATGCACATACGCAACAGCCTGGACCTCAAAACCTTTTTCACCAAAAACAATGACACCCGATCTCTTTCCTGCTGTGTTTGTACCCTGAAGGATCATATGTCTTGCTGCGCTGTCAACATTTACACCAAATCCTACGGCGTTGCAGTCTCTGCCCAGCTCACCGACAAGCTTGTCATAGCGTCCACCTTTGAGCACAGCTTCACCGATATTGGAAAGATAGCCTCTGAAAACGATACCGGTATAGTAATCTATGTGGCTCACAATACCCAGATCAAGTGAGATCTTACCCTCATAGCCTACCTCGCAAAGCTTTGTATAGACCTTACGAAGGTATTCAAGTATCGAATTGATATCATCATCATTATAAAGCTCTGCTGCCTTGTCAAGGACATCTGCACCGCCAAAAAGTCTTGGCAGCTGTCTGAGGGCATTGGCAACTTTATTATCACCGAACTCATTTAGAACATCATTAAGCACCGGAAAATTCTTTGTAGAGATAAGTGTCCTGATCTCCTCCTTGACGCTGTCATCAGCATCAAGTTTATGCACAAGCTCCTTAAAATAACCGATATGTCCGATCTCCAGTCTGAAATTATCGTTATCAAAGCCTGCAAGTGCCTCAGCGGCGGTAGTCAGTACTTCGAGATCAGATCTGTAAACTATCTCGCCGCCAAGAAGTTCAATTCCTGCCTGAACGACCTCATCAGATCTGCCCTTCAAAAGAGTATTATTTTCATAGACACTCTGATTATAAAACAATCTCAGCGGAAACTGTGCGTCTTTAAGCCTTGTTGCAGCAAGTCTTGCTATGGGGATAGTAGAATCGGGACGCATAACAATGATCCTGCCCTTTGAGTCAACAAGCTTATACATATTCTCTTGTCTGAAATGTCGTGTACTGGAACTGAACAGGTCATAAAACTCGATACCAGGTGTCACGACCTCGCTGTATCCGAGTCCGCTGAACAATGCATTCAGCTTCTGTTCAGCCTCACGTCTTGCAAGACATTCATCAAAAAGCAGATCTCTCGTTCCCTCGGGCGTAATCAGATCGTTTCTATTCATTATGCTTCATTCCTTTGCTTTATCATAGTAAAGTGCTAACATGGTAGTATGCTATTAACTTAAATTATTGTAACATACGCATCAAGCCCTGTCAAGTAATTATACACAAAAACAAGGGCTTGATTTTGTAAATAATTTATTAAGGCAATATTCGCTTTAGAACAGCGAAAGCTGGTTCTGTTTTGGAAGATCTCCGAATGCGCCGTTCCTGTCAAGAGTTTCAACGACAGATTTCTGAACTCCGCTTTGTATCTGAAACTCCTCGACCGAGATAAATCCGCCGGCGTTGGCTTTTTCATAGATCTGATTAGCCGCATTAAGTCCGACTCCGTTGAGCGAACAGAAAGGCAGTCTTATCTTTCCGTCCTCGATACGATAAATAAACGAATGTGACTTGTTGATATCCACAGGCAAAAACTCATAGCCTCTTGAGAGCATCTCGTTTGCAAGCATAAGGATATCGTAAACTCCGTTGTCCTTTCCCGTCTTTTCGTCTTTGGACTTGTTTTCTATCTCTTCGAGCTTGTTTCTGATAACATACATTCCTCTCATAACAAGCTCAGCGTCAAAATCCTCTCCACGGACGGTAAACATTGTCGCATAGAATGTCAGCGGATCATGCACCTTGAACCAGCACAGTCTGATCGCAGCCGTAACATACGCTGCAGCGTGAGCCTTCGGGAACATATATTTGATCTTCAGACAGCTGTCTATATACCACTGAGGTACATCATGCGCTCTCATCTCGTTTTTCATATCTTCCGTCAGCTTTTCGGGAGCTTTACCTTTACGAGTTATCTCCATGATCTGGAATGACAAACTCTTATCTACGCCATGGTAGATAAGGTAAGTCATAATACTGTCACGGGTTCCGATAACATTTGAGATATCACAGATACCTTCAGCGATAAGATCCTTTGCATTTCCAAGCCACACGTCTGTACCATGAGAAAGACCGGAGATCTGCAAAAGGTCAGAAAAATTCTTGGGTTTTGCGTCCATAAGCATCTGGCAAACGAACTTTGTTCCCATTTCAGGAATACCCAGCGTTCCCGTAGGGCAGCGGATATCCTCAGGTTTAACGCCGAGCACCTCAGGCGAGGTAAACAGCTTATATACATCAGGGTCAGACATCGGGATCTTTGTGATATCCTTGCCGCTGAACATTTCAAGATACTTATACTCTGTCGGTACATCGTGTCCGAGCTCATCGAGTTTAAGGATAGTATCGTGCATTGATCGGAAGTCAAAGTGGGTAGTGACCATATCCGAATCGACCTTTTCAGCCGGATGCTGAACAGGAGTGAAATCATACACCTCATAATCGCTTGGGATAACTACCATTCCGCCCGGGTGCTGAGAGGTTGTCCTCTTTACACCGACACATCCTTGTTTAAGGCGTTCGATCTCCGCCTTTGGCAGAGTTTTTCCTCTGTCGTCAAGATATTTCATAACATAGCCGTAGGCTGTATTCTCCTGAACACCGCTGATAGTTCCGGCTTTAAAAACGTGATCTTCACCGAACAGCTGCTCGGTATATTTATGTACCTTTGTCTGTACATCTCCGGAAAAGTTGAGGTCTATATCCGGAGCTTTGTCGCCATGGAATCCAAGGAATGTTTCAAACGGTATATCGTGGCCGTCTCGAAGCATATCCGTTCCGCATTCCGGACAGTTTTTCGGCGGAAGGTCAAATCCTGAGCCGACCGAACCGTCCGTGATAAACTCACTGTGGCAGCATTTTGGGCAGACATAGTGAGGCTCAAGAGGATTTACCTCAGAGATACCCGACATTGAAGCAACAAATGACGAACCAACCGAACCACGAGAACCAACCTGATACCCGTTTTGATTTGAATATGCAACAAGTTTCTGTGCGATCATATACAGCACTGCAAAACCATGCTCAATGATCGAATCAAGCTCTCTTTCAAGTCTGTCAAATACTATCGGCGGGATATGATCTTTAAAGTAGTCCCCGATATGCTTGAGCTGCTCATCGTCAAGTTCCTTTTCCGGCGGAACGCTTATCTCATCAGGTTCACAATCGCCGTATATCTTGACACATTTTCTCCAACAGATGACCTGAAGCTCGTAGACTGCGCCTTCAATGTACGGAGTATATGTACCGTTAGGGAACGCTTTAAGATCAGGATCGACCATATCTGCGACCCGGTTTGTATTTGTTACGACGACCTCGTATGCTTTTTCTTCTCCGAGATACGAAAACTCCTCAAGCATCTCTTCTGTTGTTCTCATATATAGCGGAGCCTGCTGGTCTGCATCGGCAAAGCCCTGTCCTGCAAGGATAATTGCTCTGAACTTTGCATCAGACTTATCCATAAAATGCACGTCACAGGTTGCACATACAGGTATCCCAAGCTCCTCGCCAAGTCTGCATATAGTGCGGTTGTAATCACGCAGCTGCTCATACGTCTGCACTGTACCGTTTCTGAGCATAAACTCGTTATTTCCGCACGGCTGTATTTCAAGATAATCATAAAATGCAGCTATCTGTTTTAGCTTTTCCCACGAAGCACCTTCAGCCATCGCTCTGAACACCTCGCCCTGCTCACAGGCAGAGCCGATGATAAGTCCCTCTCTGTGCTTCACAAGTTCAGATTTAGGAATTCTCGGACGTTTCTTGTAGTACTTCAGATTGGAATAAGAAATAAGCTTGTACAGATTCTTGAGACCGGTATTGTTCCGAACAAGGATTATCTGGTGATAGCGTCTGCGGTTTCTGATGTCGTTCTCGTCCTCATTTGCAAGCAGGCTGTTTATCATATCAGTTCTCACAACAAGAAGCGGATATTGCTCTATCAGCTTTTTGCAAACAAGCACATAGACCTCAGCCACAAGCTCGGCACCGCTGAACTGCTGCATTTGCAGGTGCTGCGCTGCCTGTTCAATGCTTGTAGCTTCAAAGTCATCTACAAGATGCTGACACATTCTGATAACGTCTACTGTTGTGAGTTCAAAAGAGAGCTGATTTCTCACAAGGCTCTGTGAAAGCATAGCGTTATTGAAAAGTGCATTTGACATTACAAGTATACTGTCGCTGCCGCAGAATTCCACAAAGCGTTCAAGCGCTGTTTTCTCATCACAGTCGCTTGTGACGCTGATCTCAAATCTGTCAGTCATCTCAAAGCTGTTGATCCTTACAGCGGCAATAGACGTTATTGTATCGGTCTGGGTATTTGAACCGCTTACGCCAAGATCAACAGCGATAAAAGTTTCGTCAAGCTCGCTGTTTCCAAGGCCTGTCACGATCTGCTCATCATTATTTACCTCATAGTCCTCGACACCATAAATAATCTTGAAATCCTTATCCTTCTGCCTTATCTTTGCACAGGCATTTCCCGCAGCAGTAAAAGCCTGCACAACACCGTGGTCGGTGATAGCAATAGCTTTCTGCCCCCATTCGTGTGCTCTGTTGACAAGCAGTTCAGCAGGAGTCATCGCATCAAGCTGCGACATATTAGTATGCAGATGCAGCTCAACTCTTTTTTTCTCGCAGTTATCCTTTTTCTTTTCACGCTTTACAAGCAGCACTGATTCAGCAACGATATTCACCGAATGGTCAAAATCGTCCTCTTCGACATTTCCGGAAACGATAACGGTACTGCCTTTTTTCATTTTCGCAAGGATCGCTTCAAGCACTGTTTTGGTAAGCGGATTGTATCTTGTGGCTTTTAATGCTCCGACGAATTTCAATGAGAACGAAGATGTGTAATCGGTAATGAAAACCGTAGCTATTAACATACCCTTTTTGGTCTCTTTTGTTTCAACGTTGAAAACATCGCCCCAAACGGTGATAGAGCCTGTATAATCAGCAGCTATATCACTCATCTGTGTGACCTTGGTCTGCGGGTCAATCGGAGAGCCTTTCAGTACAAGAGCATTGTCGCAAAGAAGGTGCAGTCTTGTAAAATCAAGATCGCAGGTGCGAAAAACGATCTCAGCCTCATTCTTATCCGGCTTTACAGACGAAGATGATGGACTGCTGTTTGCTGTCGGGGCAGCCGGAGCAGGCAGATTAGCAAGAAACTCCTTCTGTTCACGTTCATAAGCCTCAGCATCAGTTTCCAGAACGCCGTTATATTCAAATTTGAGTTTTCTTGAAAACATCTCATTTACAAGCGTAGAGAGGGCATTTGATGCGCCGTTCCTTTTGAGCAGGTCATATCCGCCGTGTTTTAAGGTTATCGTTACGATATCCCCGTCAATGCTTGCTTCAGCACCGTTAAAGAAGCCGTTCACAAGCGGGAACTTATCCTTGAAAAAGCGGAATATCTCCGTAAAATACTCAGCTGTGAGCATATCCGGAGTAAATCTGCAATCTATTGAAAAATGTCTTGAACCAAGCTTTGACTTCATATAAGTACAAAACTGCTCCACATCATCGTATCTGACAAGCTCTTCAAATGATGCAGTCACATTCAGGACATGGTTATTATCAGAAGATGTGATCTTCAGGATCTTTGCATTAGCAAGAGCAGACGTAAAGTCATACTCAAACTGAGAAAAGATCTGTGCAAAAGAATTATCGTTCATTTTATTTATCCTTTAAAGTTTGTTTATCTCGTCCATAAGTGCGTCAAGAGCCTTATCCTCAGGCAGCTTAGCAAGCTTGCGGCCGTTCTTGAAAAGTACCACGCAGTTGTTTCCTCCTGCGATACCGACATCAGCTTCACCTGCTTCGCCTATGCCATTCACAACGCAGCCCATAACAGCGACAGTGATATCCTTTTCAATGTTTTTAGTCATATCCTCGACCTTTTTGGCAAGTCCTATAAGATCTATCCTTGTTCTTCCGCAGGTCGGACAGGAAACTATCCTTACACCGCTTCCCTTCCCGATGGATTTCAGGATATCCTTTGCGGCATAAATCTCCTTTACAGGATCGTCTGTCAGTGAGACTCTGATCGTTTCTCCGATCCCGTCCACAAGCAGCGAACCGATACCGACGGCTGACTTTATAACGCCCATTCTTTCTGTGCCTGCCTCAGTAACGCCGAGGTGAAGCGGATAATCACACTCCTGTGCAAGAAGCCGATAAGCTTTTATCATCGTAGGAACATCAGAGGATTTGATCGAGATAACAATATTTTCAAAATCACAGTTTTCAAGTATCCTAACATGACCCATTGCGCTTTGCACAAGTGCCTCTGCGCAAGGCGAACCGTATTTGGCAAGAATGTCCTTTTCAAGCGAACCGCCGTTGACACCTATCCTTATCGGCAGACCTCTGTTTGTACACTCTTTCACAACCGCTTTAACACGCTCGGGATCACCGATATTTCCGGGATTTATGCGTATTGCATCTACGCCTGCCTGTGCAGAAGCAAGCGCAAGCTTATAATCAAAATGAATATCAGCCACAAGCGGTATATCTATTTTTTCCTTAATTGCCGGGATCAGCTTGACAGCCTCCATATCAGGTATTGCTGCCCTGACTATCTCGCAGCCTGCTTTTTCAAGTTCAACAGCCTGTGCGACCGATGCCCCGATATCTGTTGAAGGCACACTGAGCATTGACTGTACATATATCTTTTTTCCGTCCAGAGTCAGTTTCCCGACCTTAACCGGTCTGCATTCTCTCATTTCAATCACCATTTTCATTAAAACAGTTTCAGTATATCACTTATTGTAATTATCGCCATCAGGACCAGCAATGCTATAAGCCCGATAAAATGGACCATACCCTCATGTTCAGGTTTTACCGGTTTTCTTCTTATCGCTTCAATTATCAGGAACACCAGCCTTCCGCCATCAAGTGCAGGCAGCGGAAGCAGATTGAATAATCCTATATTGATCGTAATAAAGGCACACATTGAAAGCATCGTATGTGCAAGGCTTGCCCAGTCAATTTTCCCCGACTCGTCAGTTTCGGATTTTACGACCTCACCGATCGTATCAACGATGCCAACAGGTCCGCTAAGCTCCCGAAGAGAATACTTGCCGGTGATAAGGTCTCTGAGCGAAATATATATCAGTCTTGCATCTGACACTCCCTGTCTGAATGTCTGAGCAACGACCGTTCCAACATTCAGTTCGACAGGCTTGACTTTGAAATCAACGTGCATAGTCTTATCGTCAGTGGTAAAAGCAACATCTTTTAACTCTTTCAGCTCGCCCTCACGTTCAACGACGATATCAAACACACCGTCCTTATCATTTTTGAACTGAAAGGACATATCCATTGTTGTAAAAATACGCATACCGTTGATCTTCACGATCCTGTCGCCAAGCTCAAGCCCGGATCTGTGCGAAGATGCATTTTCTTCAAAGTACGAGATGGTCGTGGATGCGTAAGGACCGCTTGTCGCAGTGTTGATGAGCAGCAGAACGATCCCAAGGATCAGATTCATCACCACACCAGCAATGACTATGATGATCCTGCGCCATACGGCTTTTTTGCAGAATGCACCATCGTCTTCGCTTTCTCCGTCCTCGCCTTCCATTGCACAGTATCCGCCAAATGGTATTATCCTGAGCGCATAAAGCGTATCGCCCTTTTTCTTCTTAAACAAAGCAGGACCCATACCTATTGAAAACTCATTTACCCTGACCTTATTCTTTCTTGCAGCAATGAAGTGACCGAACTCGTGAATAACGATTATCACCTCAAACATCAGCACCGCAAAAATAATAGACCCCACAGTTCTCATATACTAATTATCCCTTTCGTCTATCAGCTTTCTAACGTACTCTCTTGCCTCTTTATCTGCATCAAGCACATCTTCTACACAGGTTATATCTTTTTCTTTTACATTTTCAAGCGCCTTTGTTACAAGCTCTCCTATTGCAAGGAATTTAATCTTTCCTTCCAGAAATGCTGCAACAGCTACCTCGTTAGCACCATTGACTATCGCAGGTTTGGTACCGCCGATGGTGATCGCTTTTATGCAGGCGCTCAGACAGTCGAACGTATCATAATCCGGTCTGTCAAAGCTGAGTGTACCATAGTCAGCAAGTGACAGATGCTTTGTCGGGCAATCAACTCTTTCAGGATAAAGCAGCGCATACTGTATCGGTATTTTCATATCCGGTACGCCCATCTGTGCGATGACTGAGTTATCCATATATTCAACCGCCGAATGCACAACACTTTCCCTTTGAACAACGATCTCTATCTGATCCGGTCTGAGGTCAAATAGCCAGATGGCTTCGATAAACTCAAGTCCCTTGTTCATAAGCGTTGCAGAATCTATTGTAATTATTCTGCCCATTGACCAGTTCGGGTGGGCGAGTGCCTGCTCAACTCCTACGTTTTCAAGGTCCTTCTTTGTCTTTTTATAAAACGGGCCGCCGGAAGCCGTAAGGATTATCCCTTTGAGCTGTTCACGCTTGTTTCCCTGAAGGCACTGAAAGATCGCTGAATGCTCACTGTCCACGGGATAAATGTTCACACCATTTTTCTTGGCGCTGTTTATAACGAGTTTTCCGCCTGCAACAAGTGTTTCCTTGTTGGCAAGAGCAATATCCGTGCCGTGCTCGATAGCTGTCAGCGTCGGAACAAGCCCGACCATTCCGACCACACTGTTGAGCATTATATCAACGTCTTGCATTGCAGCGATCTCTTTAAGACCTTCCATTCCAGTAAGCACTCTGACATCGCTGCCTACAAGAGTTTGAAGCTCATCCCGTTTTTGCTCACAGTATATGCAGACAGTTTTTACATTATGCTGTTTTGCCTGTTTTGCAAGCAGTTCGGTATTAGAGTACGCAGCCAGCGCAGCGATCCGGATACCGTGCTTGTCGCATATCTCTATTGCCTGCGTTCCGATAGAACCGGTCGAACCAAGTATAGTAATTCTTTTCATCTTCAAAGTCCTTTAAATACTCATAGGGGTAAGCATACAGCCTGCCCCTAATCGGATAGATATTATTATGCAAAGATCAAGCCCTGTGTATACAGGTAGTACATGAACGGTGCAACAAGCAGGACGCTGTCGAACCTGTCCATAACTCCGCCGTGACCGGGCATTATATTTCCATAGTCCTTGATACCTGTCTGTCGTTTGATTATTGAAGCGGTAAGATCACCGACAAGACCAATGACTGCGCATACCATCCCGGCAATAATTATCCAACCAAAATGGAGCGGATTTCCCTTGCACAGATACCTGTAAACAAGCGAAATGATAAGCATGATTATTCCGTTTGAAGCAATACCGCCGATAAGTCCTTCAACAGTTTTCTTAGGGCTGATCTCAGGGCAAAGCGGTGTCTTGCCAAGAAATGTTCCGGCAAAATATGCGCCGCTGTCTGCGAGCCATGCTGCGCAAAGTGTGATAAGCAGCAGGAAAACTCCGCCCGGCTCACGAGCCATAACAGTCAGCTTTGAGAAACAGTAATTGAAAAGTGACGTAACGCCGATCATTACAAAAAAATCGGTATAATTAAAGTTTTTGTGGTCGATAAGATACATCACACAGACAACAGTTACAAACAACGGATAGTACAGATTTGAATTGAAAAACATCATCCAGCCATGAGCGAACAGTGCAGGCATTATCGCATCAATAGCGATAAATGCATAGCAGGCTATCGCAACCTTCTGGTGCTTGACATAACCCGTTGCTTTGAACACCTCCCAGACAGCTATACAGATTATAGCTCCCAGGGCAATGTTGAATACAAAAGTGTCATGAAGTATCAGCATTATCACCGCAATTATGATTGCGACTGCCGCTGATTTAATACGAGTGCTCATTATTTATATTCCTCCGAATCGTCTGTTTCTGTCGCTGTAAGCACGGATAGCCTTGTCAAATTCCGCATTATTGAAATCAGGCCACAGAATATCAGAATAATAGAATTCCGCATATGCACACTGCCATATCATAAAGTTAGAAAGTCTCTGTTCACCGCTTGGTCTTATAACAAGATCTACAGGCGGGACCTCCTGAGTATAAAGGTTTTGCTGTATCATATCCATAGTTATATCCTCAGGCTCGAGCTTTCCCTGTTTTACCAACTGTGCAAGCGTTTTGCAGCTATGGCATATCTCATCTCTGCCGCCGTAGTTAATCGCAAGCAGCAGTGTCATTATATCATAATCCTTTGACAGCTGTTCAGACTCATACATCTTCTTCTGAAGCGATGGACTAAGCTTTGTGCGGTCACCGATAAATCGGATACGCACCTTTTCTTTAAGAAAATCATTCAGCTCATCGAGATATTTTTCAAAAAGCTCCATAAGTGCGTCCACCTCGTCCTGCGGACGCTTCCAGTTCTCCGTTGAAAAGGCATAGAAGGTAATATATTTCACGCCGACTTCTTTTGCGTGCCTTGTGATCGCACGGAAATTCTGAGCGCCCTGACGGTGTCCGAATTTTCTGGGAAGGCCTCGCTTTTTAGCCCACCTTCCGTTTCCGTCCATAATAACCCCTACATGGGTCGGGATATTAAGGATCTCATCATTTTCGCTTTGTTTAGCTGACTTGTTGAATAATGCCATAGTATAGTCTCCGTAAGATGTTCAGATCAGATAGAAAGGATCTCCTTCTCCTTTTCAGCAACGTGCTCGTCAACTTCCTTGCAGAACTTGTCCGTCATCTTCTGGATAGCTTCCTCGCCGTCCTTCTGCTCGTCCTCAGTTATCTCGCTGTTCTTTTTCATAGCCTTGAGCTTTTCCATTGCGTCACGTCTGATAGAACGGATAGCGACCTTTGTATCCTCGCCGCCCTTTTTAACGTCCTTAACGATCTCTTTACGTCTGTCCTCTGTGAGCTGAGGGAATGTCAGGCGTATAACCTGTCCGTCATTCTGAGGATTGATACCTATATCCGAAGCCTGGATAGCCTTTTCGATTGATTTGAGCGTTGACTTATCCCACGGTGTTATAACCAGCACTCTTGCTTCTGCAACAGAAACAGCAGCCATCTGGTTCACAGGTGTTGGCGCTCCATAGTAGTCGACCTTGACTTTGTCAAGCACGTTCGGGTTAGCTCTGCCTGCTCTGATAGCAGCAAAATCTGAAAGCATAACGTTTATGGATTTTTCCATTTTGCTCTTAGCTTTTTCTTTAAGTTCTTTCATAACAATTCGCTCCTTTTTATAAGTTATTTTACAATAGTTCCGATATTTTTGCCCATGCAGGCATCATATATATTATCCGGTCGTGCGAGGTCAAAAACAAGCACAGGAAGATTATTATCCTGACACATCGCAGCAGCCGTGGAATCCATGACCTTTAAGCCCTTTGCAAGTATCTCAGCAAAAGAAAGCTCATCATACTTGACTGCATCCGGATATTTTTTAGGATCCTTGTCATACACACCATCGACCATTGTAGCCTTAAAGAAGATGTCTGCTTCGATCTCAACGCCTCTGAGCGCAGCAGCAGTGTCGGTAGAGAAAAACGGATTTCCTGTTCCGCCGCCGAAAATGCAGACTCTGCCCTTTTCAAAATGTCTCATAGTCTTGTTCCTTATGTAAGGCTCAGCGACCTGAGGCATCGAGATAGATGTCTGCACACGCACTTCAAGTCCACAGGCTTCAAGTCCGTCAGCAACAGCAAGTGCATTCATTATCGTTGCGAGCATTCCGATATGGTCTGCTCTTGTTCTGTCCATAGCACCGCTTGAGCGTCCTCTCCAGAAGTTTCCTCCGCCAACTACGATACCTACTTCTACACCTGCATCAACACATTTTTTTATGCTTTTTCCGAAGGTGTTGATAACATCAAAATCAAGCCCCATTTTCTTGTTTCCCGCAAGAGCCTCACCGCTCAGCTTGAGCAGGATCCTTTTGTACTTTGGTTCCATAACAGCCACTCCTTATAATTCATTTTTTCGGGTACTCCCGTAACGTTTATCCTCTGATTATCTTGACGTAGAATGTCCTTTCCCTTGGTCCGTCACACTCCACAAAATAGATCCCCTGCCAGGTTCCGAGCATAAGCCTGTTATCACTGATTATTACCGTTTCCGAGCATCCGATACAGGTGGATTTCATATGTGCGTGCGAATTGCCCTCAGCGTGCTTGAACTGGGGTCTGTCGGGGAAAGTCTTGGCAAGAGCATATGTCAGATCCTCAACGACATCGGGATCGGCATTTTCGTTGATAGTGATCCCCGCCGTAGTGTGCGGACAGAAAACCACAGCGATACCCTCGCTGACGCCAGACTCATTCACAGCCTGTCTGACATAGCTGGTGATATTGTAAAACGCAGATTGCTCTCTGGTTCTAAGATGTATAGTTTTAAGCATATGTACCTCTTTATCTGTTAAGAAAATCAGCTTCGGTCTCGGTCGTAGAAGGTCTGTTCATAAGGTTGGACAGAGCCATACTTGCAGGCTTTGCCTCAAACAGTATACCATAAAGCTCCTGCGTTATAGGCATCTCGACTTTAAGCTTCTTGGCAAGCGCATAAGCGTTTTTGGTGCATACATAACCTTCAACAGTACCGACCTGTCTGACCGCTTCTTCGGGTGAAGTGCCCTTTCCGATCAGTATTCCCGCACGTCTGTTACGGCTGTGCATACTGCAGCAGGTTACAATGAGATCACCTATTCCGCTGAGTCCTGCAAAAGTTTCCTCCTGAGCACCCATTGCGATACCAAGTCTGCGTATCTCGCTTATCCCTCTTGTCATAAGTGCAGCCTTTGTGTTGTCGCCAAAACCCAGACCGTCGCAGACACCCGCTGCAAGAGCAATAACATTTTTAAGCGAACCGCCTATCTCAGCGCCCATAACGTCATCACACAGATATACCCTGAAAACAGTTGTCGTAAGCGTTTTCTGAATAAACTTTGCCGCTTCGTAATTATCACAGGCGGTTATGACAGTTGTTGGTATACCTCTGCCGACCTCTTCAGCGTGCGAGGGTCCTGTCAGTACCGCAACTGTGTTATCGGGAAAACACTCTTTTGCGACCTGACTCATCGTCTTGAATGTATCAGCTTCAAGTCCTTTTGACGTATTAACAACAATACTATCCGGGCTCATAAACTCCGCAGCCTGCTCACAAACACTTCTGAGAAATGATGAAGGAATTCCCAGAAGGACCATATCCGCACCCTTGACGCAGGATATATCGGTTGTAAGATTTATAGTCTTATTTATCTTCACTCCCGGGAGTTTTGCGGCGTTTTCGCCGGTCTCCCTTATAGTATCTATCTCCTCTTTGAACGCTGACCATACAGTGACATCGTTTCCAAGATTGTCACATATTATGGCCAGTGCAAGTCCGAATGCTCCCGAACCGAGTACAGTAACACGAGCCAAATCCGAACCTCTCCTTTCAAGAAATTATTTATCTGCTGATCCGGTTTCAGCGGTTTTATTTTTGCTGCCGAACTTATTCTCGGTACCGTTCATAAGCCTCTTTATATTAGGCTTGTGCATATAAACAATGACTGCACCTATCATCGCAGCAACTATCGTATTGGGTATCACACCCTCAGGATATTTGATAATAAAAGTCTGCACGACAAATGTAAAGATCGGATATGAAATTGCCGCAGCGATCGAGCCTACCGAAACATATTTTGTCAATACCACAAGCAGAATGAAAACTCCCACAGACAACGCACAGGTCAGCGGGTCGATCGTAAGCAGCGTGGTAGCTGCGAGCAGAACGCCCTTTCCTCCGTGAAATCCATAGTACACGGGAAAAATGTGTCCCAGCATTACAATAAAGCCTGCAAGATATCCTATGAACTCATCGTCACCAAAGAACGTTACTCCCATCACGTTGGTGACTACAACACGACAGATTATAACTGCCGCAACACCTTTTATCAGATCGAAGATCAATGTTGCAAGCGCAGGACCCTTTCCGAATACTCTGAGCACATTCGTCAGTCCCGCATTATTGCTTCCATAATCTCTGATGTCCTTGTGCTTCCACGCTTTGCAAACAAGTATTGCGGAATTAAGACTACCAAAAAGGTACGAAAAAATCACAGTGAACGCTATCGCAAGATAACTCAACTAAACTTCCTCCCAAGAATCACTTAACATCATTTCTGTCACGCTCTCTGATCTTGAACACAATAGGTGTGCCATCAAGCGAGAACACCTCTCTTATCTGGTTTTCCAGATATCTCTGATAAGAGAAGTGGAACAGATCCGCCCTGTTGACAAAATAAACGAACGTAGGCGGTTTTGTTGAAGCCTGAGTCATATAATAGATCTTCAGTCTTCTACCCTTGTCTGAAGGCGGCTGCACTCTTGAAGTAGCATATGAAAGCACCTCGTTCAGCCTGCCGGTAGGGATCCTTACAGCATTCTGCTCAGCCACATACTTTATCTTTTCAAACAGATCGTTGAGTCGCTGTCCTGTTTTTGCAGAAATAAAGACATACGGGACATAGCTCATGAAAGAGAAATTCTCATCAAGGTCTTTCCTGAACTCGTTCATCGTATTGGTGTCCTTTTCAAGTGCATCCCATTTATTGACCGCAACAACACAAGCCTTGCCCTTTTCGTGAGCATAGCCTGCAACCTTTGAATCCTGCTCGGTAAAACCGACAGTCGCATCAATGACTATAACTGCAACGTCGGCTCTGTCAACAGCCATATATGCTCTGAGCACCGAGAATTTCTCAATACTGTCAAGCACTTTTGATTTTCGTCTTATACCGGCGGTATCAATAAAAATGAACTTGCCGTGTTCATTCTGGACAGAAGAATCTGTCGCATCTCTTGTAGTACCTGCGATATCAGACACGATGACCCTGTCCTCTCCGCAAATCCTGTTGATAATAGATGATTTACCGACATTTGGCTTACCTATTACAGCGACCTTTATAACGTCCTCATCCTCATTATCCTCATGCTCCTGCGGAAGATATTTCAGGACTTCATCAAGCATATCTCCGGTACCATGACCGTGAACGGACGAAACCGCAAAAGGCTCACCCAAGCCAAGATTATAAAACTCATAGAATTCCATTGGTGGTTCCCCGACGCTATCGCACTTGTTAACGCAAAGAACCACAGGCTTACCTGACTTTTGCAGCATCTGAGCAACATCATAATCGCTCGCAGTAACACCTGTCTTCATATCGGTCACGAAAATTATAGCATCAGCGCTTGTGATAGCGACCTCAGCCTGTCTTCTCATCTGGTCGAGGATCACATCAGTACTGTCCGGTTCGATTCCTCCGGTATCTACCAGCATAAATTCTCTTGAAAGCCAGTCACATTTACCGTATATCCTGTCTCGTGTAACGCCGGGCGTATCTTCAACAATAGACAGTCTTTGACCTATCAGCTTATTGAACAATGTGGATTTACCCACATTTGGTCTGCCTACTATCGCAACAACAGGCAAAGCCATCATATCAACTCCAATTCATCTTATTTCCACACATACCCAACATATAGTATAGCACATTTCAATTTAAAAATCAACATTTAACAACATTAATATAGTGTAAAAAAAGAAAAAGCAGAGGAAGAACAAAAATCGACCTCTGCTTTTAATCATCATTTGTTTTAGTCAGCAAGAAATAGCTTACGCTTCCTTCTTGATAACTTCCACACCCTTATAGTATCCGCAATTCTTGCAAACTCTGTGTGGTGAAGTAAGCTCACCGCAGTTTGAGCATTTGCAAAGTGCAGGTGCGTCGAGTTTCCAAACAGCTGAACGTCTCTTATCACGTCTTGCTTTGGACACTTTCCTCTTTGGTACTGCCATTTTGGCACCTCCTCCTCGGCTTCATACAAAGGAACTTTTTATTTCTCCTTAACGCAGTCACATTCACCTTGATTAAGGTCGTGTCCACAGGAAAAGCAAAGTCCTTTACAGTCATCTTTACATAGTATTTTAGTTGGCAGCTGCAGTAACAGATCTGATACAGCAAGCTCGTTCATATCAAGCACGTTATCCTTACAAACCACATACATATCTTCATCAGACTCAGTTGATCTGACAAGTATGTGTTCAAAGCTGTAACAATACTCTCTTACGAACTTTGCCAGACATCTGTCACACTCAAGTTCAAACTCAGCCCTGCAATCATATGTCAGCTTGACAACTCCGGCACGGTTGATGATCTTTCCCTTGACTGCGATCGGCGAAGCGAACGTATACGCTTTTATGTCCCTCAGCTCGTCCTTATCAATGGAATAGTCGATATCAACGCTCTCTCCAATGATGTCGAACAGCTGTCTAAGCTGTATAATCATACTACACCTCAAACATCACAAAGTTTATTATATACCGAATTTTATGATTTGTCAATACTTTTTTATAATTTTCTGCCGAGGGGCTGATCAATTACTTGATATATGCTCTTACCTTGACAGGCAATTCTTCAACATCAGCTGAAACTGTAAACACGATATTAACGTCTTTGCACAGGATAGCTACCTTTTCAAGCATCTTTCCGAGCGCCTCGTAGTCTCTGCCGCCGATCTTGAGTATACCGTCAACAAAAACCTCCTGTATATCGTAATTCCCGGCAAGAAGTCCAGCAACAAAGCCATAGAAAGCGTCATAGCTGTTTACGCCGTACTCCTCTGCATCAGCAAGTCTTACATTGTGCGGAAGGTCATATGTGAGCTGCATTCCTCTTTCGATGCACACTACATTACCTGTTGCACTTTCAGCTGCTTTCTTGATCATCTCAACGAGGATCTTGGTTTTGCCTGTGCCTTTTTTTCCTGGAATCAAATTAATCATAATATTCTCTCCATTCTGCTAAAAAGCTTTATTTTAAGAGTGTTTTGCACTCATTGTCCCTTGTTTTATTCGGCATTTATCTTTGCTTCGAGCTCAGCCTTTGCGCCCTCATAACCGGGCTTGCCAAGCAGAGCGAACATATTCTTCTTGTAGCTCTCAACGCCCGGCTGGTTGAACGGGTTCACGCCGAGCATATAGCCGGAGATAGCAACCGCCTTTTCAAAGAAATAGATAAGCTCGCCGAGATTTTCCTCATCAGGGGTTTCAAGCTCCAGTATAAGATTTGCAACTCCGCCCTCTGTGTGAGCAAGAACTGTTCCCTGGAAAGCCCTCTTGTTTACGACAGACATATTCTGATTTGTGAGGAAGTTAAGTCCGTCGAGGTTAGCCTCATCGTTCTCCAGCCACAGATCAGTCTTAGGCTTTGCAAAATCAACGACAGTTTCAAAGATTATCTTTGAACCATCCTGAATGAACTGACCAAGCGAGTGCAGATCGGTCGAGAATGTAGCGGAAGCCGGGAAGATACCCTTGTTGTCCTTACCCTCGCTCTCGCCGAACAGCTGCTTGAACCACTCGCCCATCATTGTGAATGAGGGATCGTAGGAAACGAGCATCTCCACAGATTTGCCCTTGTTGGCAAGTATATTTCTGATAGCTGCATACTTGTAACAATCGTTGTTATCGTCCTTAGAATATGCGATCTGAGCTTTTCTTGCGCCTTGCATGAGCTTGTCGATATCGCATCCCGCAGCAGCAATAGGCAGAAGGCCCACAGCGGTAAGTACCGAGAATCTTCCTCCGACATCATCAGGAACAACGAAAGTTTCATAGCCCTCTGTGTCAGAAAGCTCCTTCAATGTACCCTTAGCCTTATCGGTCGTAGCAAAGATCCTCTCCTTTGCGCCGTCCTTACCATATTTCTTTTCAAGCAGCTGCTTAAAGATCCTGAATGCAAGCGCAGGCTCGGTAGTTGTGCCGGACTTTGAGATAACGTTCACACAGATATCCTTACCCTCACAGATCTTAAGAACATCATTAAGATATGTAGGATTGATGCTGTTCCCGACAAAATAAATATCCGGAGTGTCCTTCGGCAGATTGTTATACAGAGGTGATTTCAGAAATTCGATAGCTGCTCTTGCACCGAGATAAGAACCGCCGATACCGATAACTATCAGCACATCGCAGGTCTTTTTGATCTTTTCGGCAGCAGCCTTGATCCTTGCAAATTCCTCTTTGTCATAATCTGTCGGGAGAGTTACCCAGCCAAGGAAATCGTTTCCGAGGCCGTTTCTTGCTTCAAGAGACTGGTGAGCAGCCGTAACAAGAGGGGCAATTCCCTTATACTCGTCCTCACGGATAAAATTTTTGAGATATTTTGTTTGCAGTTTTATAGACAATACAGTCAGATCCTTTCACTTTCAACTAATCAAATTATACAATATTTTTTTGTACATTTCAAGGGTTTTACAAATCAAAAATAGCATTTGTGCATTTTAACGAAAAACTCTTTACAATTTAATCAGATTATACAACAGTTTTTTAACTCCACACCACCAATTCATTACCTCAATACTCTCCTTGGAAACAATATCAACCGTACAGACCGGATCTTTCTCATAGCAAAGAGTATATTCTGCATATTTCTGTCCCTTTTCAACAGGCGCCTTGATGAGCTGTTCTCTGCTCATTCTGACCTCAAGCTGTGAAGCAGTGCCGCGTTTGATAACAACAAGCGGTGTATTTTCAGCTTCAAGCTCACATTCAAGCTTCTCCCCGCCGGTAACAGGTATATTTTCAAGCATCTCTCCGGGGATCTCCGGGCGGTACAGCTGAAAGCTCCGGGCACCGCATTTGAACAGCTTTTTGATATCCTGATCCCTTTTGTCGCTGTCTGCACAGCCCACAACGACTGCACACAGCTTCATTCCTGCACTTTGAACCGTGACACAGCCGCAGCTTCCGTTTTCAGCTGAAGAGCAAGCCTTCATTCCCGTTATGCCCGGAAGATTTCTGACAAGACGATTTGAATTTACAAGTTCTGCCTTTGCATTTCTGACTTTCACAAGCCATGTTTTCAGATACGGTGTCAGAAACTCATATCTGCTTAGTTTCGCACAAAGCTTAGAAAGGTCTCTTGGCGTAGTCGTATTAGCCTTATTTACGCCGGTGGGATCTTTGAACACCGTATGGTCCATTCCCAGAGCCCTGGATCTTTTGTTCATCGACTCAACAAAGCTATCCTCGTTCCCGCTAATATTCTCAGCTATTGTGACCGCTGCATCATTGGCGTTTCCCACTGTTATCGACTTTATAAGCTCATCGACAGTGATCTTTTCGCCCTTGTCAAGCCAGATCTGCGGATCATTACAGGCATTCGCACGCTCCGTGGCCGTAAAGCTATCCCCGACAGAGATACTGCCGTTTTTAATCTTCTCGCTCAGCAGCAGCAGTGTCATCAGCTTATTGAAATGAGATGAGAAAATACTTTTGTCTGCGTCCTTCTCGTAAAGCACCTTTCCTGTCTGCATCTCAGTGAGGATATAAGCCTGTGCGGATATCGTCTGAAGCTCCTCATCGGGCGTAATATTTTTTGAAGCCTGCTGTGCTGCAGCTGTCTGCTCCCCGCCTGAGGACGCAAACACCGTTTCCGCACTGCCTAAGATAAGAGCAGCAGCCGTAACAACACAGCAAACAAGCTTTCTAATATTTTTTCTTCTCATAAGGACAGCCTCCGTTTCTAAACAATAATATGTTTGCACGGAGGCTGTTATGTTAGTTATTTATCAGTAGCCTATGAGCCAGTCATACATCTCCTGATACTTAGAGGCAGATGCCTGCCATGAGAAATCCTTTGACATAGCCTGCTTGACTATGCCGTTCCATTCATCACGTCTGTCATCAAATATATACTTTGCAAACATCACAGTGTTATACATCTCATGAGCGTTGTAGTTGGCAAACGAGAAGCCTGTACCTGTATGTTCAAACTGATTGTATGGCTCAACTGTGTCTTTGAGTCCGCCTGTCTCACGCACGATAGGCACAGTACCGTAACGAAGCGCCATGAGCTGAGATAGCCCGCATGGTTCAAACAGCGAAGGCATCAGGAAAGCATCGACCGAAGCATAAATCCTGTGGCTCAGAGCGTTGCTGTAATAGATGTTGGCAGAAACCTGTCCCGGGAATCTTCCTGCGAACCAGCGGAACATATCTTCATACTTTCCGTCGCCAGTACCCAGCACAGCGAACTGAATGCCCTGCTGACACATTTTCTCCATCATATAAGCGATAAGATCAAAGCCCTTCTGGTCGGTAAGCCTGCTGACTATACCAAGCAGGAACCGGTCATCGTTGACCTCAAGTCCAAGCTCAGCCTGCAGCGCACGCTTGTTGTGAATCTTCTTTTCCAGGACATTATCATAGTTATACTTAACATTGATATACTGATCCGTGTTAGGGTCGTATTCTGCATAGTCGATACCGTTGACGATACCTCTGAGGTCGTTGCTCCTTGCACGCATAAGTCCGTCAAGTCCTTCTCCGTAGAAAGCTGTCTTGATCTCCTCTGCATAAGTATTGCTGACAGTGGTGACAGCATCAGCATAAACAAGTCCGCCTTTGAGCATATTTCCGTCAATACCTGTTCTGAGCTTGTCGATCGAAAAATAGTAATCCGAAAGTCCGGACAGCCACTTGATCCTGTCAACATTGTCGTTTCCCTGGAACTTGAGATTGTGTATAGTCATTACCGTCTTTATGCCACGGAAAAATTCGCCGCCCTGGAAACTATCGTGCAAAAATACAGGTATAAGACCTGTCTGCCAGTCGTGGCAATGGATAACATCAGGTCTGAATTCAAGCAGAGGAAGAGCCGAAAGCACAGCCTTGTCGAAGAATATGAATCTCTCTATATCCCAGTGATGCTCAAGATATGGCTTATCTCCGCTGAAATAATACTCGTTGTCAAGAAAGTAGAATCTCACACCCTCATAGACCATCGTCAGAACACCAACATACCTGCTCTGTCCGTCATAGTCCATATAAAAATTAGTCACATATTCCAGCTGATCTTTCCACTTTCCGTCCATGCACATATACTTAGGCAGGAACACTCTGCAATCATAATACTGTTTATCAAGGCATTTGGGAAGCGACCCGACCACATCGGCAAGACCGCCGGTCTTGATAAACGGAACGCACTCTGATGAAACAAACAATACATTCTTCATAAAACTATATCCTTTCAGATTTTTGATTTTGATCCGGCGCATCGCCATTGATTTAGAATATTATATCACTTTAACACAAAAACGTCAACACATTTTATAAGAATTTTATTAAAAATATGCAGAGAAGCTGTAAAGCACATGGCTTTACAGCTTCATCGTCACAATATCAGCGGCTGTATCTGTCTTCCCATCAGTGCAAGCTCAATCGTCTGCGGTATCAGCTCAAAGTCAGCCACTATCGAATTTGGTTTATTCTCGGTATCATCCTGTCTGTACGGGACGAAATAGTAATTGCGGTAATTGTGCAAAGCACCAATGTTCTTTGCACAGCCTGCGAGCGCATCGTTGGTGGATACTGCCACTACTACGGGAAGCCCGTTGCGCAAATGGCTCTTGACTGCCATTGTCACCGGCGTGTCGGTTATCCCAAGGGCAAGCTTGGCAAGCGTGTTCGCCGTACAGGGTGCAATGACCATTATATCACACATTTTCTTTGGTCCTATAGGTTCAGCATCAACTATGGTCTTTATCACAGGTCTGCCTGTGATCCTTTCAAACCTTGCGATGTTATGCTCATTTGTACCAAAGCGTGTGGACAGTTCAGCGGAATTATATGACATCACAGGGATAAGCTGCGCACCCATGCCAACAAGACGTTCTGCCGCACTGAAGCTTTTTTCAAACGTACAGAACGACCCGCACAGGCAGTATCCTATCCTAATGCCTTGTAAAGACATCTGTTTCTCTCCTTTCAATAAATATGTTCCTCACCGCCTCTGCGATGATCTTTCCGCTTGTAATGGGTGCTGTCCTGCCCGGCAAAGCAAGTGCGTGAACTACTCGTCTGCCAAGGCGTTGCGCAGCTTCAAAATCTGTACCTCCCGGCTTTGAGGCAAGATCAATGATAAGTGCGTCTTTTTTCATCATTTCAAGTTCACTGCGTGTAAGGACGAGTGCCGGTACAGTGTTTATCACTATATCAGCGTTCTGTGCTGCAACAGACAGCTCACCAAGCGGCAAAGACTCACAGCCATCGTTTTGTGCCATAGCAAGCTGGGAAAGCTTTCTTGCTGCTACGCTCACCTTTGAGCCGACCGCCGAAAACAAACGTGCACAAGCCTTTGCAACTCTGCCGTAGCCAATGATAAGCGTGCTGGTGCCGTTTATAGTCACTGCAATTTCGGAAATCGCTATCTGTAGAGCTCCCTCAGCAGTAGGAATGCAGTTTCTGATAACAAGCTCTTCTCTGTCAAAGTAATCCTCAACATCATGACCAAGAGATGAGAAGTACTCAATGATCTGTGTGTTTAGTCTTCCGCCGGTAACAACCGCATTTTTAGCAAGCAGCGGTGAAAGCTCGCAGCAGGACACGACCTCGCCTTCGGACAGCGTGATATCAAGTCCTTTGCCGGACAGGACCGGAAGTACGAGGAGATCGACCTTTTGCTTTAATTGTCCGATGCAGTCAAGCGCAGCAGTCTCCGCCACCGATCCATTAGTTCCATAGGAATAAACCTTGCCCAGGCTGCAAAGCTCCTCACAGGTGTAGATATATCTCGCATCGCTGCCAATGCACAGTATAACAGGCTTTCTCATTACA
>CADAHS010000001.1:0-15630 GCA_902787825.1 uncultured Ruminococcus sp. | reverse complement strand
CTCTCCGTTTCGGATTCGTTCGGGGAGGTTATCATCTCCCCCTATCTGATTATATGCAAAGCCCTCTTAGTAAGTGAATGACCGTCAGTTTGTCCCCTTTTGTCATACTGTGATGGTTAGTATGTAGAATTTTGAGTATAAAATTTGTTCATAATAACGAAAGATTTTTTCAAAAATACTATTGTAATGATGGTTAAAATAGTATATAATTAAGCTATGCGGTCATTCTTTTTTGTATATTTAGTACATACCGCAAATTAAACGCTCAACGAGCAACGAATGGAGAGATTCAAATTGAAAAACTATGACAGCACTAAGATCAAAAACCTTGCCATTGCGGGCCATGCAGGTTCAGGAAAAACATCGCTTACAGAGGCATTGCTATATAAGAGCGGAACGACTGACAGACTTGGAAAGATAAGTGACGGAAACACGGTTTCCGATTTTACTCCCGATGAGATCGCAAGAAAGACTTCGGTTTATACATCGCTCACGACCCTTGAAACAGGTGAATACAAGGTAAATATCCTTGACACCCCCGGTCTGTTCGACTACGAGGGCGAGATGATCGAGGGTATCTATGCCAGCGGCTGTGTGCTCATAACTGTTTCCGCTAAATCAGGCGTCAAAGTCGGCACACACAAAGCATACGACTGTGCAAAAAAGTACAACAAGCCAACTATGTTTGTAGTTACTAAGCTTGATGATGATAATGCAAACTTTAACAATGTTCTCACTCAGCTCAAAGCTGAATTCGGACCGACAGTCTGCCCTGTAGTTGTGCCTGTCATCGCTGACAGAAAGATCGTTTCTTATGTGAACCTCATTGAGATGCAGGCTTATAAGTACGTCAACGGCAAGGCTGAGCCTACCGATATGCCGACCGCTGAGGTAGCTGCTAATATGGAGTATCGTATCGACGGTCTGGTAGAGGCAGTTTCGGAAGCTGTTGCGGAAACTGATGAGGCATTGTTTGAAAAGTTTTTTTCGGGCGAAGCTTTCACCCAGAAAGAGCTTACTGACGGTATCCACAAGGGAATGAACAGCGGCGCTATCACACCTGTTGTCTGCGTTTCAAGCACAGATCTTGCCGGTATCGATATGCTGCTCAAGGAAATAGATCTGCTGCTGCCTCCGCCGTCTGAAAAGGATGCCATGGTCGGAGAGGACGCTAACGGTGAGCTTGTTGAAGTAGCCTGCAACGAAAACGATCCTATGACAGCGTTTGTATTCAAGACCGTTGCCGATCCGTTCGTAGGTAAAATGTCGTTCATGAAGGTGTTCTCAGGAAAGATAGCGCCTAACAAGGCTGTTGTGAATGCAACCACAGGCGCAGCGGACAAGATCGGAAAGCTCGTTACACTTCTTGGCAAAAAGCAGACAGATGTTTCAGAGGCAAACTGCGGCGATATCGTAGTTGCACTGAAGATGAATGTAAATACTAATGATACGATCTGTGACGCTTCAAGAGTTGTCCAGTTCCCCGCAATGCAATTCCCCAAGGGAAGCTATAAAATGGCTGTCAAGGCTAAGTCACAGGGCGATGAGAGCAAGATCTCCGCTGCTATATCAAGGATACTTGAAGAGGACAAGACCGTCAGCTACGAACAGGATCCTGATACTCTTGAGCAGATAATCTCAACTCTTGGCGGCGTTCATCTCGATTCTGTGATCTGCAAACTCAAAAACAGCTTCGGTGTTGATATCGACGTATCAGTACCTAAGATCGCATACAGAGAAACTATCAGAAAGAAAGTCAAGGTCCAGGGTCGTCACAAGAAGCAGTCCGGCGGTCACGGTCAGTACGGTGATGTTTGGATAGAGTTTGAGCCTTGCGTATCTGATGAGCTTATATTTGAAGAGAAAGTATTCGGCGGAGCTGTTCCGAAGAATTTCTTCCCCGCTGTTGAAAAGGGACTTCAGGAGAGCATCAAGAAGGGTGTTCTTGCAGGTTTCCCTGTCGTAGGACTCAAAGCTATTCTTGTTGACGGTTCTTATCACCCTGTTGACAGCTCGGAAATGGCTTTCAAAATGGCAGCAAGCATTGCTTATAAGGAAGGTATGCGACTTGCAGATCCGGTCCTTCTTGAACCTATCGGTGCGCTCAATGTTCTTGTTCCTGATGACAACACCGGCGATATTATGGGCGAGCTGAACAAGAGAAGAGGCAGAGTTCTGGGTATGAATCCTTCTGAAAAAGCAGGACTAACCGAGGTCGTAGCGGAGGTCCCGATGGCTGAAATGGCTGACTTTACAATGTACCTCAGACAGACAACTCAGGGCAGGGGCTCATATACATTTGAAAAGGTTCGCTATGAGCAGCTGCCGGCAAATCTCGTTGCAGATGTTATTGCTAAAAATGCTGTAAACGACTGATAAACATATTTTAAAGAGAGGCAGTTTTGCCTCTCTTTTTTCTGCATTTCTTTGTTTGTTAAATGCTTGCACAATTTAAATAAATATTTCTTGATTTGCAGGCTTTTTATCTATAAAATGTTTATCCACTCGTTGACAATCAGATGAATTTTTGATAAAATGATTGTATAATAGATTATCATATGAAAGGACAGGTAACTTTGAGCATCAGAAAAAACATTTGCTTTATCACAGCAAGGCCAGAAAAATCTCACGGTATAAGGCTGCTCGACGGGATATTTACTCAGTGTCAGAAATACGGATACAATGTTACCGTCGTTTCATCACTGACTCACCTTCAGAATTTTGCAAAGACATTCAGCACAGGTGAGCAGAATATATACAACCTTATTGATTACAGCTGCTTTGATGCAGTGATCCTTGACACCGTTACCCTTACCGAGGACTATTCCGGAACGATAATGCGTAAAATCAGCGACCGCATACAAAAACAGTGCCACGTTCCGGTGGTAGGGCTTATCGTGCCTTACCGCAATTTCCACTATATCAAGAACCACAACGAGCCGATCCTAAGAGAAATGTGCCGCCACGTTATAGAGGTGCACAATAAAAAGAATATATGCATTCTTACCGGACACAAGGGACACCCCGAAGCTGAATCAAGGCTTTCAATATTTCTTGATGAAATACAAAAGCATGGTCTGACCGTCAGCGATGAGCATATTATATATGGTGACTTCTGGTACACAAGCGGTATTTCGCTCGCTGAGGATCTGCTTGACGGAACTGTATCTATGCCTGATGCTGTCATATGTGCAAGCGACCATATGGCTCTGGGGCTTATTGAAAAGCTCAAAACAAACGGCGTTAAAATCCCGGAGGATATTATAGTTGTCGGATACGAGGGTACTGCTGAAGCATCTTTAAGCACAACGACTCTGACAACATTTGAGTCCAACGAGAAGCAGTCAGCTGCCGAGGCGGTAGACTACATCAGAAAACAGCTTGAACCGGACGCTGAGATCTACCCGTTTGTAAACAATATGGACAGTGTCATGCATATAGGTATGAGCTGTGGCTGCGAACCCGATATTGAACGGGCATCAAATGTCTTTAAGGATGCGTTGTATATCACGATAAGAAACTATACATCTTCTGACTTCACGGAGAACGTTGATATCGGACAGCTTATGGAGAGTTATGTTTTTGAGAAGCTAACAAGCTCCAGTACTCCTCAAAGATGTATCGACAATATCTATGAAAATACAAATCTCATCGAACCGTTTACAAATTTCTACCTTTGCCTTATCGACAACTGGCTGGATATCGACTCAGAGATCATCAACGGATATCCCGATAAGATGCGGCTTGTGCTGGCAAGCTCAAATAACGGTGAGCTGAGTTTTCACGAGAGTGAACAAAGCTTTTTGTTCGACACAAAGCAAATGATACCAAGAATGCACGAGGACTGCGACGTTCCATATGTGTTCTATTTCTCGGCAGTTCATTTCAACGAAAAGACGCTTGGTTATGCAGTGCTGCAAAGAGAGCTTTCAAACAGTCACAGGATCAATCTTGTATACCGCAACTGGCTGAGGTTTGTCAACAATTCTCTTGAAATGGTGAGAGCAAAGAATAAGTATATGATAAATGCTGTAAGGGATCAGATGACTGGGCTTTACAACAGACGAGGTATGTATGAAGAACTTGAAAAGCTGCTTAACGATTCAAAATCGACTGACAGACTTTTCATTGCCGTGATGGATATGGATAAGCTTAAATATGTCAATGATACCTATGGTCACAATGAGGGTGATTTCTGTATTACAGCTATCGGCAACGCTGCAAGATCGGTGACATTAACAAGTGAGATATGTGTCAGGGCAGGCGGCGACGAGTTTTTTATAATCGGCGTTGGAGACTATGATGAATCTGACATCAATAAACGCACCAAAAAGTTCACAAACACTATGAATAACATCTCGGACACTTCCGGAAAGCCGTACATAATCACTGCCAGCATCGGCTGTGCGGTCGGAAGTAAAGATTCATTTGACGAGACGCTTTCAGCTGCTGACAAGGCAATGTACATTAACAAACAAAAAAGAAGAAAAGATCTTCAATAGCAAAAACCGTTTCGGGCAATCAAGTCCGAAACGGTTTTTATATGAAAGGGATAGTTATTAGCTTACTTTTCAAGTCTGTCAATGCCCTTGAGGTAGACCTTTGTGCTGATGAAATATGAAATGATATAAAGCGGAACGGCTGAAATAAGTATCTTGCCCAGAATACTGTTCCACAGTTTCTTTGCGCTGATGCTTGACAGAAATTCAAAGATCTTTTCCACAACCTCGTCCTGACTGCCCAGCCACGAGAGGTCGGCAAAAAGAAAATAAAGTGCAACAGCAAAAATGACTATGAAAACAAGTAAAGTTTTTACAAGTCCTCCCACCCTTGAGCCAAAAGCGTAGAAGAACGGTAGTTCGATAGCTCGCAGCAGCAGCACGAGCAAAGCCATAGCTATCATCATACCCGTTACATTTGGCACATTAGCAGACATTTTGCGCATTATAGTATTAATGGCCCACGAGATACAAAAGCAGCAAACAAGTGCAAACAGTATAATGATATATATGCTGCCCACCTGCATTCTGATACCGTTAGGCGCAGCGGCGTTGAAATATCCCCACTTTTTGCGCTCGTCGGTCTGAACCAAGCCCGAGGCGCACATACCGATAACCAGGTACGAGGAGCCGGACATAATAAAGAACACTGCGTAGAAAAATGCTCCTTCCGGTTCAACATCACCTGTTGCAGAGGCGAAAGGACAAACATTGAAAAACATCATAAGACCGAACATAATGCCAAGGATCAGCTTATTTGTCTTTAATTCCTTGTAAAGATATCCGAGCATCAGCTGTCATCTCCTTTCGCTGCTTTCTTTGGTTCTGAAAGAGAACTGAAAATGCTCTTTTTCTCTTTTTTATCCTGCGTTATCTGTCCTGCAAGGTCGAAAGGACGTTTTAGTGCTTTTACGCTTACAAAGTATAAAACAACTGTCAATGTGATAAACAAAAGTACAATTATCCACCAATAGCTTTTAATCAGATCTCTGACTGCGATCAGGTCCTGCTTAACAAATGGTCCTATATCCATAGTGCCAAACGCATCAGAGGGCAAACCCATTTTTTCGGCGAGCTGTGCATTGTGAGCACTTGCTTTGTCCTTATAAACGTACATTCTGCTGTATGCAGCAAAGCACAGCGACAAATACAGACAAAAGAAGGTCACTGAATAGACGAACTGTGCTTTTTTCTGCTGCCTGAAACGGTAAAAACAGAACAGGCGGTAAGCATACCCGATAAAAACAATAAAAGCAAAAGCAAAAAACGCCGGTATATAATATGAGCGGAAGGTCTCGCCGAAAACGGCACAAAGCATCAGCGTCATAAATATATGCAGCACAAGCATCGACAAAAGCATTATGCCCGTTGAGATATAAGCTGCGCCTACGACCTGCTTTTCGGTCATGGGTGTGCTGCGCTGGAAATTGCTCCAGTGCGATACGATATCAGAGTTTATATTATCTGCGATAAAACCCGCAAAAGACAGAACAGAACAAAACACTGCAAGATAAAATGTAACAGTCACAGCATTTCTGACCGCATCTTCACTAAGAAGCCGCAGGTTTCCGTAAACAGCCGAGAGCTTGACGAGCACGCATATCAGCATCAGAAAAAAGTATATACTAAGTGATATGATGATCCTTTTCCGGCTGAGATATATCTCTTTGAAAATAAGTCCTTTCATATCAGCTCCACTCCTTTTTCTCACGGTTGACATAGAAAAGCATTATCTCTTCAAGCGTTGTCGGGTCGATAACAAGCCCCGAATACTTGCGTGAAACACTCTGCTTGTCGCTGACCATTGCCTCAACGCCATAGTCACCGATTCTTGCGGAAATAATATCCCCTTTCTCAATGTTTTCGTAATCGGCTTTGCTGCATTTTACTACACCGTGGGTTTCAAGGATCTCGTCCTTATACCCTGTGAGAAGCAGCCTTCCCTTGTCGATAAAGGTGACGCTGTCAGCGATCTTTTCAAGGTCTGAGGTTATATGCGAGGACATAAGTATCGAATGCTCCTCGTCCTGAAGATACTCAAGGAAGATATCAAGTATCTCGTTTCTGACCACAGGGTCAAGCCCCGTTGTAGCCTCGTCCATTATCAGCAGCTTTGCATTATGAGAAAGCGCCGCAGCTATTTGCAGCTTCATTTTCATTCCCTTTGAAAACTGCCCGAATTTCTTTTTTACAGGCAGCTGAAAACGCTCAAGGTATCCGAAAAACGTCTCGCTGCTCCACCCTTTGAAAATGTGCCTGAGTATCCTGTCAAGAGCCTTTGCATTGAGCTGCTCGTGGAAAGGCAGTTCATCGAAAACAGCGGAAATATCCTGCTTTATCTGCGCATCGGCTGTGCGTGTATCCTTACCGAAAACTCTGATCTCACCGCTGTCAGCCTTGATGATATTTAAGATCGTGTTTATTGTTGTGGACTTTCCTGCTCCGTTCTGACCAATAAAGCCCATTATAGAGCCTTTGGGGACATTGAAGCTGATATTGTCAAGTGTGAAGCCGTCATAATGCTTAGTAATATTTTTGATCTCAATAGCATTCTCATAATCTGACATACTATTCCCCTCCATAGATTAGATCGAGCATATCATGGAGCTCTGACACAGTTGCCCCGGCTTTGCGTGCCTTGTCACAGGCTTGCTGCATCAGTTCTTCCGCCTGGCGCAAATACTCTTCACGCAAAAGCTCGGTATTCTGCCCTTTGACAAAACTGCCCTTGCCTGTGAAAGATTCGATAAATCCGTCTCTTTCAAGCTCCTCATAGGCACGCTTGGTCGTTATGACACTTATACGGATAGACTGAGCCAAGGCTCTCATCGAAGGCAGAGCGTCCCCCGCCTTCAACTCGCCATTCATGATCTGCTCTTTGATCTGGGAGACTATCTGCTCATAAATGGGCACTCCCGACGAATTTGAAATAATTATGTTCATGTGATCACCAACATTGTATATACTTGATATATACATTATACACACAGTATATACATTTGTCAAGACGTTAAATATAAAATCTTGCACAAATGGCAAAACACATAATAGTGCAAAACATACAAAGATCCTTCATTCACATTCTGCAAATGTCGGTCTTTGTATCGCTGAAGGTTTACCTTTGCAGTTATCGAAGATCTCTCAAAGCATATAAATAATGATCGTGGAGATCGAATTGACACAATAAAAACATTATGATATAATCTTTAACTGAGCAGAAGTAAAAACTATTATAAAAGGGGTGAGCTTTTGAAGCGGATAGTTTCAACAATAACTGCTGCGATCCTTTTGTGGCTGTTCGTTCCCGGCTGCGCTGCAAGTGTATTTGCACAAAGCGGCGCAAAGTGCATTATCAAAAGCATGAGTCTGTCGCTTGCAGGCGATATAGGCGTTGAATTTTTGGTAGATGCAGATTCGATCTCTCAGGTCGATCACTTTGAGTTTAACGGTCCGAACGGTAAAACAACATTGAATACACGCTCTCTTGAACCTATTGCAAAAGGCAAAAACAAAGGACTTTATAATCTTTCATACTCTGTTGATCCTACGCAGTGTGATGACAAAATAACTCTTTGTGCGTTTAGCAAGGATGGTCTATGCGAGCTTTACAGACCGGGTGGAAAACAACGTTTTGATGATGACAAGGCTGTTTACAGCGTGAAAGATCACATCAACAATATCAAAGCAGACAGCTCTTCAAGAGAAACTCTGAAAGCACTTGTCAATTCGCTCGATGTTTACACACAATACGCTCGTGCTTATTTTAAAGGCGGTGATCCCGGGCTTGATGCACAGCTTCCGAAGATCACGGCAAGAGATGTTTCACAGTATAAATTGACCTCAGCAGGCGCAATAGCGCAGAATGCAAAAATCAAAGGCATCACATTACTTGTGGATTCAAAAACAACACTGCGGATATATTTTGACAAAACCCCCGCTCAGGTTTTGCTCAACGGTAAAACGACCAACGTAAAAAGCTGCAGCAGCGGACAGTACATTGAGCTTTCAGACATTGGCGCTGACAAGCTGAGCGAGAATTTCACCGCTTCGGCTGACGGACTCGAAATGACATTCAGCGCACTTTCATATGTTTATAGCGTGCTTGAACATGAGCCTGACCAGACCAAGCCGATAAACAAACTTGCAAGGGCGCTTTATGCTTACAGCGAGGCAGCTGACAGCTATGCCGCAGCAATTTCTGAAAGTCCGGTAATTGATAGCATTAAGATCACCGATACTGACGGCAAGGGTACTGATTACGAGTTCACCTATGCAGGAGAAAAATACACGGCAAAGTTCACTGTTTTTGCGAACGGCAAAGAAAACTGGCGTATCAACGGGTCTTACAGAGTGCGAAACAGACATGATATGATCGTAATTTGTAATGCTCTTCTTGATATTCACAAGGTACATGGTCGTGATATGGTTTCATGGAGAAATGCTGAGGATATGGCTGACGAGTGGCAGCTGCACAACATAGCATATGATTATCTTCCCGAGGGCAGGAGCAAACAGCGTGCTGCTGATGTGGACTTCGACCCCGATGACCAGTACAAGACATTTACTGACTTTGTTAATGAGATAATGAACGGCAGTTAAAAAGGAGATCAGAATGAAAAAATATATTTTAGCGGTTATTCTGTGTGCAGCGATCTTATCCGGCTGCAATACCGATAGTTCAGGTTCAAAAAGTGATACAGAAAGCACGATAGAAAGCTCTGTTTCACATAACTCGCAGACGCAAAGCCTGAAGGAGAATAGTTCGTCCGGCGACCCGGCTGGCGACAAAAGCAGTAAGCCTGAAAGCTCCCTGCCAACTGATTCACAGGACACACTTGAATTGCCGATGTACCCGATATAAATGGTTATCCATTAAAACAGAAAGAGGATCTGCCATAAGTGATATACAACTGAACAGGTTGACACGAGAGAATTGTTAGTGTATAATTAATAGGAACATTTGCTGATAAAAACAATTTGAAAGGAGCTGTCTTTATGGATCTTATCCCAAGCTTTTCAGTTGACCATACAAAAATAATCCCCGGAATATTCACCAGCAGAGTGGATACACTCGGAGATCAGCTCGTCACAACTTATGATGTGAGAGTAACAAGGCCAAACACTGAGCCTGCCGTTGAAGTGGCAGCAATGCATTCATTGGAACATATCATTGCAACATACCTCAGAAATGACACCGAATGGAAAGATCGTGTGATCTACTGGGGACCGATGGGATGTCTGACCGGGTTCTATCTTATACTCAAGGGGAACAGTGAGCCAAAGGAGATCTGCGATCTTCTTATCAGAGCTTTCAGATCTGTTGAGAACTCAGAAGAAGTTCCGGGCGCATCACCCGTAAACTGTGGAAATTACCTTTTGCACAACCTTGTCATGGCAAAATGGTATGCAAAAAGATTTGCCGATTATCTTGCTGAAAACGCAGAAAATCCTGAGATCTTTGAGTATCCCAAGTCTGAAAGGCTCGTAACCGATGACGGACGTCGATTTTTTGATTCATAACAAAAACAACAAGCCGGGAAGCATTTCATTTGCTTTCCGTCTTGTTTTTTTCTAAGATCTGCTATATAAATTGATAACAAAAGATTGTTTTTACAAGTTGAATGAGAAATATCTTTGTCCGTCATTATTACATTTCAGCGATTACGTTTTGAAAGGATCCTGATCTCTTGCGTGATTTTTTTCCTGCTAACTGTGAGGCCTTTGCCAAAACGATAGAAAAACAACAGCGGAATCCTATACTTTTTCTCATAGAACCAAGGATAATAAGCCTTCACGGCACTGTAACGCTCGTTCTTTTCGCTTAATGGTATCGTCAGCCTTCTGAGCGTATATTTCATCTTTGCAAGCTTGCTGTTTCCGTATTTTGCGACCTTGTTGTTGATCATATTTTCTATCGTACCATAGGTGCCGCTGAAAGCAATATACTTCAACATCTGCTTGTTCTCTTCCGTCAGCTTTTTTGCGCCGAAAAGATTCATCGCAAGGCTTCTGCTCTGACTTTCAAATTCCGCCATACCGAGCTTTTTACACTCGGTTTTTATGTACTGCATATCAAGCTTGTCACCGAGCTTTGACAGATATACATAGGTATCAAGCACCGAACGCAGACCGGTTCCGCCGTTTGAGTAATGTTTGTATTCGTGAGCAGTCATAAATACATAAAAGTCCTCAATGCTGAAATGATAGCCGCAGGCGTTGCTTTCATCTTTGATAAGCCTTTCCTTTACGTTTTTATAATACTCAACAAAATCTCTGAGTCCAAGAGCTATATGTGTATCAGAAAACAATCCGGTGTGCATTTCAAAATTGCTGACAGGCTGCTTGTAATACACATCATGGTTTCCCCGACCGATATGTCCACAGGTAAAGCCCATAGATTCCATTATCCGTTTTACGTCCTCAGCACGGGTACTGTCAAAGAGTATATCATTATCCGACATCTGGCGCATACCATACTTAGGATAAAGGTCTTTGAGCAGTGAACCTTTGAGTGGCATATACCATATATTTTCCTTCTCAAAGTGCTCAAAAAGCTGCGCTCTGTCGATATCCATCTGAACAATTCTGCGTATTGCCTTGGCACTTGCCTGCGTAAAACGATCATCTTTAATGCCTGCCGATTCAAGAGACATCGCACAGATCGCCGTCAGAAGATGTTTCTGTGAGGCTTCATATACCGCAGAAATATCCATTTTCTGCACCCTTGCACTGCTTGGTATTTTCCCATTTACGCCGCAGTAAGCAAGATAAATAACGTCCTTTATTGCCCTGATATATTCCCGCTTATCCATTTTTTTCAAATACTCCGTTCTCCTTAAATTCAAGTACCCTGTCACATATATCCAGCGCTGCCGGCCGATGCGTGACGATAACAACCGTTTTGTCGGTCATGCTGCGAAGATTTTCAAGCAGTCTCTTTTCGGTCAGTTCGTCAAGTGCACTCGTTGCCTCGTCAAGCAGCATTATCGGGCTGCCCGAGAAAACTGCCCTTGCAATAGCGATTCTCTGCATCTGCCCTTCCGAAAGACCTGTGCCACGCTCACCAAGAAGCGTGTCTATGCCGTTTTCAAGATCACACACAAAATCATCAGCGCAGGCTATTTTGAGAGCCTGCATGATCTTTTCATCATCTGCAGACTGTGATCTGTCTGCAAAAGAAACCACATCTCTTATCGTCCCCGACATCAGCTGATTACCTTGTGGAACGTAGGCAAATAGTCTGTGCCATTTGCTGTTTAGTTCCTCAACACCGCCATTATTATCTCTGACATAGCGCTCACCGCCATCAAGTCTGTAAATACTCATAAGCAGTTTTAAAACCGTAGACTTGCCGCAGCCGCTGTGACCTGTGAAAGCCACATACTCGCCCTTTTGTATCTCAACACTGATATCGTTGAGCACTATCGGCTGGTCGTCCTTTGTGAGCGCACCGATGTTCTCAACATTTGGGTAATATGTAAACTTTGCATTTTTAAGACCAATGCTTCTAAGGCTTTCAGCGTAGAACTCATTTACCTCGTTAAGCACGAGCGGCTGAACTCCCTCGTTCTCAAACTGTTCTATCTCCATAAGGCGCTCGGCGCTTGCGGTCATGGCATAAAACTTCGGCAGATAGCCCGTGATATTTGCAAAGGGTGACTGTATCTGTGAAATAAGCTGTGTTATTGCAGTCAGCGTTCCGAAGGTGATAGCGTCTGTCAATATTCCATATCCGCAGTAGACCGCCCCGAAAAGATACATTCCGTTCATTGCCGTACCAAAGCCGATATTGCACAGGTTTGAAAAGCGTGTCTTTTTCATTCGGGCGTTTTTGTGCGCCTGCATTTTTTGGATCGCTTCTGTTTCGGTCTGCTCCTCAGCAGCAAATGAGCGTATTATCATCAGACTGCTTATACGTTCCTGCAAATATACCCGCAGCTTGCCGTCATTTTCCTGAACATTTTTGTGGAGCTTTTTGAGCACCTTGCGGAATGCGTAGGTCATAAACAGCAGAGCCACACCTGCCGGCAGAATGATAACTGCAAACCGGCTATCCAGTATGACGACCATTACCAGAGCGCTGATGAGCTTAACCACCATTCCTGCCAGTCCGGGGAGTATCTCGACATAGCTTTCAGCCACCACAACTGTATCATTTGTCAGTCGGTTGAGCCATTCGCCGGAGTGCACGGCATTGACGCTTGCAAAGTCCTTTTTCAGTATATTACGCAGCAAACGTTTCTTGAAGATGTTCTCAAGACTCGCCTTTGAAAGCTCGGTGAGCCAACGAATGACCGCTCGGACAGCTATCTGTCCGATCACGAGCAGCACTGTCAGAACGACCTGTATCCAGAATTCTTTGCTGTTGTGTGATACTGCGCTGTCCACCATATTGCGAAGCAAAAGCGCATACAGCACTCCTGATGCACCGTATAATGCCTGAACGAGCATAAGTGCGGCGATGTACCATTTTTTCTTTTCAGGAACGGCATAGAGCCATTTTATTGCATTATTTTTCATGGAGTATATTCCCAAAGTGAAAAGCCCTGCGGATGTCTGTACATACACAGTCCGTGGCTTTTATGTATTATTTCTCGTCTGATTCTTGTCCAACCTTTTCTGTTTTCCAGAAAACTCCCGCTTTGTGTATCCCACCAGTAAAACAATCTGACTGTATGTGTAAGATTCTTTTCAAGCATAATGATGAATTTTTGAAAGGCTTCTGTTTCAAAAGGTCTGCCTAAGAATAAGACGGTATAGCCATTATAATCATGCTCAAAGGCATTGCCATGTATGATCCTGAGTTTCTTGTATCTTTGCGACCAACTCTGCGCATATTCTGCAACATCTTTATTAAGCTCAATGCCCGTAAGCGAGCAAGGGTAATCCTTGTTTATCATGTAGGCTAGTACTCTGCCTTTACCGCAGCCAACATCAATAAAAGAATCATTTTCACTAAAGCTCTCGCCATTAAATATCTTGTCCAGCGCCCAGTAGCAGGTAGCTTCACTTCCAGTGGCACCCAGAGTTTCCCTGTATAAAGAAGGAACATATTTTACAAGCGAACAACCGCAGATCTTCTTATCTTTTCTGCCGTCAAAGAAATGAACTAATCTCTTTTGCGCACCAAAATACTTCTTTTGTAAAAAGCGCTTCATTGATCTCTTTTTTTTACTTGTCTGCATAGCTATTTCCTTTTGATCATTCTTTTCAGTTTGTTGATAACGTGTACAACAAAAGCCCTCACAGGGAACAGATCGCACCACAAATGCACATATACCTTGTACCTTAGATCATTTACAGAGATCTCTTTATTCTTGCGGATAACAGCCGTAAGCACACCAATGATATGCCTGTCTGTTATGCCATATTCTTTTTTCCAGCGGTTGTCACCGCAGATAATATAGTCGTGCTTTCTGACCTTTAAAACCCGGTGCAGCACATACTGTCCGCTGTCACGTTTATACAGCGCAACATCATACTTTTTAAGCCTGTGTTGTGGCTTCTTACTGATAACGAGCAGATCTCTGTCCTGCTTTATCAGCGGCATCATACTATCGCCCTTGTTGGTATATATAAGCCTGCCGTCACTCTGTATGACCTGCTCAAAAGTCATATTACCCATCAATAGCCCCGATCTTTCTGAGCTGTGCGATTATCTTTTTGACATCACGCTCGATAGCACCCGCGGGAGCATCATACTTCCCGTGCATCTTTTTGATAACCTCTGCTTCAGTAGTCTCAGTCTTCAGAAGCTCGATCACATCTCCTGCTGTCTTATTGCCCTTTACAAGTCCCGAAAACTTTGCCTTCCCCGTCGCAACGAGCATTGTTTCATCTCCCGCTTCGTGTACGATAAATTCTTTTTTCAGTTTCATAACAATTATCCTTTCATTGCTTTGTAGGCCACCTCAGCCGCCTCAGATTCCATATTGGCTCCGAGCTTGTACAGTCCGACCTGTTCTGTCAGCTTGTCGATAAGCAAAAGTGTCTTTGTAAATGCAGTCTTGTCCATCGGGCGATACACCTGCTGTAAAAGCATAGGATATGCTTCGCTTTTGTCGATCCTGCGGATAGCATTTTTCTCCGATCGTTCCAGAATGCAGACAGCTTTGAGCGGCACTGCAATATTATTTCCAAGCCTGTGCTTGCCATTATAGGGTGTACCATAGACCATTATACCACAGTCTGTACATTTTATCAAGGGCTTATCATCATTCACCATGATCGCCCTATTTCCGAAAAGCTCACGCCACAGCTTTGTGTGGGTAGATTTCCCTGTGCCGGACTTTGCCGTGAACAGATACCCCACGCCGTCCACTGCGATCACCGAGCCGTGAAACACAAATGTATCGTACAGCGGCATTTGCTCAGCTATCTTGCGGTATACAGCAGTTTCCTCCAGAACGCCCTGCGAAAAACACGGGGACTTCTTGCCCTCATAGGCGTATTCAGAATCGGCCTTCTGCTTTTCCGCATCAATGTCAGCCTGCGTTATGACTACGGAAAAATCAGGCTCACCGTCTGCGGCATAGTCCTTGCAGTATTCGTGGACTTCGGGGTAGATCGAGTTTATCGTTATCAGTTTTTCTGCTATTTTATATGTTTTTGTCATCTTTTTTCCTCACATACAAACGAAATCTGGCAGGCAGCCGAAGCCGCCTGCCAGTCTTCTACAAATTAGCTAATTTCGAGTTATATTGCTTAGTCGCCCAAAGGATCAGATGTTGTGATAACATCTTCAGCCTCGAAACGGATTACCTCGAGAATAGCCTCTTCATAAGATGCTTTAACCATTTTTAGTCCCTCCTCACATGGTTAAAAACTTTATTCTATCACATTAAGTGAAGAATCCAAATTAGTTGACTGCGTTTAATTCTGCAAACTTTCCGCCAAGATCGGTCGTGTAAACATAGAACTCGTTATTATTGCTGTCCTTTACCTTTACATAACCAACAGCGATAACACCATTGCCCTTATCAAGAAGCAGTCCTGAATATGTGCTGTTTGCAAATGTCTTGATCCTTGTACTGTCTACCTTATCAACTGTAAGCTCAGATGTGTCGGTAACTGTTCCGTCGTTTGCATAGATGATGTTGTATTCAACGATCTCGTAGCCTTCTTCAACTGT